>CABYCK010000034.1 GCA_902517535.1 uncultured Pelagibacteraceae bacterium | reverse complement strand
ATACTTAAAATCCTTAAATTAAAAAAACCTTTTGCTATATTTAATTTAGCTGCTGAAACACATGTCGATAGATCAATAGACTCACCAAAAAGTTTTATTGAAAGCAACATTTGTGGGGTCTTTAATTTGTTAGAAGCAATACGAGAATATAGAAGAAAAATAAAATTGGTACATGTTTCAACTGATGAAGTGTATGGAGACTTAGCAAGAGGTAATCGATCTAGTGAAACTAGTTCTTACAAACCAAGCTCACCTTATGCAGCTTCTAAAGCAAGCGCGGATCACTTAGTAAAATCTTATGTTAGAACTTTCGGAATAAATGCAACTATTTCGAATTGTTGCAATAATTATGGTCCTGGTCAATTTCCTGAAAAACTAATTCCTACATTAATATTTAATATTCTAAATAACAAAGAATTACCTATTTATGGGAAAGGAATAAATTCTCGGGAATGGATCTATGTTAAAGATCATTGTAGGGGACTTTTAACTATTCTAAATAAAGGTAAAATTGGTGAAAGTTATAATATAGGCTCAGGAGTAAATATAAACAATCTTAATTTAACCAAATTGTTATTAAACATTGTAAAAAGAAAAAAAATTAATTTTGGCAATAAAGTGAAAATAAAATTTGTTAAAGATAGACCAGGTCATGACTTGAAATATTCCCTTAACAGTACAAAAATTAAAAAAAATTTAGGATGGAAACCGAAAACCAAATTTAAAGAAGGATTAAATGAGACATTTACTTGGTACTATGAAAATAAAAAATTTTTTAAAAACTTTTCTAGAAAACTTTTTTTTAAAAGGCTGGGTTTAAATAAATGATAAAGAAAGGATTAATACTCGCTGGGGGACTAGGCACAAGAATGAGTCCGTTGACAAAAGCAGTAAATAAACAATTGTTACCAATTTATGATAAACCTTTAATCTATTATCCATTGTCAGTTTTAATGTTAGCTGGAATTAAAGATGTTTTAATTATCGTTAACAAAGGACAGCTTAGTCAATTTAGAAAAATTCTCTCTAATGGTGAGAGATTTGGAATTAAAATTAAATTTATTGAACAAAATTCCCCAAGAGGCCTACCTGATGCATTTATTTTAGGCGAAAAGTTTATTGGGAAAGATAACATAGCACTTATTTTGGGAGATAACTTTTTTTATGCTCAAAGTTTAACAAAAAAATTAAAAGAATGTATAAAGCTCTCTAATGGTTGCAAAGTTCTATTACATCCAGTTAATTTTCCAGAACTTTATGGAGTGGCAACCCTAAATAAAAATAAAAAAGTTATATCCTTAAAAGAAAAACCAAAAAAATCTAAATCAAATTTAGCCGTAACCGGTTTATATTTTTTTGATAACAAAGTCATTAATTACAGCAAATCATTAAAACCATCTAAAAGAAAAGAATTAGAGATAATTGATTTACTCAACAAATATAAAAAAAACAATAAATTGAAGGCAGAGTTTTTAGGAAGAGGAGGTGCTTGGCTAGATACCGGTTCGATTGATGACTTTTATAATACCTCTGCATTTGTTTCAGCTTTAGAAAATAGACAAGGTTTAAAGATTGCATGCTTAGAAGAAATCGCTTTTAATAATAAGTGGATTGATAAAAAAAAGATTTCGGAGTCAATAAACTTTTATGGAAATTGTTTATACTCAAAATACCTTAAAAAAATCTTAAACAAATAAATGAAAAAAATTCTTGTTACTGGTGGCAATGGTAGATTTGCTAATGAACTAAAAAAGATTAAAAGTGCTTATAAATTTTTCTTTAAAAATAAAAAACAGCTTAATATTTTATCTCCTAAATCTATAGAATTTAATATTGGTAGATATAAACCAAATATAATTTTACATTTAGCCGGATTATCCAGACCAATGTCAGTTCACGACACTGATATTAATAAAAGTATTGATTTAAATATTATTGGAACATCAAATTTAGTAAAATCTTGTAATAGAAATAAAATAAAGATAATTTTTTTTTCTACCAGTTATGTTTATCCAGGAAAAAAAGGTAATTATAAAGAAAATGATCCCGTGATGCCTTGGAATAATTATGGATGGTCAAAATTAGGAGCTGAGTCAGTGGTACAAATGTATA
>CABYCK010000033.1 GCA_902517535.1 uncultured Pelagibacteraceae bacterium | reverse complement strand
GAAAATAAAAAAGATAGAGCAGATATTAAATCTTTTTTAAAAATCACTTTTCTATATTTTATTTTAACATATTTACTCTGGCCCTTCTTGTGGGTTAATCCGATAGAAAATTTTATTTATTCTTTATCAACAATGTCAAATTATAATTGGAGTGCTAGTGTGTTTTATCTGGGAAAATTTCATCATAGTTATTATCTTCCTTGGCATTATTCAATTGTATGGATAGCAATTTCAAACTCTATTGGAGTTGTAATTTTAATAATTTTTTCAATTGCTATATTTTTTCGTAGAATTTTAAAAAGGTTTTTAAAAATAACAGAAAAAAATATTGAATTTAGTTTATGGAAAAATTCCAAAGAATATTTTACATATCTTAATATTTTTCTAGTCTTTATTCCTATTTTTTTAATAGTTATAAATAACTCTACTTTATATTCTGGTTGGAGACATGTATATTTTTTATTTCCTAGTTTATTAATTATTTCTACATCAGGAGTATATTACTTATTACAAATATTTAGTAAAATTAAAAAAATTAAATTAGCTTTAGTTATTTTTTGTATCTTAATTCTTTTTACGAACATATATAATTTAATAAAATTTCATCCTTTCCAAAATGTTTATTTTAATTATTTAAGTGAAAAGATTGCTAACGATAAATTTGAGATAGACTACTGGGGACTTTCAAATATTCAAGCTTTATCAAAACTTGCTAATGATGAGATTAAAACCATATGTAATATAGGATTAATGAATTTAAATATGAGCAAAAAAATGCTTTCTCAAAAAGAAAGGAATTTAATATCAATAAAAGGACAAAATTTTGATGAATGTAACTATATAATTTCCAACAAAATCTTTTTAAGTGATCCAAAATATACTCGAAAATATCAAATACCAGACAATTTTAAAAAGATTGACAGTATTAGAAGAGGAAATATTGTGGTTATTGAGATCTATAAAAAAATTAAAAAATGAGAATATTTATTTATAAAGCTGCAATTATTTCTGTATTAATCATAGTTATTTTCAAATTAACTATTTCAAGTGTAATTACAAATTATGAAAAAAAAATCTACGAAAATTTTAATAAAGAAAAAGTTGAATATTTTAAAGACAAGTTGAGATTGGAAATGAAAAATGCAATCGAAAAAGATGAATATTTTAAAAAAGAAGACGCGATTTTAATAAAAAAATTTTTAGAAAAAATTAAAAAAGAAATTAATTAAAAATTAGTTTTTTTATTACTATAAATTCTATCTTCCCAAGTTGTAAAAGGAAATTTAAGAATCTTCTTAAGAATAAAATTATTTTTGATTAAATATTTATGTATTTTTGCACTATCATATTTTAGATAGACATTATCATTATGAAATTCAATTAAAATATGCCTTGTTAAACTGATATATTTTTCAAGGCCAATTAAAACTTCAAGTTCATGTCCTTCAGTATCAACTTTTAATAAATCGATTTTTTTTATTTTCTTTTTTGAAATTAAATTAGATAATTTGATTGTTTTTATTTTATAGGATTTTTTAATCATAGCATTCACGCTGCCACCAAATATTTTCGATTTATAATTTAAGTAAATATTTTTATTGTTTAATTCATTCAATGAGGAAGTAAGATCATGTTCATTAATAAAGATTTCACTGAATTTATTTTTTGAGGAAACTGCTACATTAAAAATTTTTATATATTTTTTGTTAAGATATTTACTTTTAATTTTTTTAAAAATTTTTTTCTGTGGCTCAAACATGAAAACCTTTTTAGTTTTAAAGTTTTTCAAAATCAAATCGGTGTATGTTCCTTTGTGAGAGCCAACATCGATAAAAGTTTCAATATTAATATTATTTTTTTTTAACTCTTTTAAAATTTTTCTTTGATGAAAAAATTTATCTATTAAATCGAAAAAAAAAATAGCTATATATTTTATTATATTCATCGAAAATCTTTGCAATCTTTTAGAATTTTAAATCTTATAAGCATTTCACTTAATCTTTCTTTGAACAAGCAATTCTTATCTAAAATTAGCTCTGTTATTGTTTCCTCTTTTTCTCTTGTTTCAAAAATAAAATCAATTTCATTCTTTTTTAAATTTGAAATAAAAAAATTTTTATAATCTTCAAAGTATTTTTGACCTTTTGTGGGGAAACTTACTGTAGCATGATGCCATTGATTTGGTGAATAATCATGAATTCCTAACACTGAAGGTATAAAATGATAATCTGTAATTAATGTTTTTTTTGATGTATCATTTGATAAAATATCAATTACTTTCAATAGGTTCTCGATTTCTTTTTCAGGGTTGTTTGGATAAAAATATGTAATCCATTTCAATCCTTTCAATTGTGAGCTGAGTTTAACTGCATCAATTGCTCTTGATGTATCCACTTTTTCTAACTCATTAAATTTTCTTTGTTCATTAAATCTTAAATGGTATTTTGTTACAGAAAATATGCATAATGAAATTAAAGAAATTAATACATATTTTTTTATATTATTTTTCTCAATAAATATATGGGCCATCCCACACAAAAAAGGAATGAGAAAAAAAA
>CABYCK010000032.1 GCA_902517535.1 uncultured Pelagibacteraceae bacterium | reverse complement strand
TTTTTAGATATTGGTTTGCATTCAATTATTGACACTAGTTCTCCTTTTTTAAATTTATTTTTTTCATCATGGGCATGATATTTTTTTGTTCTTTTAATAACTTTTTCATAGAATGGATGTTTAAATTTTCTCGTTACTTCAACAACTATAGTTTTGTTGTTTTTTGCACTTGTAACAGTTCCTTTTAAAATTTTTTTTGTCATTTTGTATTTTTAATTGTTGTATATAATCTAGCAATACTTTTTTTAATCTCATTGTATTGAGCTGGATTTTCAATTTGATTATTTATCTTTTTAAATCGAATGTTAAATAAATCTTTTTTCAAAACTTGTATTTTTTTTTCCGCTTGATCTTTAGTTAATTTCTTTTCTTCTTTTTTTTTTGACATAATATTATCTTCTAATAAATTTTGTTTTGATAGGTAATTTTGCTGAAGCTTTGTAAAGAGCAATTCTTGCAACATCTTCGGTAACTCCGTCAACTTCAAATATGATACGGCCTGGTTTTACCCTACAAGCGTAATATTCAGGAGAACCTTTCCCTTTTCCCATTCTTACTTCTGTTGGTTTTTTTGAAACGGGTATGTTAGGAAATATTCTAGTCCAAACTTTTCCGGTTCTTTTCATATATCTTGTTAACGCAACTCTAGCTGCCTCAATTTGTTTACCTATTATTCTATCAGGCTCCATAGCTTTTAGGCCGAATTGACCATAGTTTAATTTTATAGCTCTGCTGGCTTTTCCATGAATTCTTCCTTTAAATGCTTTTCTGTATTTAGTTCTTACTGGCTGTAGCATTTTTTACCCTTTCTTTTTTTTCTTTATCGACATCTTTTGCCATTAATTCTCCTTTATAAATCCACACCTTTACTCCAATAATACCATAGGTAGTTAGTGCTTCACCAAAACCATAATCTATATCAGCTCTCAGAGTATGTGAGGGTATACTACCTTCTCTTAACCATTCTGTTCTTGCTATTTCATTTCCTGCCAGTCTTCCGCTGAGCATAACTTTTATACCTTTAGCATTTAATCGCATTGCTGATTGCATTGCTCTCTTCATTGCCCTTCTGTATGCTATTCTTTTCACTAGTTGTTGAGCAATATTTTCAGCTACCAAATTAGCATTTAACTCGGGTTTTTTTATTTCTTTGATATTAACAGTTACATCACTATCAGTAATTTTCATTATATTTTTTTTAATTTTTTCAATGTCTGCACCTTTTTTTCCTATAACAAATCCAGGTCTAGAAGTGTGTATAGAAACAGTACATTTTTTAGACGATCTCTCAATTATAATTTCAGAAACACCAGAATTTATTATATTTTTTTTTATGTAATTTCTAATTTTGAAATCTTCAATTAGATATTTTCCAAAATCCTTTTTTTTTGCAAACCAAGTTGAATCCCAGCCTCTATTTATTCCTAATCTTAAACCAATTGGATTAATTTTTTGACCCATTATTTATTTTCCTGTTTTTTTTTAATTTCTTTTTTTTCACCTAAAATGATTGTTATTCTACTAAAAGGTTTTTTTATTGGACTCGCTCTTCCTTTAGCTCTAGGTCTAAATCTCTTCATAACCAAAGATTTTCCAACGTATGCTTCTTTTATAAATAAATTATCTATATCGTATTGATAGTTATTTTCAGCATTAGAAATAGCAGATTTAACAGTTTTGCTTACATCTTTAGCTATTCTTTTTCTAGAAAACTCTAAGTCTCTTAGAGCAGTATCAGCTTTTTTTCCTTTAATAAAATTCAATACTAGTGATAATTTTCTAGGACTAGTTCTTACATTTTTATTAACTGCTTTTATTGTATTGTCATTTTTTTGCATTAGCTTCTCCTACTTTAGCAACAGCTGCTGCTTTTTTGTCGGCTGGTGTATGACCTTTAAAAGTTCTTGTTGGAGCAAATTCTCCTAATTTATGTCCAACCATCTCCTCTGAAATTGTAATAGGTATAAAAGATTTGCCGTTATGTATCATAAAACTGTGTCCTACAAAATCAGGGATTATAGTTGAGTCTCTTGACCAGGTTTTTATAGGTTTTTTATTAGGTGAATCTTTAAGCTTGTCAATTTTTTTTAACAAACTTGGATGAACAAACGGACCTTTCCAAACAGATCTGGTCATTATTTTCTCTTCTTCCTTCTAGTTATTATTAACTTATCACTTCTTTTTGGTCTTCTTGTTTTTAAACCCTTAGATGATTGGCCCCATGGAGAAACTGGACTTCTTCCTCCAGATGTTTTTCCTTCTCCACCACCGTGAGGATGATCTACTGGGTTCATTGCTACACCTCTCGTTTGCGGTCTCTTACCTCTCCATCTATTTCTTCCTGCTTTACCTATTTTTATATTTTTTTGGTCAGGATTAGAAACAACGCCTATTGTTGCGGTACATGAACTGTTTACTTTTCTTGTTTCTCCTGATGAAAGTTTTAAAATTGCATAATCACTGTCGTAACCCGATAAAACAACTGATGAGCCGGCTGATCTAGCTAATTTTCCACCATTACCTGGAATAAGTTCTACGTTATGTAATGAAGTGCCGGGAGGAATATCTTTGAGTTCTAAAGAATTTCCAACTTTAATTTCTAC
>CABYCK010000031.1 GCA_902517535.1 uncultured Pelagibacteraceae bacterium | reverse complement strand
TTTGAAAGATAAAAATTAAGTAAATTATCGTCCCTAACTTTTTTTGAAGTTTTATCGGTAATACCTAGTAAGTAATTCAACTTATCATTAAAAAAATTGTCTGATTGTTTTTGTTCTTTAAGAATATCAAATAAAAGTTGAGCTTCATTTTTCTTATCATTAAATACTAAACAATAAATTTTAAATTTTTCTAAATAAGAATCTTTTATATTTTTGTCGATAAAATTTATTTTTTCACAAGCTTGTTTAATATTTGCTTTGGCAATATTCGTATCAACTAAATGTTGAATAATCTTTTTTTTATCTGGAAAAGTGTCATTTTGCTTTAAAAACTGTTCTATTAAGTCTACTCTATTATTCTTAATCATCCAGTCCATTTTTAAGTTAAGAAATTCTTTATCTGTCATTCCTTTAGGAGGATAAGCAAAGGAAAAAATAGTTTTTTCAAATAATGTCGTTGCAGTGCTGGATAATTTTATATTATTAATTCTTTTTATGCTTGATCTTATATTTTCTGCCTCTGTTTCTGACCACATATTTAAACTAAAATTATTTACTGCAGGATCGTAAATACCAAATATTTTTATTTCGTTTGAGCCCTCAAGGTTTGCACCATCTATTTTAGAGTTTTCATTTAAATTAGAAACTTTAAAAGCATTTGGATTAAGTGATTTATTACTTTCGTCGTTGTTTTTTTTTAAGGTAGTGTTTTGATTTTCTTTTGCATTTTTATTTTTCCAAATATCTATTTGCTCTTCTGCTTTTATTGGCAAAAATAAATAAAAAAAAACAAAAAAGCCTATATATTTTTTAAAGCTTTTTAATTTCATCTGTTATATCAATTTTAAATTCAGTTTCTGGACTAGGAAAGTTTATTTTTTCAACTAAAAATATCGCTATTATTAAAAAAAATATTACTACAATCAACTTAACTAATGTTCTAATAATTGAACTTCCAAGGCTTTGACTTCTATTGTATTTAAGTTGCATAGTTAAAAAATATATTTAAACTCGAAAAATAAGACATATTTGTGATAAATCAAATTTAAAATTGGGAACTCTATTGAAAAAAAACCTAGTATTAACTGGCATGATGGGGGTTGGTAAGACAACCATAGGTAAAAGATTGTCTAGAAAGCTAAAAATGAGATTTGTTGATATTGATCAAATTATTGAAAAAAATGAAAAAAAAACAATTAAAGAAATATTTGAAATTAAAGGAGAAAGTTATTTCAGAAAAATTGAAAAAAATACTAGTTTAAATATGCTTAAAAAAAAAAATTTAGTTATAGCTCTAGGTGGTGGAGCGTTTTTGAACTCTACTGTAAGGAAAGAAATAATTACTTCTTCAATTAGTTTCTGGTTAGATTTAAGTGAAAAATCATTATTAAAAAGACTTAAAAATATTAAAAAAAGACCACTTTTAAAGGAGGATAGTTTAAAAGAAGATATAAATAAAATTTATTCAGAAAGAAAGAAGATTTATGATCATTCAAATTTTAGGGTAAAATGTGACACTCTAGATTTATATCAAATAGTAAATAAGATTGTAAAAATATATGAAAATACAACAAATTAAATTTAGGGACTCGAAGCAAAATTATTCGATAATAATCGGTAATAACATATTAAAAATATTATCTAAAAAAGTTAAAAGCTTGTGTCCCAACACAAAAAAAATAGCGTTAATTTTTGATAAAAAAATACCTAACGCTAATAGAAAAATAATTTTAAAAAGTCTTAAAGGATATCAATTATTTGTTTACAAATTTGATGCTAACGAGAAAAATAAATCTATTAGTTCAGTAAATATTCTTTTAAACAAACTATTATTTAATAATTTAAATAGATCAGATTTAATTATTGGCGTAGGCGGGGGCATAATTGGTGATTTAACAGGATTTGTGGCTAGTATTTTTAAAAGAGGAATAAATTTTATAAGTGTTCCAACAACTTTACTAGCTCAAGTTGATGCTTCTGTTGGAGGTAAAACTGGAGTCAACTCTAAATTTGGAAAAAATCTTATCGGTTCCTTTTCTCAACCTAAATTAGTTGTATGTGATTTATCTTTTTTAAAAAGTTTGCCAAAAAAAGAAATGATTTGTGGATACGCAGAAATATTAAAACATTCAATAATTAATGATAAGAAATTTTTTAATTGGTTAAAAAATAATACAAAATATATTTTAGCAAATGACAATAAAAAGTTAAGTTACGCGATAAAAAAAAGTTGTAAGATAAAATTATTTTACGTCAATAAAGATGTAAAAGAAAAAAAGTTAAGAATGTTACTTAACTTTGGTCATACATTTGCACATGCTATAGAAGCAAAAAATAATTACTCAAAAAGAATATCACACGGAGAAGCTGTTTTGATAGGAATGATACTCGCGATTAAACTATCAATTGTTACAAAAGTTTGTAAAAATAAAATTTTAAGTGAACTTCTTCAAGTTTATGAAAAAAATAAATTAAATTATTTAATGAAAAATTATTCTAATAATAAAGATTTAATAAAACTCATTCCTTATCTTAAAAACGACAAAAAAAATAACGATGAAAAAATAAATTTTATCTTATTAAAGAAAATTGGAAAAACAACTTTACCAAATGAACATAAAATTTCAGTTCAAAAACTAAAAAGTTACGTTAAAAATTTCAATTAATACTAATTTGTAAGGCGTGAATTTTTTTTTTTAGGTCTTCCTCTAGTATTTTCATAATAAGTTTTTGAGCGCTGAGTCTGGTTAACGTCTTTAAATATAGTGACTCAATTTTAATATGTAAGTGATATTTATTCTTATTAAAAAATTTATGAGTTTTATGTTTTTGAGAATTATCAACAATTTCTATTTTTTCGAAACTGATTTTATTTCTCAATTTTTCTTCAATATTTTTTAAATAGTCTTCCATTATTATGAATTTACTATATAGAAATATTATTACTATGAAAATAATTTGTGATTGGGAAAATTGTAAAGAATTAGGTTCTTACAAAGCACCTCTAGAAAAAGACAATAGCAAAAAGTTTAGATTACTATGTTTAGAACATATAAAAATTTTTAACAAAAATTGGAATTATTTTAAAAATATGAATGAGGAAGAGATAGAGTTCTTTATTAAGTCTGATTTGACATGGCATAAATCAACAAA
>CABYCK010000030.1 GCA_902517535.1 uncultured Pelagibacteraceae bacterium | reverse complement strand
CATTTGCATAAATCAAAAATTAAAACCAAGTATATTAATGTTCCTGGAATATTTGAAATACCAGTTATCATAGCAAGAAATATAAAAAATTTTGATGGCTTCTTAGCCTTAGGATGTGTCATAAAAGGCGAAACGCCTCACTTTGAATATATTTCAAGTTCAACTTTTGATGCATTAATGAAATTATCAATAATCAACAAAAAACCTATAGGCAATGGAATAATTACAGCTCTTAATAAATCACAAGTCATAGATAGAATAGGCTCAAATTTATCATCAAAAGCTATGAAAAAAAAAGATAAAGGTTTGGAAGCTGCTAAAGCTGTAGTAGAAGTTTTTAAAAATGATCCAAAAGGTAGATAGAAATTCTTCACCAAGAGTTAAAGTTATTCAAAAAATCTACAGTTCTTTAATGAATCCTAGCACAGAAATTATTTACCCAAAAAGTCAGTATAAAAAGTTCATTAAAGATGTTGTTTCAGGGACTTTGGAAAGAATTGAGACAATTGAAGAAACTATTTTAAAACATTTAAAAGCCGATATAGATCTTAAAAAACGGACAAGTTATTGAAAATAATATTATTTTCTGCAGTTTTTGAACTGATGTTCAAACATAATACACCTACAAAGGTCGTAATAAATGAATATATAAAAGCTTCAGAATATTTTTTAGAGAAAGCTCAGATCGGCTATCTTAACGCTATATTGGATAAGTTGGCTAAATTTATTAGAAAAGACTAATTAATCTGTCACTTTATCACATATTATTGAGAAGTTTATCTTGCCTTTTAAGGATATTTTTGGCATTTATCCCATTTATAAATGAATATTTATTTAGAACTTCTTTACTTAATATCGTTTACAGGAATACTTGCTGTTGCATATAGTTATTTATTATCTGGACAAATTCTTGCATCAAGTCCAGGCAACTCACGAATGCAGGAAATTGCTGAGGCAATACAAATCGGAGCTAAAGCTTATTTAAATCGTCAATACAAAACTATAGCAGTGGTAGGTATTATTGTATTAGCTATTGTTACATATTTTTTTAATTATTTAGTTGGTTTAGGTTATTTTATAGGGGCATTTCTTTCAGGTGTAGCAGGTTATGTAGGAATGTTGATTTCTGTGAAAGCAAATGTAAGAACTGCTGAAGCATCTAGACACAGCTTGCAAGCAGGATTGACTATCGCCTTCAAATCTGGAGCGATTACTGGTTTGCTTGTCGCTGGATTAGCTTTGTTGGCCATAACTATTTATTATATAATTTTAGTAAATTTAAATGTTGATAGTAGAGAGACAATAAATGCATTAGTAGCACTGGGATTCGGCGCTTCTCTAATTTCAATTTTTGCTAGACTTGGAGGAGGAATTTTTACAAAAGGTGCTGATGTCGGAGCGGATTTAGTTGGTAAAGTAGAAGCTGGAATACCTGAAGATGACCCAAGAAATCCTGCTGTTATTGCAGACAATGTAGGTGATAACGTAGGAGACTGTGCAGGCATGGCAGCAGATTTATTTGAGACATATGCGGTGACAATAGTAGCAACTATGGTTTTATCATCCATTTTTTTTCCAGCTGATTATAATCTTATGGTTTATCCGCTAGCTATTGGTGGATCTTGTATTATCACTTCAATAATTGGGACATGGTTTGTAAAATTAGGAAATAGTAAAAATATTATGGGTGCTCTTTATAAAGGTTTTATAGTTACAGCAATCACTTCTTTAATAGTTTTATACCCCGTTACTGACTCAATTATAGGATTAGACATCATCTACAGTAACAACGGAATTAGTTTTTCGGGATTAAATCTTTATATTTGTGGTGTAGTTGGTTTTGTAATTACTGGATTATTAATTTGGATTACAGAATATTATACTGGAACAAATTATAGGCCAGTAAAATCTGTAGCTAAATCCTCTACAACCGGACATGGTACAAATGTTATTCAAGGACTAGCTGTTTCAATGGAGGCAACTGCTCTACCAGCTTTAATCATTGTAGCTGGAATATTATATACAAATAATCTGGCAGGGCTTTATGGTATTGCAATAGCTGTTACTGCAATGTTAGCTCTAACAGGAATGGTGGTAGCTTTAGATGCTTATGGACCAGTTACAGATAATGCAGGAGGTATAGCTGAAATGTCTAAACTTCCTAAAAACGTAAGAAAAACAACTGATGCTCTTGATGCAGTAGGTAACACAACAAAGGCTGTGACTAAAGGTTATGCAATTGGATCTGCTGGACTAGGTGCTTTAGTATTATTTGCAGCTTATACTGAAGATATTAAATATTTTTCAACTGTAAAAGGTTCTTCATTAGAGGGAATTAATGTTACTTTTGATTTATCAAATCCATTTGTTGTGGCAGGATTACTTATCGGTGGAATGTTACCATATTTGTTTGGCTCTATGGGAATGCAAGCTGTTGGTAGAGCAGGAAGTGCCGTAGTTATTGAAGTTAGACGTCAGTTTAAAAAAATTCCAGGAATAATGAAAGGTAAAAGAAAACCTGATTATGGAAAATTAGTTGATCTTTTAACTAAAGCGGCTATTAAAGAAATGATTGTACCTTCATTGTTGCCAGTTTTATCTCCAATTATTTTATATTTTATAATATTAAATATTGGTGGTTTGGAAGCAGCCTTATCTTCTTTAGGGGCAATGTTGCTTGGCGTTATTATTACAGGTTTATTTGTTGCAGTGTCTATGACTGCTGGAGGAGGGGCGTGGGATAACGCAAAAAAATACATCGAAGATGGAAATTATGGTGGAAAGGGATCAGAAGCCCATAAATCTGCTGTTACAGGAGACACTGTAGGAGATCCATATAAAGATACAGCAGGACCAGCTGTTAACCCAATGATTAAAATAACCAATATAGTGGCTTTATTATTATTAGCAGTAATAGCACATTAATTATTTTCTTCTATTATACATTTTTTCTTTTACACTAGACAAAAAACTTTCCACAAAACTTCTTTTGCTTAAATTATTCTCCGTTTTCATTTCTGTAAATTTCATTTTGTTCAAAGCATCTTTATCATAAAATTTTTTTGATTTTAAAACACCGTATCTATCAAATTCTAGAACTAGTGTATTATTTGTTTTCAGCACATGTCGTCCTAATTTATGATATTTTCCTTTTGTTAATATCTTTCATTTTTTTATTTACAGCAACATCACCAAATCCCAACTCTCTTAAATCATTTTCAATAGAAAAAAAAAGATTATCGTATTCCTTTTGTAAAAATTTGATTTTTTTTCTTTTAAATATTTGTAAAA
>CABYCK010000029.1 GCA_902517535.1 uncultured Pelagibacteraceae bacterium | reverse complement strand
ATCGACTGAAGCCTTTCCAGCTCCAGAAACTGCTTGGTAAGTTGAAACAATGACTCTTTTTATTTTATATTTGTCATGAAGAGGTTTTAATGGAAGCATGAGTTGTATAGTTGAACAATTCGGATTAGCAATTATATTATTATGAGTTTTTAAATCATTGGGATTAACCTCAGCAACTACTAAGGGGACATCGTTATTCATTCTGAAATATTTAGAATTGTCTATTACTATTGTTTTTTTTGCTGCTTCAGGAACCCAGTTTTTTGCTATTTCGCTACCTGCAGCAAAAATTGTAATTTCTGCTTTTGAAAAATCATATTTTTCTAATTGTTGAATTGTAATTTCTTTATTGTTAAATTTCAGTTTCTGTCCGGCACTTTTTTTAGAAGCCACCAAATAAAGATTTTTAATCTTTATTTCCGATTTTTCCAAAACTTCTATTGTTTTTCTGCCCACATTTCCGGTGGCACCTATTATTGCAAGATTCATATTAATTACTATTTTATTTCAATTTCGATATAATTGCATCACCCATATCTGTTGTGGTGACTTCTTTTTTTCCTTTGGAAATTATATCTTTGGTTCTCAAACCATCATCTAGCACTTTTTGAACTGCTTCATCCAACTGATCTGCTTCTTTATCAAGATCTAAAGAGTATCTTAAAGCCATTGATAAGCTTAAAATAGTTGCTATTGGATTGGCTAAATTTTTTCCTGCTATATCAGGTGCAGAACCGTGAACAGGTTCATACAAAGATCTTATTTTTCCATTTTTATCTTTTTTTCCTAAAGAAGCGGAAGGAAGTAAACCTAAAGAACCTGTTAACATAGCAGCTTCATCTGAAAGCATATCGCCGAATAAATTATCGGCTAATATTACATCAAATTGTTTCGGATTTCTTAAAAGTTGCATTGCACAATTATCTGCAAGCATATGATTTAATTCTACTGATTTATAATCTTTGTCCTTTATTACTTGCACTTCTTCTCTCCATAAAACTCCAGCTTCCATTACATTAGACTTCTCACAAGAAGTCACTTTATTTTTTCTTTTTTTTGCTAGATCAAAAGCTACCTTTGCAATTCTATGAATTTCGTTGGTGGTATAAGTATGGGTGTTTATTCCTTTTCTTTGATTGTTTTCAATTGGCTCAATGCCTCTAGGTTCACCAAAATAAATACCTCCTGTAAGTTCTCTCACTATCATTATATCTAAACCTGATACTATTTCAGGCTTAAGAGTAGAAGAGTCTACAAGTTGTTTAAAACAAATTGCTGGCCTTAAGTTAGCAAATAACTTCAATTCTTTTCTTAGTTTCAATAAAGCTCTTTCAGGTTTTTTTGAAAATTCCAAATTATCCCATTTAGGTCCACCACAAGCACCTAGGATAACAGCGTCTGATTCTAAAGATTTATAAAAAACTTCATCTGTTATTGGTATTTTATTAGCATCAATTGATGCTCCTCCAATTAACTCTTCTTCAAAAGTAAAGTCTAAAGATTTATTTTTATTGAACCATTCTAATATTTTTTGTACTTCTCTGACCACTTCGGGGCCTATGCCATCTCCTGGCAACAATAAAATTTTTCTACTATTGCTTTTAGTCATTATTCAAAATCCAAGGTTTTTCAGAATTAATTCTTTTTTCAAAGTCGTTTATTTGACTAATTTTTTCCATTGATAAAGCAATATCATCCAAACCTTCGATCAAACATTTTTTTTTAAATTCATCAATTTTAAAATTTATAGTTTTATTTCCAAAATTTACCTGTTGTTTTTCTAAATTAATTTCTATTTGCTCTTGTCTTTTAGAATATTGAGAGATTTCTAAAATATTTTCCTCAGAAGTTTTAATTGGTAAAATACCATTTTTAAAACAGTTATTATAAAAGATATCTGCAAAACTAGAACTAATAATACATTTGATTCCAAAATCTGACAGAGCCCAAGGAGCATGCTCTCTAGATGAACCACAGCCGAAATTTTTACCTGCAATAAGTATTTTAGATTTATCAAAAGGTTCTTTATTTAGAATAAAATCTTCTACCATTTTGCCTTGCTCATCATACCTCATTTCGTAAAATAAACTTTTTCCTAAGCCAGTTCTTTTGATAGTTTTTAAAAATTGTTTTGGAATTATCATATCCGTATCTATGTTTTGCAAAGGTAAAAATGCTGGAATGCTTTTTAAGTCTGTAAATTTTATCATTATTGTATTTCTCTTACATCTGAAAGATGTCCTTTGATAGCCGCAGCTACAGCCATACCTGGACTAACTAGGTGAGTTCGGCCACCTCTTCCTTGTCTACCTTCAAAATTTCTATTAGATGTTGATGCGCACCTTTCTTTTGGTTTCAACTGATCTGGGTTCATTCCCAAACACATAGAACAACCAGGTTCTCTCCATTCAAATCCTGCGTTAATAAATATTTTGTCTATGCCCTCTTTTTCAGCTTGTGCTTTCACAAGGCCAGATCCGGGTACTACCATAGCACTAACGTTGCTAGCAATTTTTTTACCCTTTAAAAGTTCAGCTGCTAACCTTAGATCCTCAATTCTTCCATTGGTGCAACTGCCAATAAATATTTTATCTATTTTTATTTCAGATATTTTGGTATTTGCTTTTAATCCCATATATTCAAGCGATCTTTGCATTGCGATTTTTCTGTCTTCATCTTTTTCTTTATTTGGGTCTGGTACAATGCCAGTCACTGGAGATACATCTTGAGGAGAAGTTCCCCATGTGACTAATGGTTCAATTTGTTTGCCATCAATATTTATTTCTTTATCAAACTTGCAATTTTTGTCTGAATATAGTGAACTCCAATAATTTATTGCTTTGTTCCAGTTTTTTCCTTTTGGGGACATAGATTTATTTTTAAGATATTCAAAAGTTTTCTCATCAGGAGCAATCAATCCTGCTCTAGCTCCAGCCTCTATTGTCATATTGCATACGGTCATTCTCTCTTCCATGCTTAAATTTTTTATTACACTACCAGCAAATTCAATTACGAAACCAGTTCCTCCAGCTGTACCTATTGTTCCAATAATTTTAAGGATAACATCTTTTGCAGTTACGCCTTTTGGTAATGATCCGTTTACATTTATTCTTAAATTCTTTGATTTTTTCTGTATCAATGTTTGAGTTGCTAGCACATGCTCTACCTCGGATGTTCCTATTCCAAAAGCTAAAGCGCCAAATGCTCCATGAGTAGCTGTATGGCTGTCACCACAAACAATTACGGTTCCTGGTTGAGTAAAACCTTGCTCTGGACCAATAATATGAACTATTCCTTGTCTTTTATCATTAACATCAAAGAGTTTAACTCCAAATTCTTTACAATTTTTTCTTAATGTATCAACTTGAATTTTAGACTCTTTATCATCAATTCCTTTAGATCTATCTGTAGTTGGAACGTTATGATCTGGGACTGCTAATGTTAATTCAGGCCGTCTTAGTTTTCTTTTTTTAAGTCTCAAGCCTTCAAAAGCTTGGGGGCTAGTCACTTCATGAACTAAATGTCTATCAACATATATTAGTGAGGTACC
>CABYCK010000028.1 GCA_902517535.1 uncultured Pelagibacteraceae bacterium | reverse complement strand
TGCTCAAAAATACTATTTTCAAATTTATTAATTAAGATATCTGAGGGTGTTACTTTTCTGGTTCTGTCATAAGTATTTTTTTTATTGGGCATTACTGCATAAATCATTCCACCAGGTTTAGTAACTCTTAATTGATCATTTAATGCTGATATTGGATTTGGAGTATGCTCTATAACATGAGAAGAGTAAACAAAGTCAAAAGTATTTTCACTAACTGACTCTAATAAAAACTTTGGTGGTTTTAAAATAAACTCAACATCTACCAATTTTTTTTGATAAAGATTATCTAAAGGCACATCATCTAAAATACTTCTTAACTTACTATTTTCGAATATATCAGCGTATTTAACACTACAATCATCATTGAATAAATATGGATAACAAAGGGCTCCGACTTCAAGACCATTACCTTTGCAAAAATAATGTGCCATATCATGATACTTTCTCCATAAATATTTTTTTTTAATTTTATTTTTTAATTGTTTTATTTTGCTCACATTTTGCCTAAATTTTTAAAGAAATTGCAGTTACAAATAATATAAATTTATTTTTTATATTTTTTATAATTTGCAACATAGTGTTCAGCGTTTTCTTTAATGCTTTTGATTTCATCATCAGTGACTTGTCTTATTATCTTTCCTGGACTTCCAAGAACCAGTGATCTTTCTGGAATTACTTTATTTTCTGTTACAAGAGCATTGGCTCCAATAATAGAATTTTTACCAATTTTTGCTTTATTCAAAATTGTGCTTCCAATACCAATTAAGCAATCATCTTCAATTTCGCACCCGTGAAGCATAACCAGGTGGCCAATTGTAACGTTCTTGCCAATTATAGCTGGGCAACCTGGATCGGTATGTATTACGCTGCCATCTTGTACATTCGAACCCTCTCCTACAGTTATAGGTTCTACATCACCTCTCAAAGTTACATTAAACCAAATATTTGAGTCTTTTTTTAATTCTACCTTGCCAATTAGAACTGCATTTGGTGCTGCCCAACTATTTGGATCCATTTTTGGTGTATTGCCTTCAAAATCGTAAATCATAAAATTGCTGTATAATTAATTTATAATTCTTATAATATATTATGGCCTTAACGAAAACACCAATTTGTGACTTTGATAAAAAAGCTGAGGATTTTAAACTAAAGTCAATAAATAAAGAGTTAATTACTTTGCGAGATATAAGAGGTTCAAATGGGACCTTAATAATGTTTATTTGTAATCATTGCCCTTATGTAAAAGCTATTATCCAGGACTTAGTTGAAGATTGTAAAAATTTAAAAAAAGAGGGCATAAATTCAGTAGCTATCATGTCTAATGATACAAAAAATTATCCAGAAGACTCGTTTGATAAAATGATTTTATTTGCAAAAGATAATAAATTTGGAGATTTAGAATATTTGATAGACGAGAGCCAAGAAGTTGCAAAAAAATATGGAGCAGTGTGTACACCAGATTTTTTTGGGTATAATAAAGATTTAGGTCTTCAGTATAGAGGCAGAATAAGAGAACTTAAAAATTTAAAACCTATTCGGAACGGTGAAAGTGATTTAAAATCAGCTATGATGATGATTGCAAAAACTCAGAATGGCCCAAAAGAACAAATTCCTAGCATGGGATGTAATATAAAGTGGATTAAATAATGTTTTTAATTTCTACACGAAATTTTCCTCCAGAACTGGGTGGGATTCAGAATTTAATGGAAGGTTTGTCTAACGCTCTTCTTGACCACGGCCCAGTAAAAGTTTTTGCTGATAGCGCAGATAATTCAGACCAATATGATCGAAATTCAAAATTAAATATACAAAGAGTTTCTGGATTTAAAATTTTAAGAAAATACAGAAAAGCTAATCTAATTAAAGAATTTATTAATAATAATAAAATAAGGGCGGTATTTTTTGATCATTGGAAAAGTATTGAGAATATAGATTTTGAGTCATTAAAAAAAACAAAATCTTTTTGTTTAATTCATTCTAAAGAAATAAATCATCCTATTAGTTCATCTTTAAATAAAAGAATGATAAAATCTTTAAATAAAGCAGATCACGTCATTGCTAATTCTAATTTTACTAAAAATCTAGCTCTTAAATTAGGTGTTAATCCTATTAATTTATCTATAATTCATCCGGGATGTAATTATCCAATAGATATATCGATCGATGCAAAAAAATATGCAAAAGGTATTTATAAAGACTCTTTTCCTAAATTAATTACTATTTCAAGATTAGATGGAAGAAAAAGTCATCAAAATATTTTGATGACAATTAAAAATTTATTACCCAAATTTCCCAATTTAAAATATGTGTCTATCGGTACCGGAGAGCAGAAAGCAAATTTGATTAAACTTAAGAAAGAACTAAATTTAAATAAAGAAGTTGAATTTATTTACACTACAAATGAACAACAAAAAGTAGCTTTGCTAGATCAATCTGATTTATTTGTAATGCCTTCCA
Source organism: uncultured Pelagibacteraceae bacterium (assembly GCA_902517535.1). Lineage (GTDB taxonomy): Bacteria > Pseudomonadota > Alphaproteobacteria > Pelagibacterales > Pelagibacteraceae > Pelagilacustribacter. The sequence continues at coordinate 1,138 of CABYCK010000028.1, read as the reverse complement.
TACTTTATAAAAAATCAGTGGAGGGATTTGGAATTTCTTATATTGAGGCAGCTGCTTACGGTAAGGCATCAATTGGTGGTATCTTTGGTGGTGAAAGTGATGCAATTGTAAAAGGTAAAACTGGATATCTATGTGATGGAGGAAACTTAAATGATTTATATGATGTATTGTCAAAAAGCTTAGAAAATGAAAATTACAAAAAATTAGGTAAAAATGCTTTAGTTTTTTCAAAAGATTTTAACTGGAAAATAATTATAAAGAAATACATTATCTTAATTTAATTTTCTTTTTATTTCCTTCATCACAGTATTTACATTTAAATCAAATAAATTTTTAACACTTAAAGCTTGAAAATTTTCATTTTCAAGGCTTACTTTTTTTACAGATGTATGATTTCCAAATAACACTAATCCATTTTTTTTCAAATGAGATGCAATATGGGCAGGTCCTGTGTCATTGGAAATTATAAATTTTGCATCACTAATAACTGAAATTAACATTTTAATATTGATGCTCTCACCCTGATTTAAAACAACTTTAGCATTTAATCTCTTAGATTCGTTTATTTCATTTGGGCCAGGAACAATCAGTATTGAATAATTATTTTTAAATTCTTTTTTTAAATCAGTAATCAATTCTTTGAAAAAGGGCCATTTTTTTTTGGGATGTTTTTTTGAGCAAAAGGGAAATATTAATATATAATCTTTATTAGCGTATTGTTTAATTAGTCTAGATAAATCTTCCTTTGCCCAACTTAAATCAATTTTTTTAGTAAATTTTATAGGTATATTGCTTTTTTTTAGTTGGGTTTCCATTCTATCTAGAACCGGCTCTTGATCAAAATCTCTCTTTTTTTGACCTGGCTCTAATATTGTTTCCGTAGAAGACCATTCTGTTTTATTTAAAATAAATTTTCTATAAAATTTAGTTCTTTTTGAGTTTTGAAGATCAAAAACTTTGCTAAAATTATATCGCGCTAGAAGTTTTTTTAATTTTATAAGGTAAAATAAATTCCAACGAGGTAGTCTTTTATCTATAATTACTCCATCAAGATACGGACATTCAGACATAAAAATTGAGTATTGGTTAGCTGTAAGAAGAAAAACCTTTCTGTTTTTATAAAATTCTTTAATGTCTC
>CABYCK010000027.1 GCA_902517535.1 uncultured Pelagibacteraceae bacterium | reverse complement strand
GTTTTAACGAAGAAATGAAAAACAAAAAACCAAGAAATTTTTGGAAGCTGTTACAAATTAAATGAAAAAAAAGCCTATAATTATAAGCATTAAAAGTTCATATTTAGATAATAATGAAAAAACATTGTTAAAAACAGGGAAACCTTGGGGCATAATTCTTTTTAAAAGAAATATTAAATCTCTTAGTCAAATTAAAAAACTTGTAAAAAATATTCGCAAATATGCAAAGGATAAAAAATTTCCTATTTTAATTGATGAAGAGGGTCAAACTGTCTCTCGATTGAGCAATATAATTGAACATAGTTTTACACAAAAATTTTTTGGAGACTTATTTAATTTTAATCCGATATTATCATTAAAAATCTATGAAAATTACATTGATAATCTATGCAAAATCTTCAAAACTATTGGTATAAATTTAAATACAGTTCCTGTTTTAGATGTACTTACAAAAAATACTCATAAAATAATTGGAGACAGAAGTTTTTCTAATAATTCTAAAATTGTTAAAAAATTGGGTGAAGCATGCATTAAGTATTATAAAAACAATAAAGTAGGAACAGTAATAAAGCACATACCTGGGCACGGTTGCGCTAATCTTGATAGTCATTTTTTTACACCAAAAGTAAAATTAAATTATAAAAATTTACATAAAAAAGATTTTTTCCCATTTAAAAAAAGTAAGTCGTTTTTTGCAATGACAGCCCATATTTTGTATACCAGCATTGATAAAAATAACGTTGCCACTTTTTCAAAAAAAAATAATATCAAAAATAATAAGAAAGAAACTTGGTTTTAAGGGAATTCTTATATCAGATGATATATCTATGAAAGCTTTAAATCATAACCTAATTACTAACGCCAAAAAGTCACTAGAGGCCGGCTGCAATCTAGTTTTGTACTGTGCGGGTAATCACAAAGATAGCCTAAAATTGATCAAAACACTCCCTAATATAGATAAATTTACACAAAAAAAAACTTCAGAATTCTATAAATTTTTAAGTTAATATAACGATAATGGAATCAAGAAATACAAATCAAATATCTATTGATATTCCAAATTATACTGGCCCACTTGAAATTTTACTTGATTTAGCAAAATCTCAAAAAGTCGATCTTGCAGATATTTCTGTAGAAAAATTAGCCGATCAATTTTTAGATTTTATCAAAAATGATAAAGATTTAAACTTGGAAACAGCTACTGAATATTTGCTAATGGCTACTTGGTTGACATACTTAAAATCAAAATTACTTTTACCTGAAGATGAAGAGGATGATTTTAAAGCTTTTGAAATAGCTGAAAAATTAAAATTACAATTAAAAAAATTAGAATTGATTAGAATTTTATCTGATCAAATGTTACAAAAGAAAAGATTAGGTGTTCATATTTTTTTTAGAGGAATGAAAGGTGGAATTAGATCTATCAATACTCCTATATACGATGTTTCCTTATATGATTTATTAAAATCTTATGCTAATTTACAGATGGAAAAATCTTTCCAAACTATAAATATTCCAAAATTGCCAGTTTTAACTTCCGAAGAAGGGATCAAACAAATAACAAACAATTTGTCTAAAATTTCAAACTGGAAGAATATTAAAGAATTAATACCAAAATTTTATTTTGAAAAAAAAATGCAAAAAACAGGATTAGCTGGAATTTTTGCTGCTAGTTTAGAACTTACCAAAGAAGGCACAATTCAAATTATGCAAAAAAAAATATTTGATAGTATTTTGATAAAGAAATCAAACTATGAAAAATAAAGATAAAAATAAAAACAATATTTTATCTTTTCCAATAAGTGTCTCTAAATTGGAACGTCAAGTAGAAGCCATTTTATTTGCCGCTTCTGAACCTTTAGACGTTGAAACTATTGAAAAACGAGTTCAAACAAATTCTGATATCACAAAAATTCTAAATAAAATAAAAGACAACTATAAAAATAGAGGTATTAATTTAGTGTGTATAAAAGGGAAATGGTCTTTTAGAACTGCAGATGATTTATCTAAGTTGATGGCTTTACAAAAATCTACTCAAAGAAAATTGTCTAAAGCTACAATCGAAACACTTTCAATTATCGTATATCATCAACCAGTTACCAGATCAGAAATTGAGGAGATAAGAGGTGTCAGTTTTGGCTCAAATACTTTAGAAATTTTATTAGAACTAGATTGGGTGAGACCTGCTGGCCGAAAAGATATACTTGGCAAACCTATTCAATATGCTACTACAGAAAATTTCTTAAATCATTTTAATATACAAAAATTAACTGACTTACCAAACATTGATGAATTAGGAGCCGCTGGGTTAATTGATACTTCTACTATTGATAAATCGATTTTTGGAACAGGAAAATTTTTTAAGGAACAATCTTTAAATAACAAAGATAACATTTATGAAGATATTGAAGATGCCATCAATAAGGCTCCTGATGAAGAAAAATAAAGATATTTTTTTAATTAAAATTGTTGTATATAATAAGACATTATGGGAATTAGTTTTTGGCAGATAGCTATAGTAGTTGTTATTGTGGTTCTTCTTTTTGGAAGAGGTAAAATATCTAGTTTGATGGGTGATGTTGCTAAAGGTATTAAAAGTTTCAAAAAAGGTATGTCTGAAGATACCACATCAAACAATGATAACAACAAAACTAATTCAGATAATTCTGACTCTGAAAATAAATAATAAAAATGCCTCAAATTGGTTGGTTAGAGATATTAACGGTTGTCATCATTTCTGTTTTAATTTTAGGCCCTAAAGAATTTCCTATAGCTCTTAAAAAAATCGGTTCTTATGTTGGTAAGTTAAAAAATACTTTTAGTAATTTTCAAAAAGAAATAAGCTCAGTTACAAGTGAAATTGACTTAGAAAAAGATATTAGCAAAAGTGAAAATATTGAAAAAAAAGATAAACTAGATGACTAATTCAAATTCTTTTACTAGTCACTTTGTTGAATTGAGGTCTAGACTAATTAAATCCTTATTATTTATTTTAATTATGTTTGTTTTTTCTTATTTATTTGCGGAGCAAATTTATAATTTTTTAGTAGAACCCTATGCAAATGCTGTAAAGGATGACAACAGTTCCAGAAGACTTATTTTTACCGCATTACATGAAACATTTATCACATATTTAAAAGTAGCTTTTTTCGCAGCTCTTTTTTTTGGTAGTCCAATTTTGATTATTCAAGTTTATAAATTTATAGCGCCTGGGTTATACAAAAACGAAAAAAAAGCAATTTTACCCTATTTAATTTCCACTCCAATATTATTTTTATTAGGTGCATTACTAGTTTATTATTTGGTTATGCCATTGGCAATAAAATTTTTTCTTTCTTTTGAATCAGTAGGATCAACCACAAATTTGCCCATTCAATTAGAAGCAAAAGTTAATGAGTATTTATCATTAATTATGAGATTAATTTTTGCTTTCGGAATAAGTTTTCAACTTCCAATATTATTAAATTTGTTGGCAAGAATTGGAGTTGTAAATTCAGAATATTTAAAAAAAAGAAGAAGATATGTTATAGTCATTATTTTTACAGCAGCAGCAATATTAACACCCCCTGATCCAATCACACAAATTGGTCTAGCTATACCCTTATTGATGCTTTATGAATTATCTATACTAACAGTTAAATTTACTGAAAAAAAAAGTAAAGAAAAAAACTAGAGAATGCACGATATAAAAGATATAAGAAAAAATATAGAAAAATACAAAAAAAAATTTCAAGAAAGAAATCTAA
>CABYCK010000026.1 GCA_902517535.1 uncultured Pelagibacteraceae bacterium | reverse complement strand
TTAAAAGACCTGTTGTAGCATCGGTAATGAGTTTAGTGCTTGTTATTTTTGGATTAGTGACTTTTCAAGAAATACCTACAGATGAACTACCGGATGTTCAGCCTCCTGTTGTTACAATTCAAACAGAATATAGAGGAGCTTCGGCAGAAATTGTGGACACACAGATAACTCAGAAGATAGAGGATTTTGTAGCTGGTACACCTGGTTTAGTAACAGTTGATTCTTTCAGCGAAGATGAAAGTTCTAGAATAACTCTTACGTTTGAAACTAACTTAAATCTCGATGATGTTGCTAATGATGTAAGAAGTTCAGTTTCAAGAGTATTAGATAATTTACCAGAAGGAGCTGGGCAACCTGAAATATTTAAACAAAGTGCAGGAATGCGGACAACTATGTGGCTTTCGTTTAGTTCTGAAATAATGACAGATTTAGAATTAACTGATTATGCAGACAGATATTTAACAGATGTTTTCTCTACTGTTAATGGAGTCGGTAGAGTAAGATTAGGAGGAGAAAGAGAACTATCTTTAAGAGTTTGGATAGATCCAATAGCTTTAGCTGCGAGAAATATAACAACACAAGAAGTAGAACAAGTTTTAAAAAAAGAAAATGTAGAATTTCCCGCAGGAAGAATAGAGTCTAAAGATATTGATCTAACTATTAAATTAGATAAAGCATATAAAAATTTAGAAAATTATAAAAAATTACCTCTTAAAAGAGCAAATGATGGATCTATTATTACTCTTGGAGATGTTTCGCGGGTGGAATTAGGAGCGGAGTCTACAAGAACTCTATTTAAAGGGAATGGCAAACAAGTCGTAGGAATTGGAATTTATCAACAGTCAGATGCAAATACAATTGCTGTAGCTAATGGAATAAAGAAAAAAATAAAAGAAATAAAATCTACATTACCTCCTGGCACTACACTTGAAGTTTCATTTGATAGAAGTAATTACATTAAAGCTGCAATCTATGAAGTGTATAAAACTTTAGTTATTGCTTTAATTTTAGTCACAATAATAATTTATTTATTTTTAGGAAATATAAGAGCTCTTGTAGTTCCATTAATTGCCCTTCCTGTTTCTTTAATCTCAACCTTTTTGTCTATTTATATATTCGGGTTTTCTATTAATCTTTTTACTCTTATGGCTCTTGTTCTTGCTATTGGAATAGTTGTGGACGATGCAATTGTAATGTTAGAAAATATTGTGAGAAGAATAGAGCTAGGAGACAGTCCTTTGGTAGCAGCATACAAAGGAGCAAAACAAGTATCCTTCGCTATTATAGCAACGACAGTAGTGCTAGTAGCAGTATTTATTCCACTAATATTTATTAAAGGTATAACAGGTGTTTTGTTTACCCAAACCGCGGTTACTCTTGCCTCTGCTGTAGTAATTTCTAGTTTCGTAGCTCTTTCTTTAAGTCCAATGCTCGGAAGTAAGTTCTTAAAACAAAATATGAATAAATCAAAAATTGTTGTTAAATTTGAAAAATTTTTAAATAATTTGACTTACTATTACAAATTATCCCTTCTGAGTTGGATAAAAAAAAAGAAAATAATTGCATCTTTTTTAATTGGTACTCTTGCTTTGACTATCTTTCTATTTAATTTTGCACCGAAAGAATTAATAGCGCCAGAAGATCGGGGAGCCTTTTTTGTGATTGTTAAAGCTCCTCAAGGATCAGGATTTAATTTTACAAAAACTAAGGCAGAAGAAATTGAAAAACTCTTACTTCCTAATGTAGGAAAAGGTGAATATAGAAAACTAATAATGAGAGTTCCAGGATTTGGCAAGTCAGCGAAACAAGTTAATAGCGGTTTTATTATTGTGCTTTTAGAACCATGGTCAAAAAGAGATCGTCATGGAGTAAAAATTATGAGGGAGTCTTTTGGACAAATAGGTAAAGTTCCTGGTGTACTCGCATTTCCTATAATGCCTCAAGGAATAAGAACTGGAGGAATTGAAAGTCCAATTCAATTTGTAATATTAGGCAATACTTATGATAAATTAATTAAGTGGAAAGAGATTATTAAAAAAGAAGCAAGAAAAAATCCTGGACTAGTATCTATACAAGATGATTTTGATCTAAACAAACCTCAGCTTAATGTTCAAATTAATCAAAAAAAAGCTGCTGATTTAGGTGTATCGACAGAGGATATAGGAAGAACAATAGAGACTATTTTTGGTTCAAAAAAAGTTACAAATTTTACTCAAGATGGAAAGGAATATTCGATTATCCTTCAAGGTGATATTAAAGACAGACAAGAACCAGACAGTATTAGTAAAGTATTTGTCAGATCAAAAAATAATGGAAAATTAGTATCTATTTCTAATTTGGTTGAATACAGTGAAGAAGGTCAATCACCTTTTTTAGCAAGATATAACAGACAAAAAGCAGTTACTATTTCAGCTAGGTTGGTAGGAGATTACTCATTAGATGAAGCACTAAAATTTCTGGTAAATGTTGTAGAAGAAAATACCCCTCAAGCAAAAATTGCTTATAAAGGTGAAAGTGAAGAATATAAAAAAACTAATACAGAATTATATATTATTTTTGCTCTAGCTTTAATTACCGCATATCTTGCTATGTGTGCGCAGTTCGAAAGTTGGAAACACCCACTTACAATTATGTTAACTGTTCCTATGGCTATTCTTGGTGGGCTACTCGGTCTTTTAGTTGTTGGCTCTTCCTTGAATGTTTATAGTCAGATAGCTTTGATAATACTAATTGGATTATCTGCTAAAAACGGAATTTTAATTGTTGAATTTGCAAATCAATTGAGAAAAGAGGGAAAAAATTTAGAAGTTGCAGTATTTGAAGCTGCTTCAATTAGATTTAGACCAATCCTAATGACAAGTTTGTCTACCATTATAGGTGTGTTGCCTTTAATTATTAGCTTTGGTCCAGGCGCAGCTAGTAGACTTACAGTGGGGATTACAATATTTGCAGGAATGATATTTTCTACTTTTTTTACTCTATACGTAATACCAACTATCTACACAGTAGTTGGAAAAAATACTAAAAGAATTGATGCTGTAGAAATTGAATTAAATAAACAGCTTAAAAAATAATAAATTTATTTTTATCTAAATTTTTTTTACAGAGCTTAAGTTGTTTTCTATATTTATCAGCCATATCTTTTACTGATTTAGCATAGATAATGGCTTTCCTGTCTTTAGAATAATTCTTATAATCTCCCCATCCTTTGTAGTAAGCTAAATATTGTCTGTAAGCGTCTTTCTTAGATATTCTTAATATCTTAGATGATTTATTAATATACCAACCTATAAAATCAACTGAGTCTTTAAAACGAGCTCTCGTTGCTAATGAATTGTCAGTTTCTCTTTTATATTGCTCCCAGGTGCCAGTTACAGCTTGAGAGTAACCAAATGAACTAGAAGGCCTTTTAAAAGGTATAACCTTAAATAATTTTCTTCTTGGGGGTTTAGCTAACCAATTGAAGTCGCTTTCTTTTTTTATAAATGCTAGTTGTAAATGAATTGGTGCACCCCATTTTTTATATGATGCTTTTGAATGCTTATACCACAAATATCTTTCTTCAAATATTGCGCAGCTATTTTGGGTGTTTTTAGGAATTGAAGAACAAGAGGAAATAAAAAAAAATATAATTACAATTATTTTTCTTAATAGAATCACAATATGATTTATACAAGAAATTAATTTAGCTTTCTCCACTTTTCTGGGCGTTTAAATGTCCCTTCCCATACACCTAATTTATTGGCTCTAGCGTAAATTTCATCTTGAATATAAAGTTTAGAATATCTTTTGTAAGAAACTGCGTAACCATTTCTTACTAACCATTTATTAAGATTGATATTTTCCTTAAAGCAAGTTGCAAGATACCTTTTATATTTATCTTTGTTA
>CABYCK010000025.1 GCA_902517535.1 uncultured Pelagibacteraceae bacterium | reverse complement strand
AAAACGATTGCTAGTGTTAAGTACGTTAAAAGCAACCAACCAACTAAAAATTACATGAATTATTAATATCCATATATAAAGACTTACAATATTATCAAATAAAATTAATATAGATTTCATTAATTTTTCTCCACATAAATTGATGTACTTGGAAAAGCAAACGAAGCACCGTTACTCTCTACAATTTCTTTTATCTTAACTGCCAATCTTTCTTTAATTTTAAGCCACTCTCCCCAATCATTTGTTACTGTAAAACATCTTATATACATATCTATTGAGCTGTCAGAAAATTTGTCAATTCTAACAGCGTGCTCTGTGTCTTCTCCAATTTTATAATCTTTATTTGTAGTTATAAATTTCTCTATTTGATCCCTTATATTTTTCAATTGTTCTACTGTAGAACTATACTGTAAAGTTATAATCCAACTAATCCTCCAATTTGTTGTTTCAGTAATATTAACAACTGCATTCTCTGCAAATGAAGAATTAGGTATGGTCGCAATTGATTTATCAAATTTTCTTATTACTGTAGATCTAAATCCTATTCTTTCTACGATTCCTTCAATAATGCCTTCTACGTATATCCAGTCTCCAATTTTAAATCTTTTTTCTACTAAAACCAAAATGCCAGAAATTAAATTCTTAAATAAATCTTGCGCTCCTAAAGCGACAGCAACACCAAATAAACCCAGTCCTGCAATTATAGGAGCAATTTTTATTCCCCAGATATCTAAGGTAGCCGCAAAACCAAAAAAAATAATTAAAATTTTGTTTGCTTTAATAACCCAGTTTAGCAAATCTTTAGACAGTAGTTCTTCTACTCTTCTAATTAAGAAAGTTAAAGGTTCTACTACTTGATGGATTAACCAAAATATCAAGATCGTGATTAAAGAACGATTTATATTATCTACAAAGATAGACATTTTACCTTCGAAATCCATATAGGATGTTGCCATAAATATACCAAGTACTATCGGGAGGAATTTTACAGGACCTGAAGATGACTCCACTAAAGCATCATCAAATTTATTTGAAGTCTTAGCAACATAGTTCTTTAATCTCTGAAGAATAAATTTTGCAATTAAACCACGTAAGAGTAAAAAAAATAAGAATATTGCAATCGCTAATCCGATTTGAGTAAAGTTAACTCCAGCAATACCTTGTTGCCAAATTTCTAGAAATAAATCTTTAAAGTTTTCTAATACATTCATTTTTTTTAGTTCCTATAATTGCAACAATTCTTCTCCAGGATTAAACACTTCTACTTTTTTCCATCCATCTGATTTAAATAAACTAGCTACCTTGTTGCTTATACACATAACTTTGGACCCTGTCATTAATGGATAAAGAGAATGATTTCTTGTTATTTCTATAAAACTCTCACCACTACGTAGTGAATAAACAAATATTATGTCAGGAGAGTGACTGGTAATTATCTTTTTATTTTGATCATTTAAATCTGTAATTTTTTCAGATTTATAATTAATAATCTTGCTGATTTTTAAACCTTCTCTTTTAAGCTCTAAATCTAAATCGTAAGCTACGTTATCTCCGCAAAAATAAACTAGCCTAGATTTTTCATTAATTTGATTAGAATTTATTATTAAATTTTTCAATGCATTTACAGTACCACCAGCCGAAAGAGTATTAAGATAGCCCGATTGTCTTGCTATTTTTTCAGTAATAGACCCGACACAAAAACATAATTTGTTTTTTTCTTCATTTATAACTGTAAGATTCCTAATTGCATTTGCGCTAGTAAATATAATAGCATCATATTCATTTAAATCCACTGACTCCGTTTTAGCAGGCGATATCTTTAAAGTTGGAATATGAATTATCTTATGACCCAAAGAAAAAAGTTTTCCCATTAAGTCTTCTGAGTCAATTAATGGCCTAGTTATTAAAATGTTCATTTTGTTTTAAATTTTTTACCGGCTAAGTTTAACAATTTTTCTCCAACAATTTTACCAATATTTGTTGCGTCTACATCGCTACCAGTAAACTTATAGTCGAAACTTTCATCACCCTCATCAGAAAATAGTTGTGCCTTCAATATAAGATTATTATTAGTAATTTTTGCAAATCCACCAATTGCTGTTTCACAGTTACCGCCTATCGTTTGAAGAACTTTTCTCTCTGCTTTTGCACAAAGACTAGTTTCTATATCGTTAATTCTTTTTATAATATCTTTAATTTTCTCGTCATCTTTTCTGCATTGAACAGCAATAATGCCTTGTCCTATTGCTGGTATAATTTCATTTGTATCAAAGATTAAACCGATTTTGTGTTCTAAATTTAAACTTTTTACCCCAGCAGCAGCTAAAACAATTGCATCAAATTTTCGATCTTCTAGTTTTTGAATCCTTGTATCAATATTTCCTCTGATATTTAATACTGAAACATTTTTATTAATTTTTTTTAATTGAAGTTCTCTTCTTCTTGAACTTGATCCAATTTTTGCTCCTTTAAACAGTTCATTAAAATTTTTAATTCTATTGCAGATAAGAACTTCGCGAGGATCATTTCTTTTAACATATGCCCCAATAATTAAATTTTCATTTTGTTCAGACTCCATATCTTTTAAAGAGTGAACAGCAATATCAATATTATTTTCTAATAAATTTTCTTCAATCTCTTTACAAAATAAGTTTTTTCCACCTATCTCTGACAATTTTACGTCTGAATGTATGTCGCCAGACGTTTTAATTTTTTTTATAACAAAATCACCGTCATTAAGATCTTTTGATTTTTCTAAAATAAGACTCTTAACTTTTTCAACGTAAGCTAAGGATAATTTGCTTCCTCTGGCGCCGATTGTAATTTTTTTCATTATTAGTTTATATATTTGATGAATATATTTTATACTATTTTAAATTTTAACGTATAAATAATGAATAAAAAAATTACTTTTTTAGGGATTGAAACAAGCTGTGACGAAACGGCGGCAGCCATAATTAGAGAAAATGAAAAAGGTACCGCAGACATATTGTCTAATGTAGTATCTAGCCAAATAAAAGAACACAAAGAATTTGGTGGGGTAGTTCCTGAACTAGCAGCAAGAGCTCATCTAGAAAATATAGAATTTATCATTGGTAAGGCTTTAAAAGACAGCGAGATTTCCTTGAAAGAAATTGATGGAGTTGCAGCAACAGCTGGACCGGGATTGATAGTTTGTCTAACTGTTGGACTAAATATCGGGAAGTCTATAGCAGCTTTTTCAAACAAACCGTTTGTTGGTGTAAATCATTTAGAAGGTCATGCACTAAGTCCAGGGTTGGAAAATAAAATTAAATTTCCTTATTTGCTTCTTTTAATATCAGGCGGTCATTCACAATATTTAATTGTTAGAGATGTAAATAATTATGAACAATTAGGGACAACAATAGATGATGCTCTTGGGGAAGCTTTCGATAAAACAGCTAAGATGCTAGATTTAGGATATCCAGGTGGACCTGAGGTAGAAAAATTTTCTAAGTTAGGTAACGAAAATTATTTTAAATTACCAGAGCCGATCATTAATAAAGCTGGATGTAATTTATCTTTTGCTGGATTAAAAACTGCTGTTTTAAGACAGTCTAAGAAAATTAACGATGATAAAAAACTTAAATATAGTTTAGCAGCATCATTTCAAAAAACTATTAATAAAATTCTTTTTAAAAAGACCAAGATTGCAATTGAAACTTTTAAAAAAAAAACTCGGGTAGAGAATGTTCAGTTGGTAGTTGCTGGTGGTGTTGCGGCAAATAAATCTATTAGAGAAAATTTATCTAGATTAGCTAAAGAAATGAATTGTAAAACTATATATCCTGATTTAAAATTCTGTGGTGATAATGCTGCAATGATTGCTTGGGCAGGTATACAAAGGTTTAAAAAAAACTTGACTAATAATATAGAAATTTCTGCAAGATCTAGATGGCCACTTGATAAAAATGCTCCTTACATGAAAGGGCCAGGTTTAAAACTTTAATGAAATATTGGTTAATGAAATCAGAACCAGATGTGTGGTCAATAACACAGCAAAAAAAAGCAGGGGTTAAAGGTGTTCCGTGGGATGGTGTTAGAAACTATCAAGCTAGAAATAATTTGAAAAAAATGAGAGTTGGTGATCTTTGTTTTTTTTATCACTCAAATATTGGTAAAGAAATAGTTGGCATAGTTAAAGTGACTAAAAAAGCCTTTCCTGACAAAACTGATAAAAAAAAAAGGTTTGTTGCTGTTCAAGTTAGGTTCGTAAAAACATTAATCTCTCCAGTTTCTCTAGAAAAAATTAAAAAAAATAAGACTATTTGTCATCTACCTCTTATTCAACAGAGCAGATTGTCAGTTATGCCAATAGACTATAAAAGCTGGAAAATTATATGTAAGATGGGTAAGATCAAGTAATTAAA
>CABYCK010000024.1 GCA_902517535.1 uncultured Pelagibacteraceae bacterium | reverse complement strand
TTTAAAGATGCTGCACTCTCATTACAAGTAACGCCGAGCATAATCGGAGATGGAAATGTTCTCGTAGATATTAAAGTTAACAATGACGAGGTAATAGAAGGGCTTGCCGATGAACCTTCTATAAAAACTCATTCAATTACAACACAGCTCTTAGTTAGTGATGGAGATATAGTGGTTATTGGTGGCATCAAAAAAAATACCATGAACTCCAGCAGAAGTGGAACTCCAGGCGCAAATAAAGTTCCATTAATTGGAAACTTATTTAAAAGTAATTCAAACACAGATAACTTAAATGAGTTGTTAGTCTTTATAGCACCTAGAGTGATAAAATAATGATTATATTAGACGAGTCGAATGAATTAAATATTTTAAATATGTTAGTTGATCACAAAGCTCTAACCTCACAACAATTTAAACAAATTCAAACTTTAAGTGAAGAAGGTGGAAAATCAAAATTAACCACGGCTTTCGAGCTTAATTTAACAAACTCAGCAACAATACTTAAAATACTTTCTGAGTCCTATTCTCTTCCTACGATTGAATTAAAAAAAATAGTAATTACTGATCAAATTAGAAAGATAGCTTCGCTAAGATATTTGAAAGAAAATATAATAGTTCCCTTTGAAATCACTGGAGAGATTGTAAAACTGGCTATCACAGATGCGTCAAAACTTGGTTTAATTAAAAATATTAAAAATCTAACTCAATTAAACCCTGAATTATATGCTGCTTCTCTAGATGACATCGAAAACTTTGTTCAACGACTGGAAAACAAAAAATCAGTTGAAAACTTAAAAGGTAAAAAACTAGAACAAGTTAAAAAGAAAGAAAAAAATGTTCCTGTAGAAGTAGAAAGTGATGTTATTGCTTTTGGTGACAATGTTATAAAAGAAGCGATAAGTTTAGAGGCCAGTGATATTCATATAGAACCGTTTAAAAATACTTGTCAAGTAAGGTTTAGAATTGATGGGGTTTTAAGAACAATGGATAAATTTACAAAATTTTTAACTCAAAATTATAATGCTGTAGTAACTAGAATTAAGATTATTAGTAAACTTGATATCGCTGAGAGAAGAGTGCCTCAGGATGGAGGTTCAACCTTTTCTTTTGACAAAAAAGAAGTTGATTTACGTATTTCAATTTTACCTACTAAGAATAATGAACGTATTGTAATGAGGATCTTAAATAAAGAAGCTGGTGCACAGAGTTTGGATGAACTCGGTTTCCAAGATGATGATTTAAATAGTTTGAACGAAGCAATTAATTCGCCTCAAGGTATGATATTAGTTACAGGGCCAACTGGAAGCGGAAAAACAACTACTCTATACACGATACTTCAAACCATTAACAAACCTTCAATGAACATTTTAACTGCGGAAGATCCTGTGGAATATGAATTAGAAGGAATTGGGCAAGTGCAAGTTAGAGAAGATATTGGTTACACATTTGAGTCCGCATTAAGATCTTTTTTACGTCAAGATCCAGAAGTTATTTTAGTTGGTGAGATAAGAGACAAAGCAACAGTAGATATAGCTTTAAAAGCAGCTCTTACAGGTCACTTAGTTTTTAGTACTATTCACACAAACGATGCACCAAGCACAATAACCCGTTTACAAAATATGGGCACTCCAGATTATCTAATATCAGCTGCATGCACTTTAATTGTTGCTCAAAGGTTGGCAAGAAAAACTTGTCCAGACTGTAGAGTGCCAGATGAAAAAATAAATCCAAAAGTGTTATCTTCGATTGGCTTTACTCCAGAACAAGCATCAAGGATAAAACCAGTTATAGGCAAAGGTTGTGAGACTTGTGCTAGTGGGGGTTCGGAGGTCGGTAGTGGATATAAAGGAAGAATGGGGATTTATGAAATCTTAAAAATTACTAAAAATTTAAAAGGAGCAATACTTAGAAAAGCAACAACTCAAGAATTAAAAGAAGTGGCCCTTAAAGATAATTTTAGAACTATGCAAGATATGGGTAGAGAAATGCTTTTAACAGGAGATTTGTCTTTTGCTGAATATCAAAGGGTATTAGCTCTAGAGTAAGATGATTAATTTTGAATATAAAGGAATTTCAGCCGGAAAATATGTTGAGGGTGAAATTGAAGCCATAAACAATTCTGAAGCGGCTTACAAGCTTAAAGAACAAAAAGTAATCATTACTAAATTAGTAAAAGCTAAAAAAAAGAAAGAAGTAAAAAAAAAACAAACAACAAGTTTTAGTTTTGGCTCAAGTGTTAAAACTAAAGAGATTTTAATTTTTGCAAAACAATTTTCAACAATGCAAAGAGCTGGTCTACCAATATTAACATCTTTAAATTTATTAATTGAACAGACTCAAAGCCCAAACTTAAAAAAAATTATTATTCAAATAAAAAAAGACTTAGAGGCAGGAAATGCTTTATCTGCATGTTTTCAAAAACATCCCAAAATCTTTGACACGGTAACTGTAAATTTAATAAAAGCTGGAGAAGCAAGTGGAAAATTAGATATTTTTTTAGAGAGAATTGTTAATTCTTTAGAAAAAAGAGAGAAAATTAAAGCCCAAATAAAAAGTGCTCTCTTTTATCCTGCAGTACTTCTTTCTGTTGCTGTTCTTGTTACAACTTTCATGTTAATAAAAGTTGTTCCAACATTTGTAGAGATGTACACAAATATGGGATTAGCAGATAAATTACCGGGAGCAACAAAAATTATATTATCTGCAAGTAATTTTATTAGAGATAAAGGGTTTTTGCTTTTAATATTCCTAATCGCAGCTGTATCAGGTTTTAAATACGCACTAACAAAAAATTATAACTTAAGAAAAGGTTTTGATAAATTTATTTTAAAGATGCCTGTGTTTGGAAATTTAATACAAAAATCTATTTTAGCCCGTGTTTCTTTAGTTTTAGGAAATCTTAACCAAGCTGGTGTTGATATACTAGAAAGCTTAGATATTGCAAAATCAGTAACCACTAATATAGTTGTTGTTGAGTCAATTGAAAATATTAAAAAAGGCGTTTTTTCTGGTGAAACTTTAACGGATTTATTTTCTAAAGAAAAAATATTTCCGCCAACTTTCAGCCAATTAATTTCGGTTGGTGAACAAACTGGAAGTTTAGATACTATGTTCGCTTCTGTTGCTAAATATTACGAAGAAGAATTCGACACAGCAGTTGGAAACTTAGCGGCATTGATAGAGCCAATAATGATCGTATTCATGGGAGTTACAATTGGTGGCCTAATGGTGGCTATGTATGCCCCTATTATGAGTGTAGGTGAATTAATTCAATAAATATAACTAAAATATATATATAGGCTCGTTATTCCTTGCGATTCTTGGGGTTGATCTGAATTAGGAATTAATCTAGCTTAATAAGACTTTTAGAAAAAAAGTAAAAAGGGGGCCATATGAAGCTAAAGAAAAATAAAGCGTTTACGTTAATAGAATTATTAGTTGTTGTTGCTATCATAGGAATTTTAGCTGCTGTTGGAGTAACTACTTTTGGTGGTTTTCAAGATAAAGCAAAGGTAAATTCTACTAAAGCAATCCATAAGAGTGTTCAAAAAAAAATAGCGGCAGAAGTTGTTAAATGTACTTTAGGAGATAGTACTATATTTTCTGGTAAAGTGACTTGCAGTACAACTCCATCTACACTCGCTGGTAGGGTAAATAGCACGCTTACAGGTAGCGGTAATAAAGATATGTTTTCAGACTCAAATCCATGGGGATCTGGACTAGCAGTTAAAACTGGCAGTTCTTTCACGCTAGGTCAAGTTAGCTTAAGTGTTAGTAATGCAGATATTACTCTTAAAACATGTATTAAAGATTCATGCGCTAGTGCTGATAACCAATTACAAGATACTATAACTGTAGAATAGAGATTAAGTGAATAAAAAAGCTTTCACTTTAATAGAGCTTTTAATAGTTGTGGCCTTGATAGGTATACTCTCTTCAATAGGAGTTATGACTTTTCAAGGCCAAATTA
This sequence comes from uncultured Pelagibacteraceae bacterium, assembly GCA_902517535.1. GTDB lineage: Bacteria > Pseudomonadota > Alphaproteobacteria > Pelagibacterales > Pelagibacteraceae > Pelagilacustribacter. Next base: position 1,235 of record CABYCK010000024.1, on the reverse strand, counting down.
AAGCTTCTAAACAAAAAAAAGCTGAAATCAATTTAAACTCAGTAAATTTAGCTCTCCAAGAGTATAAATCAAATAATGGTAACTATGGTTCGTCAACAAGCTGTAGTTCTAGTTCAAATAAAACAATTGATACAAATTTATTTGATGGTGTTCAAAACTTATCAGGAGATGATACTTTTCAATATTGTATAAATGTCAGTGGAACAAGTTTTACAATAACAGCTAAAAATCCAAGTACAAATTGTCAAATAACACTAAATCAAAATTTAGAATCTAATCGAAATAATAATTGTTAAATTTTCCATCCCTATACCGTTCCTCGCTTAAATGTAAGGGATGTTGTGTTGGCTATTAGTGTTGTTAAACCTAATGAATTCACAAAAAAAGATTTTTTGTAAGTATCGTTAAAAACTAGACCCTCTACTACTGAGCTATGCCCGCTTAATAAAGATTATAACTAGACAAATTTTTTAAAACAAGCAATATTAAAATATGCGAATTATTGATTGTTTCATGTATTTTGACGAAGATCTAATGCTAGATATTAGATTAAATACATTATTCGAGCATGTAGATAAATTTGTTATTTGTGAAGCAACACTTGATCACGCAGGAAATAATAAAAAACTAAGTTTTAATAAAAATAATTTTAAAAAATTTGAAAGCAAAATTAATTACATAGTTGTTGATGACTTGCCTAAAGTTATAAAAAATTTTAAAAAACATTGGCACACTGCTCATTACAGAGATCAATTTCAAAGAAACGCTTTAGCTAGAGGGATAAAAAATTGTGATGACAATGATTTGATAATGATATCCGATCTTGATGAGATACCTAATCCAGATAAAATTACTGAATTTACAAAGAATGACAAATATGCTTGTTTTGTGCAAAAAAATTTTTCTTTGAAATTAAACTTAATAAATAAATCTGAACCAAAATGGTACGGTACACGTATGTGTAGAAAAAAAGATTTAAAGTCGCCTCAATGGTTGAGAGAAATAAAAGCTAGAAAGAGACCTTTTTATAAATTTTTTAAACCTAAATTTGATAAATTTATATATGAAGGTGGCTGGCACTTCAGTTCTGTTAAAAGTCCCGAAGGTATCTTCAAAAAACTAAACTCTTATGCAGAACAACAATTTAATACTGAGAAGTTTAAAAATATTGAAGTTATTAAAAGAAAAATTGAAAAAAAGGAGGATCTCTTTAATCGAGATCATAAATTTGGTAT
>CABYCK010000023.1 GCA_902517535.1 uncultured Pelagibacteraceae bacterium | reverse complement strand
ATCTAATTTAATTTTAGAATTTAATAAAATAATTAATTCAAAAAAAGAACTTTATAAATTAATCATTAAAGAGCTTGAAAATATCAAAGATAAATTTGCTAAACCCAGAAAAACTAAAATTATTGATGCAGTTTTAAACTACAATATTGAAGAAACAATTCAAAAAGAGTCTGTAGTCATAAGTATTACAAGTCAAGGCTATATAAAAAGAAGTCCTTTGAGCTCTTTAAAAGCTCAAAAAAGGGGAGGTAAGGGTAAAACTGGTATTTCTACTAGAGCAGAGGATTTTGTAGTACAAATATTTACTGCTAATACTCATACACCGGTTTTATTTTTCTCAACGCAAGGTTTAGCGTATAGAATAAAAGCCTATAAAATACCCGAAGGTACAGCTGCATCTAAAGGAAAATCTATATTTAATATCTTACCACTTAAAAATCATCATTCTGTCAGTTCTATAATGCCTTTGCCTGAAGACGAAACTGAGTGGAAAAAAATGACTGTAGTCTTTGCTACGGCAAAAGGTAATATTAGAAAAAATACTTTGGAAGATTTTATAAATATAAATAATAATGGAAAAATTGCTATGAAACTTGATCAAGATGACAAAATAATAGGTGTAAAAATTTGTAATGACGATCAAGACATTTTATTAAGCACTAAATTCGGTAAATGCATTAGATTCAAATCAAAAAAATTAAGATTATTTAAAGGAAGGTCTTCAAAAGGAATAAAGGGAATTCAATTAAAAGACAATGATAAAGTTATATCAGTTTCAATTTTAGATAATTCAAACATAAGCCAAAAAAATATCAAAAAAGACAATAAACTCAAAAATGCTATTGAGAAATTTATTTTATCAGTTTCAGAAAATGGATATGGAAAGAGATCATCTGATTTAGATTATAGAGTTACAAATAGAGGTGGCAAAGGTATAATTGGAATTATTAATTCCCCTAGAAATGGTAATATAGCTGCTTCATTGACAGTTAATCAAGATGACGAAATAATACTTTCAACTGACAAAGGAAGTATTATGAGATGTGCTGTAAAAGAAATAAGAGTAGCAGGTAGAAACACTCAAGGTGTAAGAATTAAAAAGTTGTCAGGTAATGAAAAAGTAGTTTCTGTAATAAAAATAGAGGATAATATTCATTAATTTTTATGAAAGTAGCAATTTACCCAGGAACTTTTGATCCAATAACTTATGGTCATATAGACGTTATAAAAAAATCCTTAAATATTTTTGACAAAGTAATTGTAGCAACAACAGATAATATTAATAAAAATTATCATTTTTCGATTGATGAAAGGCTTTCTATAATTAATAATTCTTTATTTAAAGACCTTAATTTAAATAGAAAAAAAATTAAAGTAATCCCTTTTGATACTCTTACAATTAACTTATGTAACAAATTTAAAGCCTCAACTATCATAAGAGGACTAAGAGCAGTTTCAGATTTTGAATATGAGTTTCAATTAGCGGGGATGAATAAAAAACTTAATTCGAAAGTTGAGACAATGTTTTTAATGTCAGATGTTGAAAATCAAATTATTTCTTCTAACTTTGTAAAAGAAATAAGCAAATTAGGTGGAAATATAAATAAATTTGTTACAAAATCAACTGTTAAAATACTTAAAAGCAAATTTTAATGAAAAAATTTTTTTATTTATTTTTACTAATTTTTAGTTTAGATAACACACAGTTGACTGCAAATGAAAATATTATGATTTTAAAATTAAAATATGGAGATGTTGAAATAGAACTTTTTTCTGAAAAAGCCCCTAATCACGTAAAAAGATTTCAAGAACTTGCTAACTCTGGTAAATATAATAACGTAGTATTTCACAGAGTAATTGATGGTTTTATGGCTCAAACGGGAGATGTGAAATTTGGCAACAGTAGTAGTCCAGATTTTAATTTATCTTTAGCGGGCACAGGAGGATCCGATCTTCCAAATTTAAAAGCTGAATTTTCTGACATTGCACACACTAGAGGTGTATTATCTGCCGCTAGATCTACTGATCCTGATAGTGCAAACAGTCAGTTTTTTATTTGTTTCAAGTCCGCACCACATCTTGACAGACAGTATTCTGCTTTTGGAAAAGTTATAAAAGGTATGGAATTTGTGGATATGATCAAAAAAGGGGATCCTAATAGCGGAGCTGTTTCGGAACCAGATAAGATTATTAGTCTAAAATCAAAATAGTTTTAATGAAAAAAAAAAATTTTTCATTTGAGTTAATTACTCAAGATGATAAGGCGAGGCTAGGTTTAATAAATACTTCAAGAGGTCAAATAGATACACCTTCATTCATGCCTGTGGGAACCCAAGGAACTGTAAAAGGTATTTACCCTGAGGACATCTTAAAGACAGGTACTCAGATTATTTTAGGCAACACTTACCATTTGCTACTTAGACCAGGAATAGAAATTATTCAAAAATTTAATGGTTTACACAAATTTATGAATTGGAACAAACCAATCTTAACTGATTCTGGAGGTTATCAAATAATGTCACTTTCTAATTTAAATAAGATTGATAAAAATATTGGGGCTATCTTTAAATCTCATATTGACGGAAAAAAAATTATATTAAGTCCTGAAAAAAGCATTCAAGTTCAAAAAGCAATTGACTCAGATATTATTATGGTTTTAGACGAATGCCCTAAACTAACAAATGATAAAAAAATTTTATCTAATTCAATTGATGTTTCAACTTTTTGGGCTAAACGAAGCAAAGTAGAGTTTGGCAAAGACAATTCCAAGGCTTTATTTGGGATTGTCCAAGGAGGTCTATATAAAGATTTGAGAAAAGAGAGCATTGATAAATTATTAGAGATAGGTTTTGATGGGTATGCGATGGGTGGTCTTGCTGTGGGAGAATCTCAAACAGAAATGTTTGAAATTTTAGAAAACTCAACTGATCATTTACCGAAAGAAAAACCTAGATATTTAATGGGTGTTGGCACACCAGCAGATATTTTAGGAGCGGTTAGTCAAGGTATAGATATGTTTGATTGTGTTCTTCCTACTCGATCTGGCAGAACTGGTCTTGCATATACTTGGGAAGGCAAGCTCAATATTAAAAACTCTAAATATCAAAATGACCAATCTCCTTTAGATAAAACTTGCCATATTAGAAATTTACACAAATATTCCAAAAGTTATCTAAACCATTTAATAAAATCTAATGAAATGATGGCTTCTATGATCATTTCACTCAATAATATATATTTTTACCAACAATTTATGAGTGAAATACGAAAAAATATTAAGAGTGGCAATTTTTCTTATTTTTATAAAAAATATATCAACTATTTTAACTAATAAAGATTTGTAATTTTTGCTATATATATATAAAAGGTAATTTCTTTTAGGGCCCTTAGCTCAGTTGGTAGAGCACCTCCCTTTTAAGGAGGGTGTCGATGGTTCGAGTCCATCAGGGCTCACCAAAAAATTTTCATATAAAAATCAAACTTTAATAGGTGGATATTCAATAATTACTTCTCTAATCCATTCGTTAAGATTTTCTATTCTTTTCTTACTTGAAGGATGGGTATTTAAAAAAACAGGAGGTTCTTTTCCTGCAACTTCCACTGCCATTCTTTCCCAAAATTTTACTGACTCTCTAATGTCATAACCAGCTAAAGATGAAAATATTAATCCCAAATAATCAGCCTCTGACTCTTGTTTTCTTCCAAAAGGATTTAAAATTCCTAATTTAAATATATCAAAACCTGTATTAGAACCAATCGTTCTACGAGCTCTATTTATTTGAGTTCCCAAAAGAATATCAGCAACTTGAGATCCAATGTTTATAGTCATGGCTTGACTAGCTCTTTCTACAGAGTGTTTTGCTACTGCATGAGCTATCTCATGACCCATAACTATTGAAAGTGCATCAGTATTTTTTGTAATTTTCAACATTCCAGTGAAAACTGCAATTTTTCCACCTGGCATACACCAAGCATTAATATTTTTATCATCATCTACTAAAATATATTCCCATCGAAAGTTTTTTGTTGGATCTTCTTCACTTTTTTTTTCAAAAAATGCACTTACTGAATTTTCAATTTTTTTTCCTATTCTCTGAATTTCTTCTAATTGAGATCCACTTGTTATAAGCTTTGCTTTTTGTTTAAATTTTGCATACGCATTAGCAGCTTGATTATTAATTTTATATTCAGGAATTATAGTTAACTGCTTTCTATCTGTAATTGGCACAGACGAACAAGAAGGAAGAATTAAAGAACAACAACCACATCCAAATAAGCCAAGAAATTTTCTTCTATTTATGTTATACATAGTTCAGATTCATGATTTTAAATAATAAATTATTAATTGCAATTTTTATATTAATTATAATTTTTATTATTTATTCGAGCTATTAGAAAATGAAAGAAAATAGTATTAAAAAATCGATTTTTTCTAGATTAAGAAATTATTTTATAGCAGGTATTGTAGTTTTGATACCTCTAGGCATTACATTATATCTAACTCTTTTCATCGTGCGGGTTACAGGCAATATTGTACCAAAAGAAATAAATCCAAATAATTATCTTCCTTTCGACATTCCTGGATTGGAAATTTTAATAGCCTTGATTTTTATAACTTTTGTTGGTTGGGTTTCATTATCTTTCTTAGGAAAAAAATTTTTTGAATTATTTAATAATATTTTAAAAAAAATACCTATTCTTAGAACAATATATTCTGCGATAGGTCAGATGACAGAAAGTTTTACCAAAAATGACAATAAGCAAAAAAGTGTGGTGTTATTAGAGTATCCGCGTAAAGGAGTCTGGGCTGTAGGTTTTGCAACTAAAGAAAATGTAGGACTGATTAAAGAAAAAATCAAAGAAGATTTGATCAATGTTTTTGTCCCCACAACTCCAAATCCTACTAGCGGATTTTTATTAATGGTTCCAAAAAAAGAATTAATATATCTTGATGTTTCTTTTGAACAAGCTTCTAAATTTATTGTTTCCGCTGGAACGACGAATATAAATTAGATTTAGTCTGTGTTTATAATTTCTGCTTTGTCGAATAATTTCATAAGAAAATTTACCTTTTCATCATTAAAATTATTATCGTTATCTTTAATATGTTTCTCAGCCAATTTAAATAAATCTTCATGAATTATAGGATCAGCAAATCTAAAATTTTTAATTCCACTTTGTTGAAAACCAGTTAAGTCACCAAAGCCTCGTAATCTTAAATCTTCCTCTGATATAAAAAAACCATCATCAGATTGTTTTAATATTTTAATTCTTTTAATCGCATTTTTACTTAAACCTTCCTTAAATAAAAGAATACATGTTCCTTGTTTATGTCCTCTTCCTACACGACCTCTTAATTGATGAAGTTGAGCTAACCCAAATTTATTTGAGTTTTCAATAATAATTAAATTAGCGTTTGGAAAATCTATACCCACTTCTATTACGGTAGTCGACACCAAAATAGAAATTTCGTT
>CABYCK010000022.1 GCA_902517535.1 uncultured Pelagibacteraceae bacterium | reverse complement strand
TTTTATTAAAGCACTAAAAAAAATTATAATAAGTATATTAAAATTCGATAAATCTAATTTAATTATAGGATTAATTGAAATATATGGAATTTTATCAGCTATTTTATTTTTAAAATCTTTTTATAGACCAAAAATGTAAATTTACTTCATTATTGAAGATGCAAAATTCCAGTTGCAATCAAAACTGGGAATATACGCCCCGGAAATTTTTATATTCCCAAAACTTTTATTTAATACTTTGCTCCAGTTATCTACTTGTTTTGGTTTTTTATCTATGCTACCCACCTGAGCTGTAATAACTCCGCCTTTTTTTAATATTCTTTTTAGTCCTCTCATATTCTTTTTTGCTAAATCAATGCAGTATTGATCGTCGTTTAAATCTACAAAAATTTTATCGTATTTAGAATCTTCAATTTCCTTAATGCTTTTAAAAGCATCTCCCCAATATGTTTTAATTTTGTTGCTTTTTTTAACTTTTGAGCAAATTTTAGGTAAATGACGATAACATACATCTACTATTTCTGGATCTAACTCAAACCAATCAATGTAATTTGAATTGTTATCTAGACATGCTCTTGCAACACCTCCGTCACCACCTCCAATTATTGCTACGTTATTATTTTTCTTACTTAAATCATAACTAGACTTAAAAAAATTTGAGCTGTAAATTTTTTCGTCTTTTTCAGCAACTTGAATTTCATGATCAATAAATAAAGCATGACCAAATTCTTCTAAGTCCATTATCTCTACAAATTGACCAACTTTTGATGTAAATTTTTCCAAAACATCTTTGACAACATAGAATTTTTTTTGTCCAGGTGTACTATAAATGTCATCGTATAAACTTATACTACTTCGATCAAAAGCATGGGTAACTACTCTTGAGTGATCAATCTCTTTTCTTAATATCTTTAGGGCAACCTTTGGATTAACTTTGCCGCATGTAAAAAAATCAAAACTAATTACACCTCTTTCTGGAAATGTATGAAAACTAAAATGACTTTCTGCTAATAAAGCAACTAATGTAAAGCCTTGGGGTTCGAATCTATGTGAAGATACATTTAATATTTCTACTTTTGCAGCTTTGGCAATTTTGTAAATTACTTTTTCGTAGAACTCTGGTGAATAGTCTTTTTTAACACCTAAAAAATCTATAGTTATATGTTCGCCTACTTTTATCATTAAAAATTACCTTTTTTTATAATTTTTAAACTTACCTAAAACTATTTTCATTTCTTTTTTGGAAAGAATCTTAGGTATTCCGACTCTTATGGCATTTATATATTGATGGCAAATATTTTCAATCTCTTGAGCAAGTTCAAAAGCTGTCTCAAGATCATCTCCAAAAGCAACTTGACCGTGATTTGCAATTAAACATGCCGATCTTTTTTTAAGAGCTTTAATAATATTTCTAGATAGATTTTTTGTTCCGAAAGTTGCATATTTGCTGCATTTTATATCTTCTCCTCCTGCAACTGCAACCATGTAGTGAAATGCTGGGATGTCTTTTTGGTGAGTTGATAACGCAGTTGCACAAGTTGAATGTGCATGAACTATTGCTTTAGCTTTTTTTTTATTCACATATATATCTTGATGAAATCTCCATTCAGATGAAGGTTTACCCTTTTTTTTATCATAAATACCTCTAAGCGAAACAAATACAATATCTTTAGGTTTTAAAGATGAGTACTTTCTTCCCGATGGAGTAATATAAAACCCTTCAACTCCCTTTTCCTTTATCCTTACTGATATATTTCCTGATCTTAAAGCAGATAAGTTAGTAATATTCAATTTTTTAGAGTAATTAATTACTTCTGATTTTAATTTGCTCACTTAAATAAATCCTTTAAACCTTTTTTTGATGCTTCACAAATTCCTTTTTCAGTGATTAGACCTGAAACAAATTTAGCAGGAGTTACATCAAATGATAAGTTCATTACTTTACTTTTTTGGGGATATATCCTTACTTTTCTTATTTTGTTTTCTTTATCCACTCCCTCAACATGAGATAGTTCCTCTGAATTTCTTTCTTCAATAGGAATTTGTGTATGATCTTTTAATTCCCAATCAATTGTTGAACTAGGTAGTGCAACATAAAAGGGAACATTATTATCTTTAGCAGCTAAAGCTTTTAAATATGTTCCAATTTTATTACAAACATCTCCGTTTGATAAAGTTCTATCAGTTCCAACAATACACATATCAACTTGCCCTCTTTGCATTAAAATACCACCAGCATTATCTGTAATTATTGTGTTGGGAATCTTTTCTTCATTAAGTTCAAAAGAAGTTAAATTAGCTCCTTGATTTCTTGGTCTTGTTTCGTCAACCCAAACATGAACTTTTATTCCTTTTTGATGGGCATGATATATCGGTGAAGTAGCTGTACCCCAATCAATTGTTGCGAGCCAGCCAGCGTTGCAATGTGTTAAAATATTTACTGTATCTTTTTTTTTATTTGATATTTCTTCGATTATCTTAAGTCCATTTATACCTATATTTTTACAAAAATTTACATCCTCTTCTACAATTGCTTTTGCTTCGGTTATAGCTAATTTTAAATTTTCATTACTATTTATACCTGATAATTTTTTCATCATTCTTTCTACTGCCCATCTTAAATTAATAGCTGTAGGTCTAGCCTGAATCAATTCTTCACTAGATCTTTTTAAAAAAGATTGATCATTTTTTTCAAGAATAGACAAAACCAATCCATAAGCAGCGGTTGCTCCTATTAAAGGAGCTCCTCTAACCTCCATAGTTTTTATTGCATTAATTGAGTCTTTGACGGTTTTTAAATCTTTAATAACAAACTGATGTGGGAGTTTAGTTTGGTCTATTATTTTTACTATATTATTTTCAAACCAAATTGTTCTATAAGTTTTGCCTTCAACTTTCATTATCTTTTGTTTAAAACTCTGCCTGCAATATGTTTTAATTTTTTTACAGTTTTTTTTGTTCTTAATTTTGGATCTGTTATAATTGCAGTATCCAAACAATCATTTGCAGGATCTTTATCTACTGAGAAATTTTTAAATGTTTTAATAACTTCTTTAATCATATTTTGAGCATTTGACGCATTTTTCTGTAATGTTTGTATTACCATTGCTACATCGACTTCATCATGGTCAGGATGCCAACAGTCATAATCGGTTACCATAGCAACTGTGCAATATCTGATTTCTGCTTCTCTAGCTAATTTTGCCTCTGGCATATTGGTCATTCCAATTACATCAGCATCCCAAGATCTGTATAAATTTGACTCTGCTAAGGTTGAAAATTGGGGACCTTCCATAACTATGTAGGTTCCTCCTTTCTTATATTCTATTTTTAATTTTTTTAAGGCTGCTACACAGCAGTTAGATAAAGCAGGGCTTGTAGGTTTTGCCATTGAAACATGGGCTACGATTTCTTCATCAAAAAAAGTTTTAACTCTAGAAAATGTTCTGTCAATAAACTGGTCAACAATTACGAATTTTCCAGGTTCTAAACTTTCCTTTAGAGAACCAACTGCAGACACAGAAATGATATCAGTTACTCCTACTTGTTTGAAGGCATCAACATTTGCCCTGAAGTTTATATTGCTAGGATTAATCTTATGACCTCTAGAATGTCTAGGTATGAAACATATTTCTTCTTTATCCAATTTTGCAATTAAAACTTTATCTGATGGTTTTCCCCAAGGAGTTTTAATTTCGTACCATTTAGACTTTTTAAACCCTTCCATTTTGTAAAGTCCACTACCACCAATTATCCCAAGCTTTCTTTTTTTCATCATTTTATTATTAATGCTTTTTTGTTAAAACTTGAAGCTAATTATGAATTTAAAAAAACATATTAGATCTATCAAAGATTACCCAAAAAAAGGTATTCTATTTAGAGATATTACTACTTTAATTAAAGATCCAGAAGCTTTTAAGTATACGAATGATAAGATAATTCAATTAGCCAAAAAAATTGATTTCGATAAAGTCTCTGCTATAGAATCTAGAGGATTTGTTTTTGCCTCCACAGTTTCTTACGTTTTAAAAAAACCTTTCATCTTGTTAAGAAAAAAAAATAAATTACCTGCAGAGACTCATTCTGTAGATTTTAAACTAGAATATGGAGAGGCAACAATTGAGGTCCACAAAGATTCTATCTCCAAAGGAGAAAAAATATTAGTAATAGATGATTTAATTGCTACAGGCGGAACTGCTGAAGCAGCTGCTAAATTAATTGAAATCTCAGGTGGGAAAGTAGCGGGTTTTATTTTTGTTATTAATTTGTTTGATTTACCAGGAAATGAATTATTGAAAAAAAAAGGCTATAAAACTGAAAGTTTAATTGAGTTTCCTGGACATTAAATTTCTTTGTTTTTCCAAGTTGACGGTGTTAACTCATTATTTATTTCAATATTAATGTTGTAATCAAAAGGTCTCGCTCCTCTTTTTTTAATATAATCAAACGTCTTTTGAATTCCCTCTTTTAAATCAACTGTCGTTTTATAATTCAGTAAGTTTCTTGCTTTGTCAGCAGAACAGGTAGCGTGCTTGACCTCTTTTGGTCTATCCTTTTTATAAATCGGTTGTAAGTTTGTGCCAGTAATATTTGAGCATAATTCTGCAATTTTATTTATTGTTACAAATTCTTCATCTGGACCAATATTTATAGTTTGTTTGTTTAAATTTTTTTGGTCAAGCATTGGTATTAAACAACTTAAGCAGTCATCAATGTAAGAAAAACATCTTGTTTGTTTGCCATCTCCATAAATAATTGGTGCCTTATTTTGTATCATTCTGTTAATCATAATTGATACAACATTTCTAAAAGGATCATCATACTTTTGTCTTGGACCAATTATATTATGTGGAACTGCAATTACCCACTCAATATTATTTAAATCACATAAATTTTTAAGAACTTCTTCGGATGCGACTTTTGAAATCGCGTAAGGATCAACTGGCTGTGGTTTCATTAATTCTGTAAAAGGAGTTTTTTGATCTCCATATCTAGCCATTGATGAACAAAAAATTATTCTCTTTACTTTTTTATTAACTGCTGCCGTAAATATTGAGACAGATGCAAGATAATTGTTTTTAGTTATTTCAAAAGGTGAGAAAACTGATAATCCCTCGTGAGCTGTAGCAGCGCAATGATAGACGACATCTATATTATTCATGATATCGTTTATTTTTTCAAATTCACAACAATCAATTTTATGAAATTTAATATTATTAGGTACATTATCCTCATAACCACCAAGCATATTATCAATTCCAATCACTTCATGTCCCAATTCACCTAATTTTTCAGAAAGATGAGAACCTAGAAATCCTGCAGCACCAGTTACTAAAATTTTTTTTTTTGAAAACATTTAATGAATACTTATAATTAAATTATTATTAAATCAATTGGTTAAAATATTTTTGGTCTATACCATGATTTTTTACCAATTATAGAATTAAATAAACCAGAAAGCCTTTGATAATAAATTTTTTTTTTGTCTTTATTAAAGAAGATAGAATATAAAATTACTTTAAGTAAAGCTGAAAAAAATTTCAAAAATACTTTTGAAACTC
>CABYCK010000021.1 GCA_902517535.1 uncultured Pelagibacteraceae bacterium | reverse complement strand
AAACAAATCATAAATACTAAAAAAATTATTACAAAGACTCCATATACTGCAGGGGTTTGTTTTGATAAAAATGATAAACATAATAAGAATGGAATAATTGAAAGAAATAAAAATTTTTTAGAGTTAACTACAAATATAAATATATAAAAAGATAATATTAAAAAAAAAGTTGAATGATGATCCACAAATGGTGTTCCAACAACTGGATAAAATAAAATCGAAATGAGGCACGCGTATAAGACAGCATATAAAGAGGACAACATAAGACTTTTAAATAAGTAAAAACTTGAAATTGCTAAAATCAAATTTACAAATGATGAATGGAAAATATAACTTTTCCAAGTAGTTCCAAAAAATAAAAAGAAAAATGCATTTATGTAATCTAGTAAAGGTCCAGTAACGAGCCAATAATCATTAAAAGGAATATAACCGTTTAATACTTTATAACCACCATTGTACAAAACGGTATTATCTGAGGGCATTAATCCCATAAAACCATAGTAATAAGTTATAGAAAAAGAAAAAATGCCAAGAAAAAATACTGGCAAAATGTTCTTATTATAATTCTGGATCAATTTTTTGAGCTGCATCGAATAATTCTTGCACTGCTTTGATTGATTTATCTAAATTAGATTTTTCTTCGGAATTTAGATTTATTTCAACTACCTTTTCTACTCCATTTTTTCCTATTATCACTGGGACTCCAACATACAAATCTTTAACTCCGTACTCTCCATTAAGATATGCTGCACAGGGAAATTGTTTTTTTTGATCTTTTAAATAACTCTCTGCCATTTGTACCCCAGAAGCAGCCGGAGCGTAAAATGCTGATCCCTTTTCTAAATATTTAACAATTTCTGCACCACCTTTTTTCGTTCTATCAACGATTTGCTCTAGTTTTTCTTTTTTAAGTTTACCTTCCTTTACTAAATCATTAATTTTTTTTCCATTTACTTCTGTTGACTCCAACATCGCAACCATGCTGTCTCCATGTCCGCCAAGAACAAATGACTTGATATTTTGAACAGGGACTTTTAGTTCTTGAGATAAAAAATAAACAAATCTAGCTGAATCTAAAATTCCAGCCATACCTACAATTTTATTTTTAGGTAATCCTGAATATTTTTGTAAGGCCATTACAATTACATCAAGTGGATTAGTGATACAAATAACAAACGAATTTGGTGAAGTTTTTTTAATTCCTTCAGCAACTTGTTTAATTATCTTAAGATTGATACCAAGTAAATCATCTCTAGTCATGCCGGGTTTTCTTGGTACTCCAGCTGTAATTATTATTACATCTGAATTTTTTGTATCTTCATAATTATCAGTTCCAACTAAATTAATATCAAATCCGCTTATTGAAGAAGATTGTGCAATATCTAATGCCTTTCCTTTGGCTACTCCTGCCGCCACGTCAAACAAGACTACGTCTCCAAGTTCTTTAAGGGCAATAAGATGGGCTAGAGTTCCACCTATTTGGCCTGCCCCTATTAAAGTGATTTTTTTTCTCATAATTTAATTATTTCATTGTTGGCATAACAAACTCAGGGTCTGATCTTAAACCTGTTGGCCATCTCGATGTAATAGTTTTGAGCTTTGTATAAAATCTCACTCCTTCTGGACCATGCATATGTTGGTCACCAAATAAAGATCTTTTCCAACCACCAAAGCTATGAAAAGCCATTGGCACAGGAATAGGTATGTTTATACCAACCATTCCAATTTTTGCTTTGTTCGAAAAAGTTCTTCCAGAGTCTCCATCTCTTGTAAAAATGCTTACACCATTGCCAAACTCATGATCGTTTACTAATTTTAATGCTTCATCAAAATCTTTTGCTCTGACAACTGAAAGAACTGGTCCAAAAATTTCTTCTTTGTAAATTCTCATATTTTTAGTGACATTATCAAATAAACATCCTCCCATATAAAAACCATTTTCATATCCTTGTAATTTAAAATTCCTACCATCCACAACTAATTTAGCTCCCTCTTTCTCTCCAACGTCAACGTATTCTTTAACTTTGGCTAAATGTTCTTTGGTTACTAGCGGACCCATTTCTGATTGATTATCCATTCCTGGCCCAACTTTAAGTGTCTCAACTTTTTTCGCTAAAGATTTAACTAATTTATCTCCAATTCCTCCTACTGCTACTGCTACAGATTGAGCCATACATCTTTCACCAGCTGACCCGTACGCAGCACCCATTAGACCATTAACAGCTTGATTTAAGTCACAGTCTGGCATAACAACACAATGATTTTTAGCTCCACCTAATGCTTGAACTCTTTTTTCATTTTTAGCACAATTTTCATAAATATATTTTGCAATTGGAGTTGAGCCAACGAAACTTATCGCAACAACATCTTTATTGTTTATTAATGCATCTACAGCTTCTTTATCTCCATTTACCACATTAAAAACTCCGTCAGGCAAGCCAGCTTCTTTTAAAAGTTCAGCTAATTTAATAGAACAAGATGGATCTTTTTCAGAGGGTTTTAAAACAAATGTGTTTCCGCAAGCAATTGCCATTGGGAACATCCACATAGGAACCATTGCGGGAAAATTAAAAGGTGTAATTCCTGCACAAACACCAAGTGGTTGCCTTATAGACCAGCTATCAACATTTGAACCAACATTTTCTGTAAATTCTCCTTTTAGCATTTGAGGAATTCCGCACGCGTATTCTACTACTTCCAAACCTCTAGTTAATGAGCCTTTCGCGTCTTCATATACTTTACCATGTTCTGAAACAATAATCTTAGTAAGTTCATCTGAATTTTTTTCTATTAATTCTTTAAATTTGAACATCACTCTAGCTCTCTGTAGTGGGGGTGTATTAGCCCATTTTTCAAATGCACTTTTAGCATTTATAACCGCTTCATTAACATCTTTTTCACTAGCTAACTTAACTTCTGCACTTTGTTCACCCGTGGCAGGATTAAAAATTTTACCAGTTCTTGTAGAATCACCAGAAAAAGACTTTCCATTTAAAAAGTGTTTAATAGTTTTCATGAAGTAATTGAATAAATAAGGTTTTAGCTTGTTGCAAGCATTTTCTTAATAGAACCAATGGCTTTTGCAGGATTTAATCCTTTTGGACAAGAATTGGTACAATTCATAATAGTATGACATCTATATAATTTTAATTCATCTGCAACTTTTTTAAGTCTTTCTTTTTTGTCTCCATCTCTACTGTCATTAATCCAACGATAAGCTTGTAAAAGTACTGCTGGACCTAGATATTTATCTCCATTCCACCAATAACTTGGACAAGAAGTAGAGCAACATGCACATAGGATACACTCGTAATAACCGTCTAATTTTTCTCTATCTTTTTGAGATTGTTTTAATTCTTTTTTTTCTTCGCCAGTTTGTTCAACTTTAAGCCACGGTTGTATAGACTCATACTGTTTATAAAGAGTTGTTAAATCTCCTATCAAATCTTTTACTACTTGAAGATGAGGTAGGGGATAAACATTTAAATCCCCACTAATATCAGTATGAGATTTTATACAAGCTAACGTGTTTGATCCATCAATATTCATAGCGCAAGAACCACAAACTCCATGTGCGCAAGATCTTCTAAATGTTAATGATGAGTCTATTTCATTCTTGATCTTAAATAATATATCTAAAACTTTAGGCCCACAATTATCCATATCTACTTCGAATGTGTCTATTCTTGGATTCTTTCCAGAGGATGGGTCCCACCTATAAACGTTAATTTTTTTAATATTTTTTGAATTTGTTTTATCTTTATAATACTTACCAACTTCAATTTTAGAATTTTGAGGTAAGTTAAATTTAACCATTTTTAATACACCCTTTCCTTTGGAGGAAAGTATTGTACATCATTTGTTAATGTTCTTGTATGAACATTTCTATACTTGATTTCTACTTTATTTTCATTTTGCCAAGCTAATGTATGTTTCATAAAATTTTTATCATCTCTTTTACTAAAATCTTCTCTAGCATGGGCTCCTCTGCTTTCTTTTCTGCTATAAGCTGAGTCCATTGTTGTCAATGCTTGTCTTATTAAATTATCGAATTCTAAAGTTTCAACTAAATCTGTGTTAAAAAGTAACGACTTGTCTTTTACTGAAACATCGGCCATTCCTTCATAAGGTTTTCTTATTTGGTTTACACCTTCTTTTAACGTTTTCTCAGTTCTAAAAACTGCACATTTAGACTGCATTGTTTTTTGCATCTCTAATCTTAAATCTGAAGTTCTAGTAGATCCGTTAGAATTTCTAATTTTATCAAATCTATCTAGACATTTGTCCGTTTCTAAATTAGATACCTCTTCATGCGGACTTCCTGGTTTAACTATTTCTGCTGCTCTTTTAGCAGCAGCTCTTCCAAAAACAACGAGGTCAATTAAAGAATTTGACCCTAATCTATTTGCACCATGAACAGATACACAGGCGGCCTCTCCTATTGCCATCAAACCTGGTACAGTTTTTTCTGATCCATTTAATGTAAGAACTTCCGCTTTATAATTAGTGGGAATACCACCCATATTGTAATGAACAGTTGGAACTACAGGTATGGGCTCTTTGTTTACATCAACATTAGCAAATGTTTTCGCTGCTTCTGAAATTCCAGGAAGTCTTTCATCAATTACCTTTTTGTCTAAATGATCCAAATGTAAATTGATATGGTCTTTATTTTTACCAACTCCTCTGCCCTCATTAATTTCCATTTCCATTGATCTGCTAACCACATCTCTTGAAGCTAAATCTTTTGCATTTGGAGCATATCTCTCCATAAACCTTTCTCCTTTACCATTTACCAAAAATCCTCCTTCACCTCTCACACCTTCTGTAATTAGACAGCCCACTCCATAAATTCCAGTTGGATGAAATTGAACAAATTCCATGTCTTGTAATGGTAAGCCTGCTCTTAAGATCATGGCATTACCATCACCGGTACATGTGTGAGCTGAAGTTGCTGAATAGTAAACTTTTCCATAGCCTCCGGTTGCTATAATAGTCATGTGAGATCTAAATCTATGTATTGTACCATCTGTTAAATTCCACGCTATTAAACCTTTGCATTCACCGTTTTTCATTATTAAATCAAGTGCAAAATATTCAATAAAAAATTCAGTATTTTGTTTTAAGGCCTGCCCATATAAAGTGTGTAAGATGGCATGACCAGTTCTATCAGCTGCAGCACAAGTTCTTTGGGCTGTACCGTTTCCATAATTTTTGGTCATACCTCCAAAAGGTCTTTGATAAATTTTTCCATCATCTGTTCTGCTAAATGGTACACCGTATCTCTCTAATTCAACGACAGCTCTTGGTGCTTCTTTACATAAATATTCAATGGCATCTTGGTCTCCAAGCCAATCAGATCCTTTTACTGTATCATACATATGCCACCTCCAATCGTCTTCTCCCATATTTCCTAGTGCAGCAGATATACCTCCCTGAGCAGCAGACGTATGACTTCTTGTAGGAAAAACTTTTGAGATACAGGCAGTTTTTAGACCAGCTTCAGATAACCCAACAGCAGCTCTAAGTCCTGAGCCACCAGCTCCTAAGACTACTACATCATATTCGTGATCGATAATTTTGTACTTACTCATTTATAAATTTAAAATTCCTAAGATTGTTATTAATGGTAACATTATAGCAAAAATATTTAAGGTTTTATTTGCGACATTTTTGATTTTATCATTTTGAATATAATCTTCAAATATTTCACTTATTGTCAAAGCGTAAAAAAAGTAAGCAATTACAACAAATAAAGAGAATAATATCTTTGAAGGTTGAGTTGAAAAAAAATCAACAACTTGTTGATAATCATTATCATAAATCTTCACTAAGTTAAGTATGAACCAAACAATAAAAGGTAATAAACAAAATGAACTGATTTTTGTTAATAACCATTTTTTTGTAGAATTGTGCATATTAAACTAAGTTTTTACCTATTAAAAAAAACAATATTGTCAAAATAAAAGAGCCTATAATAACCAAAGATCCTGTAATTTTTGCTGTCTTAATGTCAAAACCAAAACCTAAATCCCAAGCAAAATGCCGGATTTCATTTAAAATGTGAAAACTTGAAGTCCAACAAAAACAAATTATAAAAAACTTTCCAAAGAAAGTATTTAAAAACAATTTTGTTAGCTCATAATTATTTTCATCTAGTAATAAAGATAATGACCAAAAACATATTAGTATAATAAAGAAAATATTAATTACACCAACTATTCTATGAGAAATAGATAGGAGTGATGAAATTTGCCATCTATAAATTTGTAAGTGAGGGCTTAAAGGATTTTTATTTTTTTCCATAGTCTTAATAAATTATTTTTTAAAATCTCTAATCAGACACTCTGCAATTTGTACAGTGTTCAAAGCTGCACCCTTTAAAAGATTGTCTGAAACTACCCAGATATTTAAAGCTTTCATATTAGAGTGATCTTTTCTAATTCTTGAAATGAAAGTCAAATAATTCCCTTCTGCTTCTAACGGTGTAATATAACCTCCATCTTTTTGTTCATCGACAACTTTACATCCAGGAGCATTGCTAAGTATTTTTTTTACTTGATGTAAATCATAATTATTTTCAAATTCTATATTTACGGACTCAGAATGAGAAGTTTTTACAGGAACT
>CABYCK010000020.1 GCA_902517535.1 uncultured Pelagibacteraceae bacterium | reverse complement strand
AAGAATTTATATTTATTGTATCCTTATTAATTTTAATTTTAAAAAAAGTTTCTATACCGTGATTTTGTTTTATAAGTTCAGCTCCTTCTATAAAATCCTTTAATATGATTTTTTTTACTTTTAAGTTATTTTTATTAAAAATGTTTTTTAAATTTTTAAGATCATTATTATTGATTAAAAAAAAAGAAAGTTCATGGTTATAAAAATCTCCAAATAGACCGATTGGTAAATTTTGAGTGCTGGTACCATCCAAAACACTTTTTGAATTAAAAATATGTAAAATTGTTTTGTCTTTTTCATTTTCAGTAATAACTAATTTAAGGTTATTTAAAATATAAGAAATATTATCTTTTAAAATTTGGGAGCCATTTAATTTTTTAGATCCTGAAATATTTATGCAAGAATAATTAAAAGAGTCTAAAATAATTATCACTTCTTTAAAAACATGATTAAGTTCGTTTTCTATAATTTCAATATTATTTTTGATAATCAAATTAATATTCATTAAATTTAAGAATTTATTTTTTTTTATATCTTTATTTGGAGTAACAATAGTTTTCTTTATTTGAAAATTTTGATTTTCGTCAAGAATACCAGCATTAAAAATAAAATTTGTGTCATTTATTTCAACAAATAAAGTAGGAATATCATTTTCCATAATCTAATTTAAAATTAGTTGGTCTTTAATCCTATAATCAAATATTTTATAATTATCAAAGCTACTTTGATTTTTTAGGTCCATAAAATTTTCTAAACTGAGTATGTGCTCTCCAATCGGTAATTTTATTATTTTTTCATCAATCATTATTAAATCCCATCGTCCAGAGTCAAAAAAATAAAACGATTTTATTTCTTCTATTGGAAAGTTTATATTTTTGAGATCCTTATATAAAGCATGAAAACCTTTTTCACTTCCAAATACTGTTGGTAAATTTTCATATTTTTTAGTTTCAAAAAAATTTAGTAACTCACCTTCACTAGAGATATAAAACCTTTTTTTTTTTATTTGTAAAATAGCTATTGGTTGCTTTTCTTTTATTGTCAATTTTATGGTATTTGGATAAATTTTTTTAATACTAAAACTGTCAATAAATTTTATATCTATTAATTTTTCTCGGATTTTTTTTTCATCCAGAAAGAATAAATTTTTTTTGTATAGGAAACTTAAATCTTTTTTTATTGAGTCTTTGTCTAGTATTGAAGTATTTAAAATTTCTATTTTTTTAATATTAACTGATAATGATTTACTTAAATCAAATTTTGGAGTGTATGTAGTAAATAAAATTAAAAGTACTAATAATCCAAAGAAAGATTTCGTCATCTGTTAATGCTGGCATTCAGTAATATTTTTTCCACTAAATCTTCAAAAGATATGCCTTTGTAATTTGCTATCTCAGGCACTAATGACAAGCTTGTCATTCCAGGCTGGGTATTGAGCTCTAAAAGATAAAATTGATTTTTGAAAAATTTAAAATCCGATCTTGTTATACCTTTACATCCTAATGCTTTGTGTGCTTTTTTTGCAATTTTTAAAGACTCTAAATATTTATTTTTATTTATACTTGCAGGCATTATGTGTTTAGTTTTTGCAGCCTTTAAATACTTAGCTTTATAATCATAAAATTGTCTTTTTGGTTTAAGTTCAATTGCACCTAATGGAATGCCGTTTATGACTGCTACTTGAATTTCTTGACCTCCAATATATGGCTCGAACATCAGTTCCTCATATAAATTAAATAGTTTTTTTGTTGAAAGATGCAAACTAAAAATATTTTTACATATTTTAACTCCTATACTTGAGCCTTCGTTTATTGGTTTGACTACTATAGGAAATTTTATTTTTTTTATTCTAATAATTTTATTTAATTTTATTTTATTATAATTTTCTTTTTTAAAAATAAAATACTTTGGAGTTTTAATTCTATTTTTTTTAAATATTTCTTTTGAAATAGTTTTGTTCATAGAATTAAATGAACTGACAACGCCTGAATGTGTGTAAGGTATTTTTAAATATTCAAAAAAACTTTGTGCTATTCCATCTTCACCGTCTTTCCCATGCAATGCATTAAAAATAATGTCAGTTTTTTTTTTGTCTATTAAATTTAAAAATTCTTTTTTAGGATCAAAAATTGATACATTTTTATATCCTTTTTTCTTTAAAGCTCTAATACATGCTTTTCCACTTTCCAGACTTACCTCTCTTTCTCCAGAAGTTCCACCCATGACCACTAAAATTTTCTTATTTTTTTTCACCAATAATTTTAATCTCTAATTCAAGATTTACTCCAGTTTTTGTTTGTACTTCTTTTTTTACTTTATCAATTAAATTTTCTATATCTGATGCTTTAGCTTTTCCATTGTTAACAAAAAAATTACAATGTTTTTCAGAAATTTTCGCGTCTCCGACATATAACTTGTCACAACCTGACTCCTTTATAAGCATCCAAGCTTTGGTACCATCACTATTTTTAAAAGTACTTCCACCCGTTTTAATTTGGCTTGGTTGAGAGTCTTTTTTTCGTTTAATTAATAAATTTTGTTTTTCTTCAATTTTCTGTTTTGAATTTAACAAGCCTTTAAGTTTTGCAGATATTATAATATAATTTTTGGGAAGATTGGTACCTCTATAATAAAAATTAATTTCTTCATTTTTAATTTCTTTTTCTGAACCTTTGTCATCTATGACTTTTATTGACTGTAAAATTTCAGAAATTTCTGAACCGTAGCAACCACTATTCATTACAATCGCACCACCAATAGATCCAGGAATACAAGACAAAAATTCCATATTACTGATGCCATTTGACTTTGCAAAATCTGCTACCTTTTTATCTAGTGTAGCTGCACCAACTTCGATTGTATCTTTTTCTAATAATCTTAAATCTGAAAATTTAGAGCCTAATTTAATTACTACGCCTTTGACACCGGTATCTCTAATTAAAGTATTCGAACCTGCTCCTAAAATATTTATTTCATTTATATCTTTTCTAATCTCATTAATAAATTCTTTTAATTGATCTTTGTCCTTTGGTCGAAAAAAAATATCTGCTGGGCCTCCTAAATTAAACCAACTATATTTTGACAAATTTTCGCTTAGTATTAAATTTTTACCATATTTTTTTTGAAGATAGTCTGTATTTAAATTCATAAAGTAGATTTTAATCCTCTCATCCAGTGAGTTATTAATCCCGCACCCATTCCAATTACTATCTCGTCATCAATCAGGTTTTTTCTTAAATAATTAACAAGATCTTTTTGATTTTTAACTATTATAACTTGAGTTTGTGAATTTTTTGAAATTAATTTGGAAAATTTTAAATAATCAAAAGATCTATTTTTTTTTTCACCTGCTGCATAAATAGGACAAATTAAAACTAAATCTGAATTAAGAAAACACTTTGAAAAAGCATTTTTCAAAGAAATAATTCTAGAATAGCGATGAGGCTCAAAAACTGAAACAATTTTTCTTTCCTTGTAAACTTTGCTGACTCCCTCTAAAGTTGATGAAATTTCGGTTGGATGATGTGCATAATCATCAAAAAATTCATTTTTATTTTTTGTAAATATTTTGGTCATTCTTCTTTGTACGCCAGAAAAGTTTTTTAAAGCTTTTTTTATTGTATGAATTTTAACTCCTAAATTGAGACAAACTGCTATCGCTGCTGTTGCGTTCAATATGTTGTGTTTACCAATAAGTTTAAGATTTATATCCTTGATGCTAATCTTTTTTTTATTATTTAGATTTTTAAAATTCAGATTAAATATTGAATGGTTTAAATAATATCTGGTATTATCTATTCTATAATTGGCAGTTTTATTAAATCCGTAGGTAAATATATTTTTATTTTTTATCTTTTTCAGAATTTTTTTAATATTTTTATTGTCAATACAAACCAAAGATTTTCCTATTGGAGGAGTTTTGTTAATGAATTCAATAAAAGCTTTTTCTAAATTTTTATAATTTTTATAATAATCTATGTGCTCATAATCCAAATTAGTCACAATTGAATAGTTGATCGGTAGTTTAAGAAAACTTCCGTCCGACTCGTCTGCTTCAAGGATGGCCCAATCACCTTTTCCAAGTTTAGCATTACTATTAAATGAATTTATTACACCTCCATTAATAATTGTGGGATCTAATTTTTGATCTGATAAAATTTTTGCCACTAGAGAAGTTGTGGTGGTTTTGCCGTGAGAGCCTGTTATTATAATATTTTTTTTTAATGAAACTACGTCAGCTAAAACTTCTGCTCTAGAGTAAACTGGTATTTTATTTTTTTTAGCTTGAAGTAATTCTACGTTATTATTTTTTATCGCAGTAGATTTGACTAGAATAGTTGCTTTTTTAATATTGCTTTTAGAATGTCCTTTAAAAACTTTTATTCCGGCCTTTTTGCAACTAAAAGTACTTTTATTATTATTTTGATCACTTCCTTGAATTTTAAAACCCATAGTTTTCATTACCTGAGCTAGTCCGCTCATACCTATTCCGCCGATACCAACAAAATGAATTATTTCTTTTTGTCCTATTCTAATATTCTTCATTATTTTTAATTATTTCTTTTATTTCTTTGTCTATATTTTCATAAACTGATTTGTCAGAATAATGTTGTTGTTGGATTTTAATTTGTTTTAACAACGACTTATCTTTATGGATTAATTTAATCAATTCATATAACTTATCGTCTAGTTCTTTTTCCTCTATTAAGTAGCTATACTCATTTTTCTGATAATAAATAGCATTTTTTAATTGATGGTTGTCAGCAGAAGAAGGTAATGGCACTGAAATAAAGGGTATATTGGAATTAGTTAGCTCAGCTAACATTGAAGATCCAGATCTAGTTATAGCCAAATTAACTTTAGAAAAATATTCTAATAAATCATCAGAGAAGTTAAAAATTTCACAATCGATATTTAAATTCTTATAATATGAAACTAATAAATTATTCTGGTCTGGAAGGCATTGTTGGTAAATTTTCATTGGTATTTTAATATCACTACATTGTTTAAATATTTTAGGTAGTTTTTCTCCAAAAGCTTTCGCTGCTTGACTCCCACCTAGGACTAATATTTTTAAAATTTCATCATTTTGATTGTAATAATTTTCTGATTGAAAACTAAATATTTCTTTTCTTATTATATTTCCTATTTTAGATACTTTGTGAGCATAAGCTTTTTTAATTCCGGTCAATTCATTGAAAGATATTAGAACTTTATTTGC
The DNA here is from genome assembly GCA_902517535.1 of uncultured Pelagibacteraceae bacterium. Lineage (GTDB taxonomy): Bacteria > Pseudomonadota > Alphaproteobacteria > Pelagibacterales > Pelagibacteraceae > Pelagilacustribacter. The sequence continues at coordinate 1,995 of CABYCK010000020.1, read as the reverse complement.
AAAGGGTAACAAATATTTATTTGCCTTACCAATATGCAAGTTATTTTCATATATTATTAAGGGTATTTTCAAAATTCTTGCCGCTATACATACTGGGAAAGCAGAGTAACCACCCATTCCAAAAACTAAAGCCGGTTTATTTTTATACAGAACAAGAATTGATCTAAATAAAGAACCTATAATAATTAAAACTGATAATACTAATTTAAAAAGACCTTTGTTAAGAATTGTTGATGAATTTATAATTGTTATATTCAAATTTTCGCGATTTTTAAAATATTTCAATCCTCTTTTGTCACAAATAATTTCTACATCAAATTGATTACTATTTAGATGGGTGGCAAGGTTATAAGCTGGCAGTACATGTCCTCCTGTTCCTCCAGTTGCAATTATAATCCTTTTATTTCTTTTATTCATTGACGTCTAAATTTGTTTTTGTGTAATTAAGTATTATTCCAGCTAAAACTGCACTTCCAATAAGAGATGAACCGCCATAACTCAAAAACGGTAAGGTCATGCCTGTTGTGGGCAATAAGTTAGTATTTACTCCAACATGAATAAATGTCTGAAAAATCATCAGAGACGCAAGACCACATAAAGATAATTTTAAAAATTCGTCTTTTATTGTAGCGCAATTTTTAATAATCCTAAAAGCAATATACAAAAAAATTGTTATTATTAATACTGAGATAATAGAACCATATTCTTCAGTTATAATCGCAATAATATAATCTGTGTGTGCCTCGGGTACACTTTCTTTTAAAACTCCTTCTCCCATACCTTGTCCTTTAAGCCCTCCTTGTTTAATTGCTTCTAGAGCAATAGAAGATTGAAAATTATCTCCCTTACCAGGGTCAAAAAATGTAATTAAACGATTAATGATATAACCAAATTTTTCTGGCATTAAAAAAAGAAGTCCACATATTGAAATTATGAAAACCAAAAAAAAACCAAAAATATAAATAATGCTAACTCCTGAAACAAAAACAGTTGCTATCCAACTTCCAGTTAACAAAATCGATTGCCCAAGATCTGGTTGATCGATTAATAGAATTATTACAGATGATAATAAAAAAAAACTAAATAAATATTTTATTTGAGGATTTTTTAATTCATTTAAAGTTAATACTTTAACTGTTACTAAAATAAAAAAAGGTTTTAAAGGCTCTATAGGTTGTAACATAAATAAATAGAAATCTAACCATCTTTGCGCTCCTTTTACTTCCACCCCAATAATAGGAACTAAAATCAATAAGGTAAAAAATATTAAAAAAAATGGAATGATGAATTTTTTTAACTTAACAGTTTCCAAAGCTGAAATAAATAACATAATGAAAAGTGCTAAAACAGTGAATGAAAAATGTTTTAAAAAAAAGAAATAATAAGTTTTATTTAACCTTTCTCCAGCTAACGAAGAGGTTGAGGAAAATGAAAAAAAAACTCCTAAAAAAAATAATATTAAAAATCCTAATAGAATATTTTTTTCTACATTTCTCCAATAATTATAAAAATCAAATTTAAATAAGTTTTTTAGCATATAATTTACTCATTTTTTTGAATTGGTCTCCTCTAGTTTCAAAGTTTTTAAATTGATCAAAGGAAGCAGCACCTGGGCTTAACAAAATTGTAGTATTGACATTTCTAAATGATTTTGAGTCTTTAATAATTGAGATAATTGAGTTTTTTAAATTTTTCGTTATAGAAAATTTTATCTTATTTTTTAAACGTTTTTTAAAAAAATTTGTATGTTTGCCTATTATATATGATTTAATAATGTTATTTTTAACATTATTTAAATTTATCTTGTCATTTTTTTTTGGACGACCGCCAACTATCCAAAATATATTTTTGCTAAATGCAAGGGCAAGATTGGTAGCTTGAAAACTTGTTGCTTTTGAGTCGTTAATAAAAGTTATATTCTTTTTTTTTAGAAAAATTTCATATCTATGAGGCAATCCAATAAAAGTTTTCATTGAACTAATAAATCTTTTATCT
>CABYCK010000019.1 GCA_902517535.1 uncultured Pelagibacteraceae bacterium | reverse complement strand
ACTTTCTATATTCGTTAATTTATACAATTGTCTTCTTATTGTTTCAGGCTCTACTGCTTTTCTTAACTCGATTACTACCCTTATACCCTCTCTATTTGACTCGTCTCTAATATCTCTTATACCTTCAATTTTTTTATCTCTTACAAGTTGAGCTATTTTTTCAATTAATGCTGATTTATTAACTTGATAGGGAATTGATTTTATAATTAAACTTTCTTTAGTATTGCTTTTTTCTTCTAAATCAATCTCTCCTCTGATTTTGAAAGAACCTCTTCCTTTGTTGTAACCTTGTTTCAGTATATCTTTTCCAATAATTATTCCACCTGTAGGAAAATCTGGGCCCGGAACATGCTTCATTAATTGTCCAATTGTAATATCTTTATTGTTTATATATGCTACTGTAGCTTCTATAATTTCACCTAGATTATGTGGTGGAATACTAGTTGCCATTCCCACCGCTATTCCGCCAGCTCCATTAACTAAAATATTAGGAAATTGTGACGGTAACACTTCTGGTTCTTTTTCTGTTTCATCATAGTTATTTCTATAAAATACAGTATTTTTTTCTAGATCTTCAGTTAAGTGTTGTGAAATTTTTCCTAATTTTGTTTCAGTATAACGCATGGCCGCAGGAGGATCTCCATCTATAGACCCAAAGTTTCCTTGGCCAGAGATAAGTGGTTGACTCATTGAAAAATCTTGAACTAATCTTACTAAAGCATCGTAAACAGATTGATCACCGTGAGGATGATATTTACCAATTACATCTCCAACGATTCTTGCTGATTTTCTAAAAGGTTTTGACCAATCATATCCACCTTTGTACATTGCATATATAATTCTTCTATGAACTGGTTTTAATCCGTCTCTTACATCTGGTAAGGCTCTACTTACTATAACACTCATTGCATAAGACAAATAAGACGAACTCATTTCATCTTGAACAAATATAGGTTTATATGAACTATTTTTTTCTGAATATTTTTCCATGTTATCTAAAATGGAATTTCATCATCTAAATCATTATTATCTTGATTTAAATTTTCATTAGGAAGAGAGCTTTTATTTTCTTGTACTAAATTAGAATTTTCACTTTTGTTTCTACTATCTAACATTGTCAAACTAGAATTATAACCTTGTAGAACAATTTCTGTGGAATATTTGTCAACGCCACTTGCTTCATCTTTCCACTTTCTAGTAGTTAATTGACCTTCAACATAAACATTGGCGCCTTTCTTTAAATACTGCTGAACTACATTTACTAAACCCTCATTAAATATAACAACCCTATGCCATTCAGTTTTTTCTTTTCGCTCCCCACTAGATTTATCTTTCCAAGATTGGCTAGTTGCAATACTTAATCTAGCAACACTTTTGCCATTGACCATTTGTTTTACTTCTGGATCTGCGCCTAAACGACCTATTAATTGTACTTTATTTAAACTTCCAGCCATAATATTTTGAGTATATTTTGATTTTTTATTGTTAAAACACTTTAATTTATATCATATTTGGTAAGTAAATATAAGGTGATTATTATTTAATGGAAAAAAAATGTTGAAAAAAATCGTTATAAAAGGCGCTAAAGAACACAACCTAAAAAATGTTTCTCTAGAAATTCCAAAAGAGAAATTAGTTGTGATTACTGGACTATCTGGGTCAGGGAAATCATCGCTAGCTTTTGATACAATTTATGCTGAGGGACAAAGAAGGTACGTTGAAAGTCTTTCTTCATACGCTAGGCAGTTTTTAGATAAAATGAAAAAACCCAATGTGGATTTTATTGAAGGTCTAAGTCCTGCGATTTCTATAGAGCAAAAAAATACATCAAAAAATCCTAGGTCAACTGTTGCAACAGTAACTGAAATATATGATTACATGAGAGTCTTATTTGCTAGAGTCGGAATTCCTTATTCTCCTTTTACTGGAAAGCCTATTGTTTCTCAGCCAATAAGTGAAATGGTAGACAAAATTAAAAAGCTTCCAAAAAATAATACTATATATCTTCTGGCGCCTATAGTTAGGGGAAGAAAAGGAGAATACAAAAAAGAAATATTAAATTATAAAAAAAGAGGTTTTACAAAAATTAAAGTTGATGGGAAATACCTCAGTATTGATGAATTTCCTGATTTAAACAAAAAAGTAAAACACGACATTTCAATAATTGTTGACAGAATAATACTAAATTCAAATCTTGGTAATAGATTAGCAGATAGCGTGGAAACAGCTGTTAATTTATCGGAGGGACTATTGGTAGTTGAATATGAAAACGAAACAATGCCAAAAAAATTTAGAAAAAAAGAGGTAATTACTTTTTCATCTAAATTTTCCTGCCCTGAAAGTGGTTTTACTATTGAAGAAATTGAACCAAGATTATTTTCTTTTAATTCTCCCTATGGAGCGTGTGAAGAATGTGAGGGAATAGGTCATAATCTCAATGTTGACCCTAATTTAGTAATTTCTGATTCTAAAAAAAGTCTTCAAGATGGAGCTATTGAACCTTGGTCAAAATCGTCTTCTTTATATTACGCACAAACTTTAGCTTCAATTGCAAAACATTACAAAATTTCTTTATCAGATCCTTGGAAAAAAATTCCAAAAAAAATTCAAGAAATAATATTATATGGGTCTGATGATGAAGAAATAAAATTTTCTTATGATGATGGGTATGAAACTTATACTACAAAAAAAACATTTGAAGGAGTGATTAATAATTTAGAGAGAAGATATCTTGAAACAGACAGTGAATGGAAAAGAGAGGAAATTTCCCAGTACCAAAGTGAAACTAGTTGTGAAAAATGTAAAGGAATGAGACTTAAAGACGAAGCTTTATGTGTTAAGATAAATTCATTAAACATAAGTGAAGTTACTGAAAAATCAATTGATGAAGCTCAAAAATGGTTTGGAAACTTAGAAAATGTTTTAAATGAAAGAGAGAATAAAATTGCTCAACATATATTAAAAGAGATTAATGAAAGATTAAATTTTCTTTTAAATGTAGGATTAAATTATTTAACATTATCAAGAGAGTCGGGAACTTTGTCTGGTGGTGAGGCTCAAAGGATAAGATTAGCTTCTCAAATTGGTTCAGGTCTTACAGGAGTTTTATACGTGTTAGACGAACCATCTATTGGTTTACACCAAAGAGATAATAAAAAATTAATCACTGCTTTAAAAAAATTAAGAGATTTGGGTAATACTGTCATAGTAGTAGAGCATGACATTGAAACTATGGAAAGCTCAGATCATATAATCGATATTGGTCCAGAAGCTGGTTTAAAAGGTGGAAAGATAGTTGCTGAAGGAGAAGTAAAAGAAATAATTCAAAATGAAAACAGCATCACTGGAAATTATTTATCAGGAAAGAAGTTTATTTCTATTCCAAAGAAAAGAAGATTGGCAAAAAATGGAAGATTTATAGAAATAAGTGGCGCAAGTGGAAATAATCTGAAAAAAGTAAATTTAAAAATACCTATAGGAACATTCACTTGTGTTACAGGAGTTTCTGGAAGTGGAAAGTCAACTTTAATATTACATACTCTTTACAATGCATTTAATTTGATGCTTAACAAAAACAAAAGTAGAAAAGTTCCCAAAGCTTTTACAGGATTTAAAGGAACAGAATTAATTGATAAAATTATTGACATTGATCAATCACCTATTGGAAGAACACCAAGATCAAATCCCGCAACTTATACAGGAGCATTTGGTCCTATTAGAGAATGGTTTGCTGGATTGCCTGAGTCAAAAGCTAGGGGATATAAAGTCGGTAGATATTCTTTCAATGTAAAGGGAGGAAGATGTGAAACATGTGAGGGGGATGGAGTATTAACTTATGAAATGCACTTTTTACCTGATGTTTTTATACCCTGTGATACTTGTAAAGGAGCTAGATATAATCGAGAAACATTAGAAATAAGATTTAAGGGAAAAAATATAGCTGATGTTTTAGATATGACAGTGGATGAAGGTTGTGAATTTTTTGAAAATATTCAAAGCATAAAATCTAAATTAATTACACTAAAACATGTGGGACTTGGGTATATGAAAATTGGACAACAAGCTACTACTTTATCAGGAGGAGAGGCTCAAAGGATAAAATTAGCAAAAGAACTATCAAAGAGACCGACGGGCAGAACTTTGTATATACTAGATGAACCTACTACTGGCTTGCATTCTCACGATATAAAAAAATTATTAGAAATTTTACAAGCATTTGTTAACACTGGAAATACTGTCGTTGTAATCGAGCATAACTTAGACGTAATAAAAACCGCAGATCATATCGTTGATATGGGCCCTGAAGGAGGAATAAATGGAGGTAAGATAATTGCTGAAGGAACTCCTGAACAGATTTCCACAATAAAAGATAGCTATACGGGTAGATTCATTAAAGAAATTATTGGCAATGGTTCAATGAAAAAGACTGCTTAACATTTAAAATTATGATATAAAAAGAATCATGACAAATATTCTACAATCACTTTCTAAAACCGTTCACATGTCTTTAGGCATAGCAATTTTGCTTTTAATAGGTTTACATTTTTTTGGTGATGGATTTGTTTTCGATAGGTATTTTTTTAGTTGGTTGTTTAGATATTTACACGTTCTGACAGGGATAATGTGGATAGGATTATTGTGGTATTTCAACTTTGTGCAAATACCCTCAATGCCAAACATTCCGGACGAACAAAAGCCCGCTATTGGAAAAGTAATAGCACCTAAAGCGCTATTTTGGTTTAGATGGGCTGCTTTAGGAACAATAGTTACGGGTTTAATTGTTTCATATCTTCAAGGATATGTTCATCAAGCAATGATTTTAGGTATTGGAAGTGAAGATCCTAAATCTACTGCAATAGGAATAGGAATGTGGCTTGGAATTATAATGGCATACAATGTTTGGTTTGTTATTTGGCCTAATCAAAAAAAGGCTTTAGGTATTGTGGAATGCGCGCCTGAAGAAAAAGCTAAATCAGCAAAGACAGCTATGTTATTTTCTAGAGCAAATACGTTACTTTCTTTCCCAATGTTGCTATCAATGGTTGCTGCACAAAATCTATATTAGTTAAGGAACTATTTTTTCTTCTTCTTTTTCTAAAGTTTTATAGGTAACTTTTAAATACTTTAAAACTGGAGAAGCAACAAATATTGATGAATAAGTACCTATTAATACTCCAAGTATCATTGCAAAAGAAAAACCTTTTAATATTTCACCGCCTAAAATAAATATTGATAATAAAGCCAACAAAGTGGTTGCAGAAGTAATTATTGTTCTAGACAAAGTTTCATTAATTGAAATATTTGCAATTTCAGAAATGTTTAATTTTGTAAATTTATTTAAATTCTCTCTTATCCGGTCGTATATAACAACAGTATCATTCATAGAATATCCTACTATTGTTAAAACTGCTGCTATTATTGAAAGGTTTATTTCTAAAGATAAAATAGAAAAAATTCCTACTGTAATTAAAACATCGTGAAACAAAGCGATAATTGAACCTAGGCTAAATTGCCATTCAAATCTAATCCATATATAAAATAGCATTGCGGCTAAAGCTAATGTTATAGCAGTTATCCCAGATTTTAATAATTCTGCACTAACTTTTGGACCTACGGTTTCAACTCTTCTAAAATTTAAATCAGCATCAAGTTTTTTTATTAGATTATTTTTAATTTCAGGAATTAAATTATTGTTATTTTTTATTTTTTGTTCAATCTTAATTAAATAAATATCTTCTTTACCAAATTCTTTCACATTAACATCACCTAAGTTCATTGACTTTAATGAGGATCTAATATCTTTTATTTTGATTAATTGATTTTCAACTTTTAATTCAATTAAAGTGCCGCCTTTAAAATCTATTCCATAATTTAATCCTTTAAAAAAAATAAAGACTATACTAGTAATAAAAAATCCTAGTGAAATATAATTGGCTATTTTAAATTTAGATGAAAAATTAATTTTATAGATCATTGTAATTTAATGGAGCCCTCTTTTTTATTTAAAACTATTGATGACGTAAGATGTCTTGCTAAAAAATAAGCAGAATACAAAGTGGTTATAATTCCAATTCCTAATGTAATTGCAAATCCTTTAACTGGTCCAGATCCAAAAGCAAAAAGTATTACTGCTGCAATCAAAGTGGTTATGTTGGCATCTAATACAGTTATTTTAGCTTTTTTATATCCCATATCAAAAGCATGAATTATAGATTTTTCTGTTTTCAACTCTTCTTTTATTCTTTCAAAAATTAAAACATTTGCGTCTACAGCCATTCCTACAGTTAAAATAATTCCTGCTATACCTGGCAAAGTTAAAGTAACTTCTAAAATGGTTAAAATACCTACCAACATTAAAAGGTTGGCGACTAAAGCTAAATTAGCCACCACCCCAAATAATTTATATTTAAATAACATAAAAAAAATAACTAATATGAATCCTATTATTAGTGAAAAAACTCCTGATTTAATTGAGTCTTCACCTAAATCAGGTCCAACTGTTCTCTCTTCCACAATATTTAATGGGGTCGGTAAAGCACCTGACCTTAGTAACAATGCTAGATCTGTAGCCTCTTGAAAACTAAAGTTTCCTGATATTACTCCACTACCTCCAGTTATAGGCTCATTTATTGATGGAGCGCTAATTATTTTTCCATCTAGAATTATAGCTAATCTTTTTCCTACATTATCAGTGGTCGTTCTTCCAAATTTCTGAGCCCCTACTCTATCCAAAGAAAAAAAGACTGTTGGTTGATTGGATTGATTTGTTAATCTGGGTTGAGCATCAATAAGATTTTCTCCACTCATTATTATTCTTTTGCTAATATTTAATTCTTCACCGATTTCAGAAGTCATTTTATCAACTCCAAATTCATCATTTTCAGAAACTAACCTAAAATTTAATTGGGCTGTTTTACCTAAAAGATTTTTTATTCTTTCTGGATCTTTAAGACCAGGTAATTCAACAAGAATTCTTTTGTCTCCTCTTTGAAGGATCGTGGGTTCTTTCGTTCCAACATCGTCTATTCTTCTTCTTACAATTTCAATTGATTGATTAAGAGCAGAATTATTAATATTTAAGATACCGTATTTTGAAAAAAAAATTTTAACTTCCTTTTCACTAATTAATTCAAATGTTAGCTCATGTGCATTATAATTATCTATATATGAATTTATAGAGTTATTTTCTCTATTAAAAAAAATTTTCTCAAATTTATTTAAATTTTCAATCGAAAGAGTTAAATTATCTTCTTTAATTCTAAAATTTGAATAAAAAATATCATTGACCTGTAAAAACTTTTTAAAAGGAATTACTTTAGATTGAATACGTTCTTTTATTAACGGGCTAGTATCTATTTCAAGAAGTAAGTATGATCCACCTTGTAAATCTAAACCTAAATTTACTTTTTTATCTATAAAAGGATCCTCTTTGTCTTGAAAATTTAAAATAGAAAAAAATGAAATTAATAAAAAAATAAAATAAATAAAAAAAATATTTATCTTAGAAAAGTTTAACACAAAAAGATTACTTTTTGATTTCTTCTTTTTTAAGCAGACTGGTTATCGTAGATTTAATGATTTGTACTTTTATATCTCCAGATATTGTAACTTCAATTCTATCGTCTTCCATTACTCTATCAACTATACCAATTATCCCTCCTGACGTAATTACTTCGTCTCCTCTTTTTAACGACTCCACCATTGCTTTGTGATCTTTAACTCTTTTTTGTTGTGGCCTTATCAAAAAGAAATAGAAAATTACAAAAATTAATATTAATGGTATAAATTGCGCTATTCCTTGTCCGCTCATAACTCGATAATTATAATAAATAAGTTAGATAAACAAGTGAATAATAATTAAATTTTATCAAGATTATTCATATATGGTTTTAAGGCTTCTGGAATAAATATTGTACCGTCTTCATTCTGATTGTTTTCCAATAAAGCTATCATTAATCTTCCAACAGCTAATCCTGAGCCGTTTAAAGTTCCAATATATTCATTTCCATAGCTGGACTTATATTTAGCTCCCATTCTTCTTCCTTGAAACGTGCCACAAGATGAACAACTTGATATTTCTCTATATTTATTTTCTGACGGAATCCAAACTTCTATATCAAAAGTTTTTTCAGAACTAAAACCCATATCACCTGTAGAAAGTAGAACAACTTGGTAGGGGATTTCCAATTTTTTAAGTATTTGCTCTGCACAATTTAACATTCTATCAAGTTCAGAAATGCAATTTTTAGGCTCAACAATGCTTACAAGTTCAACTTTATAAAATTGATGTTGTCTCATCATTCCTTTTGTATCTTTTCCATAACTGCCTGCTTCTTTCCTAAAACAAGGTGTTGCTGAAACGAAACGAAGAGGTAATTCGTTTAAATTTAGATTTGATTTTCTGACCAAGTTAGTTAGAACAACTTCGGCTGTTGGTATCAAAAATTTTCTTTCATTTGAATTATCAATTTTTAATTCAAATTGATCTTCTTCAAATTTAGGTAACTGACCAGTTCCATACATTACTTCTTCATTTACTATTAATGGAGGTGAAATTTCTAAATAATCAAATTTTTTTGTATGAACATCTAACATAAAATTTATTAGTGCTCTTTCTAACATCGCATATTTTCCTTTTAACACTACAAATCTAGATCCTGATAATTTAACAGAAGTATCAAAATCAATTCTGTTATTTTTTGAACCTAACTCAATATGAGATTTCACTTTGAAACTAAAGTTAGTTGGGT
>CABYCK010000018.1 GCA_902517535.1 uncultured Pelagibacteraceae bacterium | reverse complement strand
GCAATATTTTTTCAGGTTATAATCGTATTTTTTAACATTTTAATTTTCGTAGTATCTAAAAGAGAAAGCGAAAAGGAATTATTAAATAGCGGTGAAAATATGAAAAATGAAAGTACACACTAAAAAGTTGTATTTAGAGTCTCTATCGGAATCAAAAGGGAATCAAAACGAGAACATTTATAGGATGTTTTCAGCTATTGTGGATAGAGTCAATTAAAGATAATTTAAATATGTACTCAAAAAGAGGGATAAAAAAATGCAAAAATTGAAGTGTCATTGTGGAGAAGTTGAAGCAGAAATAAATATATCTAGCGATATAGAAAAATTCCTAAGATGCAATTGTTCTATTTGCAAAAGAAAGGGAGCAATAATGTCTATGATTAAAAATGAAGACTTCAAAATTATTAAAGGAGAAGATAAACTGACCCTTTATCAGTTTCACTCTAAAGTAGCAAAACACTATTTTTGCTCTATTTGTGGAATTTACACTCATCACAATCCTAGAGTAAATCCTGCTATGACAGGATTTAACATTGGATGTATCGACAAATTTGACTCTAAGAAACTAGATAACGTTCCAATTAATGATGGTCAAAACCATCCTTTAGATAAAAAATAAAATCAATGAATAAAAAAAGTTTTGATTATTTTGATCTTAAAAGAAAATATTTAGATTTTTTAAAAAAAAATGAAACAACAGGAAAACCCATTATAGATAAAGTTGGCAAATTAAATAAATTTTACTTACCTCTCTCAAGATGGATCTATAGAATATACAAAAAAGATAACAAAATAAAAATCATAGGCTTGTCTGGTGGACAGGGAGCAGGAAAAAGTACAATTACTAAAATATTAAAATTCATTTTTAAGATTAAATATGGACTGGAGCTTTGTGTATTTTCTATAGATGATTTTTACAAAACTAGAGCAGACAGATTAAAAATGTCTAAAAAGCATCATCATTTATTTTTGACAAGAGGAGTTCCAGGGACACACGATATTGGTTTAATCAATAAAATTTTTACTAAACTTAAAAAAAAAAATTTTAAAACAGTTTTAATTCCAAAGTTCGATAAATCAATTGATAATAGGATAAAAAAGTCCAAGTGGATGAAAGTAAAAAATCAACCAAATATAATTATATTTGAAGGCTGGTGCATTGGAGCGAGAAGTCAAAAAAATAATTGTCTTAAAAAATCTTTAAATATTGTTGAAAGCAAACATGACGCTGATCTTAAATGGAGAAAAGAAGTAAATTATCACTTAAGCACAAGTTATAGAAAATTATTTGATAAAATTGATAAATTAATTTATTTGAAAGCCCCAAGCTTTAATTACATATTTCAATGGCGTTTACTTCAAGAACAGAAATTAAAATTGACATCAAAAAATAAAAAGATTATGTCGAGGTCTAAAGTAAAGGAATTTATTATGTTTTATGAGAGAATAACTAGGCAAATGATGAAGGATTATTCAAAAATATCTGATATTACAGTGTTTTTGGATAAAAAACATAGATCAACTAACATGAGACTATTTAGAAAATGAAACTTTTATTAAAAATAATTCTTATATTTTCATTTTTTAATATAGCAAATGCTGAAAACGATCTTAAATATTTCATAGAGTCTGCGCTTAAAAATAATCTAAAACTAAATGCTGAAAGGAAAAATCACAAAGCTATTAAACAAAACATAAATATTTCAAGAAGTGAGTTTTTACCAAATATTTCTTTATCAGGCAACCAAAGCAGCTCTCAGTCTACAAACAAAACCGATCAAAGTGGATCAAGTCTGTCCGACTCCAATCTTGATTCAGAAACAAAAACTATTACGGTAGATCAAAAAATTTTTCAGGGATTTAAGGGATTTAATTTATTAAAAAAATCTGAATTAGAATTTAAAAAAGCAGATTTTAGATTGAAACAAGTAGAACAAAAAACAATCTTAGATACCGCATCAGCATATTTTGACCTTATGTTTAAAACTAAAAATGAAAAGTTCAATATTTCAAACGTAAATATTTTTGAGAGACAAGTAGAGTTCGATAGTGCTCGTTTGCAAAAGGGAGAAATCACTCTAACAGATTTAGCTCAGTCTGAGTCATCTCTAGCTGGTGCTAACGCAAATCTGATAAAAGCTAAAACAGAATTGTTATCTTCAAAAACTAATCTTGAAAGAATAACAAAAGAGAACTCCCCAAAGTTTATTGATTTTAATGAAAGAATAAATTTAGATTTACCTGACACATTACTAGAAGCTCTTAATTTAGCTAAATTAAATAATAAAGATTTATTAATTGCTAAATTAGATTATCAGATTGCTACTAAAGAATTAAACATTGAAAAAGCAAGGCTATCTCCCTCGGCTTCAATAAATTACTCTAAATCCGAAAATAAGGATTACAGTTCAACAATTGATGAATTGGACCAAGAAACAGTCAAAGCAACTATTACTTGGCCAATAATCAAAGGGGGAGAAAATATTTCATCTATTAAGAAATCATCATTAAAAAAACAAAAATCTCTTTTGTTATCTAAAGATGCTGAAAGCAAATTAATTACTGAAACTACTAACTCGTGGTCAAAATACCAGTCCTCAGAAAGTGTTTTAAAGGCCACAGAAGCTCAGCTAAAGGCAGCTGAAATAGCGAATGAAGGCATTACCTTAGAATACGACTCTGGAAACACCAGAACAACTTTAGAGGTAATACAATCGAGAAGTTTGCTCTTAGACGCTAGAATAGACTATGCTAAAGCAGAGAGGGACTTTGTTATTTCTAAATTTGAATTAGCTTTCAAACTTGGCTCATTATCTTTAGAATCTATTAAATCTTTCTAATTAAGGGCTATTTAATTGGCTTTTTAATATATCTTGCAAAAAAGAACAAAATGTGTACATTTATATTAACGATTCGAAACAACAAAAAGGAAAAAAATGACTAAAAATAATTTAAAAGTAGTAAAATCAGACAATAAAAAAGAGCAAGAATTAAAAGAAAAAAAAAAATCTTTAGAAGCTGCAATTAGCCAAATAGATCAGAATTTCGGAAAAGGTTCGGTAATGAGACTTGGTCAACAACAAGCTCTAGACGTTGAGGCTATTTCTACAGGATCTTTAAGTTTAGATTTAGCTTTGGGAATTGGCGGTTTACCAAAAGGAAGAATTATTGAGATATATGGGCCTGAGTCATCGGGAAAAACAACATTAGCCTTACAAGTTGTTGCCGAAGCTCAAAAAGCAGGTGGAATTTGCGCTTTTGTAGATGCGGAACATGCCATGGACCCAGTTTACGCAAAAAAACTTGGAGTTAAAACTGAAGAACTTTTAATTTCACAACCAGATACGGGTGAGCAGGCTTTAGAAATAACTGATACATTAATTAAATCAGGCTCTGTTTCCGTACTTGTAATTGATTCTGTTGCAGCATTGACACCAAAAGCTGAATTAGAAGGTGAAATGGGCGATCATCATGTAGGCTTACAATCTAGGCTTATGAGCCAAGCTTTGAGAAAATTAACTGGTTCAGTAGCTAAATCTAACACTATGGTAATTTTTATAAATCAGATAAGAATGAAAATTGGTGTAATGTTTGGAAATCCAGAAACTACTTCTGGAGGAAATGCACTAAAATTTTACTCATCTGTAAGAATGGATATCAGAAGGATAGGCGCTATTAAAGACAAGGATCAAATAATTGGAAACTCAACAAGAGTAAAAGTTATAAAAAACAAAGTAGCACCTCCATTCAAAGTCGTTGAATTTGATTTAATGTATGGAAAAGGGATTAGCAAAGTTGGAGAACTAATAGACCTTGGATCCAAAGCTGGAGTAGTCGAAAAATCTGGAGCTTGGTATGCATACAAAGGAGAAAAGATAGGACAGGGAAGAGAAAATGCAAAAATCTATTTAGAAAAAAATCCAAAAATTGCGGTTGAAATCGAACAGGTAATTCGAGATCAATCATCCTCCATTTCGAAAGAATTAGAAGGCAATCCATCGCCGAAGGAAAAAGTTAGCGACAAAGACGAAAATTAATTTAGAAGTCATCTAAAAATTAAAACGGGAGAATATCTTCTCCCGTTTCCCATGAAACAACAACTTTAAAGTGACTCAATCAATATTTAGTATGTAACACTCCTGGTTGTAAAATAATTAGTGTACAAACTGATCTATATTTAGTTCAATAATTATGTTCGTTAACAAGGAGGAAAAATGAGCACACAACAAGCTAAAAGCTCGAAAGTGTCTTCAGCTCTGGATACCTCTCATTTAAAAGTAAAATTTCCATTTAAAGCTAAATACGGTAACTTTATAAATGGTAAATTTGTAGAACCGAAGTCTGGCAAATATTTCGATAATGTTAGCCCGATATCTAATGAGAAGATCTGTTCAGTCGCACGATCGAACGAAAAAGACGTAGATGCAGCACTAGACGCTGCTCACGCAGCTTTCCCTGAGTGGGGAAAGACAGACATCACTACTAGATCAAATATTTTGAATAAGATAGCTGATGTAATCGAAAAAAATCTAAACTTACTAGCAACAGCCGAATGTTTAGATAATGGAAAACCCATAAGAGAATGTATGGCGGCAGACTTGCCTCTAGTAGTTGATCATTGGAGATATTTTGCTGGAGTAATAAGAGCAGAAGAAGGATCAATTGCTGAAATAAGTAATAATCAATACTCTTACAACTTTCATGAACCTTTAGGAGTTGTAGGGCAGATTATTCCATGGAACTTTCCATTATTAATGGCAACATGGAAATTAGCTCCAGCTCTTGCAGCAGGAAACTGTGTTGTATTAAAACCAGCTGAACAAACGCCAGCATCTATTAATGTTTTAATGGAACTTATTGGAGATTTATTACCTCCAGGTGTAGTTAACATTGTTAGTGGTTTTGGATTGGAAGCGGGTAAACCTTTAGCATCTTCTAAAAGAGTAGCGAAAGTGGCATTTACCGGTGAAACAACTACTGGAAGATTGATTATGCAGTACGCTGCACAAAACATAATTCCAATAACTTTGGAGTTAGGTGGAAAATCTCCAAATATTTTCTTTGAAGATGTCATGGAAAAAGATGATGACTTCTTTGATAAATGTATTGAAGGTTTTGTTATGTTCAATCTTAACCAAGGTGAAGTTTGTACTTGCCCAAGTAGAGCTTTAATTCAAGAGTCGATCTATGATAAATTCATGGAACGAGCTATTGCAAGAACTAAAGCTGTAAAACAAGACAATCCTTTAAAAATGGAAACAATGATTGGAGCTCAAGTGTCTTTAGAGCAGATGGAAAAGATCAAATCTTATCTTGATCTCGGTAAAAAGGAGGGCGCCAAAGTTCTAGCAGGAGGAAGTGTTGCTAAACTTAATAGTGGATTGGAAAAAGGAAACTATATCCAACCAACTATTTTTGAAGCTAAAAACAACATGCGTATCTCGCAAGAAGAGATCTTTGGACCTGTTGTATCTGTGATTAAATTTAAAGATGAAGCAGAGGCATTAAAAATTGCTAATGATACTCTTTATGGTTTAGGAGCAGCAGTATGGACTAGAGATGGTAATACAGCTCACAGAATGGGTAGAGGAATACAAGCAGGAATAGTGTGGACAAATTGTTATCACGCTTACCCAGCTCACTCGCCTTTTGGTGGTTATAAACAGTCTGGCGTGGGTAGAGAAACTCATAAGATGATGCTTAACCATTATAGACAAAATAAGAACTTACATGTTTCTTATGCTGAGAAGAAATTGGGATTCTTTTAACCAATAATATATACTGGCCCATGATTCTAAATCATGGGCCGTACAATAAAAATGAAAGTATCTGCAACTCACTCAGCTTTAAGCTTGCTATCTAAACTTCAGAAAAAATATGGAGAGAAACTTATGTTCCATCAATCTGGAGGTTGTTGTGATGGTAGTGCTCCAATGTGCTTTCAAGAAGGTGAGTTTCCGTTAGGAGATAATGATATCAAACTAGGTGAAATAGGGGGCGTTCCTTTTTATATGAATGGAGATCAATATGAAAAATGGAAACATACAGACCTTACTATAGACGCTGTAAAAGGAATAGGTGGGATGTTTTCTTTAGATAATGGAACTGGAGAAAGATTTTTAACAAAATCAGAAATTTGCTTGGTAGTAGATAACGAAGAGCAAAAAACTGGCTAATCTCTTTATAGACAACCCTATAAATATCTGTATTTAATATTGTATGAGCCAATTTTTATTGACTGATATAAGAGATAAATTTCTCAACTATTTTAAGGAAAACGATCATAAAATAGTAGACTCTAGTAATTTGGTTCCAAATAACGACCCTACCTTGATGTTCACAAACTCAGGAATGGTTCAGTTCAAAAATGTTTTTACTGGATTAGAAAAAAGACCTTATAAAAGAGCTACTACCTCTCAAAAATGTGTAAGGGCTGGCGGAAAACATAATGACTTAGAAAATGTAGGTTACACTCCTCGTCACCATACATTTTTTGAAATGTTAGGAAACTTTTCATTTGGTGACTATTTTAAAGAGCAAGCAATAGACCATGCTTGGAAACTACTTACAAAAGACTTTCAACTACCTAAGGAAAAACTTTATGTTACCGTTTTTAATGAAGACGAAGAGTCATTTAAATTATGGAAAAAAATTGCAGGTTTAAGTGAGGACAAGATAATTAAAATTTCAACATCAGATAATTTTTGGTCAATGGGAGATACAGGACCATGTGGACCATGTTCTGAAATATTTTATGATCATGGAGATAAACTCAAAGGAGGACTGCCGGGTAGCACGGATCAGGATGGAGATAGATACATAGAAATTTGGAACCTTGTATTTATGCAATTTGAACAGATTTCAAAAGATAAGAGAATTAATTTACCAAAACCATCAGTGGATACTGGAATGGGTCTTGAAAGAATGACAGCAGTTCTTCAAGGAACACATGATAACTACAAAATTGATCATTTTAAAAAAATAATATCTGCCTCGTCAGATATTATCAAATCACCAATTACTGATAAAACTATTGCTAGTCACAGAGTGATATCAGATCATTTAAGAGCTAGCAGCTTTTTGATTGCTGAAGGAATTTTACCCTCAAATGAGGGTCGTGGATATGTTCTAAGAAGAATAATGAGAAGAGGAATGAGACATGCTCACTCATTAGGAAGTAAGTCACCTGTTTTTTATAAACTTTTTGATGTTTTACTAAATGAAATGAAAAAAAGCTATCCAGAATTAGAAACAGGCAAAGATCTTATAGTAGAGACTTTAAAAAATGAGGAAGAAAAATTTTCATCTCTTCTTGAAAGAGGAATGAAAATTTTAAATGATAACTTAGATAAAGTAAAAAATAATACACTACCTGGCTCGATTGCTTTTAAATTGTATGATACCTATGGTTTCCCCGTAGACTTAACTGCAGATATCTTAAGAACAAAAAATATTAAAGTTGACAATTCAGCCTTTGAGCAAGAAATGGAAAAAAGCAAAACTTTAGCAAGAGCTAATTGGAAAGGTTCTGGAGATAAGTCAGTAGAGGAAAAATGGTTTAAAATTAGAGAGGAACTAAGCCCAACAGAATTTTTAGGTTATGAGTTTGATAAAGCTGAAGGAGTTGTTTTAAAAATTTCTAAAGATAATAAATTTGTTGATAACGCTGAAGCAGGAAGTGATGTCGAAATTATTACAAATCAAACACCTTTTTACGGAGAATCTGGCGGTCAAGTTGGAGACCAGGGAATAATTTATAATTCAGATTGTAAAATTAATATTACTGATACACAAAAAAAAATGGGAGACCTCTTTGTTCATGCTGGAAAAATTGAGTCTGGTACAATAAAAATCGGTCAAAACGTTAATCTTGAGATAAATGTAGAAAATAGAAATAATTCTAAGGCAAATCATTCAGCAACACATTTGCTACATGAGTCTTTAAGAAGGACTTTAGGTAAACATGTTACTCAAAAAGGGTCATTGGTTTCTCCAGAAAGATTAAGATTTGATTTTAGCCACAACAAACCAATTGAAAAAGAGGAAATGATTAAAATTAATAAAATTGTAAATGAAATAGTCGACGATTCAACTGAGGTACAAACAAGAATAATGACACCCAAAGAAGCTGTTAAAATGGGTGCTTTAGCTCTTTTTGGAGAAAAATATGGTGAAGAAGTACGAGTAGTATTTATGGGCAAAGAGTCTAATGGTTTTTTTTCTACAGAGCTTTGTGGAGGAACGCATGTAAAAAATACAAAAGAAGTTGGAAAGTTTAAAGTTATCAGTCAGTCTTCAATTGCCTCTGGTGTAAGGAGAGTTGAAGCTTTAAGAGATGAACAACTTCAAGAGTATGAGAAATTTCAAAAACAAGATAAATCAACAAAAGAAAAATCAAATAAAGATCAATTAGAAAAAATTAAAAAAGAACTATTTAGTTACAAAATTCAACCTTCTTTTAATGAAAACAAAGATTTAGCAGAAAATTTAAAGGTTTTAACCAAACAACTAGAAAAAATAAAAATTAAAAATGTAATTAACGATAAGAATAAAAACAAAATTAAAGACAAAAAGATTGGTAATTTTATTTTAAGACAGCAAACCCTTAGTGATTTTCCACCTAAAGAATTAAGGCGTGTTATAGATCAAGGAAAAAAAGACATTAAAAATGGTATAATTATTAGCATCTCCACTTTTGAAGAAAAAGTTGGAGTTGCAATTGGAGTTACTAATGATCTTGTTTCAAAATATGACGCTGTCAATCTTGTAAAAATTGCTTCAGAAATACTTGACGGAAAAGGAGGAGGTGGAAGAAAAGATTTTGCCCAAGCTGGTGGAACAAATAAAGATAAAATAGATGATGCTTTTAAAGCGATAATTAAAAAAATTAGTTAAGTTTTTTTTTAAGATTAGAATTTATTGTCTCTAAAAATTGATTAGTTGTTAAGAATTTTTGATCTTTGTCTATCAATATTGCTAAATCTTTAGTCATAGAACCACTTTCAACAGTTTCTATACAAACTTTTTCAAGAGTTTCTGCAAATTTAATTAGTTCTTGATTTCCATCAAGATCTCCTCTGTGAGACAACCCTCTTGTCCACGCAAATATAGAAGCTATAGGGTTTGTAGATGTTTCCTTTCCTGCTTGATGTTGTCTATAATGTCTAGTTACTGTTCCATGAGCAGCTTCTGCTTCAGCTATTTTTCCATCTGGGGTTCTCAACACACTTGTCATTAAGCCCAAAGAACCATATCCTTGTGCAACTGTATCTGACTGTACGTCTCCATCGTAGTTTTTGCAGGCCCAAATATATTTTCCACTCCATTTCAT
>CABYCK010000017.1 GCA_902517535.1 uncultured Pelagibacteraceae bacterium | reverse complement strand
ATAAAAAAGAAATACAACACAATCTTTCTCTTGTTAGTCTAGGTCAAGGCGGTTTACTCGATGTATTATATGATAATAAGCAAATTTATATTTCGTACTCAGAAAATAGAGGTGATTGGAAAACTAGCACCTCCGTTGCGAAAGGAGCTTTTAATGAAAAAAATATTAAATTTAAAAATATTTTTAGAGCTGAGCCCCCAATTGACTCAGGTTATCACTTTGGTTCTAGATTAGTAATCAAAAAAAACCACTTATATATTACTGCAGGTGAGAGGGGAGAGGGAATGATCGCGCAAGATTTTAGAAAACACCCCGGAAGTATTATTAGAATTAATGTTGACGGATCTATTCCTAAAGACAATCCAAAATATAAAGGTAAAACAGATTGGTTACCTGAAATTTTTCAAATTGGAGTTAGAAATCCACAAGGTATTGCACTCTCTCCATTTGATAAAAAAATTTATCTATCTAACCATGGGGCAAAAGGAGGAGATTGGTTTGGTACTGCAAATTTTGGCGAGAATTATGGTTGGAAAATTCTAGGCTGGGGTGGAACTAACTATTCTGGGTCCAAGATCGGTCCAAAATGGAAGCCTGGATTTACTAAAGCTATTAAATATTGGGTACCGTCTATAGCCGTTAGTTCTATAGCTATTTACAAAGGAGACGAATTTAGCGAGTGGAACGGAGACGCTTTGATAACCTCACTTAAAGATCAGTCGTTAAGAAAAATTAAATTTAAAGACAATAAATTTATAAGCGAGAAAATTATATTTAAAGATAAAATTGGAAGAATTAGAGACATAAAAATCCAAAAAGAAACAGGAGAACTTTATATGATATCCGATAAAGGAGAACTTTGGAGAATGTATAAATGAAAAAAATTTTTTTGATAATTTTTACTACCTTCTTCCTTTCAAACTTATATTCAGCACCAGTCCAAAAGGTTTATTTTGCCGGAGGATGCTTTTGGTGCATGGAGGAGTCCTTTGATAAAGTAGATGGTGTTATTAAAACTATTTCAGGTTATTCAGGGGGCCATGTAAAAAATCCAAAATATAAAGATGTAATAAAAAATACCACTGGCCACTATGAAACATTAGAAATTACTTACGATTCATCCGTTGTAAATTTTGAGAAGCTATTAGATATATATTGGATAAACATAGATCCATTTGATGTGAATGGTCAGTTCTGTGATAAAGGAGAAAGTTATAAGTCTGTTATTTTTTTTGAAAACAATTACCAAAAAAAAACTATTGATAATTCAATTGAAATAATTGAGAAAAAATTCAATAAAAAAGTTGTTACTTATGTTAAAAAATTCAAAGAGTTTTATATGGCAGAAACTTACCATCAAGACTATTATGAAAAGAATTTTTTAAGATATTTAATGTATAAAAAAGGTTGTCAAAGAGAGGAAATATTAAGCAAAATTTGGGGATGAAAAAAATATTTATACTAACTGGCGAACCTTCAGGAGATAAATTAGCGTCGGAGGTAATTAATGACTTAAACAAAATTAACAAAAATATAGAATATTTATCTGTAGGTGGAGAAAATCTAAAATCATTAGGCATTAAATCTATTTACAATCTGAAAGAAATTACTTATCTAGGATTTACAAATGTAATTTTAAACATCTTTAAGATAAATAAAAAAATTAATCAAACTGTAAAAGCAATTATAGATTTTAGTCCAGACCTATTATTTACTGTTGACAGCCCTGATTTTACTTTGAGAGTGGCAGAAAAAGTAAAGAAGTTGAACAATAATATTAAAACAATTCATTACGTAGCTCCCCAAGTTTGGGTTTGGAGAGAAGGAAGGGTAAAAAAAATAAAAAATTTTATAGATCATATTTTATTATTATTCAGTTTTGAAAAAAAATTCTTTGAAAAAGAAAATATTAGCTGTGAATTTGTTGGCCATCCTCTTTTACAAAACAAAGAGCGAGGTAAAATTGATATCAATCAAATAATCGGGAAAAATAAAGCATTGATATCTGTATTTCCAGGTAGCAGGAAATCAGAAATAACCGTTTTAATGCCTATATTATTAGAATTTATAAAATTAATGAATAAAAAGTATACTGATATGACATATGTTTTTCATTCAACTATAGAATATTCTGCATTTATAAAAACCTTTATAAACAAAAGTAAATTAAATAATTGTGAAATAATAAGTGATAATAAAATTAAAGCACATATATTACATAAGTCTATTTTTGCTGTAGCAAAATCTGGAACAGTTTCTCTTGAAATTTGTAACTCTAAGATACCTTCTATTATACTTTATAAAATGAATTTTTTAAATTTCCTAATTGTAAAAAGCTTAGTTAAAACAAAATATGCAAATATCATAAATTTTGCTGCGAATGAGGAAATTATTCCCGAGCTACTACAATCTAACTGCAGTGCTAAGAATATTTTTAAGAATGTAAGTTTTTTTTTAGAAAATCCAAATAAAATGAACGAACAAGTGAAAAAAGTTCAAAATATTCTAAATAAATTAAAAATAAATGGATCATCTTCAGAACTATCTAGCTTGTCACTAAACAAATTCTTATAATGCTAGTTTACACACACAAAGATTGTTTGTTAAAAAATAATGGTTTTAATCATCCAGAAAGAAAAGAAAGACTCGATAGTATTTTAGATTCTATTAAACAAATAAAAAATCTTAAGATTAATTTTAAAGATGCTCCACTAGCTGATTTAAAAATAGTTTCTTTGGTACATCCTAAAAAATATATTGAAAGAATATTTTCAAATATACCAAAAGTTGGCTTAATAGGAGTAGAAAAGGAGCCGTATGCTGACACCATGCTTTGCCCTAATAGTAAAAATGCTATTTTACGATCTTGTGGTGCTGGAATAGCAGCTGCTGATGACTTGTTTAAAAAAAACAAAAAAATATTTTGTGCTGTACGTCCTCCGGGTCATCACGCAGAAACATCAAAAGCTATGGGTTTTTGTTTTATAAATAATA
The DNA here is from genome assembly GCA_902517535.1 of uncultured Pelagibacteraceae bacterium. Taxonomy (GTDB): domain Bacteria; phylum Pseudomonadota; class Alphaproteobacteria; order Pelagibacterales; family Pelagibacteraceae; genus Pelagilacustribacter. The sequence continues at coordinate 9,225 of CABYCK010000017.1, read as the reverse complement.
TTGCTGTTACAGCTAGATATTTACAAAGCCAATATAAAGTAAATAAGATAGCTATTATAGATTTTGATGTTCATCATGGTAACGGAACTCAAGAAATATTTTATAATGATGAAACAGTAGCATACGCATCTTTACATGAATTTCCTTTGTTTCCTGGAACAGGTTCAGAGCAAGAAACCGGAGTAGGAAATATATTTAACGCAACATTATCAACTGGAATGAATGGTAAAGAATTTTTAAAAATATTTGATAAAAAAATTTTAAAACCTATTGACAAATACAAACCAGAGGTAATTTTAATATCGGCCGGTTTCGATGCTCATAAAAGAGATCCACTTGCAAATATTAATTTAGAGTCAGAGGATTTTTATCAAATTACAAAACAAATAGTTGAACTATCTAATATACACTCAAAAGGTAGAATAATTTCATTTTTAGAAGGCGGGTATGATTTACTGGCTTTATCTGAAAGTATAAAAGAACACTTGTCCGCCTTAGAATCCAGTACTTTAAAATAATTTTTTAGTTTACTGATGAAAGATAAATTTGTTTTTTATTATATTCTCTAATTAAAGAGTCATGCCAAGATATTATCAACTTATTATCAAAAAAATTATTTAGTTCTTCAGGATTAAAAGTTGTTTCAGAATTATAATTTTTATAAGAAATAAGAGATATTTCTTTTGTATTAAATTTTTTAATATATTTACAATAGTTTTCGATTATATTTTTAGGCATTTCAACAAAACTAGCTGCATTGTGAAAATGATCGATATTTAAATTAAGTTTTTCTATTAACCAAGGTGGAATACAAAATATTTCTAATTCATCATTATTTGAAAATTTAATTTCTTTTAAGTTTTTTAAATCAAGGTAGTCTTTAACATTTTCACCATAGTAATTTTTTAAATAGTGACATGCTACAAAAATATTAGGTACAGTGTCTAAATAAACTATTTTTTTAATATTTCTATAATTTGATAGTAAAAAATGCAAATTTGCTCCAAATCCACCTCCAATTTCAAAAAAACTTCTAATTTTATTAAAATCAAATTTAGTTGATAGTATATCTATTCTGTTTGCCATATTTAAATAATGTGTTGAGTATTCTTTGTTTTTTAACTCAAATTTTTGGATGCAACCAAAGTCAGTAGTATTTTCAAATTTATATTTTTCAATAAGTTTTAAAACATCGGAATTATTTCTGTAAACTATTGATAAGTTAATTAGATAGTTATCTATATGATTTCTCGTAATATTGATTTGTTGATTGAAAATATTTTTAATAAATGGTATCGAAAAAAACTTACTTATTAATAATCCAAGGTAATTTAATTCATTTCTTGTATCTAAGATCAAATTATCAGCGAAACTAGTTCCAATTCCAGTTGTATAACCTCTAAAATTACTCAATCCTTTTTTTTTGATCTCTTTTATTGTTTTTAAATTTTTATATTTCCAATAAGGACCTGAAGAATATAAATTTAAATTGTTCTTTTTTTCGTCTTCTATTAATTTTCTCAAAAGGGTACTCATAAATTATGATAGTTTAAATTGATTATAAACGTTATATATCAATAATAATACACAAATACCCAATTTGTTCATATCCACAAAATATATATTAGTGTATTACATTGATAAGACTATAATAAGATAATGATTGGGCTGATTCCTTTTTTGATAATAGGCTTAGTTTTTAGTGAGGTTTATTTAAAAAAAAATAATGATATATCTCAAGAAAACGAAACAAATCAAGTTTCTGTTGAAACTACAATAGAAACTAAACCTCCAGAAATTAAATTAGAGCCAGAGGTAGTAGAAATTAAGGAAGAAAAACCTCCAGAAGAACCACAAGAAGAAGTCAAAATAGAAGAACCGCCTCAAGAAGAAGTTAAAACTGAAGAACCGCCTCAAGAAGAAGTTAAAACTGAAGAACCGCCTCAAGAAGAAGTTAAAACTGAAGAACCGCCTCAAGAAGAAGTTAAAACTGAAGAACTAGAAGAAGTTTTAGATGAAAAAGAAACGAGTTGGTTAAAGATTATTTTATACATCTTAGGAGGAATACTAATTTTTGCAACAGGAGCATATTTTTTTATTAATAGAGGTAAAGCTTCTAACCAAACAGCAGCTGATATTGGTAGGCAAGAGTCCAACCAAGAACCTGGACCAGAGCAAATTCCAGATCCTGAACCAACTCCTGAACCAGAGTCTGAACAACCAGCTCAAGACGAAGCTCAAACAGAAACTACACAAGAAGAGTCCTCTCAACCAGATAATGCTGATACATCATCTAATAACGATGATGAAAATAACAACAGATAATTTAAAATTTTTTTCCACCTTCCAGATAAGCACACTTTTCGCAAGTCTTTTCTATTTTGGGTGGCTCATCCAGATTTAACACATCTTTCATTTCTAAAAGTTGCCTCTCAATCCAAGATGTATCTACACAATATGGTATTAATGTAGTTTTAAAATCTATTTTATTATTAAATTTATCGTTAGTTTTTTCTCCGTTGCATACATAAAAAAAAGTTCGATCTGATACTTTAAAATTCATTTTCCTTAAGATATGAACATAAATATCCATTTGTAATTTATAACCAAGGTGCCACTCTGCTTCGAGATAAGATGATACTGTTACCGGATAAGTAGATGATTGAGCTTTGTAATCGACAACAATTAATTTTTTTTCGTTTAAATCAAACCAGAGATCATCAATACCTCCGTGAATTATTAAATTTGTTTTTTCATCTAAATAAGAAATGCCACCTTTTAAAGAATTTCTCCATATGTCTAAATCTTTATGCTGATAAGGCACAAAGTTTAAATTATGCTCAACCATAATGGGATGAGGTTTTTGCTTTTTCCTATAAAGATCAAATTCCTTCTTTAATAGCTCATCTACTGCTATATTTAGAGCCCATCCAGGCATAGAAGGTTCTTTTAGCCCTTTTACACGATCTAAATAAAAACATCTTTTACAACTAAGAAAATTGAAAAATTTAGATCTACTAATTTTAAAAGGAGAATTGGATTTCTTATCGTAAATAGAATTTTTCCTTGTTCTGAAAGATACAGCTTCTTTCATTTAAATTTGTTTCAGTCTTTTTACTACTTCGGTCCTATCTAATGATAGAATAACGTCATAAAGACCTGGGCCAAATCTAGAGCCAACTAGCACTATCCTCAAGGGTTGTCCCACACCTTTAAAATTGGTCTTATGTTTATCAATTAGGGATTTAATTATGGGCTCTAAAGTTTTTCTAGACAAAGAGGATAGTTTTTCAAACTCGTTAATAAAGTCTTTAATTATTTTCTTAGATAAATCGTCAATTAGCTTTTTATCATCCGCGCTAATCTCAATTTTATCATTAATAATATATTGAGCGTTATTCCAAATATCCTCGAGTGTTTTTGCTTTATTTTTTAAAAAATTCATTGATTTCAAAAGAGTACTTTCTTTTGATTGATCAATAGGTTTTTTGTATTTTGAAACGTATTCTTTAAAGAAATTAAATAGATTTTTTTCTTCAATTGTTTTTATGTACGTTTCGTTGATTGAATAAATTCTATTCATATCCAATTTTGAAGGCGATTTTCCAACACCACTTAAATCAAACAAATCTACACTTTCCTGTTTAGTAAAAATTTCTTTATCTTTGTAAGACCATCCCAATCTTAATAAATAATTTCTTAAAGCATCTGAAATAACTCCTATTTTGATGTAATCTTCAAGAGTGGAAGCATTATCTCTTTTAGATAATTTTTTTCCTTGTTCGCTGTGAATTAATGGAATATGTGCAAAGTTTGGAACATCCCAACTCATAGCTTCATAAATTTGTCTCTGTTTAAAAGAATTAATCATATGGTCATCTCCTCTTATCACATGAGTTATTTTCATTTCATGATCGTCAACAGTGGCTGATAGCTGGTACGTAGGAGTATTATCTTTTCTTAATATTACAAAATCTTCAATAGTAGAGTTGGATATATTTCTGTCTCCCTGAACTAAATCTTTAATAATTGTATTTCCAGAAATTTTACTTTTAAATCTAATTACTGGTTTTACTCCATCGGGAGTCTTTAGATCTCTAGCATCTCTCCATTTTCTATTATAAATATATGGTATTCCTCGTTTTTTGCATTTTTCTTTTTGGTCATTAATTTCTTCTTGAGAGCAATAACACTTATATGCAAAACCTTTTTTTAGCAGTTCCTCTGCAACTGCGACGTGTTTAGATATATTTTTTGATTGAATATATTCTTCTCCATCGTGTTTAATACCAAGCCAAGCTAAAGAAGAAATAATTTGTTTTTTAAATTCATCTTTCGATCTTTCTTTGTCAGTATCTTCAATCCTAAGAAAATATTTACCTTTATTTTTTTTAGCTAAAAGCCAATTGAATAGTGCTGTTCGAACACCACCTATGTGAAGAGGGCCAGTAGGAGAGGGTGCGAACCTACAATTAAAAGACATTTATATTAATTAGACTATTTTAATGAAAGTTTCTATATAAAGAAACTAATTTTCCCTGAATTTTAATTCTATTTGCTGCATAGATCTTCGTTCCATAATTACGATTTGCAGCTTCAAGAGCAATAGTGTTTCCTTTTTTTCTAACTCTTTTCAAAGTGGCTTCTTGGTCATCAATTAAGACAACTGCAATTTGACCGCTATCTACATTTGAGGTTTTTTTAATGATTACTGTGTCACCATCTGAAATGCCAGCTTCTATCATTGAGTCACCTTTTACTTTTAATCCGTAATGCTCACCATTATTTTGTAAATCTTCTGGCAAAGCCACCTTATCAACTTCTTGTTGAATAGCCTCAATAGGAGTTCCTGCAGCAATACTTCCTAAAACAGAAACATCAGTAGATTTAGCATTGTTCTTATCAAGGCCACCCTTGATTACGCTAGGAGTGAAAGTATTAAAAATATCATTGGCACTTGCATTTTCAGGAAGTTTTACAACCTCTAATGCTCTAGCCTTGTGAGCCAATCTTTTGACGAAACCCCTTTCTTCTAAAGCAGAAATTAATCTGTGTATTCCAGATTTCGACTTAAGGTTGAGTGAATTTTTCATTTCTTCATACGACGGAGAAATTCCAGAAGATCTAATCTTCTTATTGATGAAAATTAATAAATTTTTTTGTTTTTTTGTAAGCATAGAACAAACCTCGTACATCTATGTTCTATAAAAGTTCTTTTTAAATTACAACTATTAATAAAGGGCTATTTTATTGGGTTATTTGAATTAATTTTTTCATTAATTCATCGGGTTTGTTTGATTTTAAAAGTGATTCTCCGATTAAAAAGTTTTTTATTCCTGTTTTCTCATAAATATATTTTGCATCATTTTCATTTTTAATCCCACTCTCCGACACGATAGGCCCCTTATGAGACTTTACTATTTCAAAAATCGAGATGGTATTGTTTAATGAAACCTGTAAAGTTTTTAAGTTTCTGTTATTAATTCCAATTAAAGCTTCACCGTATTTCAAAGCTGTTTCAGCTTCTTTTTGATTGTGAACTTCAACTAAAACAGATAAATTATGCTTTATAGCCTCTGAATATATTTCATCAGCTTGATTACCGCTTAAAGCTGCGATTATAATTAATATACAATCACACCCATAACTTTTTGATAGAGCAACTTGATAAGGATCTATGAAAAAATCTTTCGCTAAAATTGGTATATTAAATTTTTTCTTAATATCTTTTATATGCTCTAATTTTCCTAGAAAGTATTTTTCTTCAGTCAAAACTGAAAGGCAGGTCGCACCATTGTCTATATACATTTTTGCTATATCAATATGATTAAAATTGTTTACCAAGATTCCAGCAGAAGGACTAGCTTTTTTAATTTCAGAAATTAAAGAAACACCTTTATTCTTTTTAATAGCATCTTTAAAATCACTATAAAATTTAAGTTCTTTGATTGTTTTTTCTATAGAGTCTAAAGATTTTTCTTTTTTTACTATAGCTAAAGCATTTTTTTTATCTTTAGTAATCTTTTCTAAAATATTTGTCATTCGGTAGATTGAATTTTAGCTAAGTGTTGATAAACATGTCCTTTACTTAAATGTTCTGTAGCTTTCTCAAATGCAATCTTAAAATCTTTTTCCTGACCAGAAACAATTAATCCTGCTGCAGTATTTAGCGCAACTGACTCAGAAAATTCGTTGGTTTTACCCTTGTAAATTTCTACAATTTTTTCAGAGTTATATTTAGCATTTTTCCCTTTTAAATTTTCTTTATCAGAGTAATTTACGCCAAGATTTTTTGGATCAATAATAAACTCTTTTATAATTCCATCTTTAAGTTCTACAATATTTGTTTTTGCGAAGGGTGAAATTTCATCCATTCCATCATCACTGTGAACAATGTAAGCATGTATAACGCCATTTTCTTTTAACGCTTCAGCAAATGGCTTCATCCATTTTTTGTCAAATACTCCAATCACCTGTCTTTTAACTTGGGCAGGACTGCTTAATGGCCCAATTAAGTTAAAGATTGTTTTTTTTCCCATTTTTTTTCTGGCAGGGCCAACATGTTTCATTGCGGAGTGATAATTTGGAGCAAACATAAAAGCAAAATTAAATTTTTTTATATTTTCTTCAACCTCATTAGGTTTTAAGTTTATGTTAATTTTTAGCGCCTCTAAGACATCAGCCGACCCACAATTTGAAGAGACTGCTTTATTGCCGTGTTTAGCTACTTTTACACCCATGCTGGCAAGAACAATAGCTGCAGCTGTAGAAATATTTAATGAATTTTGACCATCTCCGCCAGTTCCGCACGTATCTATAGTGTTTAAATCAGTATTAACTTTACTTGCCTTTTTCCTTAGAATGTAAATTCCTCCTGCTAATTCGTCTTTAGTTTCACCTTTTTTTAAAAGAGCTTCCAATATTTCTACTATTGAATTTTCATCATATTTACCCTCCATAAGTTCTCCAAAAAGAACTTTACTCTCATTAAATGTAAGGTTTTGACCCTTTTTTAAATTTTCTAGAATATTAGACATATTAATTTAATTATTTATAAAGTTTTTAATTAGTTTCATTCCAACCTTAGTACTAATACTCTCTGGATGAAATTGAAAGCCATGAATGTTATAATCTTTATGCATTAATCCCATAATAGTTTTATTTTTAGTTTCAGCTGTAATTATTAGATTTTTAGGGAATTTTTTGCGATCGACAATCAAGCTATGATATCTAGTTGCATCAAAATTATTTTGAATATTTTTGAACAATCCTTTTTTAGTATGTTTTATTTTACTTGTCTTACCATGCATTAAATTTTTTGCACTTATAACCTTACCTCCAAAAAATTGTCCAATAATCTGATGACCTAAACAAACACCTAAAATAGGAATCTTTTTATAAACATCTTTTACAATTTTCAGACAATTTCCAGCTTGATCAGGATTGCCTGGTCCTGGAGATATTACTATTTTATCATATTTCTTATTTAAAATAGTTTTTCCATCAATTTTATCATTTCTTAAAACGTCTATATTTTTTTTTAGTTTCCCTATATAGTGATATAAATTATAAGTAAAACTGTCGTAATTATCTATTAATAAGATTTTCATTTAATCAACCGCTTTCATCAAAGCTTTAGCTTTGTTAATAGTTTCAACATATTCTTTTTCAGGTTTGCTATCCGCAACAATTCCAGCCCCAGCTTGAACATAAATTTTTTTATCTTTAATAATAGCTGTTCTTAAAGCTATACAAGTATCGAATTCATTATTTCCCGTAAAATATCCAATACCACCAGCGTATAATTTTCTCTTATTTTTTTCTAAATCATCAATAATTTCCATAGCTCTAATTTTTGGAGCACCACTAACAGTTCCAGCAGGAAAACCTGATAATAAGGTTTCAAACAAAGAAAATTTAGAATTAAATTTTCCCACAACATTTGAAACTATATGCATTACATGAGAATATTTTTCTACTTTGAATTTTTCAGTTACTTTAACAGTGTTGACCTTAGAAATTTTTCCTACATCATTTCTACCAAGATCAAGTAACATTAAATGTTCAGCTAGTTCCTTTTTATCATTTAGTAACTCAAATTTAAATTTTTTATCTTCTTTTTTGTTTTTACCTCTAGGTCTAGTTCCTGCAATTGGTCTAATAGTTACTTCTCCTTTTCTTAATCTCACTAATATTTCTGGACTACTTCCCAAAACATTAAAATCTTTATAATTAAAATAAAACATAAAGGGGGAAGGGTTAGATTTTCTTAAAAAATTATAAATTTCAATTGGACTTTTTTCGATTTTTCTCTCAAATCTTTGACTTAATACGACTTGGAAGATATCTCCTTGCTTAATATACTTTTTTGCTTTTTTTACTAGTGATTTAAATTTGTCTTTTGATGTATTAGATTTAATTAAATTTTTATTCTTTTTAAAAGTAAAATTTTCTGGAAATTTAATATTTTCAAATCCTTCAAATTTTTTAAATTTATTTATTATAGAGTCATATAATTCATTATAATCAATAATATTTATATCTGAATAAACATTCTCTATGAAATGAACTTTTTTTTTTACATTATCGTAAATAACAAGATTTCTTGGTCTGGAAAGCCTTACATCTGGAATTTTAATATCATTTTTACATTTGTCTGGTATTTTTTCTATATATCGAATTACATCATAAGAAAAATATCCTACCAACATTGAAGACATTGAAGGCAATCCCTTGGGAGCAGAAACTTTAAAATTCTTAATCAATTTATTTAAATAAACCAATGGATTGGTTTTAATTTTCTTAATTTTTCCAGAAGAATTTATTTTTATTATATTCTTGTTTATGTCCCATACTTTGTCAGGATTGAGACCTATAATAGTATATCTGCCTCTAATTTTTCCTTTTTCTACAGACTCAAAAATAAAACTATTTTTATTTGTTAACAGAAATCTAAATAAGTTTTCTACCTTATTATAGTCTCTACAACTCCTTGTTCTGAAAAGAATTTGATTTTTCTTTTGTTTATGATTTTTTTTAAACTGTTTAAAACTTAAATTAATTTTCATTAAAATGAATTTTTAACTCTATTAATTGTTTTTTGATTAAGTTTAACTTTGTAATTTATATTTAGATCGTTATCAAAAGTGCTAAAAATCTTATTCATCAGGTTTAATCTTGCTTTAGCCTCATACTTTTCATAAATATTACTATCTTTATCAATTT
>CABYCK010000016.1 GCA_902517535.1 uncultured Pelagibacteraceae bacterium | reverse complement strand
TTCAAAAATTATTTTTGCAAAATAAATTATACTTATTATGAAGATAAAACTTGTTAAAAAATGTCTTAAATAAAAAATATTTTGATAATCATTTATAGAAAAAGATTTTTCCAAAATTAATGAAAAAAGTTCAAATATAACACCATAAGATCTGAACTCGTAATCTCTCAAATCAGGATAATTTGGTTGAATTGCGAACTTAAAATTGAAAAAATTATTTAAAACTTTGAGAATATAATTAAAAGAAACAATACCGTGAACACGAGTGCTTTCTTCATCGATAGAAATCCCATAATCTTTAAAAAGTAATAGGGAAATACATAGTAAAAGAAAAAACAATAAAAACAAATAATATTCAATTTTCTTTTTGAAGAACATACTTTATATATAACAATCTTATTATTTAATAAAAATGAAAAAAGAAAATAAAAACCCAGATTTATTAATTATTGGCGCAGGTCCAGTAGGCTGTGTCATAGCGGAGCGTGCAGCAAAATTAAAACAATGGACTTCTTTAATAATTGAGAAAAGGAACCATATTGCTGGAAATTGTTATGATAAGTTAAATTCCAAAGGTGTTCTAGTTCACATGTATGGTCCTCATTACATGCGTTTTAAAAAAAAGAAAATTTTTAAGTACGTAAGTAATTTTACAAAATGGATTAATGGAAATTATATTGTAAAATCTCACGTGGATGGAAAACTTTATCCAATTCCTATCAATTTAACAACTTTAGAAAAATTTTTTAAAATAAAATTTAAGTCAAAAAAAAGTGCAATTAATTTTATTATAAAAAAAAGAATTAATATTAAAAAAATTAGAAATTCTGAAGATTTTATACTTTCAAAACTTGGAAGAGAAATTTATGAAAAATTCTATAAAAATTACACATTAAAGCAATGGGGAATACATCCAAAAAATTTGGATAAAAGTATTGTTGGTAGACTACCCATAAGATTTGATCGGAACCCTTATTATGTTAATCAAAAAATTAGAGTTATGCCGAAATATGGTTATACACGTTTGTTTCAAAATATGATAAGTGACAAAAAAATAAGCGTACAATTAAAAACAGACTTCAATAAAGTAAAAAATAAAATTAAACCTAAACACGCGACAATTTACACAGGTCCACCAGATTTATATTTTAATTTTAAATATGGAAAATTAGATTGGAGATCATTAAATTTTAGTTTTAAAACACACCGGAAAAAAAAGATTCAAGATTGTGTACAAATTAATTATCCAAATGAACATAAATATACGAGAAAAGTTGAAATTAAACATGTTACAAAACAAAAAACAAAATACTCCACATTGTGTTTCGAATACCCAAAATCTAAGGGAGACCCATATTATCCAATTAATAATAAGAAAAATAAAAATATTTTTAAAAAATACGAAAGGTTAATAAAAAAGGCTGAAAAAAAAAATGTTTTCTTTGAAGGAAGACTGGCACAATACAAGTATCTCAATATGGATGAAGTTATTGAAAGAGCTTTAAATTTGTTTAACAGAATTAAAAAAAAATATAGTAGATGAATAATTTAGCAATAATTATACCTGTTTATAATGAAGAAAAAAATATTTTTAAATTATTAAAAGAATGGTTAAAAGTTGTTCCCAAATATCATAAGAAGAAATATAAATTTTTTGTCATTAACGATGGATCAACAGACAAAACGCATAAAGAAATTTATAAAATAAGAAATAAATCAATCTATTACATAAAACAAAAAAATATTGGTCATGGAAATTCGTGTTTGAAAGGTTACAAACTAGCTATTAAAAAAAATTTTGATTTAATTTTCCAGATAGATGGCGATAATCAATGTGATCCTAAATTTTTTAAACATTTTATTCAATTGATAAAAAAAAAAGATGCAGTTTTTGGATATAGAAACAAGAGAGATGATGGTTTCATCAGAAAAATTTTTTCTTTCATTCTTTCATTATTAATTTTTTTTAGAACGTTTACTTTTGTGAAAGACTCAAACGTTCCTTATCGCATTATAAAAAAAAAAGTTTTAGAGAAAGTCATTGACGACATTCCTAGTAAAGTAATGCTTAAAAATGTTTATTTAAGCTATTTGATTCAAAGGAAATATAAAATAGAATGGGTTAATATACGTTTTAGAAAAAGAGTCTTTGGGAAAACTAATTACAATTTTATAAACTTGATAATTATGACGTTAAATTTACTGATAAACTTAAAATGAAAAATACAATTGTTGTAACTGGCGGAGCAGGATTTATAGGTTCTAATCTTATAAGTTATTTAATAAAACGAACAAAATTTAAAATTATTTCTATTGATAATTATTCTACAGGTAGGAAAATAAATCACATTAAAAATAAGCGAGCAATATACCTTAGAGCTGAAAATTCAAACATTTCTAGAGTTTTAAAAAAATATAAAAAAAAAATTTCCACAGTCTTTCACTTCGGTGAATTTTCCAGAATTTATATGAGTTTTAAGCTATTAGACAGATGCTACAATTCAAATATGGTTGGAACTTTTAATGTAGTTAAATTTTGCTATGAAAATAATATTAGAATAATCTACTCTGCCTCTTCTAGCAAATTTGGAAATGAGGGAAAAGATGAACATCTTTCACCTTACTCATGGTCAAAGTCTAAAAATATAGAATTTATAAAAAATTTTAGTAAATGGTATAATTTGAAATATGAAATTTTATACTTTTATAATGTCTACGGTCCAAATCATATAAGAAATTCAAGCATGGCAGCAGTGATTGGAATTTTTGAGTCTCAATATAAATCTAAAAAGAAATTGACAGTAGTAAAACCAGGGACTCAACGAAGAGATTTTACTCACGTGAACGATATTGTGAGAGGTTGTTACTTAGCATTTAAAAAAGGCAAAAACACTGAGTATTTATTAGGTACTAAAAAGACTTATAGTGTAATTCAAATAGCCAAAATGTTTAAATCAAAAATTAAACTTATATCTAAAAGACCAGGAGAAAGATTAGGTTCAATCAATAAAAACAATAAAGCTTATTCTCATTTAAATTATAAAGCAAGAATTGATATAAAGGATTATATTAAAAGTTTTATTACAACAAACCAAAAAAATTGATGAATATTCACGAATATCAAGCAAAAAAAATTTTAAAAGAATTTGGAGCACCAGTTTCAGATGGAGTAGTTATTTTATCATTAGATGAAATTGAAAAAAAAATTATAAAGCTTAAAAGTAAAAAGTTTGTATTAAAAGCCCAAATTCACGCAGGAGGAAGAGGTAAAGCAGGAGGAGTTAAACTTGTTGAAAATATTTCAGACTTAGAGGCAGAGGCTAAAAAGATGATGGGGAAGGTGCTTGTTACTCATCAAACAGGTCCAGAAGGAAAAGAGGTAAAAAGACTTTATATCGAAGAAGCTTCAGATATAGCAAAAGAATATTATTTATCTTGTTTAATAGATAGAGAATCTTCGAAAATTGCTTTTATAAGTAGTACCGAGGGTGGCATGGATATAGAAAAAGTTGCATTAGAGAGTCCGAAAAAGATTGTTACAAACAAGATCGAGTTAAAAAACGAAGGACCAAATGATATAGAAATTGATAATATAATTTCTGTATTTAAATTTAATGATAATCAAAAAATTATTGCTTCTAAGCTAATAAAATCATTATATAAAATTTTGACAGAAAGAGATGCAAGTTTAATAGAAATTAATCCATTAATAATCACAAAATCAAATGAGATCATCTGTTTAGATGCGAAAATGAATTTTGACGATAATGCAATTTTTAGAAGACCAGAAATACTTAAATTAAGAGATTTGAATGAAGAAAATTCTGCTGAGATCGAAGCAAGTAAACATGATTTAGCTTACATTAAACTTAATGGCTCTATAGGTTGCATGGTTAATGGCGCAGGTTTAGCTATGGCAACAATGGATATAATTAAACTTTATGGACAAGAGCCAGCAAATTTTTTAGATGTAGGTGGAGGTGCTTCAAAAGAAAAGGTAGCAGCAGCATTTGAATTAATTTTGTCTGACAAAAATGTTAAAGGAATTTTGATAAATATATTTGGTGGAATTATGAGATGTGATGTTCTTGCTCAAGGGGTTGTTGAGGCAGCTAAAAAAATTAATTTATCAGTCCCATTAGTTGTAAGACTAGCAGGAACAAATTTTAAAGAGGGAAAAGAAATTTTGGATAAATCAGATTTAAAGATATTGTCCGCATCTGATTTAAACGATGCAGCAAAGAAAATTGTAGAGGCAATAAAATAAAACAATGTCAGTTCTTATTAACAAAAATACAAAAGTTATTTGCCAAGGATTTACTGGAACTCATGGAACATTCCATTCCGAACAAGCATTAAAATATGGAACTCAATTAGTTGGAGGCGTAACACCAAAGAAAGGTGGTCAAAAACATCTAGGTCTTCCAGTTTTTAACACTGTTCAAGAAGCAAAAGACCAAACTTCTGCAAATGCAACAATGATTTATGTCCCTCCAAAATTTGCAGGTGCTGCGATTATAGAGTCAATTGAAGCGAAAATTGAGCTAATTGTTTGTATAACTGAAGGTATACCTGTCCTAGATATGCTTAAAGTTAAAAAAGTTTTGAATACGAGTAAATCGAGATTAATAGGACCGAATTGTCCTGGAATAATTACTCCGGACGAATGCAAAATAGGAATTATGCCAGGTAATATTCATAAAAAAGGAACTGTTGGTATAGTTTCAAGGTCAGGAACATTAACTTATGAAGCAGTTGCACAAACATCAGCAAGTGGAATGGGGCAATCCACATGTATAGGCATTGGAGGAGATCCCATAAATGGAACCAACTTTATTGATTGTTTAGAACTTTTTTTAAAAGACGAAGAAACTAAATCAATTGTTATGATAGGAGAAATAGGTGGTTCTGCAGAAGAAGAAGCAGCAGAATTTTTAAAAAAAGAAAAAGTCAAAAAACCTATGGTTGGATTTATAGCTGGATTAACTGCACCTCCTGGAAGAAGGATGGGACATGCAGGTGCAATAATTTCTGGTGGTAAAGGTGGTGCTGAGGACAAAATAGAGGTCATGAAATCAGCTGGAATCGTTATTTCAAATTCTCCAGCAGATATCGGCAAGACACTTTTGCAAAAACTTAGTGGTTAAAATCCTGAAATTTGTGTTAAAATAAGTTTTAAATGTCGTCATCAAAAAACAATACAACTTATAAAAAAACCTCTTTTTTAGCAGGTAATAATTCAGAATTTATTAATGAATTTTATGCAGATTATATTTCTGATCCACAATCATTACCAGAAAGTTGGAGGCAATTTTTTGAGGGTTTGAGCGATGAACAAAAGTTGATTCATAATGATCTTAAAGGACCTAGTTGGTCTCCAGAGAAAAAAAATAAAAAAATCAAGTTAAATTATTTAAATGAAAAAAAAGAACTAGATGTAGAAAAAAAAGATATTAATTCAGATTACATTAAACAAGCAACCAAAGACTCAGTAAGAGCAATAATGTTAATTAGAGCTTTTAGAATAAGAGGTCATTTAATATCTTCTTTGGATCCATTATCTCTTCTGGAAAAAGAAGAGCATCCTGAACTAAAACCAGCGACTTATGGATTTACAAAAAAAGACTATAACAGAAAAATATTTTTAGACGGAGTACTCGGGCTGCAATATGCAAATTTAAATCAAATATTACAAATTTTAAAAAAGACTTACTGTTCAAATATTGGTTATGAATTTATGCATATGGGAGATCCAGATGAAAAAACTTGGATTAGAAACAGAATAGAAGGACCAGAAAAAGATATTAAATTTACAGAAAATGGTAAAAAAGCAATTTTAAATAAGATGGTTGAGGCCGAGGGTTTTGAAAAATATTTAGCAGTAAAATTTGTAGGTACGAAAAGATTTGGTTTGGATGGAGGAGAGTCTTTAATTCCTGCTTTAGAGCAAATAATAAAACGTGGAGGTAATTTAGGTGCTAAAGAAATTAAAATAGGAATGCCACACAGAGGAAGACTTAATGTTTTGGCTAATGTAATGGGAAAACCTTACAAAGCTATTTTTAGCGAATTTTTTGGCAAAAGCTCTAATCAAGAAATAGGAGGAGATGTAAAATATCATTTAGGAGCATCTTCAAATAGGGAATTTGACGGAAATTCAGTTCATATTAGCTTAACTGACAATCCGTCTCACTTAGAGGCAGTTAATCCTGTTGTATTAGGGCAAGTTAGAGCTAAACAATTTTTTCATCATGATTCTGAAAGAAAAAAAGTTATTCCTGTATTAATGCATGGAGACGCAGCCTTTGCAGGACAAGGTATAGTCGCAGAGTGTTTTGCTATGTCAGGTTTGCCTGGACACAATATTGGAGGAACAATTCACATAATAGTAAACAATCAAATTGGTTTCACTACAGCTCCGAGGTTTGCTAGATCATCCCCTTACCCTTCTGACGTAGCAAAAATTGCACAAGCTCCAATTTTCCACGTTAATGGTGATGACCCGGAAGCGGTAGTTCATTGCGCAAAAATAGCAACTGAATACAGACAAAAATTTAATAGAGATGTGGTCATAGATATGGTTTGTTATAGACGATTTGGCCACAACGAAGGAGATGAGCCCTCTTTCACCCAACCAATTATGTACAAAAAGATAAAAGTCCATCCAACTACACTTAAAATTTATAGCAAGAAATTGAGTAATGAAGGACTTACCTCTTTAGAAGATATTGAAAATCAAAAAGAAAAATTTAAAAAATTTTTAGAAAAAGAATTAGAATTATCAAAAACCTATAAATCAGAATTAAAATGGTTTGAAGGTGCATGGTCAAGGTTTAAACCTGGTTTAGGGAAGGATAAAAGAGGAGTAAGTGGTGTAAAAAAAGATAAGATTATTAAGATAGGTAAAAAAATATCAAAAATACCTAGTAACTTTAATACACATAAAACTTTAAAAAAAATATTTGATTTGAAATATCAAATGTTTGATGAAAACAAACGAATTGATTGGTCTACAGCTGAAAGTCTAGCTTTTGGCACTTTATTAACCGAAGGGTTTTCTGTGAGACTTTCCGGTCAAGACTCTGGAAGAGGTACTTTTAGCCAGAGGCATGGAGTTTTAAGAAATCAAGAAAATCATGATAGATACGTTCCCTTGAACAATATTGAAAATTCTCAAAAGAAATTTGAAATCATTGATAGTTTGCTATCTGAGTTAGCAGTTTTAGGTTTTGAATTTGGATATTCATTATCTGAGCCAGAAACTTTAGTTTTGTGGGAAGCTCAATTTGGAGATTTTGCTAATGGTGCACAAATAATAATAGATCAATTTATAACTTCAGGTGAGTCTAAATGGGGCAGAGCAAGCGGGATAGTATTACTACTACCCCACGGTTATGAAGGACAAGGCCCCGAACATTCATCAGCAAGACTAGAAAGATTTTTGCAACTTTGTGCTGGAGAAAACATTCAAGTTGTAAATTGCACTACACCTTCAAACTATTTTCATGTGTTAAGAAGACAAATGCACAGGGATTTTAGAAAACCATTGATAGTGATGACACCTAAATCTTTGTTAAGGCATAAAAGATGTCAATCTCCATTGGAGGAGTTTACTACAAAAAATACTTTTCATCGTATTTTAAATGATGACTCTTACTTTAAAGATAGCAAACTTATTAAATTAAAAAAACATAGTGAAATTAAAAAAGTAGTTATGTGCTCTGGCAAAATCTATTACGATCTAATAGAAGCAAGAGAAAATGTGAAAAATGATAAAATTGTTTTTGTAAGAATAGAACAATTGTATCCCTTCCCAGCAAAAACTTTGGCTAAATTATTAAAAAAATATGAGAAAGCAGAATTTATATGGTGTCAAGAAGAACCAAAAAATATGGGAGCTTGGAACACTGTAAGAAATTATATAGATAGAACCTTAGAAATTATATATTTTACCAAAGATAAGGTAAAATACGTGGGAAGAAAAGCTTCATCTTCAACTGCGACTGGAAATCTAAATAAACATCTTGCACAACAAAAAGAAATATTAGAAAAGGTAGTTGGAAAATAAATGTCAGATAAAATTATAGTTCCAACACTAGGGGAGTCGGTAACCGAAGCTACTGTTTCTAAATGGTTAAAGAGTCAAGGAGAAAAAGTAGCTGCAGACGAGCCTATTGTAGAATTAGAAACTGATAAAGTAAATGTTGAAGTTCCATCTCCATCTAATGGCGTTCTAGAAAAAAATATCAGTTAAAGAAGGCCAAACAGTGAATGTCGGTGCTTTATTAGGAATGATAAACGGATCCGCGAAACAAACAACAAAGGAGATAAAAGAAATTAAAAATTACTCTCCTCCTAAATCAGAACCTAAAGAAAATAGTAAAATTACAAAAGAAACAAAAATTTTAAAAAAAGAGCACCAACCTTTAAAACTAAAAGAAGAAGAAGCATTGATATTAGACAATGTAGTTGAAACAGAAAAAGAACAAATAATACAAGAGCCAAAGAAAAGAGAAATTTCTTTTTCTCCAGCGGCAAGAAAAATGGCAAAAGAGTCAAAAGTAAACTTGAGCAATATTCAAGGTACAGGCAAACATGGAGTTGTTTTAAAAGAAGATATAATGAGTTTGATGGGATCTAAACCATCACCTTCTGAACGAAAAATTAAATACGGTCCAGAAGAAAGAATTAAAATGACAAGATTGCGTTTAACTATAGCTAAAAGACTAAAAGAAGCCCAAGAAAATGCCGCTATGCTAACAACATTTAACGAAGTGGACATGAGCGAAGTGATCTCATTACGCGATCAATACAAAGAGGAATTTAAAAAAAATTATGGAGTTAAACTTGGCTTCATGTCATTTTTTGTAAAGGCTTGCGTGATTGGACTAAAAAACTTTCCAGCCGTCAACGCTGAAATTCAAGGAGATGAGATAGTTTATAAAAATTATTACAATATTAGTATTGCAGTTGGAACTGATAGAGGTCTAGTAGTACCTGTGCTTAGAGAGACAGATGAAATGTCATTTGCCGATATTGAAAAAAATATTGGTAATTTAGGTGACAAGGCAAGAGAAGGTAAAATTACAATAGATGATTTACAAGGAGGTACATTTACAATCACTAATGGAGGAATATACGGATCAATGTTATCTACTCCGATTTTAAATCCGCCTCAATCAGCTGTTTTAGGAATGCACAATATTATCCAAAGGCCAGTAGTAGTTGATGGAAATGTTGAAATACGACCAATTATGTATTTAGCCTTATCCTATGATCACAGAATAATTGATGGAAAAGAAGCTGTTTCTTTTTTAAAAATTGTAAAAGAATCCTTGGAGCAACCTAAAAGATTATTTTTAAATATCTAAAGATGGATAATTTTGACTTAATAGTAATTGGTGGTGGTCCGGGAGGTTATGTTTGTGCAATTAGAGCAGCTCAGCTCGGTTTAAAGACTGCTTGCGTGGAGTCAAGAGGAACGTTAGGAGGGACTTGTCTAAATGTCGGCTGCATACCTTCTAAAAGTTTACTAAATTTATCCGATAATTTTAACAAGGCTAAGAAGGACTTTAATCAACAGGGCATAGAAATTGAAGGAATTAATCTTAATATTGAAAAGATGATGTCTAATAAAAATAAATCTGTTCAAGTTCTTACTAAAGGTGTCGAGTTTTTGTTTAAAAAAAATAAAGTAACTTATATTAAAGGAAAAGGAGTTCTATTCTCAAAAAATGATATAATAGTTTATGAAAATAATAATAGAACAAATTATAAGACCAAGAACATTGTTATTGCAACAGGTTCAGAAGTAACTTCTTTACCAGGTGTACAAATTGACGAGAAAAACATAATTTCTTCAACAGGGGCTTTATCTTTAAAAAAAGTTCCTAAAAAACTGGCTGTGATTGGTGGTGGTTATATTGGTTTAGAAATGGGATCAGTATGGTCAAGACTTGGTTCAGAGGTAACAGTTATCGAATACCTCGATCATATAACTCCTGGTATGGACAGGGAAATTTCTAGTGAATTTCAAAAAATACTCTCTAAACAGGGCATTAGATTCAAAATGAGTTCAAAAGTTAATTCAGTTAAAAGTGAAAGTGAAAATGTATTAATAAATTATACAGATATTAAAAATTCTAAAGAAGAAATGCTTGAAGTTGAAAAAGTTTTAGTTTCTGTTGGAAGAAAACCTTATACAGAGGGACTTAATTTATCAAAAATAGGTATTAAAAAAAGACAATTTTGGAAGGATTGAAGTTAATAAAAAACTACAAACTTCTATACAAAATATTTATGCGATTGGAGATGTTATAAAAGGTCCAATGTTAGCTCATAAAGCCGAGGAAGAGGGAGTAGCAGTTGCTGAAATTTTAGCTGGTCAAGCAGGTCATGTAAATTACGACGTTATTCCAGGAGTTGTTTATACCTCGCCAGAAGTAGCTACAGTCGGCAAAACTGAAGAACAACTAAAAAAAGATAATAGGTCTTATAA
Source organism: uncultured Pelagibacteraceae bacterium (assembly GCA_902517535.1). Taxonomy (GTDB): domain Bacteria; phylum Pseudomonadota; class Alphaproteobacteria; order Pelagibacterales; family Pelagibacteraceae; genus Pelagilacustribacter. The sequence goes on along the minus strand of CABYCK010000016.1, from coordinate 3,342 downwards.
AGTTGGCAAATTTCCATTTTTAGCCAATTCAAGAGCTAAAGTTAATAATGAGACAGAAGGATTTGTGAAAATTTTAGCAGACAGCAAGACGGATAAAGTATTAGGAGTTCACATAATTGGTCCACATTGTGGAGATATGATAGCTGAAATGGCATTAGCTATGGAATTTGGAGCTAGCGCAGAGGATATTGCTAGAACCTGTCACGCGCATCCAACTCACACAGAAGCAATAAAGGAGGCAGCTTTAGCTGTTGATAAAAGACCAATTCATTTTTAAATAAAAAAAATTTAACTACTATTGATTTATGAAAGCACAAGTATTGCTGCCTAAAATATTCAATTTTCCTTTCACCTATAATTCAAAAAATAAGGTTCAAGTCGGAGATTTGGTAGAAGTGCCATTTGGTTCTAAAAAAGAGCTAGGGGTTATTTGGAAAAATAGCTACTCAGAGCCCAAAAATATAAAAATTAAAAATATTATTCAAATGACTAATTACTCAATAGACAAGAAATTAATAGAGTTTATTGAATGGTTTTCAGTTTATAATATGGTTCCAATTGGCTTAGTTTTAAAAATGGTAATTGGGAGTACAGATGAATTTATTAAAAAAAAGGATAAATCAAGTGAGTTTAAAAAAACTAAATCAAAAAACTATATTTTAAATGAAGAACAAAAATTAGCCTTAAGGTTTCTTGAAAAAATAGAAAATAAATTTGATGTTTCAGTTTTACAAGGCACAACCGGTTCAGGCAAAACGTTAGTTTATTTTGAAAGAATAAAAAAGATTATAGAAAATAATAAACAAGCTCTAATTTTGTTACCAGAAATTTTTTTGACAAATGATTTCAAATTTAGATTTGAAAATTTTTTTGGTTATGAGCCTGCAATTTGGCATTCAAAAATAACACCAAAAAAAAAAAGAGTAATTTGGAAGGGAGTTATAAACAAAGACATAAAAATAGTAATTGGCGCAAGATCTGCCTTGTTGCTACCTTTTAAAAAACTTGGAATTATAATAGTAGACGAGGAGCATGATACTTCTTACAAACAAGACGAAGGAGTAATCTATAATGCTAGAGACATGGCTATCTCAAGGGCAAGTTTTGAAAAAATTCCTATACATTTAGTTACTTCGGTTCCTTCAATCGAAACTTTCAATAATATTCAAAATAAAAAATATAGACATATTAAGATTTTCAAAAGATTTGAAAATTACCCATTACCAAAAACTAAGATTGTAAATTTAAACTTAAATAAAATAAAAGATAAATTTATTGCAAATGAGACTATTGAATTGACGAAAAAGTATTTAATTAAAGGAGATCAAATTCTTTTTTTTATAAATAGAAGAGGTTTTGCACCATATCTAATTTGTAAAAAATGTGGTTTTAAACATGTTTGCAATAATTGCTCAATGTATTTAACATTTCATAAATTAAAAAATAGAGCAATTTGTCATCATTGCTCTCTAGAAAAAGAAGTAAAATCTAAATGTAAAATAAACAATTTCTGTGAATTTATAATGTACGGACCCGGAGTAGAAAAGATTTTTGAAGAAGTTAAGGAAATATTCCCAAATAAAAAAATTAAAATTTTTTCAAGCGATTACATGAAGAAAAAGAAAGAAACTGAGGATTTGTTTAAAAAGATAAATGAAAATGAAATTAATATTTTAGTTGGAACTCAAATGATTTCTAAAGGCTTTAATTTTCCTAGACTTAACTGCATAGTTGTAATTGACGCTGATTTTTCTGGCAGAGGGTTTGATTTACGAGCTACTGAAAAAAACATTCAATTATATCATCAATTAAGTGGAAGAGCTGGTAGATTCAGCGCCGAGTCTTTAATCATATATCAAACACTTTCACCTCATGATTTAACTTTAAATGATTTTATAAAGAATAAATCTGAAGACTTTCTTAAAAATGAATTGTCTTTGAGAAAAAAAAATATGCTTCCACCTTTTATAAGATTAATCGCTATCATTATTTCTTCTAAAGAACGAAACCTAAGCTTGATGGGTGCAAAAGAAATAAAGCTTAGATTAAATAAAATAAACGGTTTAGAAATTCTTGGGCCAGTAGACTCACCTTTATTAAAGATAAAAAAAAATTTTAGATCAAGACTTTTAATAAGATTTAGAAATGAGACCTTCATGCAAAAAAAAATTAGTAATCTGTTAAATAAGCTTAAAATATCGACAAAAATTAAACTCACGGTTGATGTAGATCCAGTAAATTTTGCTTAAAAATCAAAATTGGTAACTTGATCAACTTATACTCTTATGATACGACCTCTGAAGATTTTCACAATTATTTCAACAACAAAGAAAAATGGGTACAAATAAAACTTTCTCTACCGAAACTTCAGAAAGATATTCTCGCGCATTGTTTGAAGTTGCAAAAGATTCTAATGAGTTAAGTAAAATAGAGAATGATATCAAGAGTTTTCAACTTCTTATTGACTCAAGTTCCGAGATAAAAAATTTTATGCAAAATCCAACTCAAACTATTAATACTCAAAATAGCGTTATTAATCTATTAGCTGAAAAATTAGGTTTTTCAAAGAATTTAAAAAATTTTTTTTTATTACTAATTGAAAAAAGGAGAATTTTCTTCATCAAAAAAATTTTTGATAGCTTCTTAAGATTGTGCTCCAAAAAAAGAGGAGAAATTAAAGCTTCGTTAGTGTCCTCTAAAGAATTATCCCAAACAGAATTAGACGAAATAAGTAAAGATTTATCTAAATCAATGGGATCAACTATCAAATTTGATTACAAGATAGATAAAAAACTTATAGGTGGTTTAAAATTGCAATTGGGTAGTTTTATGGTTGATTCTTCGATTAAAAATAAATTAAAAAAATATAAACAAGTAATGCTAGAAGATTAAAATGACAATAAACCCATCAGAAATTACTAAACTATTAAAAGATCAAATTAAAAATTTTGGAGAAAAAGCGGAAGTTTCTGAAATAGGAAAAGTTTTATCGGTTGGAGATGGTATCGCAAGAGTTTACGGTTTAGATAATGTTCAAGCTGGGGAAATGGTTGAATTTGAAGATGGATCCAAAGGAATGGCTTTAAATTTAGAGAACGACAATGTAGGTGTCGTAATTTTTGGAGACGACAGAAGTATTAAAGAAGGCGACACAATAAAGAGAACAAAAGCTATTGTAGATGTTCCAGTAGGTAAAGAACTTTTAGGAAGAGTGGTTGATGGATTAGGAAACCCTATAGACGGAAAAGGAGCACTTTCTGCTAAAAATAAAAAAAGAGTTGAAGTAAAAGCTCCAGGTATCATCCCCAGACAATCTGTTAATGAACCAATGCAAACAGGATT
>CABYCK010000015.1 GCA_902517535.1 uncultured Pelagibacteraceae bacterium | reverse complement strand
GATGGTAATACATTAATTAAAGTATCTGATAATTGGGCAAACCACGCTTACGTAAACGACTCTAAGTATAAAAAAAAATATAAGCTTTCAATTAAAGAAAATGAAAAATTTTGGGCTAGAGAAGGAAAAAGAATCACTTGGATAAAAAAATACACAAAAATTAAAGATGTAAAATATAGTAAAGAAGAGGTAAAAATTAAATGGTATTATGATGGAACGCTTAATGCTTCGACTAATTGTATAGATCGTCATTTAAAAAAAAATTCTAGTAAAACTGCAATAATTTGGGTTGGTGATGATCCCGCTGACACTAAAAAAATTTCGTATAAAGAATTACACCAAAACGTTTGTAAAGTTGCGAATGGTTTAAAAAATCTAGGAATACAAAAAGGTGATAGGGTAACAATTTATTTAACTATGATACCTGAGCTTGCCTTTGTAATGTTAGCTTGTGCAAGAATAGGTGCAATACATTCAATAATTTTTGGAGGTTTTTCTCCAGACTCGATTGCTACAAGGATTAATGACTGCAAGTCAGATTATTTAATTACTGCAGATGAAGGTGTGAGAGGTGGTAAAATAATTCCACTTAAAAAAATAGCTGATGCAGCATTAGATCAATGTCCCAATGTTAAGAAATGTGTTGTTGTTCAAAGAACGGGCAATCAAGTTAATTGGAATGACGAAAGAGATGTTTCGTACAAGAGCATGATTTCATCAGTAAGTAATAAATGTGATCCTGAAGAAATGAATGCTGAAGATCCACTTTTTATTCTTTACACATCAGGATCTACTGGAAAACCAAAAGGTGTGCTTCATACAACTGGTGGCTATATGGTCTATGCTTCGATGACTCACCAATATATTTTTGATTATAAATATAACGATATCTACTGGTGCACTGCCGACATTGGTTGGGTCACTGGACACAGTTATATAATCTATGGACCCTTAGCTAATGGCGCAACAACAATTATGTTTGAAGGAGTTCCAAATTATCCAGACAATTCTCGTTGGTGGCAAATCATAGACAAATTTAAAGTAAATATTTTCTATACAGCACCAACCGCAATCAGAGCTTTGATGAGAGAAGGAGATGAATTTGTAAAAAAAACTAGCCGTAAATCACTAAAATTATTAGGTACTGTAGGTGAACCAATAAATCCTGAAGCTTGGATGTGGTATTATAAAACTGTAGGAGATTCCAGATGTCCGATAGTAGATACTTGGTGGCAAACCGAAACGGGAGGAATACTTATCGCTCCTCAACCGGGAGCTATGGATCTTAAACCAGGATCTGCAACTAAACCTTTTTATGGGATTAAACCTGCTATAGTCAATCAAGATGGAAAAGTTATTAAAGGTGAGGGTAAAGGAAAGTTATGTATTACTCAATCTTGGCCTGGACAAATGCGAACTGTATTTGGAGATCATCAAAGATTCATTGATACTTATTTTTCTCAATTTGATGGTAAATATTTTACTGGTGACGGGTGCAAAAGAGATAAAGATGGATATTACTGGATTACTGGAAGAGTAGATGATGTAATTATTGTATCGGGACATAATCTTGGAACTGCAGAAATTGAAAGTGCATTTGTTGCGCATCCAAAAGTTGCGGAAGCTGCAGTCGTAGGTTTTCCCCATTCAATAAAAGGCAATGGTTTATATTGCTATGTAACTCTTAACGCTGGAGAAAGACCCACAGGTGATTTAGAAAGAGATTTAAAACTTTGGGTAAGGAAACAAATTGGCCCAATAGCTACTCCGGATGTAGTTCAGTTTGCTCCAGGATTGCCAAAAACTAGATCGGGTAAAATAATGAGAAGAATATTAAGAAAAATTGCCGCTAATGAGCCCGACAACTTAGGCGATACAACTACCCTGGCTGATCCAAGTGTAGTTGATTCTTTGGTGGAAAATAGACAAAATAAAAGTTAGTAAAAATTTAAATTTTTAGTTAATTCTTTGAAATCATTTTGAACAAGATTCCATTTAAGTTTTATTGAATTTAAAACTATCTCTTTGTCCAAAACTTTCAATTCGTCAGCAATTGGGGACCAGTTATATAATGCTAAACCACTATCTTTAAAAGGACTCTCTAAATAATACTTATTCCAATTAATAACTTGTGATTTCTTAACAAAATTTTCATTTGCTTTTTTGCCAATATTCTTATCTAAACCATTCTTAATTTCGTAAATAATAATATTGTTAAAAACTTCTGCGGCATCATTTTGTTTCAAATTTTTTTGGGCAATTAAAACAGAAAATACATAAAATGTTAGATCAGATATTGCAGTAACATATATATTCCACTTTGCAATATTTATAGACTCTGCAAATTTTTCATCCTCTAGCATTGCAACATATCTAGTTCCAATTCTTGTTTTTAAATAACCATAGAGAGTAGTCTGCGTAACATGAGCAGATCTTTCTTGAATAAAATCTTGCAAGTCTTTTTTAGACTTAATTTTTTTAAACTTGCTGGTAATCTTTTTTAAAGGAAAAAAGTATTCACCCATTGTTTTAATGGTATAGAGCAAATTTTTTAGATTCAATTTCACGTTGTATTCAAAAAGTCCTTAATTTTAGTACTTTGTAGCATTTCACAGCAATTTTAGGAGGCCTTTTTTCACTTTAAATTAACGAACATATAGGTATGATCCTCGTCATTAATTAATACTTTTTACGTAAAAAGTTAAAAAAGGGGGAAATATGTCAAACAAAGACGCATATTGGGCAAAAACCAAAAACCACATGATAGTTACATTGGTTATTTGGGCTTTTTTCTCATTAGTCATTTTCATGTTTGGTTCTGAACTAAACACGATGTCTTTTCTTGGGTACCCATTAGCATATTACATGACGGCACAAGGATCACTTCTTGCGTTCGTAATAATGTTGTTTTGGACTGCCAACAAACAAGAGAAGATTGACGAAGAACATGGGTTCTCAGAAAGAGAGGAGGACTAAATGATAGAAATGAAAGGTGGATTTATAAAAAATCTTCCAAAAGTATATGGTCTCTACACAGGAGGTTTCGCAGTATTCATTATAATAATGGCTATTGCTGAACAAGCGGGTGTATCTGCAAAAAACATCGGAGTAATGTTTGTTGCATTCACCGTTTTGATTTATGCCTTTATCGGTTATTTATCAAGAACAGTCCAAGTAGATGCTTACTATGTAGCTGGAAGACAAGTGCCAACCGTGTTTAACGGAATGGCAACTGCAGCTGACTGGATGTCAGGTGCATCATTCGTAGCCTTAGCGGGTGGAGTGTACTTTGGAGGTTATACTTACATGGCTTTCTTAGTTGGTTGGACAGGTGGTTATGTACTTGTAGCAACTTTAATGGCTCCATACTTAAGAAAATTTGGATGTTACACAGTTCCTGATTTTATTGGAACACGATACGGTGGTAATCTCGTAAGAGCTTGCTCTGTATTCGTGCTTTTCATAGCTTCATTTACTTATGTAACTGCGCAAATTAACGCTACGGGAACAATTGCTTCAAGAGCACTAGGTATTCCATTCGAACTAGGAGTTTGGGTTGGACTAATTAGTATCTTAATCTGTTCTATGTTAGGTGGAATGAGAGCTGTAACATGGACACAGGTAGCTCAATACATTGTATTAATCGTCGCGTACCTAGTTCCAGTTTTCTGGATTAGTTCTAAAGTAGGTGGAGGAATATTCCCTCACTTAATGTTAGGTGATGAAGTTGCAAGATTGGGTGAACTTGAACAACAATTTGGACTAGTTAAAAACAGCGCCGCAGATATGAAAGCAGCGGGAGTACCAGGAGGATTAAAATACATCTCTGGATCTCACTCTGGAGTACCTGAGGGTGGAATGGCTGTCTGGAAATACTTATCGCTTGCGATTTGTATGATGGTAGGAACTGCATCGTTACCTCATATTTTAATGAGATACTTTACAACTCCTTCAGTAAGAGCAGCGAGAAAATCAGTAGCATGGTCGCTATTCTTCATTTTCTTACTTTACTCTTCAGCGCCTATGTTAGCGACGTTGTCTAAACTTGCCTTAATGGATCCGAACTTACCTACTGGAATTATCGGTAAATCAATCGCCGAAGTTCAACAAATACAGTGGGTACAGAACTGGTCAGCAGTTAAGCAAGTGTTCATCGCAGACTTTAATGGTGACGGTATACTTCAGTTGAACGAATGGTTCATGAGAGGTGACGTTGTAGTATTAGCTACTCCAGAAGTAGCAGGACTACCGTTCGTAATCTCAGGACTAGTGTTTGCTGGTGGTATGGCTGCTGCTATGTCAACTGCAGATGGATTAGTTCTAGCGATATCAAATGCTTTATCTCATGATATTTATTACAAAATCATAGATCCAAAAGCTGATACTGCTAAGAGACTATTAGTTGCTCGTGTACTACTAGTAATAATTGGTGCCGCAGGTGCTTACATAGCCTCGTTTAGGCTTACAAGTATCTTAGGTTCTGTTGCTTGGGCGTTTGACTTTGCAATGTCAGGTCTGTTCTTCCCACTTGTACTTGGTGTGTGGTGGAAGAGAGCTACTAGAGCTGGTGCAATTGCCGGAATAATGTCTGGAATACTTTCAGGATTATTATACTTGTTATGGGTATATCCTAAATTTTCAGTTCCAATTTTCGGTGGCGTAAATACTCCTTTCTTGGGTATTGACCACTTAAGATTTGGTTTAATCGGCGCACCAATTTGTTTAGTTGTGATGATAGTCGTTAGTTTAATGACTAAAGAACCAGATGCAGCTACTCAAAAAATGGTAGACGATACTAGAATACCAACAGGTAAAGCTATCTTAGGTAAACAACACTAGTTAGAACAAAAACATTTAAAAAATTAAAAGGGGCGAATTTTTCGCCCCTTTTTTTTTACTTAAATAATGATATTATTTTAAAATGATACCAACTTGGGCAATAGTTTTAGATTATATATTGGGCATGATAATGTGGACCTTAATCGGAAGAGCTGCGATGAACATCTTTCAAAGAGAAGATTCTACTTTTTTCTTTATGAGAGTGTTTGTTAAATACACAAATCCTATAATTAAACTATTTAAACCAATTACACCTAGTTTTTTATTTGGAGGATTTATTGCTTTATATGTTGCTTGGTTTTTCTATCTTTTTAGATTTTATGCGATGCCTTATTTACTTGGCTATGACGTTTGGGGAATGTTAGCTTTCCCTTTAGAAAGTGATTTTTCGAAACAACTTTACCAACTTTTCAATTAACATTTAATTTTGACAAATTTATTGATTAAAATATAAGTAGTAAATGAGCTCTATTATCAAAATATCACCATCTATTCTTTCAGCAGATTTTAGTAAATTAGGTGAAGAAGTAATTGCTCTTGAAAAAGCTGGAGCTGATTATATTCATATAGATGTAATGGATGGTCATTTTGTTCCAAATTTAACTATTGGTCCAGAGGTTATAAAAAAATTAAGACCTCTTACAAAAAAAATTTTTGATGTTCATCTAATGATATCTCCAGTAGATAATTTTATAAAAGATTTTTCAGAAGCTGGGGCAGATATAATTACATTCCATCCTGAAGCAACATCTAACACCTTGAATACTATTAATTTAATAAAGAATGAAAAGAAGAAAGTTGGAATCTCTTTAAAACCGAAATCAAAAATTGAGTTGATAAAAGATTACATAGAACATGTGGATCTTATATTGATAATGAGTGTTGAGCCAGGATTTGGTGGACAAAAATTCATGCCGGAAGTTTTGGAAAAAACTAAATTAATTAGAGAAATAATTAATAAAAAAAAATTAAAGACTGAAATAGAAATTGATGGAGGGATTAATTTTGAGAATTGTAAACAAGCTAAAGAAGCTGGAGTAAACGTTGTAGTTTCAGGATCAACTATTTTTAAAGAGAATCAAGGTAACCTAAAAAAAAATATAGAAATACTTAGAACAAGTTAATAAATGTTTAATCTCAAAAGTATCTATTTTTACTTTTTGGCATTACAAATTAGTTTAATAAAATTTATTAAAAAAATTTATTTTTCAACAAAGTTTTACAACAAATCTTTAATTTCAAAAACACCTCAACAGTTTTATTTTCATCCTAACCCATTTTTACTTTCTTTGATTACAAATTATAAAAAACATCTGTTTAAAATTAATGAGATAGATCCAAATATTTTTTGGGTAAAACAAAAGAATATTTACGAAGAAAAAAGAATTCATAGTTTTCTTTGGTTGAATTTAATCGATAGAAAGAATGATAGCAAATTATTACAAAGAATTATAATTGCATGGATGACTAAAAATTCAATTTATAAAAAAAAAGTTTGGGAAAATTCCTTAGTGAGCAAGAGAACAATAAGTTGGATTTTAAACGTTGATATTATTTTAGATAATTCTACATTTGAATTTAAAAAAAAATTCCTAAATAGCATTATTGTTCAAACTAATCATTTAAAGAGAAACATTAAATTTGAAAAAAATCATTTAAAAAAAATTCAAATTTTAACAAGTTTAATTTTGTCTGGTTTAGTATTTAAGGAATATCTTGATAATTATCAGATAGGTATAAAAGAGCTTGAAAAACTAATTAAAAATACTTTTGATGAAGATGGTTTTCCTAATAGTAGAAATCCTAATGATTTAATATTCTTTGTAAAATATTTAATACTTTGCAAAGAATGTATTAAAGATGCTCAACAATATGTTCCGGATTTTTTAGAAGATATAATAAATAAAAACATTGAATGTATGGAAGTCATATCTCCTAATGATCAAGTTCCGTTATTTAACGGTGGAACAGAAGAAAACCTTGAACAGTTAAAAAAGTTCATTCTTAATTTGAATTACCAAATGAAGAATAAAAAAAAGTTCGTTGGTGGTATTAAGACAATTAAAAATAAAACCAATATAATTTATTTTGATTTGGGAAACCCACCTCGCAAGAGTTTTTCAACATCTTATCAATGTGGACCATTGTCTTTTGAATATTATCTCGATGGTAACAAAATAATTACTAATTGTGGATTTGGAACAAATATATCATTTAAGGCCGAATTATTGAGTCGACTAACATCTGCACAATCTTCTCTCTCTATTAATGACACTTCAGTTGCAAAATTTGAGAGGAATAAATTGATAAATAAAGTCTTTGGTCATTCTATTATTAAATCTTTTAAAACTTTTGATATTAGTCATGAGGAAAATACCAATTTTATATCAATTACGGGCTCTCATAATGGTTATGAAGATAATTTTAATTGTATTCATAAAAGAAAATTAATCTTAAATAAAAATTCTAATCAAATAATTGGTAATGACCAAATAATTAAAAAAAAAGACGGAGAAAAAATTAATTTTAATCTTAGATTTCATCTTTATCCTGGGCTGAACGCAGTAAAAACTATAAGTGGAAACAGCGTATTAATTCAAATTTCTAAAAACAAATCCTTAATATTTACTACCAAAAATGAAAAGGTATCTTTAGAAAAAAGTATATTTCTTGGTAGAAATAAAATATTAAATAATACTTGTATTAATATATTTGGTAACCTAGTTAACGAAAATAAAATTATCCATTGGGAAATTAAAAAAAGAATTGACACATGAAAAAAAAAATTAGAACCGCTCTAGTTTCAATCTCAAATAAGAGTAATTTAGATTTAATTTTAAAGGTATTAAAAAAATTTAATATAAAAATAATAAGTTCTGGAGGTACTTATAAGGTAATTAAAGAATTAGGTTATAATTGCACAGAAATTTCAAACTATACAGGTTTAGATGAAATGCTTGATGGAAGAGTAAAAACTTTACATCCCAAAATTCATTCTGGAATTTTATTTGATAGAAACAATTATAAACATAAAAAAGAAATGCTTAAAAAAAAATTTTATCCCATTGATTTAGTTGTTGTTAATTTTTATCCTTTCAATAAAGCTTTGAAATCAAAAAATAAAAAAAAAATTATAGAAAATATTGATATAGGTGGACCTTCAATGGTTAGATCTGCAGCAAAAAATTGTAAAGATGTAACAATAATTACAAATGAAAAGGATTATTCAACCTTTATTACTGAAATTAATAAAAATAATGGAAAAACTTCTCTTAAATTTAGAGAGTTAATGGCTTCAAAAGCTTTTGCTTTAACAGCTTATTATGATTCAATGATTGCAGATTGGTACAACAACAAATTAAATATTCAATTCCCTGAAAATAAAACAATTTATGGTAAAAAAATCCAGAATCTTAGATACGGAGAAAATCCTCATCAAAAAGGTTCTATTTATTTAAGAGGATATAAAGATCAAGACCTGCAAATTAAAAAAATTGCCGGTAAAGAACTAAGTTATAATAACTACAATGATATATTTTCTGCTCTGGAAATTCTATTTTCAGTGAAGGCGAATCCAGCAACTGTTATCATTAAACACGCAAACCCATGTGGCGTAGCTACTAATCAATCAGCATTAGTTTCTTTTAAAAAAGCTTTTGCTTGTGATCCTACTAGTGCATTCGGAGGAGTGATAGCTTGTAATTTTAAAATAAATACTGTGTTAGCAAAAGAAATTAACAAAAATTTTGCTGAGGTAATTATTGCAAAAAAATTTGAGAGAAATGCTTTGAGTATACTTAAAAAAAAAAAGAATTTAAGGATAATTGATATTTCAAAATTTAAAATTGAAAATTTTAATAATATAAAATCTTTTGATTCTTCTTTCTTATTACAAAATAAAGATAATACTGTAGTTAATACAAAAAAATTAAAATGTGTAACTAGAATAAAACCAACAAAAAGAGAAATATTAGAAATTAAATTTGCATTTAATATTTGCAAACATGTTAAATCCAACGCTATAGTAATCACAAATAATTTTGCAACAATTGGGATAGGAGCTGGACAACCAAGTAGATTAGATAGTTGTAAAATAGCTTCACAAAAAGCTAAAAAATTTCAACCTGGAAAGATGAAAAATTCAATTGCTGCGTCAGATGCGTTTTTTCCTTTTGCAGATGGAATTAAAACACTCGTTAAAGCTGGTGTTAAAATTATAGTTCAACCCGGAGGATCAATAAAAGACCAAGAAGTAATAGATGCTGCAAATAAAGCAAAAATCAAAATGGTATTTACTGGAATTCGTCATTTCAATCATTAATTAAGCTTTGTCTATTTTGGCAGCTAATATAAAATCACTTTCTGCTAAACCTTTTATTGCATGAGTAAATATTTTGATTTTACAATAACCCCAACCAAAAGAAATATCTGGATGATGACCTTCCTCTTCAGCAATATTACCAATTTTATTTGTAAAATTTTGACTTTCTTTAAAATTTTTAAATTTAAATTCTTTAATTAAGTAAAAACTTTTGTCCTTATCACTTTTTACTTCCCATCCGTCAACTTTCTTAAGATATTTATGAATCTCGTTCTTATCAAAAGCAGGAATAGACCCATCACAAGCTATACATTTTTTTTCAAATAATTCAGTCATAAACAAAATGGAGCGGGCAAAGGGGCTCGAACCCTCGACCTTCTCGTTGGCAACGAGACGCTCTACCACTGAGCTATGCCCGCGTAATAATTCTTTAGGCAATTTAACCGCATAAACACTTCATTACAAGTCGTGATATTTATCTAAAATTAACAATTTGTGTACCTATATGGAACAAAGTTTACCCCTATACCATCACTCATTACTAGTGTTTTAACGATACATTTCTTTTTACTATTCCTATACTATTCCTTGCTATCGATTGTATAATCAGATTATGAATCTAAGAAAAATTATACTTAGTATTATTTTTATCTGGCTATCGGGTGTAGGGTATTTAACTTGGTATAATGGGTTAAAAAACCCAGGAAGATATAAGGGTTTTAACTGGGAGGAATGGATCTGGTTTGGGTTAGTTCCAGTCTTATTGCCTACAATTTTATATTTTATTTGGAAACCCGAGTATTTAAAAAAGCTTATACAAGATTTTAAATCACTTTTTTAATTTATGGAAATACAAATTTTTACACCTAATTTAGAAATAATAATTCAAGATAGTATAATGTTGATTGAGTATTGTTATCATGGAATTATTAAAATAGTTTCATCTATAAAATTATAAAGTTTTGCAAGAAATTATCTTTCCATTATTAACTTTTTTATTCGGTTTAATCTTTGGTAGTTTTGCCAATGTTTGCATTTATAGATTGCCTAAAGCTAAACCTTTTATATGGAATAGATCTTTTTGCCCAAAGTGCAAAAAGTTAATTAACTGGTACGATAATATTCCTTTAACCTCTTATTTGGTCCTAAATGCTAAATGTCGAAAATGTAAGAAAAAAATTCCCAAACAATATTTTCTAATAGAATTAATATCAGGACTAAGTTTCTTGTTCATTTATATGACAAGCTATAGTTTGTTAGCTCAAGCTGTTTTAGCTTTTCTGTTTTTAACTTATTTAATAATATTCTTTATCGATCTTAAACATCATATCATTCCCGATATTTTAAACTTCGGTTTAATATTTTTTGCATTTGTCAAAAATTTCTTTCCAGATCTTAATTTAAATTTTACACAAAATTTAGAAGTATCAATTATCGGTGGACTAGTTGGCTACTTTTCTATTTGGTCAATTATTCAACTTTATTACATTTTAAGAAAGATAGAAGGAATGGGCTTAGGTGATGCTAAATTAATGGCTGGTATTGGTTTATTATTTGGCTGGCAATCAATACCTTTTATCTTATTTGTTTCTGCAGTGTTGGCATTAGTAATGGTTCTACCATCTTTAATTAACAAGAAAAGAAATCTTAAAACAGAAATTCCTTTTGGTCCTTATATTATAACTGCTGGGGTGATTTATTATTGCTTTGGGGAATTTCTATACAATTTTATTCTATTTTAATACTAGCAGTTAAAGATTTTCCTTTGCCATGACATAATTCGGTTAAAGGTGAAGGATCGCACGTATATTTTGTATCAATTGTTAATGTAGATGAAGATCCAGATGAGGTTATTAATTTTGTTGCGCCTGTATATCCTTCACCAACAGTTCCTGAAGTTTCTACAGCTTCTAAACAAGTGCCAGAATTATGTTTCCAACCCATTGGATTACACCATTTTAAACTGTTGAAATGATAAGATAGTTGTGTTGCAAATTTGTTAGCATTACCAGCAAGAACATCTGGGCAAAGATCGGGAGTATCAGTTGTAGGATTTTGTTTTAAAATTAATTCGTCTCCTAAAGAACATTTCATTAATTGTGTTGAAACAAATTTAACTATGCTTTTATGATTGGCTTTAGTAGCTGAAATTTTTGCCTTCTCCTGAAACCCACTAAACGTTGTTACTCCTACAGCTGCTAGAATACCGATAATAGCTACAACGACTAGGAGTTCTATTAGGGTGAAAGCTTTTGATTTCATTTACTTATTCTATCTGATTTTTAACACCATCCTATTGGAGTAATTATAATAAGTTTTGTTTCTTTATGAGTTCTAGCTCTCAAGGTTATTTTTTTTTTTGATGATCCGCTAGTGCATTCTGTTTCATCTAGTCTCAATCTTCCTAAAACATTATCTCCTCCCCCGCCTGTACGATTTATGAATGGATCTGAATTGTTATAAGCATTTTTAAAACCCTGGTCTAAAAAGTAATTCATAAAAACATCTAACATTGCATTAACATTGGAAGTATTGTTAGTTATATCACAATTAATCGAACGAGTTGGGCTAAGTTTTAAAGTTCCACCTCCATTGAGCTGACAAGTGGCTAAAGAGGTATTAATAAATTTCTCTACAGTATGTAAGCTTTTTAAAGTTGTGCTGGCTTTAGCGTTATTTTGGATACCGTTATAAGTTGTCAATCCTACTGCAGCCAAAATTCCGATAATAACTACAACGACGAGGAGTTCTATTAGAGTGAAGGCTTTTAATCTCATATATATATCTTAACTAATATTTTTTTAAAAATCACAGATATTAAATTCTGCATCCAAATAATAATCATTTCCATCTTTATCTCCTATATTTGCTCTAATACAAGACATGTTTCCTCCACCAATGTTACAATGGTTTTTCGAACTATTGTTTCCATATCCAACAACTACTTGACCTTTGGGAATTTTAGCAGATCTAGATATTGGGCAAAACGCAAATCCATATGTTTGGTTCCACTCTACTGCTTTTACTGATGGATCGTAGGCATTAGATTTATAAAGAACAGATTTCATATCATTATAAATCCCCCAAGCAATTGTGTCCCCATTAATAGGTCTTGACAAACAATTGGCTCCATCTTTTTGCCATTTGTAACCTATTTCGTTTCTACAAGCAGAAAGAGCTATGGATAAATTTTTTTTTGCAGTTGTGAATGCTTGTTTTGTTGTGTTAATTTTTGCTTTCTGCTGAAACCCATTAAACGTCGTTACCCCTACAGCCGCAAGAATCCCGATGATGGCTACTACGACTAAAAGCTCTATAAGAGTGAAGGCTTTGCGGTGCATAAATCAATTCTGCGAAATAGTATCACTCATAATTTCATTTGTTCCGTTTCCCCATTTTGTTTTTATTGTGACCGTATTTTCTTTTGGCCAAGCAGTAGAAATATGCATTCTACCGACAACTGAAGGAGTTGGTGAATTACTGCGCTGAGGGTAAGAATATGCAAAAGGCTCATTACCATTGTACGCATTTTTATATTGACACGCAAATTTGTTTGAAAAAGCTACTTGAAACCAAGCTACATCTGTTTGTTCGTTGCAATGCGTTTTACCTAATTTACATTGCGGATAACTCCAATATTCAATTACCCCATTTTCTGATCTACCTAACGAACACAAAGTAATTATATTAGCAAAATATTTTACTACTGTTTTGTGATTTGCCTTAGTCGCAGAAATTTTCGCCTTCTCCTGAAACCCTCCAAATGTTGTTACTCCTACAGCCGCTAGGATCCCAATGATGGCTACAACGACAAGAAGTTCTATTAAAGTGAAGGCTCTATTCATTGTTGTTAATTCTCTTTCCAACCTTCAACTGTTATTGATCCTCCACCTTTAGCTTTGGATTTTCCAGTAATTAAGTTATCTTTTGATGTAAATCCAGAAATATTTTCCTTAGCTTCTCCTGCTAGACCTATATAAAGATTATCTTTCTGCACAACTACTTTTGTTAGAACACCTTTTCCAACATTAACGTTTAAGACTGAATTACCACACTTGCTATTATAAGCGGTTAATAAAGCTGTTCCTGTATTACATCCTGTAGTTCCTGAAGTAGGTTCATATATTGGATAATAAACTCTATCTTTATATACAGTAGGTTCTGCGGTTAATTTTTGTTTATTCTTTAATTCAACATACCAACCTAGATCGCTTCCGCCTGGACATATTGGAGCAGTTTTACACTGTGAAATTGTACCAGGATTACTGATGACTCTAAAACTTGGAAAGTTTTTATCTTTAATTCCATATACTCTATTTTTAATATCTGTAGACTGCTCTTGTAATTTTTGAGTGTTCCCTGTTCCAAAATATAACCATAAATCTCCGTCATTAATTGTAGCTTGGGCTCTTTTGTAGATATACCTTCCATTACTAGAATTAGACTCAGAGTTAAACAATGTGGTTGTTTGATACATTGTGCCGGTATCTGTTAAATTTATTTTAGTTATTTTGCCTTCTAGATCTGCGGCATAAACCATAGCACCATTATAATTTGCTTTTTCAGTTCCATCAGCAGTTATAACTGTCAAATCTGCTGGAACTGAATTAACGATATTGCTTGAAGATAAATCTGTAATATCAATTTTTTGTAATAACCTTCCTTCATCCTCTAAATCCATTACAAAAACTGCTGAACCATAATTAGGATTTACACTTCCATTGTAACCTGCTCCAAATACTGCAACCCATTTATCTTTTCCGTTATGCTTAACTCTTATTATTCTTGGAGTTGACCAGGCCTCTCCTAATTTTCTATAATCCATGTTTGCGGAAATTCCTCCTCCAGCGTATCCAAATTCATTCTTAAATCCGTCTTTATCCCAATGTTTAACTGCTTGATTAGTAGGATCGTTTTCAATAGCAAATAAATGTGTTGGTGACTGAGGGTTGGTAATGTCTAATGCAAAATATCCATGGCCACCAGCTCCTAGACCAACTAATGCAATGGTTTTCCAAACCGGATTATTTCTTCCATCATCTGGAGTGTCATCATAATAAATATCTTTTACAATTGGAGAGCCGTCTATTCCGTAAATTGCATTAGTAACATTAGCATTATTAGATGGAATTTTTTCAAGATTACCAATCATGTTTGGTGCTAAGTAAGCCCATAACTCCTCTCCGTTTGAAGTATCAAACGCATGCAGTAAGCCGTTATTGGCGCCAGCTAATAATATTTCCTTTCTATTATTACAAGGTCCTCCGCAAGTATTTCCTAATTTAAATTTATTATAATTATTTTGTGAACGATAATAGCTGTCTCTTTTTTGTGCATTAGTTTCTGATCCTACTGTAGTTGAGGCTTCAGGTGGAGAAACTATAGCTATATCTGAATGATAAATGTCAGCTAATTTATGTATAGACTCAGTTTTATTATTATCTGCATCTTGGTCATAGGTATCAACACCTCTTATAAAATTAATTAAATTTTCAACTTGAGTATCTGTTGGTGACTGACTTGGAAACATTAAGCTTTTTAATGCATCCCGGTAAGTTGTAGTAAAGTTATTAATTCCAGTTGCCTCTCCATGTAAAGTCCAAATATTTCTTGATGATGCACTTTTGCTATTTAATTTGGTAGCTGCATCCCATAGAGCATTACCAAAAGTTCCATCGCTATTAAGTTTGTATTTTTTTAAACTACCTTTCCACTGTTTATTTTTTTCGTATTCAAAAGTAGATTGGAAGATAAAATCTCCTTTGGTCACATCAGACATGACAGCTGGAGTTGTAAACGTAAGCCTCCCAGAAATAGCTTGTTTTATTGCATCTGTAAGTTTTGCTAATAGTTCTGTTTCGTTCGATGCATACAAAGGCGCAGTTGTTCCGCCTTGTGCAGCCAAAGTTGTATAGTTACTAGTTGAACCAGATAAATTTAAACCAACAGCAAAAGTTTTAATTTTGTAAGTGTTATTTAATTGATTGGCTATACTTAATACTGTGCTGTGCGAACTCCAGTAGCCATCGCTTATTACAATTAAATAATTAATCGAACAAGTTTTATTCCAGTTAGCTACTTGATTAGTTGTAAAATAATTTCTAGCCGTTTGCATGGCGCCTAATAAATTTGTCCCACCATAAGCAGTTACATTGTCTACATCGGTGTATATACTTTTCGCACCTGTATCGCTTATCTTAACTCTAATTGTATTTGAAGAAGCCCATTGCATAAAACCAAAATTTGCACCTGAAGTTAGGTCGGTATTTGAAACTATTTTCTTAATAACTTTTTTAGCAGCATCTAAAAGTGTCCCTCCTCCACCTCCATAAGTAGCTGT
>CABYCK010000014.1 GCA_902517535.1 uncultured Pelagibacteraceae bacterium | reverse complement strand
TATTTCTATTCGCATCATTAATATATTTAAATCCAAATACTGGACATCTATCAGCACTTTTTTCAAATATTTCTCTCAATTCCTCTTTTGTTAGTTCAAATGGTACTTTAGCTAACGATGATCTTTTTTTAAAATTATGAAATAATTGATGATATGGATTTTTACGGTATCTCTTCATAAAACCTGAGTTTTCACAAATTGAGCATATTGAGACTCTTTTGTTTCCGTCTATATCTGTCCATCCAATATATTGACCTTTCCGTGGTCCTGTTTTTAAAGCATTAGTTTTTCTATAATCTTTATAATTTTTATCTATTTTACACTTGTTGCAATTCTTGATTTTTAGGTATTTAGCAGGAATCCCGTTTCTTACTGGGTTTGATTTTCTATAAAACGCTCTACAATTATGACAACAGAAAGAATTCTGATGACCTCCAATAAAGATTTTTTGACAATTTTTACAATTTTTTTTTCTCGGTGTCTTGAAACATTTGTCACTACAGAATTTACTTTGAGTTCTGATTAACGTTTTCTTACAATTTAGACAAACTTTATTCATTTAATATTTTATTTAAAGCATTATTTTTAAATAAATCAGCCTCTTTGATATATCGTCTAACCATATCAACTGATTTATGACCGGTCATAGCCATTATATTTCTCTCGCTAGCGCCGGACTCTGCTGTTGTGGTAGCAAATCCAGATCTTAAACTGTGCCCAGCGTATTTTTTGTCATCAAATCCAGCTTGAAGAGCATATTTTTTGATTATTAGAGCAACATTCTTATCTGAAATAGCGAATATTCGATCATTTCTATTTTCAAACATCCATAGTCTTAAGTTTTCTACTGGACAATAGTCATTGTATTTGAAAGAGGGGATAGCTTTAGTCATTCCTTCACCAGATTGGTCTGATTTTGACTTTTTTACAAATATTTTTACACCTTCTTTAACAAATTCAACATCTTCTTTAGTTATTGATACAAGTTCGGACCTTCTAAAACCTCCTGCAAAACCGACTAATATTAAAGCTTTATCTCTCAGTTTTTTGCTAGGATTTCCTGAAGATTGATTAATTTGTTTAATTATCGCTTTTATATCATTGAATAATAACGGTTTTTTTGCTTTTTGATATACTCCTATTTGCCTCTTTATCCCTATCAAATTCTCAACGATAATTGGATGCTTAGTATCTAGATAATGCCCTTTATACCTATGCATCATATTTATAGATGCTAATCTACGCTTTAAAGTGCTAAATTTTGAGTTTTTGGATAAGTGAGTGAGGTATATAGAAACAATTTTAGGATCACTTGGAAGACTTTTTAAATTATGTTTCGTGCAGAACAAAGCAAAGTCATTAAAGTCTGATCTATAAGCTCGAACAGTATTTTTAGCCTTAGATAGCTTTAAGTTATCTAAAGTCTCAATTTCGAGTTTTTTAACTTCTGTTGTTAAATCGTTCATAATTTCCGATAACCATTAATTATCGGAAATAATATATTATTTATTTTTTTTGTCAAGTGTTTAAGTTTAAGGCATGTTTAAGAGTCGAAAAAAATTACTTTTGGATCGTGGACCAAGCTGGCCAAACTACGACCGGGCTGAACCATTCATGATCAGATATTATTTACTTTTTCGGAAAAGACCTAAGTGGTTTCCTTTCAACATTTTCCTTCATAAGATACTTAAGAGTGACTTAGGAGATTTACATGATCATTATTGGTCTTATTTAACCATAGTTCTTAAAGGTGGGTACTGGGAAACTACAAAAAAAGGTAAATTTTGGCGTGGTCCAGGCTATATAGGTCTTAGAAAGGCCTCAGATACCCATAGTTTGACGATTCCCGATGGAAAAATAGCTTGGACACTGATATTTGTGGGGCCAAATAAGGGTTCTAAGCAATTTGCAAATTTTAATAATTCAAGCTAAAACGCCCGTAAAATATGATTAAATTTATCCTTCCCATAGCAATATTTATAGCTGCAGTTTACGGAATTTCATATTTCTGGACCAAATCAAGTTCTAAAGGAAGAAAAACTGTTGCCTTGACATTGATAATAACCCTTCTAATAAGTATTTTTCTTATTATTTACCTTATTTTTGATTAATGAAGCTAAAAGGCACTAAATTTCAAGTAAAAGTATGGACATTTTTAAAGAAAATACCAAGTGGAAATGTGATTAGCTACTCTCAAGTAGCAAAAGCCGTTGGTAAACCATCAGCTGTTCGAGCTGTAGCAAACGCAATAGGTAAAAACCCCTATCCTATCAAAATACCTTGTCATAGAGTAATTAGATCAAATGGATCTTTGGGTGGATATTCCGGCAAAGGAGGTGCTCAAACTAAGAAAAAACTACTAAAAAAAGAGGGTATTATCTTCTAGAATTGTTGTTTGGTGGGCGTTTTAGTCGATTTGTCCCTACTCCATTATATTTTTCTAATATACACCGGTTAGTTGTACTAGTAAGGATTAAATTCAAAAAATTTAGGGGTCTATGGCCGTTTAAATGGTATATTCTAATTTTGCAAGGCTCTCAAAACTATTGGTATTTGCGCTTTTTAAATCGACTAAAATCATTGGCATTATTAATAAATTTAGTCCTGATTTTAAGTTTTTCCCCTTTTTTAGCCTTTTATTGCTATTTTTTCTTGAATTTATTATGTTTTTTTAATTTTTTTAAATTTTGCATCCTTTATTTATTATAATTACCAACGTTTTTAGGTCATTTGACAAATTAGAGTAAGTATTACTTACCTATATATTGATAAAATGAATTAATAACTCACTGTAACTATCTGTATTTATTGAAAATACTTTAAACTGTAAAAAACAACTATAGGAACTGTTATTAAAGACATTAAAGTAGAAGTTACTATTACACTAGCTACACTATCGACAACTGGTTTCTTGGAATACATGGATCCTACTAAGTAAGTTAAAACAGCGCTGGGCATAGCCGACTGAATTAAGAGAACCCCTGCTGAAAAACCTTCTAAACCCAAATATTTAATTAATGCAAACCCAATTATAGGCCCTATTATAACTCTTACTGCGCCTAAAATAGATGCTTTTGTCCAAGAGACGACCTGAAACCTAGACAGAGCAATACCTAAAGACATAAGAACTAGAAAAATAGTAGTATAGGTTAATAAAAAAGTAGTATTTTCTAAAAATCCAGGAACATCCCATTCAAAATATAAAAATGTAACAGCTACTATAATTCCATATATGGGCACATTTTTGATTAGAATATCTAAAGATAAACTTTTTTTAGCTAATAATACACCCACTGTAAAATGTAGAAGAATAATTACTGAGGCAATAGCTGAAGCTACTCCTAAACCTGCAGTTCCATAAGCAAATAAGCAAATTGGTACACCCATGTTTCCAGTATTCGGCAATATCAAGGGAGGCAATTCACTAATTACATCTTTTTTCAGTAAAAAAAGAAATATCAATCCTACTAACGAGAAACCACCAATTATAATTAAGGCATAAATAAAATACTCTACAAAAACATTAAGGGTAACGCCTGTTGTAGTAATAGTATAAAAAATCATTGCAGGAGTGCCGATATTGCCAGCAAAATTTGTTATAAATTTAGTATCAAATTTAGGATCTTTTACACCTAAATAATAACCTACACCTATAACAAAAAAAACAGGGAATAAAACATCAAAGAGTTTAATGTAAAGATCCATTAAACTCTTACATCAGATTTTTTTGGTTTTCTCAACTTGTTTCTATAATTTATTGCGGACTCAAATTCCATTAATCGTTTATGAATGGATCTTAATTCAGTTATACGAGTCCAATTATATAAAAACACTGAAAATGCATCTTTAACTTCTCCAAACGCGTTTACTACTTGCATCATTATACCTAGAGTAAATGTAGCCGTAAATAAACCTGGAGCCATAATTAAAAAAGGAACTATTACAAATAGTTGTCTGTACCATATTGCCCAAAGATCAAAATAGCCATAGTGAAGAAATAATCTATGATAATTAAATTTAATACCAGTAAATAATTGTAAAATAGTTGGAGCTTGCACATAATTTTTCCTATCATCTTCACCATAGACTAGTTCTTTTCTAAATGCCGCTTCGACCTTTTGGTTATTATATTCTAAACCGGGTAATTTGATTCCTACTAACCAACTTATAATTATTCCCCCTATGCTCAAAATCAAAGCCACCCACACTAAGGAACCAGACACGTTATTTAAAAAAGGCACGGTCACATTTGATGAAAGAACATAAAGAATTGGAATAAAAGCGATTAAAGTCATTATTGCTTTAACTACTTGAAGACCAATAGATTCAACAATTTTAGCAAAATTCATGCAATCTTCTTGAATTCTTTGTGAGGAACCCTCTACTCTAGCTTCTGTGGCTCGCCAATATGGCATATAGGAAAAAGTCATTGCTTCTCTCCATCTAAAAGCCCACAACCTTGTAAACCAGTTTGTAAATGCAAATAACGTAACGTAAGGTAAGGCTATGTATAAGAACTTCTTTATTGAGTCCCAGAACTCCGAAATATTTCGATCTTCAGCTGTTTGGAGAATATCATAAAAATCTTTATACCAACTGTTAAAAAGAACATCTAAATATGTTTGAGTTACCAATAGGAGTAAGATAACGAAGCCTCCTCCGTAAGACCAATAAAACCACTTTTTATCTTTAAAAAAACTACGCCACATTGTTATTTTTTAATAAAATTATCAGCATAAGACTTGATTACAAATTCTTTTTTTTTAGGTTCAATCACTTTAAATGAAATCGAGTTTTTTTTTGCATATTCAATAGCTTTTTCTTTTGAAGAAAACTTTAAAAGAACCTCTTCTAAAGTATCTGTAGAAGTCTCCCATCCCATTAGAGGATTGATTTTGCTATCTTTGATTTCAAATTCTAAAATCCAATTTTTTTGTTTTCCTCTACCTGATTGCATCGCTGTTTTTGAAGGTATATAAATTTTTGCTTTTTTCATGTTAAACTATTGGTAAATCGCATATTTCGCCATCCACCGATTTATTATTTATACTAATACTAAAATTCTTTTTTGCGTTAAAATAGTCTTTTTTTATCATAGCTATACCAATTATTTTTTTAAATGTCGGGGAAAAAGCTGCAGATCTTAATTCTCCAATTATTTCTTTATTATTATAAAGCAAATCTAAATTGTCATAATTTATTGTATCTGAATTACTCCCATTAGATTTCTTTCGATGCCTTTATCCCAAATCTTTTTTAAACTATTTTTTCCTAAAAACTCAACTTCAGAATTAAAATGTACTAGTTTCTCAAAACCACACTCAAAAGGATTATCGCTTATAAGCATGTCGTTTCCATATGACAATAGGCCTCCTTCAATTCTCTCTGCTTGATTAGGTGCACCGGGTTTAATATTGTATTTTTTTCCAATTTCAAAAAGATGATCATATAATTCTAATCCAGCTTTTATGTTATCTACGTGAATTTCATAACCACCTTGTTTTGAAAATCCGGATCTTGAGATAAGGAATTTTTTATTTTGAAACTTATAAAAACTATATTTAAAAAATTTTAGTTTAGTAATTTCATTACCAAATACTTCTTCCATTAATTTAAATGATTTTGGACCTTGTACAGCCAGGGTATCAATATTTGCTTCAAAAATTTTAACATTAAGATTTTTTCCAGCCGCTATTCCTTTTGCATATAACAACACATCGGAGTCAGCTATACACACTCTCCAAATATTATCCTCCAATTTATAAATTAACGGATCGTTAACCATGCCGCCATTAGAGTCGATTAAGGGAACATAATAACAGTTACCTACTTTTGTTTTAGATAGATCCCTACATGTCATTAATTGTACAAGCTGATGTGCATCTTTACCTGAAATTTCAATTTCTCTTTGAACTGAAACATCCCAAACTTGAACATCTTTTTTTAAATGTAAGTATTCTTCATCAACGTTAGAAAATGTAGTTGGGAGCAACATATGATTGTATACCGTATAACTTTTAACGCCCTGCTCTTCTATTTTCTTTGTAAAAGGTGTAGACCTTAATCTTCGTGTTTTGCTAATGTAAAAATTCTTCATTTGTTTAAAAATTCTAAAATTTTTTCTCTCATCTCAAATGCATTTTCTAAAATTATCATATGACCACAATTTTTAATTACATGAACTTCAGATTTGTTAATCATTTTTGCAAACTTTTCTCCTGATTCTAATCTAACCATCTTATCAAGATCTCCAAAAATAAAAAACGTTGGACACGTTATGCTTTTTACCGCATCAACACCATTTTTGTAGTTATTACAAGCAATCAAATCTACAGCTAGAACCTCTCTTACTTCCCTAGAGGAATTAAGTATTTTTCGTAATGGATTGCCTCCAATAAATTGTTTTGATGATCCATATCCCCATTTCATCATCAAATTTAGAGCTTCCATATCCCCAGATAAAGCTAGATCAATTAAACTTTTGTTAACAGGTATAGAATAAGACCCTGCAATAAAAATTATTTTTTCAATTTTTTTTGGAAAATTTTTTGCAAATTCAAGAGCCTCTAAACACCCCTGTGAGTGAGCAACGAGTATAGTTTTATCTATACCAACATGTTCAATGAAATCATTTAACCAATTTGAAATTTCTTCTATTGATATTAAACAAGGTCCTTCGGAATTTCCGTGTCCTGGAAGATCTAAATTAAAAACATTAAAATCTTTTTCAGCTAAAAATTGATCAGTTAAAGACCACACAATATGAGATTGACCACTACCATGTAAAAGAATGATAGTAGGTTTTTTTTTATCAAAAGAATAACCCACGTCATTCGTAAAGATTTTTTTATTTTTAATTTCAGTAATCAATTTAAACCCTTTGCTTAAAATTATTTATCTTTCCATTTTGGTTCTCTTTTATCTATAAAGGCATCAATCCCTTCTTTTGCATCGGGTTTAAGCATATTTTGAACCATTACTCTTGATGCATAATCATAAGCATCTGAAAGTTTCATATCTAATTGCTTATAAAAAGCTTCTTTACCAATTTTTAAAGTTACTAAGGATTTTTTCGAAATTTTTTGAGCTTTATTTAATACAAAATCTTTTAGTTTATTTATTTCAGTAACGTCATTAATTAAACCAATTTTAGCAGCTTTATCTGAAGAAATTAATTCTCCAGTTAAAAGCATCTCCATAGAATGTTTGTTGGATAAGTTTCTCGAAATAGCAACCATGGGTGTAGAACAAAATAAACCTATGTTTACCCCAGGTGTTGCAAATTTAGCTGAACTACTTGCGTATGCTAAATCACAACTTGCAACTAATTGACACCCAGCGGCTGTAGCTGTTCCTTCAACTTCTGCAATTATTGGTTTTGGACATTTAATAATTGTTTGCATCATCTTTGAGCATTTTTTCATTATCTTTAAAAAATATTTTTTTCCTTTATCTGCACCTTTTCTTGCAGCTTTTAACTCTTTTAAATCATGTCCAGATGAAAATGTTGATCCCTCTCCTGAAATTATTATTACTCTTACATTTTTATTAAGACTTGCCTTGTCTAAAGCATTTTGTATTAAATCCATCATATTTTCAGAAAGAGCATTTAAATTCTCTGGACTATTTAAGTTAAAACGCATTACTCCATTTTCGTTTAAATAAGTTTCTAAAACTTTGCTATTTTTTCTATTATTCATATGTTAATTAATCTTTACCTTTACTTCATCTGACAAAGAGTTGGCTATGAAGCAATATCTATGAGCTCTCTCTTGTACCTCTTTCATTTTGTTTTCATCTACAGAAAATTCTTTTGAAAATGCTATCTTTGGATTTAATTCAATATTGGTTACTGACATTTTACCTTTGGAATTTTTTCCTAAAGTAGCTATTGCATTATCTGTATATCCCGATACTGGCCAATTCATTTTGGCAGCAAGTGCTAAAAAAGTCATCATATGACAACTACTTAAAGCTGCCGCAAGGGCTTGTTCAGGATTACTATTTTGTTTATTTCCGTTCCAATCTGGAGCTGCATCGCCGTTAATAACAATTTCATCGTTAAATTCTATTTGATGTTTATTCGAATATTTTCCAGGTAATAATACTCCACTATCAAGACTCCATTTAAGATTAATTGAAATTTTTGTCATTATTATAATTAATTTAGATTAACTCTTTAGCTTTTTTTCTTAATTCAAATTTTTGAATTTTTCCTGTAGAAGTTTTTGGCAGATCACAAAATGCAACTTTTTTTGGAACTTTAAATCCAGCTAAAGTTTCTTTACAAAAAGAGATTAATTCTTTTTCTGTGACTGGTTTATCCTTAACCATTTCTATGAATGCACAAGGAACCTCACCCCACTTTTCATCTGGTTTAGCAACAACAGCCGCTATAGATACGGATGGATGTTTTGCTAAAGTGTTTTCAATTTCAATAGACGAAATATTTTCACCTCCAGAAATAATTATGTCTTTTGATCTATCTTGAATTTTTACATAACCATCGGGATGCATTACTGCTAAATCTCCGGTGTGAAACCAACCACCTTTCATAGCTTTATCAGTTGCAACTTTGTCTTTAAAATATCCTTTCATTACCACATTACCTTTGATCATTATTTCACCAATAGTTTTACCATCTTTAGGTACTTCTTTCATAGTTTTAGGATCCATTATAGCAACACCCTCTGTATTTGGATATCGAACTCCTTGTCTAGCTTTAATTTCATTTTGTTTTTCTTCATTAAGCTCATCCCAAGACTCATTCCAAGCACATTGAGTTACGTGACCGTATGTTTCTGTTAACCCATAAACATGCATCACTTCAAAACCAAGACTCTTCATTTTTTTGAAAATAATACTTGGAGGTGGCGCACCGGCTGTTAAAACATAAACTTTTTGTTTTAATTTTTTCCTATCTTTCTCAGGAGCACCCGTAATCATATTTAAAATTATAGGAGCACCTCCAAAATGTGTAACATTGTATTTGTCTATTAACTCAAAAATTTTTTTAACGTCAATATTTCTCAAACAAATTGTTCGACCTATTAACATTGGTACAGTCCATGGATAACCCCATCCATTACAATGAAACATAGGTACAATAGTTAAAAAATTTAATCTATTAGGCATGTTCCATGCAGTAGCACTTCCAGTAGACATTAAGTAAGATCCTCTATGGTGATATACTACTCCTTTAGGATTTCCTGTTGTACCTGAAGTGTAACTTAATGAAAGAGCCTGCCACTCGTCCTCGGGCATTTTCCATTGATATTTCTCATCACCAGTTTTTAGAAATTCCTCATATTCTCTATCACCAATTTTTTCGCACTTTGATTGATCTGCAAACTTATCACTTATGTCGATAATGGTTATCTTTCTGTTAATAGTGTTCAAAGCTTTTTTTACTTCAACATGAAGTTGGCGATCCACAACTAATACTTTTGCCTCTGCATGTTCCAAAATATATGAAATCGTTTTTGCATCTAACCGAATATTAATAGTATTAAGTACTGCTCCTGACATGGGCACAGAATAATGAGCTTCAAATATTTCTGGTGTATTAAAAGCTAAAAAAGAAACAGTATCCCCTTTTTTTATACCAATTTTCGAAAGTGCACTGGCGAATTTCACACATCTTTTATAAACTTCTGACCATGTGTAATTTCTATCCTCATAAATTACTGCTTCATAATTTGGGTAGATTTCTTTTGCTCTAACTAAAAAAGTAAGTGGTGTTAAAGGAACAAAATTTGCTTTATTTTTTTCTAAATTTTTTTCGTATACACTCATTTTCAGTTAAATTTAGCTTTCATCAAGCTTTCACTGCCAGCTATTGCTGAGTGATAATGACTATCTATCCTCGGTAAAATTTTATCAAAAAAGTATTTTGCCGTATTAATTTTCTCTTCATAAAATTCTTTATTTTTACTAGAGTTTTCATAGCTGACTTTAGTCATTTTAAGCCACGAAAATCCTAAAGCTACATAACCAAGAACTTTTAAAAAGTCATTGCATGCCGCGCTGACATCATCTTTTTGATTTTTTAATTTAACATCTAACCAATTTGAAAAATCTAATAAAATTTTTATTTTTTCTTCAAGAATATTTGAAAGTCTTTTTAATTCATCATTATTGTTATAATTTTTGATTTCATTTTGAACTAGGGAAGTAAATTTTTCCAATGTTTTATTAGTTAGTACTTTTCTAAATACTAAATCAATTGCTTGCACAGAATTTGTACCCTCATAAATTGGTGTAATTCTATTATCTCTATAAAGTTGTTCGATACCTTGATCTCTTGTGTAACCATAACCACCAAAAACTTGAATAGCTTCATTTGTTATTTCCATTCCCATATCTGAAAAAAAAGATTTTACTACAGGCGTCATGAGAGATACCATTTCATCAGCTTCTTTTCTGATATTTTCATTTGAGTGATTTAAACTTACATCAACTTGTTGAGATAACCAAAATGCAAGTGATCTTTGACCTTCAATTAGTGACTTCATATTCATCAGACTTCTTCTTATATCAGCGTGTTTAAGTATTAAGTCAGTTTCACCGTTTTTATTATCGTTTGATTTACCTTGTTTTCTCTCTCTCGTGTAGGCTAGTGAATTTTGATATGCTGTTTCTGCAATACCTAATCCTTGTATTCCAACTATAATTCTTTCTAAATTCATCATTGTAAACATTGAGCTTAATCCTTTATTTTCTTTACCAATTAAAAAGCCCTTAGCATTATCGAAGTTAAGAACACAGGTTGGTGAACCTTTGATTCCCATTTTGCTTTCAATAGATAAAGTGCTAACGCCATTTCTAGACCCCACAGAACCATTTTCATTTACATTGAATTTTGGAACTAAAAAAAGACTTATTCCTTTAGTTCCTTCAGGCCCACCTGGTATTTTTGCTAAAACTAAATGTATGATATTTTCTGTTAAGTCGTGATCACCAGATGTAATAAATATTTTCTGTCCAGTTAAAGAAAATGATCCGTCTGAATTTTTAATTGCTTTTGTTTTTATTAAGCCTAAATCAGTTCCACATTGGGACTCGGTCAAACACATAGTCCCACTCCATTTTCCCTCTACTATTTTAGGAAGAAATTTGTCTTTTATTGATTGATCGCCGTGATGTAGAATACAATTATAGGCACCAATGCTTAATTCACTGTATAATTTAAAAGATAAACTTGCAGATGATAACATTTCTTCAAAAAAAGTACTTACAGTTTTAGGCATTCCTTGGCCACCATATTTTGGATCACAAGAAAGTGAAGTCCATCCATCAGATATAAATTTTTTATAGGCTTCTTTATAACCAGGTGGAGATCTAACAATGCCATTTTCATATATACAAGGATTATCATCCCCGATCTTCGCTAAAGGATGTACAATTTCTTTGTTTATTTTTGCAGCTTGAACTAATATATCTTTTACGAGATCAGAGTTAATTTCTTTAAATTTTCTAATTTCGTTATAATTTTTGTTATCTTTAAGATAATCAAAAAGAAACATCATTTCATCTACTGGTGCATTATAAGTTGTCATCTAGTTAATCAGTGGTTTTCCGGTTTTTAAAGTATGAGAAATTCTTTCTTGAGTTTTTTGTGTAGCAATAAGTTTCATAAAACTATTCAATTCTAATTTATACATTTGATCTTCACTAATTTCCTCATTTAAATTCGTGTCTCCACCACTCAAAACATAAGCCAATTCTTTGCCAACCACCATACCATGATCTAAAATCTTCTTTTCATTATATAATTCTTCCAATATTTTGTGCATTTTTTTCCTTACAATTTCTCCAGATAGTTTAAATTTACATTCTTGAGATACAGACATATCAACATTATTCTCTATTAAAGACCTTGCGGTTGGTAACAATTGATTACGATTGATTATTACATCGTGTTTTTGGTCTAAAAATAATAATGGTTTAGCTTCATGAGGAGATGTAGCGGTCTTTGCGTAGCCAATTATGTTAAATACTTGTATAGGAGCATAATCAGGATCACTTTTAGCTTTGTCCGTTTGCGTCCATCTCCATAACAACTCCTTGCACCCTCCTCCTGCGGGTACTAAACCTACTATAGTTTCTACCAAGCCCATTACTATATTAGTGTGAGTGACGACATAATTGCTTTGTAATAGTACTTCCTCGCCACCGCCCAGTGCTAATCCTGATGGTGCCGATATAACCGGATTTTTACAATATTTTAAATGTTTACAAGTTTCTTGAAAATATTTGATAAATTTTTCGACAGATTTAAGATCTTTATTATTAATAAACTCCATAACATAATTTAAATTAACCCCAGCAGAAAACTGCATACTTTCATTTATTATTATTAATGGTTTATCTGTTGCATTTTTAAGTGCATCCATAGAATTATAATCTAATGCATTTGCCTTAGTATTAAATTCCACTATATTAAAATCTTTAAATCTAAAAATTTCAGCAGAGTCATTCTTATCTAATTTTATGACATTTTTTTTTATTTTTCCCAAAGTTTCTATTTTAGTATACTTTTGTCTTTGATCGTAAAAACTTTTTATATTTTTATCTTTTAAAGTTTTAAGAAAATTATTGTCATCTAAATCATCTATTTTGGAGAAAAAATTTTGCAGTCCTATTGACTCTAACATTTCAAATGGGCCCATAGACCAATTAAAACCTAATCGTAAAGCTTCGTCTATATCATTATATTCCTCTGTTATTTGAGGAACCAAAGATGAAGAATATAAAATTATTTTTGAAATTACTGACCAAGCATATTGACCATATTTATCATTTCTATTTATTAATCTTAAGAGGTTTACTTTATCTGTCTTCAGGTCAATTTTTCTAACAGGAAAGTACTCATTTTTGTTAAAATCAAGTGCTTCTAATATTTTTTTATTTTTTAACTTGTTTATTCTATAAAAACCTCCTTTACCTTTTCTGCCAGTGTAACCAGTTTCAATTAGTTTATCTATTATTGGTATATTAGATGCAACTTTTTGAAATTTATCTTCTTTAGATAATTCTTTTTTAAAACTAGCTAATACATCTTTCATTAAATCAATTCCTATTAAATCATATAAAGCAAAAACTCCAGTTTTTGGTATGCCCATTGGTCTACCAAATACAGCGTCTGCTTCTTCTATGGAAAGATTCATTTTCATAGCCTCAGTCATTGCTACTTGCATAGCATAAACACCTATCCGATTACCTAAAAAACCAGGTGTATCTCCACATATTATTACTCCTTTTCCTAACTTATTTTCACAAAAATTTTTTAATAAAATAATTTTTTCATTATTATTCAAGTTATCTCTAACTATTTCTAATAAGCCCATATATCTAACTGGATTAAAAAAATGTGTTATACAAAAATCTCTTTTGTCTTCATCAGATAATTTATTTGAGAGAATCTTAAGTGGAATTGTTGATGTATTTGATGAAACAATTGAGTTTTTTTTTCTGTTTTTAAATATTTTTTCATAAATCGTATGTTTAATGTCTATTCTTTCTACCACTGCTTCAATTATCCAATCCGCATCGTTAACATTATCAAAATTATCTAAAATGTTTCCTGTCTTTAGACTATTAATTTTTGTTTTATCAAATAATAATGGTGGTCTAGATTTTAATATTTTTTCTTTTGCTTTGTCAGCTATTTCAGTTTTTAAATCTAGAAGAACAACTGGTATATTAGCGTTACACAAATGAGCTGCTATTCCGCTACCCATTGTTCCCGAACCTATAACTACGACTTTATTTATATTCATAATAAGTGGTCGGGGCGGCAGGATTTGAACCTGCGACCCTCTGGTCCCAAACCAGATGCGCTACCAGGCTGCGCTACGCCCCGATCGACTGTTTTTATAGGTTAATTATGCCTTTTTGGCAATTGAAAGATAGTCTCTATAGAAGTAAATAATAGCTATGATCCAGCAGATTACAAAACCATTTAAATACTTTTTTAAGTTAGAAGCTGCTTCAGGTTTAATTTTACTTTTTGCAGCTATTCTTGCACTGATGATTAGTAATGGTAATTATAGTGATTTATATTTTTCAACATTAGAAAAATACATTACATTAGGCACTAAAGAATTTGGATTAAAACTTAGTGTACTTCATTGGATCAATGACGTTTTAATGGCCATATTTTTCTTTTTTGTTTCTCTAGAAATTAAAAGAGAGTTTTTACAAGGTGAGCTTTCCACCCCAAAGCAAGCTCTACTACCAATCATCGGTGCCGTTGGTGGAATGGCTATACCTGCTCTCTTCTATATCGTTGTAAATTATTCTGATAGCACTACGTTAAATGGATGGGCAATACCCTCTGCAACAGATATTGCTTTTTCTTTAGGGGTTTTATCGTTACTTGGTAAAAGAGTTCCTGTTTCTTTAAAAGTTTTTTTAACTGCTTTAGCTATAATTGATGATTTAGGGGCAATCGTTATAATTGCTTTTTTTTACTCAGGTAATATTGAAATAAAATATTTAATACTAATGTTAGTTTCAGTAATAGTCTTAATAAGTTTAAACAAGTTTAAAATAAAAAATTTTTTACCATATTTAATTGTAGGTATTTTTTTATGGGATTTTACACATCAATCAGGTATTCATGCAACAATTGCTGGTGTCATATTGGCTCTTACAATTCCACATAATATTAAAAACAATAAGCAATCATTATTATTAAAAGTAGAACACAATCTTTCACCTTATGTGGCTTTTGGAATAATGCCTGTTTTTGCTTTTGCAAATGCAGGGGTGTCTTTAGAAGGATTAACTTTTTCATCTCTGCTTGCCCCTGTGCCGCTTGGTATAGTTTTAGGTTTATTTTTTGGAAAACAAATTGGTGTTTTCGTACTATCTTATATTTCAGTAAAATTGAAAATTGCAGACAAGCCTAATAATTCTACTTGGCCAGCATTTTATGCAGTGTCAATTTTAACTGGAATAGGTTTTACAATGAGCCTATTTGTAGGAAATTTAGCATTCGCTAACAACATGGAATACATGGACGGAGTGAAGATAGGAGTTTTAACTGGATCTTTACTATCAACACTTTTTGGATACTTTCTGTTACTTGCTTTTTCAAAAAAATGATAAATTCAAAGATAATAAAAATTGCTTCTCATACAGACAACGTTGGTCTAACAAATAAATTTACTCATAAATCTTCTATTAAAAATAAATTATGTGGTGACCTTATTAGAGCAGAATTTATTGTAGGTAATTCAAAAATCAAGTCAATGAGATACGAAACTGAAGCTTGTATTTTGTGTGAAGCATCAGCTAGTTTATTTTCAAAAAAAGTTAAAGATAACAAGATCCAAGATCTAATAAAAGAGATTAATAAGTTAAAAAAGATTAAATATAATAATTATAAGTTTCCTAAAAAATTTAACGAATTCAATCAATTAATTGACAAAAAAAATTTTAGCAGATTAAATTGTGTCATATTGCCTATGGATGCATTTTTAAAAGCATTTAAAGTATATTAATGTTTAAAAAAATTTTAATTTTATTTTTTATGTTTGGAATTTTTAACAATGTATCTGCAAATTATTCAAATTTAGCCTATGATTTTTCTTTTGATGGGATAGACGGAAAAATAATTAATCTAAGTCAGTTTAAAGATAAGGTAATTGTAGTTGTAAATGTGGCTAGCAGATGTGGTTATACACCACAGTATAATGATTTACAATCATTGTGGGAAAATTACAAAGATAAAAGTGTAGTAGTAATAGGAGTGCCTACTAATAATTTTAAACAAGAACCTGGATCAAATAAGGAAATTCAAAATTTTTGTGAAACAAATTTTGGGATTAATTTTCCAATGACAACAAAATTAAATGTTATAGGAAAAAATGCTCATCCATTTTATACTTGGGCTAGAAAAAACTATGGTATCGGTGCTATACCAAAGTGGAACTTTCAT
The DNA here is from genome assembly GCA_902517535.1 of uncultured Pelagibacteraceae bacterium. Taxonomy (GTDB): domain Bacteria; phylum Pseudomonadota; class Alphaproteobacteria; order Pelagibacterales; family Pelagibacteraceae; genus Pelagilacustribacter. The sequence continues at coordinate 1,859 of CABYCK010000014.1, read as the reverse complement.
AAAATAATTATTGGTAAAGACGGCAAAGTAATTAATACATTTGCCTCATTTACTAAACCAAGTTCCAAAAAATTTATTAATATTATAGAGGCAGAAATTAAAAATTAAATTTAAGACCGTCGAAACCAGGAGTAATATTCTTTGGTAACTTTTTTTTAAGGTAATCATAATCTAGGTCTGTATGAAGATTAGTTAGTATTGTTTTTTTAGGTTTTAGTAGTTTAATCAAATTTAAAGCATCATCATAATTAAAATGTGAAGGATGTTTTTCTCTTCTTAAACAATCTAAAATTAAATAATCTAAATTGTATAATTTTTTCAACGATTTTTTTGGTACATAATTACAATCACTTATATACGCTATTTTTTCAAAACAAAAACCAGTTGCTTTTATTAATCCATGTAAAACGTCAAAAGCTTTAATTTTAAGTTCAATGCCTTTTTTTCTTATAGAAAAATTATTACTTATAATATTTGCTTTCATAATTGGCTTGTAACCATGCTTGGGTTGAAAACAAAAAGTGTATTTTGACAATAAGGATTTTATTGTACGTTTACTTCCATAAACCGGAATCTTCTTTCTATTTTTCCAATAAAAAGGCCTCATCTCAAATATACCTGATGTTTGATCTGCGTGTTCGTGTGTGTAAATTATTGCATCTAAATTTCTAATTTTGTTTTTTAAAAATTGATTTTTAATATCAGGAGAAGTATCAATCAAAATTGATAAACCTTTATAAAAAATATGTGCACAACACCTAGTTCTAAGGTTTTTTGGATTATTTTTTAATTTACCCTTATAATTTGTAATCCAGGGTGAGCCCAAGGAACTACCTGATCCCAATAAAGTAAATGTATTTTTCAATTTAGATTACCGAATAAATGGAAAAAATTTTCTGAAGTGATTTTAGAAAATTCTTCAAAAGAAATTTTTTTTAAATCTGAGAGAAATTTTACAGTATGTATAATATTACTTGGTTCGTTACTCTTTCCTCTTAAAGGTTCAGGGGATAAATAAGGAGAGTCTGTTTCCACTAAAATTTTTTTAAGTGGTATTTTTTGAAATGTCTCAGCTAACTCTTTTGACTTTTTAAATGTCACAACTCCACTTGCCGAAATAAAAGCTCCGATATCTAATAATTTAAAAGCAAATTCCTTGGATCCAGTAAAGCAATGAATTAAAATTTTTAGATCTGCTCTATTAGAGGCTTTTTTTAATACATCCAAAGTTTCTGTCTCAGCAGATCTTGTATGAACAATTATAGGCAAATTTAATTGTTTTGACGCCTCTATATGTTCTAAAAATAATGAAATTTGATCTTTTTTTTCTGAATGGTTGTAATAAAAATCTAACCCAGTTTCACCTACTCCAATAATTTTTTTATTTTTATTAATTCTATCAATAATGTTTTTAAATTTTATTTCTTTATGATTTTTTGCTTCGTGAGGATGGATCCCATAAGTTCCATAAACAGATTTGTAATTATTAATTATATTTAAAATACTACCAAAACTTTTGTCCTCGGTAGATATAGTTAAAAGATAATCAACACCATTCTCTTTTGCTTTCCTAATTGTTTCATCTATTGATGAAAACATAGGTTCATATGTAAGATGGCAATGTGAATCAATTATCATTTTCTATTTTTTTAAATAAAATATCTAAAGGCTTTAATTCTTTGTCATGATCGAAACTTTGTAAATTGTCAATTTGTTTAATTGATATATTTTGCTCCTCAATATTCATAGATTTTAAAACTTTAGCTGTTGAAATGGGAATTATTGGATAAAGTAGTATACTAATATTTTTAACATGTTCACAAATTGTAAAAATTATTGTCTCCATTCTTTCTAGATCA
>CABYCK010000013.1 GCA_902517535.1 uncultured Pelagibacteraceae bacterium | reverse complement strand
CTCTTGGTAGTCCTGGCATAGTCATTATAGATCCACACACAACAACTAAAAATTCAGCTCCACTAGATAATCTAATTTCTCTAACAGGTAACACATGGCCAGATGGAGCTCCTTTTAATTTAGGATCAGTAGAAAAACTATATTGTGTTTTTGCTATACAAACTGGAAAATTTCCAAATCCAGCCTGTTCTATTTTTTTTATTTGCTCTTTAGTTTTGTCATCTACCTCAATTCCTTTTGCTTTATAAATTTCTTTAGCAATTATTTCTATTTTTTCCAAAATTGAAGTTTCTTCAGAATATAGATATTTAAATTTACTTTTGTCGCTATTTTTGCACATTTCTATTACGTTATTTGCCAAATCTTTAGTTCCGCTTCCACCATCAGACCAATGAGTGCAAAGGCTAGCTTTGACTCCAAGTTTGGAACAATGATCTTGAATAATTTTAACCTCATTATCTGTATCAGTAACAAAATGATTGATAGCTACAATCACATCTAAACCAAATTTTTTAATATTTTCAATGTGTCTTTCAAGGTTAGGCAATCCTTTTTTAAGTGCATTTACGTTTTCATTTTTTAAATTCTCTTTTTCTACTCCACCATGCATTTTTAAAGCTCTAATTGTTGCTACAAGAACTACACAACTAGGTTTAATACCCGCTTTGCGACACTTGATATTAATAAATTTTTCAGCTCCGAGATCAGCACCAAAACCTGCTTCAGTAACTACGTACTCAGATAATTTTAAAGCAGTTTTTGTTGCAAGGATTGAATTACACCCATGGGCAATATTTGCAAATGGTCCACCGTGAATAATGGCTAAATTATTTTCAAGAGTTTGTACAACATTAGGCCTAACTGCTTCTTTAAGCAGAACAGTCATTGGACCATGAGCTTTCAAATCTTTTGCATATATAGGTTTTTGATCTTTTGAATAAGCAACAGTAATGTTACCAATTTTTTCTTCTAGCTCTTCTATATTATTTGATAAGCAAAAAATTGCCATTACTTCTGAAGCAACAGTGATATCAAAGCTATCATTTCTCGGAGTGTTTGCTTTGAGTTTTTCTAAATTAATTTCTATTTTTCTTAAAGCTCGATCATTTAGGTCTACTACTCTTTTCCAAATTACTCTACTAGGATCAATATTTAATTTATTTCCCCAATAAATATGATTATCTATCAATGCAGAAAGTAAATTATGTGCTGAAGTAATTGCATGAAAATCTCCTGTAAAATGTAAATTGATCTGTTCCATAGGTATAACTTGAGCATAACCACCTCCCGCTGCTCCACCCTTCATTCCAAAAGATGGTCCCAAGCTAGGCTCGCGTAAACAAACGATTGATTGTTTGCCAATCTTATTCAGACCATCGTTTAAACCTACTGAGGTAGTAGTTTTTCCTTCACCTGCTGCGGTTGGAGTTATAGCTGTAACTAAAATTAAATTACTTTTTTTTTCTCTCAAGGAGTCAATATATTCTAAATTTAATTTTGCTATATGACGTCCCATTGGACTGAAGTTAAAATAATCGTCAGAAATATTTGATTTTTTCAAGACATCACTTATTGGTTTAATGCTTGCAGCTCTCGCTATTTCAATATCGGATTTTATTTTATTCATTAAATCCTTAATTAGTGGTGGCCTTGGTAAGAATCGCACTTACGACACATACCTTTTCAGGGTACTGCTCTACTCTGAAACTCGCTAAAATATACATTAATTTTTTAAAAATACATCAAAAAACGTCTTCAACTGAGTCCACAGAGAGTCAGGAATTTGATATGGTTTTTTAATGAAAAATCAGGCTGAAACTATTAAATGAAAAGAAAAAACCAATACTCTAAAAGAGATTATAATAATAAAATTTATTGGTCTGGAGATAAAAAAGATTTAAGGAAATCTTTTCCTAAGTGGACGATGGTTGCTTGGGCATTAATTGATTTTATAGTTGGAACAGGTTTGATTTGGTACTCCTTCAGTTGGACTAAAACAAATATTTTGATTTATTATCTATTATTTATTGGCGGATTATTTTCTTTTATGATGTGCTATGTCCATTTAAGTTATCTTTGGGGCGGAAAAATTTGGGGACCTAAAAAATAATTATTATTGGTATTTTATCTCTGTTTATGAGAGTTGTTTTCTCTAATGTTCAATAGTAGGTTATTTTAAATTATAAAGGTTTTATGGGATCAATATTAGCAGCTTTAGGTGGAACAGTTGGAGTTATTTTTTTCCTAGCTGTTGGAGTTATTCAAATAATTGTAGGCTACCTCGGTATAGAATATCATTTAGGATCTGGTTGGGCTGTAGGAGCAGTTATCCTCTCTTTACTTTTAAGAATATCTTTTCCTTTAACAATTGGAACATTTTTTGGTGCATTAAACGTTCTTGAGTGGAATTGGTTTGGAGCCCTTTTGCTAACTGTACCTGGAATAATATTTATGGTTCCTGGAGCAATAGGTATGGCATTAGCTGGTTTAGCAGATAAATTTGGAAATAAACCTTCTTCAAATTATCAAAGTGAATATCGAACTAATATATCTGAACCAGTCAACGTGACGCCTGCCAAAAAAAAGAAAACTAAGAAAAAAAAGAAAACTAAGAAAACTAAAAGAAAAAAATAGAATAATTTTAAATGAAAGAAAAATTCTTCAGTATTTTAGTTTCTCTAATATTCATACCTGTCGCAGCTCTTTCTCAGTATGCCGGAATGCTTATTGGAGAGCTTTGGTGGTATCTATGGAAAAATCTACCATTTGTTTTTATGGGAGAATTCATAGGGGCATTACTGATAGGATTAATCTCTGGCTCAATAGCTGGTTATGCGTCCTCTTTTTGTATTCAAAAGATTTATAAAAATTTTGATATCAATTTTGTACTTATAATCCCAGTTTTATTAATTCTAGCCGCATCAATTGGGGACATTTCTATTTATTTTAGAGATAAAGAGTCATTTGTTGGTTTGTTGCAGCAACTAGTCAGAGAGATATCTACAATATATATCTTTTATTATTGCCTAAAAAATAAAATAATTAAAATTTCATAAATATGAACAATAAATTTTTTAAGATTATATTAGTTATTATCTTTGCTGTTTTGGGGTGGAATTTATTTCCAGGTTTTTTAAGTTTTGGATGTTACTTCCTTTCTTCATGGTTTATCATTTCAATTTTTAGAGAAAAATGAAAAAAATTAACGCAAATGATAAAAAAATATTTTGGCTATCTCCAATAGTAGTATTGGCTATAGGCATATTGCCTCTTCCAATAGGCTATTACACATTATCAAGATTGGTTGTTTGTGCTTGCGCTATATATTTTGCTCATAGTTTTTATAAAGGGAAAAAAGAGAATACTAATTTATGGTTATTTGGATTTATTGCAGTTCTTTATAACCCGATCATACCAGTTTATTTATATGAAAAATTCATTTGGGTTATTGTTAATCTAATTACAATGTATCTTTTTTATAAAAATAAAGAAAAGATCTAATGGATATTTTATTATTTATTATTGCCATACCCCTAATAGTATTGGGTTGGCTTTTTTATTTAAATATTTCTAGCTCTGAAGAACAAACTAATTTCAAAAATGATAAATTTGGTGACTATTTTTTAAAAGATATCAAAAAAGTTGTTGATCACTTGGAAAAATTACCTAAAAAAAATCAAGTCAATATTTATGAAAATATCATTTATAAATATGGAAAATATTGCAAAGAGATATGGAAATTAGAAGTCTCAAGAGGACGAGAATTTAAAAAAATTTATAAAAGATATTTAGAAGAAGCTGGTGAAGATAGACGTGAAAATATGACATCTGAAGGGTATGAGAACCCTAGATGGCTAGCCGCAGCAATTTTTGAAACATTATTGTTTTCTGAAGGAAAAAAAATGTCTTTTGATAATGGAAAAAAATTAAGAGGTTATGTCTTTGATAAAATGAAAAAAGTACTACCTAATAATAAAAATTTAAAGATTTTTTTAAAAGTTAACTCGTGAAATCTTTTTGCTAACAAAGTAGTGTGTACTGTGGTGTAGCAGAGCTCGGTTGTATTTTTCTTAACGTTAAATAATTGTTGATTGGTGGTGGCCTTGGTAAGAATCGCACTTACGACACATACCTTTTCAGGGTACTGCTCTACTACTGAGCTACAAGGCCTAAAACCTAAAAGTAATTCTACCTTTAGTTAGATCGTATGGTGTCATTTCAACCATTACATTGTCGCCTGCTAAAACTCTTATTCTATTCTTTCTTAATTTTCCAGCTGTGTGAGCTAAAATTTCATGGTTGTTTTCAAGTTTAACCCTAAACATAGCGTTAGGTAACAATTCTGTTACTTTGCCTTTAAATTCTAGAGTTTCTTGTTTTGCCAATTAAATATCCTTTTTTAAATATTTTGCTAGATTTATAACTAAAGAACCTAATCTTTCAATCTCTATTTTAATAATTTTTTTATCTATATTAAAATTTTTTAGCATTATAAAACTTTGTGTTTTGGCTTATTTTTTGTATCCCATGGTTCTCCTTGATCGTCTAAGGCAACTTCGATTACTTCCGCTAATATTCTTATAATCGAGTCCCCAGAAAATATAAGTTTCATTTCATAGTTATTATCTGGCATTTGATTACTTTCAATTGCAAGAAAGTCTAGAAATTTATCTTTACTTATTTGACTAATATTTTTTGAATTTACCTCTATAACATTATCAAATTTCAATATTGTCCTGATTCTTTTGTTTTTTCTAAAAACTCCTTTTTCAACATCTTCCCACATAAATCGATTAAGTTGCATTAAAAAAATCTTATTTTTTTTTAAGTTTGCAATATCTTTTGTACTTACAATTGAGTCTTGAAGATGAGCCGATATTATTCGAAGATCCTCATCAGTTCTAGCTATGAGTTTTAAGTTTTTAGGTTCCACTTTAAATTCTTTTAATACGTGCGTTGCATTTTTTCAATTTTTTTTCCAAATTTTCGTAACCTCTATCAAGATGGTAAATCCTATTAATTATTGTTCTATTTTCAGCAACTAAACCAGCTAGCACTAAACTAACAGATGCTCGTAAGTCTGTAGCCATCACTTCGGCACCTGTTAATTTGGATGGCCCCTTAATAGTTGCTATTTTACTATCTACTTTTATATTTGCTCCCATTCTTTTTAATTCAGGTACATGCATAAATCTATTTTCAAAAATATTTTCTCTAATTTTTGAAATTCCTTTCGCACGTGTCATCAAAACCATCAGTTGAGCTTGTAAATCTGTAGGAAATCCTGGATATGGCTTAGTAGAAATTTCAGTTTTTTTTATATTCATACTTTTTAAAACTTCTAAATAAAACTTTTTATCCTTTATTTTGACTCCCATTTTTTTCAAAATCATAATTTCATTTTTAACAATTTTTGTATTAATTTTATCAAATTTTATTTTTTTTCCTATAAGCGCTGCAGCTATCATGTAAGTCCCTAATTCAATTCTATCAAAAATAATATTGTGATTTATTTTTATTTTGATTCTTTTTTGCCCGTAAATAATGATTTTTCTTCCTTTAATTTTTATTTTACCTCCTAAACTATTCAAAAATTTTATTAAATCTAAAATTTCTGGTTCTACTGCACAATTTTTTAAAACAGTTGTTCCTTCAGCATTAAAAGATGCTAAAACTGCATTTTCCGTTGCGCCTACTGAAATAGTTGGAAAAGATATTCTCGCTGCTTTTAATCCGTTTTTTGCTTCAGCAATTATATATCCATTTCTAATTTTTATTTTTGCCCCAAGTTTTTTTAACGCAAAAAGATGGAGGTCAACAGGTCTTGTTCCTATAGCGCATCCACCAGGTAACGAAATTTTTGCTTTTTTATATTTTGCTAACAGAGGTCCCAAAACCAAAACTCCTGCTCGCATAGTTTTTACTAATTTATAAGGTGCCAAAGTTTTAATTTTTTTATTTGAATTTATAATTTCAATAGACTTTTTTTTTTTCAAAATTTTAATATTTAAACCAATAAATTTCAAAAGATCTATCATTGTATAAATATCTTTCACGAAAGGAACGTTAGATAATCTTACTTTTTCAGATAAAATAGTAGCGGCTAAAATTGGTAAAGTAGCATTTTTTGATCCAGAAATTGAAATTTTTCCGGACAGCTCTTTTTTTCCATTAATAAGTAGTTTTTGCATTTAAGATTTCAAATCTTAGGAAGAGTAACTCCTCTTTGTCTCATATATTTTCCTTTTCTTTTAGCATATGACACAGCAGGTTTTTCGTTCCCTTTTATAAATACAAATTGAGCAACTCCTTCATTAGCGTAAATTTTTGCCGGTAACGGCGTTGTATTAGAAAATTCTAACGTAACATGACCCTCCCATCCAGGTTCTAGAGGTGTTACATTTACAATTATTCCACATCTTGCGTAGGTAGATTTTCCTAGACAAATAACTAATACATCTTCAGGAATTTTAAAATACTCCATAGTTCTTGCTAACGCGAATGAGTTAGGGGGGATTATGCATTCTTTGCCAATTTTAGTAACAAAGCTATCTTTTTTAAATACTTTTGGGTCTACTATTCCTGAATTAACATTTGTAAATATCTTAAACTCGTTTGAAACTCTCGCATCATAACCATAAGAAGAGAGTCCAAATGAAATTTTTCCTTTTCTTACTTGTTTGTTAACAAAAGGTTTAATCATACCTTTAAGGGCTGCTTTTTTTATCCATTTATCTGATAAAACTGTCATATTTTTTTTTTGTTTTACTTTTAAACTTTTTTCTTTTTTTTAAATTTTTCTTTAAAGAGTTTTCACGAATTTTTAATAAAGAATCTTTCTTGGCAAAAGATTTCATAAAAAAATTAGTTTTTATCTGGGTTCGTTAAATCCTCTAGTGTGATAGGTTTGTTAATGTCGTGCATTTCTTTTTCTTCATTTTTTCTCGGGCTACTACTTAATTTCTTGGCTCTTCTTTGCTCTATCCTTGCTTTACGCTTAGCTTCTTTTTTCATAGCTTTATCGCCTCTAGTAGATTTATAATCGTAATGTATGCCCATAGCTGAACCTTCATTTATATAATTGATTTATATACCTATTTTTTAATTTATAAAATATTAAAATTAACAATTCTATACAAAAAGTGAATATAAGCTCAAAACTACTGCAACTATAACATCTTCTAAAGGAGTGGCTTGAGGATAACTGTAGTTCCATAGAACTACAAGAAATAGCCAAACTATCCAAAAACTAATTTTTTTGATCATAAAAAATTTTTTTCTTAATAATAAATGAAATTAACAAAAATATTAAAAAAAATAATATAGGTAAGTAAATTTCTTTATTGGAAATTAAATTAATTAAACTGAAATTATCAGATTGTTGAATAAAATTATTTATGCCTGATCCAATAGTGTTTAATATATAAAAAGAGGGAATAAAACCTAGTAAGCTTCCAAAAAAATAATTATATTTTTTCATATTGAATATAATTGGAAGAGTATTTTGTAGAAAAAAAGGAATACCAAATCCACCTACCAATCTAAAAATAAAAAAATAATAAAATTCATTTTTATTAAAGATTTCTATGTATATTTTAAACCTTTCTACCAAGATTTGCTTGATCAAGTCTTTAAAAAAGAGGTTAGCTAAAGAATAAAGTATTAAAGCACCGCATGTGATAGAAATAGTAGAAACCAAAGTTCCAAGCCATTTACCGAATAAAATACCCGAGAGAATTAATAAAGGAGATCCAAAACCAAGTAGGGAGACCCAGATCACTGCAAAACCAAAAAAAATGAATAAATTTAAGATTAGATTATTTCCAACAAAATGATCTAATCTTACTTGCAATTCTTTGTAATAAGGAAATTCATCTAATCTGTTAAATTCAATTTCAGAAAAAATTAAGTAAAGAAATGCAAATAAAATTAATAAGTAGGAAATTCCTAAAATTATTTTAAATTTTTTAGTCATTATTTATCTGTACAACAGCTAGCAATTAAAATATATAACTTTAGACATTTATGAAAAGAACATATCAACCAAGTAATTTAGTAAGAAAAAGGAGACACGGTTTTAGATCAAGAATGTCTTCTAAGACTGGAAGGCAACTTATAGCTAGAAGAAGAGCTAAAGGAAGAAAGAAAATATCAACCTAAAGATAAAATGGTTAAGCTTGAGAGTTTAAAAAAAAGCAGCCAATTCAAAAAAGTATTAAAAGAAAAAAAGGTACATACTGAATATTTTTCAATATTTGCTTCAAAAAATTTTTATATTCCTAAACATAAAACTAACTTGTTAATCAGCTTTGTAATGAAAAAAAAGATAGGTAATGCAGTTAAAAGAAACAAAATTAAACGAAAATTAAAAGCAATTGTTCAAAATTTATTAAAAAAAAGAGGTGCAATTAATAGAGATTATACTTATATAGTTTTCGGTAAATCAAATGCTTTCACAGAAAAAAATAATGTTCTTATGCCTGCAATGATTAAATGTTTTAATAAAATTAAATAGCTTAAATGTCAAAATTACTAATTATTATAATTAAATTTTATAAGTATTTTATTTCTCCTTTGCTAGGAAATAAGTGTAGATTTTTTCCAACTTGTTCAGAATATTTTATTGAAGCATTACAAGAATACGGTTTTTTTAAAGGTGTTACTCTAGGTTTAAAAAGAATTTTAAAGTGTCATCCATTTACAAAGATTGGAGGAAACCACGGTATCGATTTTGTTCCTTCGTCGAAAACGGTGTGTAGAAAAGGAGGAAAAAATGGATAACAAAAATGTTTTTATAGCAATTGCTTTATCTATGTCTGTTTTACTTTTCTGGGCAGCTTTTTTTGAGAATCCGAAACCTGTTAATAATAATACTCCCCAACAACAAAAGGCTAATGAAAATATCATAACACCAAATATTAACGAGTCTTTAAAAATTAATAAAATTTCAAGAGAAGATTCTATAAAAGGTTCTAAAAGAATTAAAATTGAAAATGAAAGTGTTATTGGTTCTATGTCGTTAGAAGGTGGGCTAATAGATGATATCTCTTTTAAAAAACATAAACAGAATTTAGAAAATAATTTAAACATTGAATTTCTAAATCCGGCACAAACTGAAAATGGATTTTATGTGGAAACTGGATGGACAAGTATTGGAAATAAAATAAATGTCCCATCAAGGAAATCAATTTGGAAAGTGAATGGAGAAAAAATTTTAAATAACAAGCAGCCAGTAATATTAGAGTGGAATAATGGTGAAGGAATTATATTTAAAAAAAAAATTGAATTAGATGATAAATATTTATTTAAGATTACTCAACAAGTTCAAAATAATACAAATCAGTCAATCGATTTGTTCCCTTATGCACAAATAACAAGAAACAAAATACCTGATGATATCCAAAATTTTTATATTTCTCACGAGGGATTTATTGGCGTTTTCGACGAAGAACTTAAAGAAGATGATTACGATGATATTCAAGAAAACAAAATAGTTAGAGAGGCTAATAAAGGTTGGTTAGGTATTACAGATAAATACTGGATGACTGCTTTGGTTCCTAAAAATGGAGAAAATTTCAAATCAACTTTTCTTTATAAGGACGCTTTTAAAGCAAACTATATTTTAAATAACCCAACTAGGATTAATCCTTCTTCAAATAATTCAAATGAAGTAAAATTATTTGTTGCTGCAAAAGAAGTTGAAACTATTGACTCGTATGCAGCGAACCAAAATATTGATAAATTTGATTTAGTCATTGATTGGGGATGGTTTTATTTTTTTACAAAACCTCTTTTCTTTATAATTGATTATTTATTTAAATATTCTGGTAACTTTGGAATTGCAATTGTTATTATTACTATTGGAATAAGATTAATTTTTTTCCCCTTAGCAAATTACTCTTTTAGATCTATGGCCAAAATGAAAGCTGTGCAACCAGAAATGATGAGATTAAAAGAGTTACATAAAGAAGATAAGGTAAAGCTTCAGCAGGAAATGATGGCGCTTTATAGAAAAGAAAAAATAAATCCTGCTTCAGGATGTTTACCAATTTTAATACAGATACCATTCTTTTTTGCAATTTATAAAATGTTATTCATTTCTCTAGAAATGAGACACCAACCATTTTTTGGTTGGATTAAAGATTTGTCTGACAAAGATCCAACCTCTATTTTTAATTTATTTGGTTTTATACCTTGGGATCCTCCAAGTTTTTTAATAATTGGTATCTGGCCAATACTTATGGGCGCTTCAATGTGGGTTCAACAAAAACTTAATCCTGCGCCAGCTGACCCTATTCAAGCAAAAATATTTGCTTTTTTTCCGTTGTTCTTAACAATTATTTTGGCATCTTTTCCGTCTGGTTTAGTAGTGTATTGGACCATAAACAATATTTTAACAATAGCTCAACAATGGGTAATAATGAGACAGACTAAAGTGAAAACAAATTAGATGTCAGAAGAAATTTCTTTAGAAGAGATAAAAAAATTTTGGCCTGAAAAAGCTCCTAATATTAATATTGTTCAAAAATACATATCAAAGTATGAAAGAGAAAAAATTGTTATTAAATATGGTGGAAATGTATTAATAGATAGAAAAGTTTTTGATAATTTTATTTACGACATAAACTTACTTAATAAATTGGGTCTTTCTATAATTGTAGTTCATGGGGGTGGTCCGAGGATAAAAAGAGAATTAGACAAAAAAAAAATTATTTCAAAGTTTATTAATGGTTTAAGAGTAACAGACAAAAGTATAATTGATATTGTCGAAGAAGTTTTAATAGATTTTAATATCGATATAGTAAATTCTTTAAAAAAACTAGGCACTGAAGCAACTTCTTTTCACACTAAGAAAGACAATATAATTGAAGTAGAACCTGAAAGAGAAGAGTTGGGGTTTGTAGGAATTCCAAGAAAGATAAATACAAATTTAATTATAAAAGCTCTAAATAAAAATAAAATCCCAATTATTGCTCCATTAGGCTTGGGCAAAGATAATCAAACTTTTAATATAAACGGTGATACAGCTGCAAGTGCTATAGCCAAAAATCTTAAAGCAAGAAGGCTTATATTGATGACAAATGTTGAAGGTGTTTATGACGATAAAAAAAATCTTATTTCAGAGATTAAACCTTTTGATCTTGATAATTTAATAAAGTGGAAGATAGTTGAAGGAGGAATGATTCCTAAAATTGAAAATTGCGTAGATGCTGTTGAGAATGGAGTTAGAGGAGTAGTAATTCTTGATGGAAGAAAACCACATTCAATACTACATGAAATATTTTCAGATACAGGTTCTGGGACATTGATAAGAAAATGAATGATTTAAATAAAATTAAGTATTGGTTATTTGATTTAGATAATACTTTGTATGATGGTGCTACTAAAGTATTTGAACAAGTTGATAAAAAAATGACAAAATTTATTTCAGAAAAATTAAATGTAGGTTCGGAAGAAGCAAGAAAAATTCAAAAAAGCTATTTTGAAGAATACAATACGACATTAAATGGAATGATTAAAAATCATAAAATTGATGCTGATGAATTTTTAGAATTTGTTCATGATGTCGATCTAGATTTTTTGAATAAAGATAAAGTTTTAGAAGAGGAAATAAAAAAATTAAAAGGAACAAAAATCATATTTACCAATGGTTCTAGAGCTCATGCGGAAAATGTGACGAAGAGAATTGGAATTGATAAGCTTTTTGACGGAATTTTTGATATTAGAGACTGTGAATTTATTCCTAAACCTTCAAAAGAACCTTATAAAAAGTTAGTAGAAAATTACAAAATTGAGCCACAATATTGTATATTCTTTGAGGATATAGCAAGAAATTTAAAACCAGCTTTTGAAATGGGAATGAAAACTGTTTGGATTAGAAATGATGAACCTTGGGCGGCAAAGTTTTCTGATGCAAATTTCATAAATTACAAGACTGATAAACTTGCAAATTTTTTAAAGGAGATAAATGAACTTAAAAGAGCTTGAAGAAATCATAAATAAAGCATTTGAAGATAAAAAAAACGTGTCGGATAAATCAGACTCGAAAATTTTAAATGCTATTAATGAAACAGTAGATTTGACTGATAAAGGAACAGTAAGGGTTGCAAACAAAAAAAATGGTATTTGGTCAGTAAACCAATGGGTTAAAAAAGCAATCTTATTAAGCTTTAGAATAAATAAAATGACAATGTCAAAAGGGCCTTATACTACTTGGTATGATAAAGTCTCAGGTAAATCCGTTAATTGGAATGAAAATGATTGGAAGAAAGCAGGTTACAGACATGTTCCAAACGGTGTTGTTAGAAAAGGGTCATTTATTGCTAAGGGTGTAGTCTTAATGCCATGTTTTGTAAATTTAGGAGCTTATGTGGACGAAGGAACTATGATTGATACTTGGGCATCAGTTGGATCGTGTGCTCAAGTAGGAAAAAATTGTCATGTTTCTGGTGGAGCTGGTATTGGAGGAGTTCTTGAGCCCCTGCAAGCAGGACCAGTAATAATTGAAGATAATTGTTTTATAGGTGCCAGATCAGAAATAGCTGAAGGAGTATTAGTAGAAGAAGGTGCTGTTATTTCAATGGGTGTTTATATTGGTGCCTCTACTAAAATAGTAGATAGAGAAACTGGAAAGGTTACATTTGGAAAAGTTCCAGCGTATTCAGTTGTGGTACCCGGATCAATGCCAAACAAAAAAAATTCAGATGGACCATCTTTATATTGTGCTGTAATAGTTAAAAAAGTTGATGAAAAAACTAGAAGCAAAACTTCGATTAATGATTTATTAAGAGACTAATGACAAGTTTCAATGAATTAAAATTATCAAAAGAACTTATTCGTTTTAAAAGCATTACGCCCAAAGATGCTGGAGCAATAAATTTTTTAAGAAAAAAATTACAATCCTTAGGATTCAAATGTAAAATATTAGAATTTAAAGACAAGAAGAGTAAACCAATTAAAAATTTATACGCTAGATTAGGTTCAAAACAGCCTAATATTTGTTACGCTGGTCATACAGATGTCGTACCACCAGGAAACATAAATGATTGGACAGTAAATCCTTTTAAACCTGTGGTTAAAAATAATCACTTAATTGGAAGAGGTGCTAACGACATGAAAAGTTCAATTGCTTGTTTTATCTCCGCAGTAGAAAAATTTTTAAAAAAAAAACCAAATTTTTATGGTTCCATAAGTTTTTTAATTACTGGAGATGAAGAGGGATATGCGATTAATGGTACAAAAAAAGTTGTAGAATACTTAAAAAAGAAAAAAGAAAAGATAAATTTTTGTATCGTAGGTGAACCAACAAATCCTGATAAATTAGGTGAGATGATCAAAATAGGAAGGAGAGGAAGTTTGTCTGGTAAAATTGAAGTATTTGGAATTCAAGGTCACGTTGCGTACCCTCATCTATTAAATAATCCTATAAATACACTAATAAATATATGTAAAAAGTTAAAAGAAAAAAAACTAGATAATGGTAATAAAAATTTTCAACCTTCAAATTTGGAATTTACTAATGTATTTGTTAATAATAAAGCACATAATTTAATTCCTGCTAAGGCAAGTGCTCAATTTAATATAAGATACAATAACTTACACACATCAACTTCTTTAAAAAAAAAGGTTAATACAATTGTAAAAACTTTGTGTAAAAAAAATAAGTGTAAATATAAAATAGAATTTTTTGTGAACGGAGACTCCTTTTTAACAAAGCCTGGAAAAACAATTTACATGGCCAAAAAAGTAATAAAAGATATTACTAAAATAAATCCTAAATTTTCAACAACTGGAGGTACTTCAGATGCAAGATTCATAAAAAAAATTTCTCCGTGCCTCGAATTTGGGCTAGTGAATAAAACAATGCATAAAGTTGATGAGTGTGTATCTATATCAGATCTTAAAAAACTCACTAATATTTATCAAAATATTTTATTAGAGTATTTTAAGTGAAATTATACAAAGTCAAAAAATCAAATATTGATAACAGAGGCTTGTATGCTAATAAAAATATTAAAAACGGTACAAAAATAATTCAATACAAAGGAAAAATTATTACAAATAGAAAATCGGAAGAAGATCCAAAATTTGATAATAGTAAAGCGATATACCTTTTTAATCTTAATAAAAAATACGATCTTGATGGAGATTTTAAATATAACACCGCAAGATTAATTAATCATTCATGTAATCCAAATTGTGAAGTTTCGGGTACAGGTTTGAAACTTTGGATATATGCAATTAGAGATATAAAAAAAGATGAAGAATTATCATATGATTATGGTTTTAGTTTTGATCAAGATTTTAAAGATTATCCATGTAATTGCGGTTCGAAAAAATGTGTAGGATATATTGTTAGATCAGAGTCTAGATGGAGAATAAAAAAAGCTAAAAAATATTTATCCTATAAATGAAAAAAATATTATTCATTACCACAAGAAATCCTTACTCAGGTCGGTTTTCTGGTGATGTTTTGAGATCTTCTAGAATTATTAAATTACTCAGGGCTAAATTTAATGTTGATATAGTTTTTTTAGATGAAAAAGACTCAAAATTTAGTAACAACAAAGGTTTTAAAAGTCCAAATTTATTTTTGAAAATTATTTATTGCTTACTTTCGTTGATAAAATTACAGCCAATACAATTTGGTCTTTTCTACTCTTCTAAGTTTAAAAAATATGTTCAAAAACACGCAAATAATTATGATTTATTGTTTTTTCATCAAATTAGATCTGTTCAATATTTTCCATCAAATTTTAATGGTAAAGCTATATTGGAAATGGGTGATATTTATTCTGATAATTATAAACAAACTTATAATCATTTAAAAATAATAAATCCTATATATTATTTTTACTTTATTGAAAGTTTTTTGGTCCGTAGATTAGAAAAAAAATCATTCAATTTATTTAAAAGAATAGTCTTATTCTCAAAAACTGAAATTATAAAAATTGAAAAAAAATTCAAAAGTAAAATAGCCCATATTCCTGAGTCTATAAACAATATTAATAAAATATTTAAATATTCGAATAAAAATAAAAAGATTATATTTATTGGAAATTTAAATTATTTACCTAACAAATTGGCTTGTGAAAACTTTATTAAAAATATTTTTCCAAAAATAATAAAAATTTTTCCTCAAATTGAATTTCATATAATTGGTAATAAAGGAAAATTTAACAAATATTCTCTATCAAAAAGTCCAAAAATAATATTTATAGGACAGAAGAAAAAAATAGATAATCACATTAAAGGTTCAATTTGCGGTCTGGGAAATTTACAAATAGCAACTGGTGTTCAAGGAAAAGTTTTAACTTACATGTCTTTCGGCTTACCTGCTGTATGCAGTGAAAGGTCTGCAGTAAACTTTGGATCTAATGTTTTGACTTATAAAACTGAAAAAAAATTAATTAATCATATTGTAAGTTTAAAAGAAGAAGAAAAAATAAGTCAAAATTATTCATCAAAATCTTTAAAATTTATAAAAAAATATCTTTGGAAAAATGTAAGTAAAGATTATATAAAATTAATAAAAGACTCTCTTTAAAAATAAACCTTCTGCAGGAGCTGGTGGAGCACATAGACTTCTCTTTTTTGATTTTAAAACAGTCTTAAATTTTTTTATATTCCACTTTTCTTCTCCCACAAATTTTAAACAACCCACCATTGATCTAACTTGTTGCTGTAAAAAAGACTTAGATAAAAACCTGATAATAATTTTATTATTAGACTTAGAAACTTTAGCTTGAATAATATTTTTTATAGGACTTTTGGCACCACATGATGAAGATCTATAAGTTGAAAAATCATGAGTGCCAGTTAAAAATTTGATAGCTTTTTGCATTAAAACTAAATTTAACTTTTTTTTTACCAACCAAGCCTTGTCATTTTCAATTGCCAATTTTGGATGTCTGTTGATAATAACATATTCGTACAATCTTTTTTTAGCACTATGTCTTGAATGAAACTTCACATTTCTCTTTTTCAAATTAATAATTGAAATAGGGTAATTTTTTAGAAAAAAATTTATTGTTGAAATAGTTTTTGGAATATTCTTAATTTTATTATTTAAAAAAAAATTTGCTGATTGCCCTAATGCATGAACGCCTGCATCTGTTCTACCAGCAGCTATAACCTTAATTTTTGATTTAAAAGTTTTAGATAGAGCAATTTGTATTACGCCTTGAATAGTTTTTCCATTTTTCTGAATTTGCCATCCTGCAAATGATGTGCCTAAATATTCAATTATAAGTTGGTAATTGTATTTCAATTCAATACTTCTCCTTTTAAAATTTCATATCCCTTTAAAAAATCATTAGTTTTAAGAATTTTTTTCCCCTCTTTCTGAATGCGTAATATTTGGATAGAATGTTTTTTGCACCCGATTAATAAGTTATTGT
Source organism: uncultured Pelagibacteraceae bacterium (assembly GCA_902517535.1). Taxonomy (GTDB): domain Bacteria; phylum Pseudomonadota; class Alphaproteobacteria; order Pelagibacterales; family Pelagibacteraceae; genus Pelagilacustribacter. The sequence continues at coordinate 2,048 of CABYCK010000013.1, read as the reverse complement.
CTAAAACCTCTCCTATTTTACCATTAACATCGACTTCTGTAGCTTCAACTATCTTGATTCTATTTTTATTATGCTCAAACCATGCTCCTGGAAAAGGGCTCAAACCATTAATTTTTGCAATCAATTGTTTTGCGCTTATATCCCAATTAATTTTACATTCATTTTTATTAATTTTTTTTGCGTAGGTTGCTTTTGCTTCTTCTTGTTCTTTAAATATGGCATCCCCTGAACTTATTAGTTTTAAAGTTTTAATAATTAATTTTGAACCAATTTTTGATAATTCTAAAGCAAGACTCTCGCTGTTTTCATTCTTTTTTAATTTAATTTTTTCTTGAAGCAAATAAGGTCCAGCATCCAATTTTTTTATAATTTTCATAATTGATACACCAGTCTCTTCATCCATTTCCATGATTGACCTTTGTATAGGAGCGGCTCCTCTCCACTTTGGAAGTAAAGATGCATGAACGTTTAGAAAAAGTATATTTGGAATATTGAGAATTTTTTCAGGAATTATTTGCCCATACGCTACAACAACTACAACATTAGGTGATAATTTTTTTATAAAATCATATTCATTATCATTTGAAAGATTTTTTGGACATCTGATTTCATAATTTAATTTTTTAGACAAAATGTGAACTGGGGTCTCTATTACTTTCTGACCTCTAAACTTTTTTTTGGGGGGTTGAGTGTAAACAGATAAAATTTTATGCTCAGACTCACTTAGTGATTTGAGCACTGGAACAGCAAATTCGGGGGTTCCCATAAATAGAATTTTAAGAGACATCAAAATTAAACTATTACTCTTTCAATATCTTTTTTATGTTTTATGAGTTTTTTAATAATCATATCTTTTTTAAGTTTTGACAGATAATCAATAAATAAAACTCCATTTAAATGATCTACTTCATGTTGGATGCAAGTTGATAATAGACCATCAGCCTTTAGTTCTTTTTCTTTTCCATTAAAATCAATGTATTTTAAATGACACTCTGCTGGTCTTTCTATTTCAGCAAATTGTCCGGGTAAAGAAAGACATCCCTCTTCATATACTGATGTTTCTTTAGATCGATAAGTTATTTCGGGATTTACAAAGAATAAAGGATGTTTTTCTTGATCATCTTTTGAAATATCTACTACTACTACCCTTTTTAAGATACCAACTTGAATTGCTGCTAAACCTATACCAGGTGCTTTATACATTGTCTCAAGCATATCTTTCATTAATTTTCTTAACTCATCATCAACATTTTCAATCGGCTGACATTTTTTTCTTAAAATAGGATCCGGTTCCAAAAGTATTCTTTTAGTCATTAAGGAAATATATTATAATTATATTCTTTGTGGTAGTGCTGAAATCAAAATTTCATTTCTTATTTTTTTTAAATTACTTTGATTTAACAGATGGGTAATAAAATAAATTGTCTCTGGATCAAGATCGTAAGCCTCATCTTCACCTATAATTTCTACCAATTTTAATGATAAAAAGGCAATTTCTTTGCTTTTTGAGAGTTCAAGTAAATTAGAAGGAATAGAGAATTTTTCTGAAATTTTTTGTAAATTGAAGTCTTCGGGAATTTTAAAACCGTCCGTTAAAAGGGACTCGATTAAAGCTAAATCTTTAGCAGAAAAAAAATATTTTCTATTTTTTTTAATTTTCTTATAAATTTTATTAAAATCCTTTTGAGCTTTTTTCTGGCCAATTTCGTTATTAAAATATTTAATTATTTTTGACCTGTGTAAAACTTTATCATCATATTTAATTTTGCCCATAACAAATTCCTCTTCAGATATAATTTTTTTTTTTATTGCTTCAGTATAAGAGGATGGTAAATTTTCTATCTTAATTTCTTCAAGTCTATCGCTCATAAACTTTGGAAAAATATTTGGTAAATTATCTTTTTTAAACATATCATCTAATAAAAATAATAGTTTAACTTTACTTTCATCATTATCAGAAAGTAAAAATTTTTGATAAATTAGAGCTCTAGAATCGCTTTTATTTTGTATTGTTTGATAGATGTCTTGTGCTCCAATTAAGGAATTTA
>CABYCK010000012.1 GCA_902517535.1 uncultured Pelagibacteraceae bacterium | reverse complement strand
GTTTTGCTCCTTTGAAAAATAAAGACTGTAATTGTTATCTTACGGATCTTCAACCAAGCATAAAATTAATTTTAAATTATTTTTCAATTAAAAAAAAACTTTCATTGCTACCTGTTAAAAATTTTATATTACATAATTATATAAGTTACTCGGAAATATTAGGGATATATATAAAAACTTTATATTTATTTTTTAAAACTTCAAAAATATTAAGTAAAAAAAATTATTTTTATTTAAATAAAAATGATTGTTCGAAAATTTTGAAACCTAAAATAGTGGAGTCTTTTTTTGGAAATATCCAAGATGCACTTATTCTATCAATAGCGATAAAAAATTTTTTGAAAAAAAATAATTTTAAAAACTTTATAACTAATGGTGAATTTTACCCAAACTTTAGATCAATTTACGCTTACATAAAATCTTTGAAAAAAAGACCAAATATTATTTTGGTAAATCATGCAGACTACCACAAGGATAATTTATTTTTATATCTTAACAAAAAAGATTTTAGTAAAAAAACTAGAGAATACCTTCGATCACCTGAACCAGATATATTTTTTTCTCAAGGTACAGAATATGCAAGTTATTTAAGAGATATTTTTCCAAATAAGAAAATTTTTGTTGTTGGATCTTTTAAATTTGATTTAGCCAAACATGCAAATAAAAAAAATTCTATTAAAAGAATAATAAAAAAAATTAATCAAGATAAAATGAAAAAGATTATAGTAATTCTTACATCTCTTAAAGATGAAGATTACTTAGTACATTTTCTTAATAGATGTGATCTTTCAAACTATCAGATTGTTTTAAGCGCTCATCCTGCTTTTTTTGACTCTACTGAAACATATTTCAAAAAAAATTTTAAATTTGATTTTATAACGTTGAAAAAATATCATTCTAGAGAAATAATGGATGCAGCAGATCTTATTATTTCTGGGTACGCATCACTTGCGTACGAAGCTTTTTTTCAAGGATTAAATATTGTTAGAATTGAAGATTATTTTAGACCTAATTGGACTGACAAAAAAGATTTTATACCAATATTGAAAAACCCTGCAAATTTCCAAAAATATTTAGCAAAACAAAACAAAATCTCAACTTCTTTAATGAGTAAAATTGAAAAAAAATATTTTTATAAGTTTGACCAAAAAACTCACGAAAGGTTTTGTAAAATAATGAAGAATTTTAAAAAATGTTTTTAAAAGAATCTTTACAAATAAATAGCTAAAAATAATGCAAAAAAATAAAAAATTGTACGATGAAATAGATAATTACAGCGAGAAATATATTTATTATAAAAAAATAATTAATTTTAAAACTGTTAAAAATCAAATAGAGAGTAAATATAAATCATTTACAGGAGTTAAAAGAGGAATAGTTGCCTTAGACACAACCGACAAAATCAAATTTCTCACTAGACTCTATTCTTGTAATAAAGCCGGTTTAATAGTGTTCATCTCTAATATAAAATCTCATGCAGAATTAAAAAAAGAAAAAATTAAAATTAATTACACTTTCCGTAAAGACAAATTAATTAAAATTTTTGACACAAAAAAAATTTATCCAAACGATCTTGCGGTTATTCTCAAAACTTCTGGGAGTACTGACTCTTCAAAATATGTTTACTTATCAAATTCAAACATTTCATTTGTGGCATCTGAAATGAACAAGGAAATCTTTAAAAAGAAAAAAAACTATAATGAATTTATTTTTGCACCAATAGATCATGCGTTCGCTTTAGGAAGAATTCACTCGATAATAAAAAGTAAACACTCGATGACTCTGATCGATGATTATAATTTTAGTAATTTTTATGACACATATAAAGTCGCTAGGTGTAACTCTATTTCGATACCCTCAAAGTTATTAAAAAATTTAATGGAGATGGATTTTATGAATTTTAAAAGAAATATAAAAAATTTAGAGTATGCTCAAGTTAGCACAGGTTATTTTCCAAAATTTTTAAGGAAAAAATTTTTGGATATTGGTCCAAATTTATTTATTAATTATGGAATGACAGAGGCAATGAGGACTTCTTTTTTAAATTGTAAAAAATTTCCAACTAAAATTCATACGGAGGGTAAACCTTTCAAAGGTATAAAAATCAAAATATTAAAAAATACAAAAAAAAAATTTGGGCAGGTGTACATCAGAGGAAAAAATTTAGTATTGGGATACTCAAATAAAAATCTATGGAAATCTAAAATTAAAAATGGATGGTTTAGAACTGGAGACCTAGGCTCAATAGACAAAGATGGATTCTTTATATTTCATGGACGCGATATTGATAATATAAATGTTAACGGTATAAATTATAATTTAAAAAATGTTGAAAATGAGATAAAAAATTTTTTCAAAATTCCTAACATAAAGATTTTAAATATAACCAAAAAACTAAACAATTTTGAGTCAACATTGTATTTGTTTATTGATAAAAAAATAAAGTCAAAATCAATTTATCTATTCTTGAGAAAATATAATTTTAATATAAGTTTTGAAAATATAATTTTTACTAAAGAATTTATTGTAAATAACACTGGTAAAATTAATATTAATAATTTGTTAAAAAAGATTAATGAAAAATAATATACATCAAGTTAAAAGTTTTATATTTAAGAGTTTGAAAAAACTAAATTCAAGATATAGTAATTTTGAAAAAAACGTAGATTTATTTGAACAAAGCTTAGACTCCTTAGATTTTATGAAACTTATATTTGTTTTAGAAAAAAAATATAAATTTAAAATAAATTCAAAAGACTTTAGTAAAATTCGATCAGTTGACAAAATATCAAAGTATATAATTAAAAATATTTAATTTTATGCTTACTGATACATTGCAGAAATATTTAGCTTTTCTTTCTTTTAAAGAAGTGGTCTTCAATTAAAATACTATAATTTAAATTTTTGCTATTTAAAATTATCTCTTTAATTATGTCATTTGGGTAAGTAACTATTGGATATTCGTGCATATTAAGAGATGTGTTTAGAACTGCTCCTATACCTGAAATTTTAGAAAATTGTTCAATTAATTTATAATATTTTGGGCAAGAGGCTCTTGTTACTTTTTGAGGTCTTACAGTGTAATCACCAGGATGAATTGCAGCTTTAAGATGTAATTTTCCAATTTCAGTGGCCTCTACACAAGATGTCATATAATTGTAATTAAGTTTTTTATTATATTTAATATATTTTTTTAATTTTTTGTCCAAAATTGAAGGGGTAAAAGGCATCCAAAAATCTCTCATTTTAATTGATGAGTTAATTTTTTTAACAAGTTCTAATTTTGATGGGTCGCATATAATTGACCTATGACCTAAAGCTCTTTGACCAAACTCTTGCCTTCCAATGCATACAAATATTATTTCACCTTCTTTAATAGATTTAGCAACATGATTATAATTTTTGTCATAAATTAATTTAAAATTTTTTTTAATTAATTTATTTTTTTTGAATAAATCAATGCTAGACTTGCTTACACTTGGTCCTAAATAAGCATTTTCGACAACTTTAATATAATTTAAACATTTTTTATAGCCTAAAAAATTATATAAATAAGAATATGCTGCACCTAATGATAAACTTTCATCGCCCGGTCCAGGAGGTACCCATAATTTGTTAACAAATTTTTGCTCAGCTAAAAATTTATTAACTTTTACATTATTTGCTACCCCTCCTGTAAAAACAAAATTTTTAACTTTAAATTTTTTCGACACATTATTAAACCACTCCTTTAATCTGATTTCTGTGAAATTTTGAAGAGCCCCAGCTATATTATCAAATCTATATCCATTAAGATTTTTCTTAAAGTAAAAATATTTATCTTTTATTTCTTTGTTAATCTTAAAATCTAAATTTTTAACTTTTAAGCTTTTTAAGAAAAAATTCAGTATTTCTTTATAATTTGATTTTTGTGTATAGGGTGCAAGTCCCATTACTTTATAGGCATGTCTAAAAGGATTCATGCCTAGAATTAGAGTGGTGTTAGAGTAAATCTTACCTATCCAACTATTTTTTGATTTATTAATAGAGATAAATTTTCCATTTTTGAAAATATTTACTGTATTATATACTCCATCACCTCCTCCATCAGAGGTTAACACTGCTGTTAGATTTGATTTCATTGGATTAGTATAGAATCCATAAAAAGTGTGACATCTATGATGATCGTGAAAAGATATTTTGCTTTTGTCAATTTTTAATAATTTTGATATTGAATTTAATCTAATATCATTAATTTTCTTTAAATCTTTTTTCGATGCTTCGTCGCTTGTAATAAAAGGAATATTATCAACTGAATATCCCATTTTACAAACTGTTTTGTAATTTGGGAATATTTTTTTTAATTTAATTTTTCTTTTCTCATAAATATTTTTATAATAAAGTTTTTCTTGTAATTTAATGTGGTCTTTTAATTTAAATTGACAATTCACATTCCATAAGTTCATGTGATTTAAATTCGTATTAGCAACGCTTACGTGGTCAATATTTCTTTTATCTAATTTATTTTTTTTTAAGATATACTGTATAGCTTTGATGGGTAAAGATGAAATACCTTTATATCTATTTAGACGCTCCTCGGAAACTATATCAATAACTTTTCCGTCTCGGACTAGACATGCAGAAGCATCATGAGTATCGTTAATTCCTAAAACTATCATGTTCAATTATTGAACATGATATCTTTTTATATTTGTAATGTAAAGTTTAGATCCAAAAATTTTTTTCAGTGCATAAATCAAGCCAATTGAGCTATTAGTACTGGTCAGCTTCACGCGTTACCGCGCTTCCACATCCAGCCTATCAACGTAGTGGTCTACTACGGCTCTATAGGAAGAACTAGTTTTGAGGTAAGTTTCCCACTTAGATGCTTTCAGCGGTTATCTTGTCCATACTTAGCTACCCGGCACTGCAGCTGGCGCTACAACCGGTCCACCAGTGGTATGTTCATCCCGGTCCTCTCGTACTAGGGACAAATCCTCTCAATTCTTCTACACCCATGGCAGATAGGGACCGAACTGTCTCACGACGTTCTGAACCCAGCTCACGTACCACTTTAATTGGCGAACAGCCAAACCCTTGGGACCTGCTCCAGCCCCAGGATGTGATGAGCCGACATCGAGGTGCCAAACACCCTCGTCGATATGGACTCTTGGAGGGTATCAGCCTGTTATCCCCGGCGTACCTTTTATCCGTTGAGCGATGGCCCTTCCACTCAGAACCACCGGATCACTATGACCGTCTTTCGACTCTGCTTGACTTGTCAGTCTCGCAGTCAGGCAGGCTTATGCCATTGCACTCTACGAACGATTTCTGACCGTTCTGAGCCTACCTTCGCACGCCTCCGTTACTTTTTGGGAGGCGACCGCCCCAGTCAAACTACCCACCATACAATGTCTTGCTGCCGGATTACGGCAAGCAGTTAGATGTCAAGAATAATAAGAGAGGTATTTCACTGATGACTCCATTCTAGCTGACGCTAAAACTTCAAAGTCTCCCTCCTATGCTAAACATATCATTCCTAACACCAATATAAAGTTGTAGTAAAGGTGCACGGGGTCTTTCCGTCTAACCACGGGAACTCCGCATCTTCACGGAGAATTCAATTTCACTGAGTTGATGTTGGAGACAGCGGAGATATCGTTACGCCATTCATGCAGGTCGGAACTTACCCGACAAGGAATTTCGCTACCTTAGGACCGTTATAGTTACGGCCGCCGTTCACTGGGGCTTCAGAAATAAGCTTGCACCTATCGCATTAACCTTCCAGCACCGGGCAGGCGTCAGACCCTATACATCCACTTACGTGTTAGCAGAGCCCTGTGTTTTTGATAAACAGTCGCATCTCCCTGGCTTGTGCCACCTACATTAAGTTGCCTTAAAATAGGTCCTCCTTCTTCCGAAGTTACGGAGGCATTTTGCCGAGTTCCTTCAACATCATTCTCTCAAGCGCCTAATTATACTCTAATAATCCACCTGTGTCGGTTTCGGGTACGGTCTTATGATGGAGCTATTTCCTGGAACTTCTTCACAGCTAACTCAATCCATTAAGAGTTAACAATTTACGAAATTCGTCACTTCCATCTGGTCAAGGAATATTAACCTTGTTCCCATCGACTACGGCTCTCGCCCTCGTCTTAGGGGCCGACTAACCCTGCGCGGATTAACCTTGCGCAGGAACCCTTGGATTTTCGGCGACAGAGTTTTTCACTCTGTTTATCGTTACTTATGTCAGCATTCGCACTTCTGATACCTCCAGGATCCCTCACGGGTATCCCTTTACAGGCTTACAGAACGTTCCGCTACCAGATATAATTTCCTAAGAAATTATAAATCCACAGATTCGGTACATGATTTGAGCCCCGTTACATCTTTGGCGCAGAAACTCTATTAGACCGGTGAGCTGTTACGCTATCTTTAAAGGATGGCTGCTTCTAAGCCAACCTCCCGGCTGTTTAGGAATCTCCACATCCTTTCACACTTAATCATGATTTAGGGACCTTATCTGGTGATCTGGGCTTTTTCCCTTTCGACCATGGACCTTAGCACCCACAGTCTGTCTGCTGAGGTAAAATGTTTGGCATTCGGAGTTTTATGAGGGTTGGTAAAGATTTCTCTCCCCTAGCCCCTTTAGTGCTCTACCTCCAAACATCAATTTACTCAACGCACTACCTAAATAGTTTTCGCGGAAAACCAGCTATCTACGAATTTGGTTGGCCTTTCACCCCTTACCACAAGTCATCCAAAGACTTTTCAACGTCAACTGGTTCGGTCCTCCGGCAAGTGTTACCCTGCTTTCAACCTGCTCATGGTAAGCTCATTCGTTTTCGGGTCTAATTCATACAACTTGACGCCCATTTAAGACTCGCTTTCGCTACGCCTACACCTTACGGCTTAAGCTTGCTGGATAAATTAAGTCACTGACCCATTATACAAAAGGTACGCCGTCACTCTAAAAAGAGCTTCGACTGTTTGTAGGCATACGGTTTCAGGTTCTATTTCACTCCCCTAATAGGGGTTCTTTTCACCTTTCCCTCACGGTACTAGTTCACTATCGGTCACTGAAGAGTATTTAGGCTTAGAGGGTGGTCCCCCTATATTCAAACAAGATTTCACGTGTCCCGCTCTACTCAAGAACAATATTAAGCTTTACCCCTACAGGACTATCACCCTCTATGGTTAGTTTTTCCAAACTATTTAGGTTATCTCAATATTGTTACTGGCCTGTTCCGCGTTCGCTCGCCACTACTAACGGAATCTCAATTGATTTCTTTTCCTCCGGTTACTTAGATGTTTCAGTTCTCCGGGTTAGCTCTTCAAACCTATGAATTCAGTTTGAAGTACCACATAAAGTGGTGGGTTATCCCATTCGGAAATTTTCGGATCAAAGCCTGCATACAGCTCCCCGAAACTTATCGCAGTATACCACGTCCTTCATCGCCTTTCAGTGCCTAGGCATCCGCCATACGCCCTTAAACGCTTGATTTATGCACAGAAAATAATTTTCTGTCTAAATTAAATTTTTAATAAAATATTCATCTATTCGAATATTTTTAGATTGTTCATCTATTCGAACAATCGGATATAGATATTGTTTGATTGTTCTTACTGTTTGAACAATCAAAATTGATATTCATTATTTACAATTTAAAAAAACTAAAAGTGTCTTATTGGTGGAGGATAGCGGGATCGAACCGCTGACCTCCTGAATGCAAATCAGGCGCTCTCCCAGCTGAGCTAATCCCCCATGAAAAATGGTGGGCCGAGCACGACTCGAACGTGCGACCTCACCCTTATCAGGGGTGCGCTCTAACCACCTGAGCTACCGGCCCCCTGGCATTAACGAGACACTTTAATTAATAAGAAGAGAAATGAGGACGGCCACATTAACTTAATTTTTTGAGACCAAAAGAAATTTTTGGTCTTCCTTAGAAAGGAGGTAATCCAGCCGCAGGTTCCCCTACGGCTACCTTGTTACGACTTCACCCCAGTTGCTGATCGTACCGTAGTCAAAGGTATAAGCTTTGCCTTAAGGTGTAACCAACTTCCATGGTGTGACGGGCGGTGTGTACAAGACCCGGGAACGTATTCACCGCGGCGCGCTGATCCGCGATTACTAGCAATTCCAGCTTCATGCACTCGAGTTACAGAGTACAATCCGAACTGAGACACATTTTTGGGATTAGCTAGGAGTCGCCTCTTTGCTTCCCATTGTAAGTGCCATTGTAGCACGTGTGTAGCCCAACACATAAGGGCCATGAGGACTTGACGTCATCCCCACCTTCCTCCAGCTTATCACTGGCAGTTCTTTTAAAGTGCCCAACTAAATGGTGGCAACTAAAAGTAGGGGTTGCGCTCGTTGCGGGACTTAACCCAACATCTCACGACACGAGCTGACGACAGCCATGCAGCACCTGTGTTTCGTCCAGCCAAACTGAAAAGCCTAATCTCTTAGGCTCGCGACGAACATGTCAAGTGTTGGTAAGGTTCTGCGCGTATCTTCGAATTAAACCACATGCTCCACTGCTTGTGCGGGTCCCCGTCAATTCATTTGAGTTTTAACCTTGCGGTCGTACTCCCCAGGCGGTGTGCTTAATGCTTTCGCTGCGACACTGAAAAATATATTTCCAACGTCTAGCACACATCGTTTACGGCATGGACTACGAGGGTATCTAATCCTCTTCGCTACCCATGCTTTCGCTCCTCAGTGTCAGTAGTGACCCAGTAAGTTGCCTTCGCATTTGGTGTTCTTTCTAATATCTACGAATTTCACCTCTACACTAGAAATTCCACTTACCTCTATCACACTCTAGCTAAAAAGTTTTGATGGCAGTTCCAAGGTTAAGCCTTGGGATTTCACCATCAACTTTTTTAACCACCTACGAGCTCTTTAAGCCCAGTAATTCCGAACTACGCTAGGTCCCTTCGTATTACCGCGGCTGCTGGCACGAAGTTAGCCGGACCTTCTTATTCGGGTACAGTCATTTTCTTCCCCGACGAAAGAGTTTTACAACCCAAGGGCCTTCTTCACTCACGCGGCATCGCTGCATCAGGGTTTCCCCCATTGTGCAAGATTCCCCACTGCTGCCTCCCGTAGGAGTCTGGGCCGTGTCTCAGTCCCAATGTGGCTGGTCTTCCTCTAAGAACAGCTATTGATCGTTGCCTTGGTAAGCTTTTACCTTACCAACTAGCTAATCAAGTGCGGGCTCATCTTTCGGCGTTAAAACTTTCCCTGTAAAGGCTTATTCGGTATTAGCACAAGTTTCCCCGTGTTATTCCAAACCAAAAGGCAGATTCCCACATTATACTCACCCGTTTGCCACTCAGTATTGCTACTGCGTTCGACTTGCATGTGTTAGGCGTGCCGCCAGCGTACGTTCTGAGCCATGATCAAACTCTCAAGTTTAATAACGGCGCACACTAGCTTTAATGACTTTAAAATTAATTAAAATCATTTTTCGTTAAAGCGTGTACGACAATTTCTTTATTAACCTAGCCGTCCACACTTCTCTTCTTAAAAATTTACAATTTAAAAAAGCTAAGATTTTACTTGAAAATCTACACACCTCTGGCGCTATTTTTAAATAAATATTGAAGAGGTGAGCGCCCGTTTTATTACAATTATGCCATAAGTCAAGGCGTATATTGGCTATAAAAGTCAGCAAATTCAGGCTTTTTTTAAGCAATGACCGTTGCAAACCTTAATCAATTTTTATAGAAAACAACTATGGCGTTTAATCAATTTTTCAGACGTAATTTTAGCTCATTAAAAATTTTCCGTAATACTTTTTTTAATAAAGTCGAGGGTCTTAAAAAGTTTAAATATACCGTTTATATACTTTTAATTTTACTCAGTTTTTTAATTTTCTCATCAATATATAGCTTAGGAATAAAAAAAAATAAGACAGAAAAACAAAACTTTGAAGCGGTAGTAAATTCAGAAGAATTTTTCAACTTTTCAAATTTTATCATTTCTAAAATTAATAGTCCTTATAAAGAGATAAAATATAAAATACAAAATAACGATAGTATAGAAAAAATTTTGAAAAATTTAAAAGTAAATTCAAATGATATTAAAATAATATCAAATGATTTAAAGAAACAAAAACTCACAAATATATACGCTGGTAGAGAACTTTATCTTGTTTTAAAAATGAAGGAAGATGGATCTAATAATGTAGTAAATTTAGCCTATCCTATAAATAATACTACAAGTGTTGAAATAAGAAAAGTTGGAGAAGATTTTAGTATAAAAGAAAAAATTCTTAGACTTTATAAAAAAGAAGTTGTTGTAAAAAATGAAATTAAAAATAATTTATATTCAGCTGCAACAGACGTAGCTATTGAACCAAATATAATTATTGAATTTGCTAGAATTTTTGGTTTTGAGGTAGATTTTCAAAGAGACATTAGAAAAGGAGATTGGTTCGAAATTATGTACGAGAAGTTTGAAGATGACAATGAAGTTGTCAAAGACACTGGCAAAATAATTTACGCTTCTATGTATGTAAATGGAAAAGAAATTAATCTTTATAATTTCAATGACAATACTGAAACTGGGTATTATGATATTAAAGGAAAAAGTATAGTTAAATCATTGATGAAAACTCCAATTAATGGTGCAAGATTATCCTCTTCTTATGGTATGAGAAAACATCCTATTTTGGGTTATAATAAAATGCACAGAGGAACAGATTTTGCTGCTCCGAGTGGTACTCCTATTATGGCATCTGGTTCAGGAACGGTTATAAGAGCAAGATGGTGTGGAGGTGGAGGAAATTGTGTGAAGATAAAACACAATTCAACTTATCAAACTGTTTATGCTCACATGAAAAATTTTGCTAAAGGAGTTAAAGAAGGAAAAAAAGTTAAACAAGGGCAAATAATTGGTTACGTTGGTTCTACAGGAATGTCGACTGGACCACATCTGCATTATGAAGTAATTGTTAATGGTCGAAAAGTAAATTCACAAAAACTTAAACTTCCTTCTGGAAAAATTTTAAAAGGAGATATGAGAGAAAAATTTGAATTAGAAAGGATTAAAATTGATCTTAAACTATCTAACTTAAGGTAAAAATTATTTTACTTGACTGGTATCTGTAGGAATTGTTTCTTCAGTTTTTTCTTTACTTTCTATGCTTAAGCTATTTTTACTTCTCTCATTTAGTTCAGCCAATCTTCTTGCGTAATGGTCTGCGTGTTGTAAATAATTCTCAACCAAAACTGGATCCCCATTGCTTTGTGCGTCTTTTGCTAATTGTTGAAATTTTTGAATAGTTTTTTCAACATTATGAGGATTTGACATAGAGCCGTTTCTATTAAAACCTCTGTTACCATTATTAAAACTACTGACATTGTTTGAGTTTATTGAACCGTTTCTCCTTCTAAAATTATTTTTTTGAGGTCTCGGTCTAAAATTTCTTCTTCTATTGTTATTCATTTATCTTTTTATTTTAAAGTTTAATGTTCTAATGTCGACATAATGCATCTAATATTTTCTTTATAATCTTTAATTATATGTTTGATATTAAATTTATTTTTTCTTAGTATTATTGAAACTTTTTTAAATTGCTCATTTCCAATTTCAATGGCAAGCGTACCTTTAATTTTTAAAATACTCTTAGATTTGTAGATAACTTTTTTAATAACGTCAAGCCCATCATTTCCTCCATCTAAGGCAATTTTGGGTTCAAATTTTTTGATGCATTCATCTAAGTTTTTTAAGTCTCTCTTCATTATATATGGGGGATTTGATACTATTAAATCAAATTTATTATTGTAAAAGTTGCTTATATCTCTTCTAAAAAACTTGGCTCTATCGATTAATTTGTGACGTTTAGCATTGAATTTAGCAATTAGAATAGCTTTTTGTGATATGTCTAATCCTATCCCTTTTGATTTATTCATTTCATCCAATAAACTTAATAATATACAGCCTGACCCTGTGCCAATATCCAAAATAGATATATTTTTTTTATGAAAAATTTTTACTATCTTTTCAACCATTAATTCGGTTTCTGGTCTAGGAATTAATGTGTTTTTATTGACTGAAAAATTTTTGCTCCAAAATTCCTTCCTATTTAAAATAGTAGCGACTGGTTCTTTGTTTAATCTTCTGTTTAAAAGTTTATTAAAATAGTCTATTGTTTTAGATGATACTTTTGTATTTGAATTGACCAGCAATTTCTCTCTTGAAATATTTAAAGCTTCTGACAATAAAATTTCTGTATCTAATTGGTGAGATAGAATATTTTTCCTCTTAAGTTGCTTAGAACCATTGTCTAAAATTTTAAAAATTTCCATTAGTTTAAATTTTCAAGTTTTATATTTTGTTCTTTTAATCTCAATTCTTGATTCATTTCTTCATGTATTTCTCCACTTAAAAATTCATCAAGCTTATGTAAAGTGAGATTAATTCTGTGATCTGTAATTCTTCCTTGAGGAAAATTATAAGTCCTTATCCTTTCAGATCTGTCTCCTGATCCAATCTGGCTTCTTCTATTGTCTGATCTTTCTTGATCCTTTTTTCTTTTTTCAGACTCATAAACTCTAGATCTTAGTATCTTTAAAGCTTTAGCTTTATTTTTGTGTTGAGATTTTTCGTCTTGTTGACTGACAACTACCCCAGTTGGAATGTGTGTAATTCTTACAGCACTGTCAGTTGTGTTCACTGATTGCCCACCAGGACCTCCAGCTCTAAAAACATCAATTCTTAAATCGGACTCTTTGATTTTTATATCGACTTCTTCCGCCTCTGGTAAAACAGCTATAGTTGCAGCTGAAGTGTGCACTCTTCCTTGTGTTTCAGTTTTAGGAATCCTTTGAACTCTATGAACCCCTGACTCATATTTTAAATAGGAATAAATATCATTGCCAGTAACTGAAAAAATAACTTCTTTAAATCCACCAGCCTCACTCTTTGAAATATTAATAATCTCTAGTTTCCATTTTTTTTTAGAGCAGACTTTTTCATACATTTTGAATAAATCTGCGCAAAAAAGTGAGGCTTCTAAACCTCCTGTTCCTGCTCGAATTTCTACAATTGCATTTTTATTATCATCTTCATCCTTTGGTAACAAAAATACTTTTAAATCTTTTTCATATTTTTCCTTTATTTCTAATAACTCACTTAAATCTTTTTGAGCTAATTCTATTATGTCTTGATCGTTTGATTTATCTTGTACCATGTTAACTAAGTCTTTTTTTTCATTTTCAAAATTGATATATTTTCTAGCTTTTACAATAACCTCGCCTAAGCTTGAGTATTCTTTTGATTTTTTAGCAAACAATTTAGGATCAATTTTCCCTGAGGCGAGTTCTTTTTCTAAAGCGTCATATTTAGTAATAATGTTTCTTACTTTGTCTATCGGAAGCATAATTTAATTTTAGTCTTTTGTTTTTTCTTCAACAAGTTTTACTATTTTATCAATAATTTCTGAACTTGGAACTTTTGTATGAGGAACACCGGAAAGATACAAAAGGTTATTATCTTGACCTCCGCCTGTGAGACCAATTTCAGTTTGAGCCGCTTCACCTGGACCGTTAACTACACAGCCTATAATCGAAAGATTGATAGGTTTTTTTATGTGAGCTAATCTTTTTTCAAGTAGTTTAACTGTTTCAATAACAGGAAATGCTTGACGAGCACATGAAGGGCAAGAGATTATATTTACTCCTCTAGCTCTAATGCCTAAAGATTTTAAAATTTCATAACCTGCTTTTATTTCGTCTATAGGATCTGATGACAAAGAAACTCTTATTGTATCTCCTATACCTTGCATTAAAAGTTGACCTATTCCAATTGAGGATTTTATGCTGCCAGTAAAGAGTCCGCCTGCCTCTGTTATTCCAAGATGTAAGGGATATGAACAAATCTCAGAAAGTTGTAAATAAGATTTAACAGATAAAAAAACATCTGAAGATTTAACACTGATTTTAAAATTAAAAAAATCGTTATCTTCTAGAAGTTTTACGTTGTACATGGCGCTTTCAACTAAAGCATCAGGACAAGGTTCTTTATATTTTTCAAGCAAAGTTTTGTCTAGAGATCCAGCGTTAACTCCTATCCTTATCGAGCAATCATAGTCTTTTGCTGCCTTCACTACTTCTAGAATTCTATCTTTAGACCCAATGTTTCCCGGATTAATTCTCAAACAGCTTGCTCCCATTTTTGCTGCTTCGATTGCTCTTTGATAATGAAAATGTATATCCGCTACAATAGGAACATTAACTTCTTTAACGATTAGTTTAAGAGCTTTTGTTGAGTTTTCATCTGGACAAGATACTCTTACTATATCAGCGCCATTTTCTTCTAATGAATTAATTTGTTTTATAGTTCCTTTTATATCAGTAGTCAGAGTGTTAGTCATAGACTGAACACTTATTTGAGAATCTCCGCCAACAAATACTTTGCCAACTTTAATTTTTCGAGTTTTTTTTCTTAGGATTGTTCTGTGTGGTCTAATTTCCATTTTAGTCTAAGTCAAAGATTGTATGTAATTTTTTTACTGCTTTTAAAGTGTCTTCTTCATTAATAATTACTGATAATTTTATTTCAGAGGTAGAAATAGCTAGAATATTAATTTTTTCATCTGCCAAACCTCTAAACATACGATAAGTTACACCTGGGGTAGAAACCATTCCTGCTCCTACGATTGAAATTTTAGATACTTTATTATTATGACTCATAGTATCGTATTTAACATTTTTATTTTTTTTTAGTATATCGATAGTTTTTAATAAATCGTCTCTTTTAATTGTAAAAGTAATATCAGTGGTTTTTTGGTCCAATGAAATATTCTGAATTACCATATCCACGTTAACCTGATTTTTACCTAGTGGTTCAAAAATATTTGCCGCAACACCAGGTTTATCTTGTACACCAATCATTGTTATTTTTGCATCATCTTTTGAGTATGCTACCCCTGTAACACTTTTGCTATAATCA
The DNA here is from genome assembly GCA_902517535.1 of uncultured Pelagibacteraceae bacterium. Taxonomy (GTDB): domain Bacteria; phylum Pseudomonadota; class Alphaproteobacteria; order Pelagibacterales; family Pelagibacteraceae; genus Pelagilacustribacter. The sequence continues at coordinate 6,593 of CABYCK010000012.1, read as the reverse complement.
ATACTCTCTTCGCTAAAAATTTTTGTTCCATCTCTATCTGTAAATGTAGATTTAACCTCTAAAGGAATATTATACATCATTGCAGTTTGTACAGCAGAGGGTTGCATTACTTTTGCTCCTAGTGAAGAAAGTTCAAGCATTTCATCATATGAAATTTTATCTATTTTTTTTGCTACAGGAATTTTATTTGGATCAGATGAATAAATTCCATCAACATCAGTATATATTTCACAAGAGTCAGCGTTAAAAATTTTTGCTGCTGCAACTGCTGTAGCATCTGAACCACCTCTTCCAATAGTGGTTATGTCTCCGTTTTTAGATATTCCTTGAAATCCCGGAATAATAGCTACTCCTTTATTAGATAAGAAAATATTAATTTTTGAAATATTCATATTTATAATCCTTGCGTTAGTATTTTTGCCCTCTGTTAGAATTGGGATTTGCCAATTTAGCCAAGATTTTGAATTAACTCCAATTTCGTTTAATGCCCCAGCCAGTAAAGCACTTGTCACTTGTTCACCCGAGGTCAAGAGCACATCCAGCTCCCTTTTGTTAAAATTTTTCGAAATATTTTTTGACTGTTCTAATAGTTCATTAGTTTTACCAGCCATAGCTGAAACTATAACTATAACTTCGTTACCTGCGACAAATTCTTTTTTTATAATCTTTGCTACATGTAGAATTCTATCTATTGTTCCTACAGAAGTGCCACCAAATTTTAATACTTTTTTTGCCATTGTCAGATTTTAATATAATATAATTAGGTCTTAATTATGTAAATTTAATATATATAAAATAAATGACTACAATAAATAAAGAAGAAATTCAAAAGTTTTCAAAGCTGGCAGATGAATGGTGGGATGTAAATGGTAAATTTAAACCCTTACATATGTTTAACCCTATTAGAATTGAATATATATTAGATGAAATTTCTAAACATTTTAAATTAAATAGAGAGAAAAAAATCTTACTTAAAAATTTGTCTATTCTTGACATTGGTTGTGGTGGTGGTTTGATAAGTGAACCTATGGCACGTTTAGGAGGAGATGTTACAGGAATTGATGCTGCGGAAAAAAATATAAAGATTGCCTCTTTACACAGCAAAAAAAATAATCTTAATATAAATTATTTAAACAAATCACCAGAACAATTAGACTCAAAAGAAAAATTTGACGTAATATTAAATCTTGAAGTGGTTGAGCATGTTGAGAATTTAGATTTGTATCTACAATCTTGCTACAATCTGCTAGATAAAAATGGTTTGATGTTCACCGCAACATTAAACAGAACTTTAATTTCTTACGTAAAAGCAATAATTGGTGCTGAATATGTATTGAGATGGTTACCTATTGGAACTCATGATTGGAATAAATTTATTAAACCTGAGGAATTAGAAGAAAAACTATCAACTAAAAATTTTGTTACAAAAAATATAAAAGGGTTGGAGTTTAATCCTTTTTTTAAAAAATGGAAAAAATCTGACAATTTCTCAGTTAATTATATTGTTTGTAGTTCAAAAATCTAATTATCTTTACTAACCCAAGGAACACTAATCAAATCAATTCCCTCATCTGCAAGTTCTTCTTTTTCTTCTGGGGTTGCCGTTCCGTAGATAGCTTTATTGTGATTTTTATCATAGTAAACTTCTCTGACTTTTTTGCTAAGTTTATCTCCTACAAATTCAAAATTTTTTTCTATTATATTTCTTAATTTCATTAATTTGTCTCTTTCGTTTATGAGCTTTTGATCTACCTCCAACGGATTGATATTTTTCGAAGATTTGTTTGATATCGAAGGTGACATTATTGATTTTTCTATTTTTTTTGATGCGCAATAAATGCATTCGAGAAGTTTTTTTTTATTTAATTTATCAAATTCTTCTGAATTTGAGAACCAACTTTCAAATTCATGATTGTTTTCACATTTTAAATTGTATTTTATCATATCTTTTTATTTAATATTAATTCCTATAATCTGCATTTATATCTATGTAATCATGGGTAAAATCACATGTATAACATTCAAATGCATCATTACCTGATCTTAAATTTACTTCAATCACTATTGAGTCCCATTTCATGTACTCTTGTAATTTTTCTTCATTATAACTATCGGAGATTTTTCCATTTTCAGCAACTAAAAAATTTCCAATTTTAATTTTTAATTTTTTAACATCAATAATTTCTCCAGATTTCCCTATCCCCATAATAATCCTTCCCCAATTGGGGTCTTCTCCGGCAACAGCTGTTTTTACCAGAGGGGAGTTCGCAATTGAGAAAGCAATATTTTTTGCACTAGATATTGATTTCGCATTAATTATTTTTATTGTTAAAAATTTTTTTGCACCTTCTCCATCTACAACTATTTGTTTTGCTAAATTTAAGCACAATTTTTTTAATGCTAGCTCAAATTTTTTTATTACGTGATCAGACTGTGATAAATTTTGACTCAACTTTATAAATTTAGTAGAAAAAATAGAAACCATATCATTTGTTGATTGATCGCCGTCGACTGTAATGGCGTTAAAAGTATTAGCTACTGCTCTTCTCAACATCGATTTTAATAAATTAGAATTTATGTCTGCATTTGTAAAAATGAAAGATAGCATTGTCGCTAGATTGGGAGCAATCATGCCTGAGCCTTTTGCAATGCCACAGATTTTTACTAATTCATCACCAACAATTATTTCTTCATAAGCCATTTTTGGTTTTGTATCAGTTGTCATAATAGAAGATGCAATTTTTAACCAAAATAATTTGTTATGATCGCTTTTAAGTTTTTGAACTAAATCTGGAAGCGTATCCTTGATCTTGTCAACTGGAAATTCTGCGCCGATAACTCCTGTGGAAGCAAATATAAGATCTTTTATTTTAATAATTTCTGAAGTTCCAGTTTTTGATTTTGATTCTTTTAATGTTAGAATTTTTGATAAATTTTTTGCTAATGTATCTAAACTTTCTTTACCCTGTTTACCTGTAAAGGTGTTGGCATTTTTTGTATTTACTAATAAAGCCTTGATACTTTTTTTGTGAGAATTCTCATTCCAAGAAATTGATTCTGAAGTAATTGTATTTGTTGTATTCACTGAGGCATAATTTGCACCTTTGGTAAAATAAAAAAGCGCTAGATCGTCTCTACCATTTCCATATAGATCAGCAGAAACAGATGACATTTCCAATCCTTCTATATGTTTAAGGTTTTGAAACTCCCCTATTTTTGACATTGTTGATTTCTCTTTTAAGAAATTTTTTATATTTATCGTCATAATTACTATTTAATTTAGGTTATAAATACATATATAGAAGTATAATGAATGTATTTACAAGAACTTTTAGTAAAATATTTAAAAGCTCTAATCAACAAGAATTAGATAAAACTAAGAATTTAATTTCTGCCATAAATGATAAAGAAGTGCTTATTAAATCTCTGTCTGATAGTGAATTCAAAGAAAAGACATTAAACCTAAAACGGGCAATTAAAGAGGGAAATTCATTGGAAAATATTATTCCTGAAAGTTTTGCTTTGGTTAGAGAAGCGGCAAGAAGAACACTAGGTGAAAGACACTATAATGTACAGCTAGCTGGCGGAATAATGTTACATCAAGGAAAGATTGCAGAAATGAAAACAGGTGAAGGTAAAACCTTGGTTTCAACTTTGCCAGCTTACTTAAATTCACTTACAGGTAAAGGGGTCCATATTGTTACTGTAAACGATTACTTGGCCAAAAGGGACTCGGAGTGGATGGGAAAAGTATTTAATTTTCTTGGAACCTCAACAGGATGTATTACTAATGATTTAGACGATAACCAAAGAAAAAAAAATTACAAATGTGATATTACTTATGCCACAAACAATGAACTAGGTTTTGATTATCTAAGAGATAATATGAAATACGATCTTAGCGACATGGTTCAGAGAGATCATGAGTACTGCATAGTTGATGAAGTTGATAGTATTCTAATTGATGAGTCAAGAACACCTTTAATCATTTCTGGAAAATTAGAAGATAATAGTAATCTATATCCAATATCAAATGAATTTATGAAATATTTGAAAAAAAATGATTATGAGTTAGACGAAAAAAATAAAAACGTAATATTAACAGACCAAGGTATAGATAAAATTGAAAAGTTATCTATTCAAAAAAAATTACTTAAAAATAAAAATTTTTATGACCCTGAAAACTTGAGTTTAGTACATCATATTAATCAAGCTTTGAAAGCCAATTTACTTTTTAGAAAAGATACAGATTATATTGTTAGAGATGGAAAAGTTCAAATTATAGATGAATTTACTGGACGAGTTTTAGATGGCAGAAGATTTTCAGATGGATTACACCAAGCTTTGGAAGCTAAAGAAAATGTAAATATTGAAGAAGAAAATCAAACCTTAGCTTCAATTACTTACCAAAATTATTTTCGATTATACAAAAAATTATCTGGAATGACTGGAACAGCAATTACCGAAGCGGAAGAATTTTTTGATATTTATAAACTAAATGTTGTATCCATTCCTACAAACAAAAAAATGCAAAGAAAAGATTTTAACGATCAAATTTTTAGAACAGAACCAGAAAAGTATAATGCAATAACTAATAAGATAATTGAATGTAACAAAAAAGGTCAACCAGTGTTAGTGGGAACGACAAGTATTGAAAAATCTGAAAAAATATCTTCTTTTTTAAGTAAGGGCAAAATTAAACATAATGTTTTAAACGCTAAACAACACGAGAAAGAAGCTAAAATAATATCTGAAGCTGGAAAAATAGGAGCGGTTACTATTGCAACTAATATGGCTGGTCGAGGAACTGATATTAAATTAGGAGGGAATAAAGATTACATAGAAGATGGCAAATCAATAGATAAAGAAGAATTTAAAAAAGAAGAGTCTCAAGTAAAAGAAAAAGGTGGACTGTTTATAATCGGAACCGAAAGGCACGAAAGCAGAAGGATAGATAATCAATTAAGAGGGAGATCAGGAAGACAAGGAGATGCAGGTAGTTCAATATTTTTTATCAGTTTGCAAGATGAATTAATGAGAATATTTGGAGGAGACTCGATAGATGGGATCCTGAAGAAAATTGGCCTTAAAGAAAACGAGTCTATCGACCATCCCTGGATTAATAAAGCAATGGAAAGGGCGCAGAAAAAAGTTGAAGCTAGAAACTTCGACATTAGAAAGAATTTAATTAAATTTGATGATGTGATGAATGATCAAAGACAAGTTATTTTTTCTCAAAGATTAAAAATTTTGAAAGATAATAATATTGAAAATATTTTAAGTGATTTTTTAGATGAAATACTAGTAAACTTAGAAAAAATAAAGTCTATTTATGAAAAGACAAATGACGAAAAAAAATACCTTGCTTCTGTAAAAAATATTACAGGTAACATAATAAATGATGAAGAATTATTATCCATGGCAACACTTAACACTATTGAATTTAAAAAAAAAATTAAGGATTTGTATTTTTTAAAAAAGAAAAAAAGATCAAACATGATTGGAGAAAAGGAAAATAATGATCTTGAAAAAAGGATATTTTTACAAATTATTGATTTTTCATGGAGGTCACATTTACAATATTTAGAACAATTAAGACAAGTTATAGGTTTAAGATCTTATGGTCAAAAAGATCCGCTTTCTGAATTTAAAAAAGAAGCGTTTACACTTTTTGAGGGTCTTCTAGAAAAAATCAAAAATGATCTTGTAAAATTTTTGCTTAATCTTAATATTGTTACCTCGCAAAAAGATGATGAAAAAGAAGAAGCAAAAGAAATTTTAAAAAATAATAAAAAAGTAGGTAGAAACGAAAAATGCCCTTGTGGTTCAGGAAAAAAACACAAGCATTGTTGTGGTTCAATTTAGTTTAGAATATTGGGTTGTAAGCCCACTGTAAAAGCGCTTGCCTTTGCCTCTTTCTACATTGCAAGTCTCCTTCTTCGCAATTTTTTTTTACCGCAGGACCATGCCTGTCACCAAAAGCCTTCCATCTTTTAATTTGTACTTGATCAATTTCTGGAATTCTTCTTCCATTTTTAAATCTGCAATACCATTGAAACCATCCCAATGGATCTTCCTTAAAAATCCAGCCCTTATCTATCCATTCTTTTCTGGATAAACCTGACTCAATTTTAAATCGATTTAAATTTACATCAAAATTTTTGCTTAATTTTGCTTTAGCAAACCACGATTTAGGAAACTCTTTAATACTTCCGTCGACAAAGTATGCACCGCCAAAAACTCCCAGTTCTAACATTTTCTTCGGTGTTAATTGAGGTTTAAATTTTTTGTAAAATTCTTTTTCATTACTCATTTAGTGATGTCTCTTTTAATATCTAAGCTATTTTTTTGTCTCTCTAGTATTTGCATGAAAAGACTCTGTAAATGGAATTGGGACAACGGTAGCATCTACTAATTTATTAGAATACTTTTTTGGTAATTGAACTTTGTATTTTTTCCCAAAATTTCCAATTGGAAATCCATTATTATTTAAATTTCCTTCAAAAGGAACATATCCCATAGCAATATTTGTTTTCTTCTCTGGATGGTACCATGGTGAAGTTATATAGCCTATCGGTTTGCCTCCTTTAGAA
>CABYCK010000011.1 GCA_902517535.1 uncultured Pelagibacteraceae bacterium | reverse complement strand
GGACCAGGAAAAAGTTTTGGGTACAAAGTAAAAATCTTTACTTCTAACATAGCTGCTAACCTTGTTTTTTAGGTTCTTCCTTTTTAGCTTCTGCTTTAGGTTCTTCCTTTTTAGCTTCTGCTTTTGGTTCTTCCTTTTTAGCTTCTGCTTTTGGTTCTTCCTTTTTAGCTTCTGCTTTTTGATCTGGTTTTTTACCCTCAACTACTGCAGCGTCTTTCTTAATCTCCTGTGTTTTGTCTTCTTCAGTTTTTTTTCTATCTTTTTTTGGAATAGCTTTTTGAGGATTATTTCCTTGTTTAGGCATTGGCATCAATTCCATTTCACCTAATATCCGTGAAACTCTTAAAGTTGGTTGAGCACCTTTGCTCATCCAATATTTAACTCTTTCAAATTCTACCTTAATTCTTTCTTTCTTATCTTTTGGTAATAAAGGATTATAAGATCCAAGTTTTTCAATGAACTTACCATCTCTTGGATATCTTCCATCGGCTACTACTATTTTATAAATAGGTCTTTTTCTAACTCCACCCATTGATAATCTTATTCTTAACATATTGCACCTTTCATTTTAGTTGATTAAGCATTTCATCTGGTATCATTCCAGATGGAATTTTTTTTCCTTGAGACATCTTTTTCATCATTTCAGACATCATTTTAAATTGTTTTAATAATTTATTAATTTTTGAAACATCCACACCTGCTCCCATTGAAATTCTTTTTCGTCTAGATCCGCTTACAATCTTTGGATTTTCTCTCTCGTTTTTAGTCATAGATAAAATTATAGCTTCATTTTCTATCAAAATTTTTTCATCAATATTTGCTTGATCCATTTTTGATTTAATTTTATTCACGCCGGGTAGCATAGACATTACGCCTTCCATCCCTCCCATTTTTTTCATTTGTCTAAGTTGTGAGAGATAAGCATCCATAGTAAATATTCCCTTTTTCAATTCATCTTCGGTTTCTTTTATTTTTTCTTCACTTAAATCTTGTTGAGCTTTCTCGACTAGAGTAACTACATCGCCCATTCCTAAGATTCTGTTAGCTAATCTATCAGGATGAAATAATTCAAGATCTGTAATTTTTTCTCCAACTCCAATATATTTAATTGGTTTACCTGTGACGTGTTTCATGCTCAATGCTGCCCCACCTCTAGCGTCACCATCAACTCTTGTAAGAATAATTCCAGATAAATTAATAGTATTGTCAAAATCCTTTGCTACGTTGACAGCTATTTGTCCCGTTAGTGAGTCAGCTACTAATAATGTTTCAGCTGGTTTTATGATTTTTTTAATTTGTTTTATTTCTGACATCATTGGAAGATCTATTTGAGTTCTACCTGCTGTATCAAAAATTATAGTGTCTGAACCATTTAGATTCGCAGCATTTACAGCTCTTTTTGTAATATCGATTGGTTGTTGCTTTTCTACTATTGGCAAGCATTGAATTCCATTTGCTTCTGCAAGTAATTTAAGTTGCTCTTGAGCTGCTGGTCTATAAACATCTAAACTAACCAGCATTACTTTTTTTTTATAATTTTTCTCAATATTTTTCGCTAATTTAGCTGCAGAAGTTGTTTTCCCTGAGCCTTGTAAGCCAACCAATAATAGAGAAACTGGGGGAACAGCTTTGAAATTTAATTCTTCATTTTTAGAACCTAAAATATTTACTAATTCGTCATAGACAATTTTAACTACCATTTGGCCAGCAGAGGTTGATTTGATAATTTCTCGGCCAATAGCTTTGGGTTTCACTTTTGTGATAAGTTCTTTAGATACAGAAAGAGCTACATCCGCCTCTAATAAAGCTAGTCGTATTTCCTTTAAGCCAGAGTCAACTTGCTCCTCTGTTAAGGAAGGGGCACTTTTTAGTTTAGAAAAAATACTTTCTAATTTATTTGTTAAATTTTCAAACATATTTATAAAAACCAACACCTATGGCACTAGTGGGCGAACCTTCGCTGACTAGTGTCGACACTCTTGTTTTCAAGAGCACCGCAAAAACTTCAGTATTTGCGGAAAGTACTGAGAAACTACAATTTGGGGTTTTAAAAGTCAATGAATAATTATACTAATCAATTATGGCAACTATTAATGCTTTTAAAATGGATGGATTGGGCAATGACTTTATCATAATCGATAGAAGAGAAAATTATATTAATTTAACAAAAGAAAAAATTATTGAACTAGGGAGCAGGACAAGCATTGGTTTTGATCAAATAATCTTTATAGAAAAAGAAAAAGAAAATTCTTACCCCATAACAATTTTTAACTCGGATGGAGGAGAAATAAGCGCTTGCGGGAATGGAGCTAGATGTGTGGCGTACCTTTTAGGTAAAAATTTGAATACCAAAAAAATTAAATTAAAAACAAGAAATAGAATACTAAACGCAAGATTAGTTAAAGATTTTCATGTAATGCTCGAAATGGGAAAACCATTGTTAAGTTTTGAAAATATTCCGTTATCTAAATCAATGAATCCAAGTAATGTAATTTTAAAAATTAATAGCAAAACATACGAGGATGGATTTTGTGTAAATGTTGGAAATCCACATATTATTTTCTTCGTTGATGATTGTTTTAAACATGATCTAAAAGTAATAGGTCCCAAGATTGAAAATCACGACCTTTTTCCAGAAAAAATTAATGTTACGTTTGCTCAAGTAATTGATAAAAACAATATAATTGTAAATGTGTGGGAAAGAGGAGCTGGACTTACTAAGGCATGTGGTACAGCGGCATGTGCAACTGCTTTTGCTGCCTTTAAGAACAAATTAGTTTTCAATGAAGTGAATATTAAATTTAAAGAAGGCTTTTTAAATATAGAGATAGATGAGTCTAATAATATATTTATGACCGGGCCTGTCTCTGACATTGAAATTATAAAAATAGATATTTAATATGGGGTTATTTGATAAATTTAAATTAGGACTTGGAAAAAGTTCTTCTGGTCTCTCAGAAGGTTTCAAAAATATTTTTTCAAAAAAAAATATAGATGACGGTGTTTTAACCGAATTTGAAGAATTAATTATTTCATCTGATGCGGGAGTAGATGTGGCTAAAGAACTAAGGAAAGATTTCGAAAATTTTAAAATTGATAAAAAATTAGATGATCATAAAGAAATTTTAAAGTTACTAGCCGACAAAATGGCAATCGAACTATTAAAATATGAAAAAGATCTAAGTTTAATGGGCAATGCTAACTCCTCTGTAATAGTTGTGTCAGGAGTTAATGGAGTAGGAAAGACAACTACAATTGGAAAGTTAGGAAAATATTTTAAAGATAATAATAGATCAGTAGTTTTTGGAGCTGCTGATACTTTTAGAGCAGCAGCTATTGACCAATTACAAGTTTGGGCAGCAAAGGTTAAAGTTGATATAATTAAATCAGAAATTAACAGTGATCCGGCATCAGTGGCTTTTAAAACAGCAGAATTTGCAAAAAAAAATCAAATAGATGTTGCTTTAATTGACACTGCAGGAAGATTGCAGAATAAAAAAAATTTGATGGACGAATATAAAAAGATCATAAAAGTTCTTAAGAAAATTGATGAGAAATTTCCTAATGAAGTAATCTTAGTTTTGGATGCTACTACTGGACAAAATGCTTTAAATCAAGTCGAAGAATTTAGTAAAATACATAATATTACTGGATTAATTATCACTAAACTAGATAGCACTGCTAAAGGTGGAATTATTTTAGCAATTTGTAAAAAATACAACTTGCCCATTGTTGCTGTAGGGATGGGAGAAAAAGATACAGATTTGCATCCTTTTAAAGCCGAGTTTTTTTGCTAAAGCATTGTTGGGATTAAGCTCTTAATTTTTTTCAATAAAATCTTTTATCTTTTTTAATAAACTTGAGTTGAATTCCATCATATGATCATCATCAGTCGTAAAATATGAATATTTTGGACTATTAGCTTTCTCAAATAACTCTTTACCCATTGAAAAAGGAATAACATCATCTTTCTTTCCATGCATTATCAGAATTGGGATATTAATCGTTTTAATTTTGCTAATTGAGTCATATCTATCTTTTAGTAGAAGTTTTACTGGTAAATAGGGATAATAGATTTTAGCAGAATTTTCTATCGATGTAAAAGGAGACTCTAATATTATGCCATTAAAATTGTTTTCTTTTCCTAACTCTACTGCCACTCCACTTCCTAAAGACTCTCCATATAAAATAATTTGATTATTGGTTACACCTACTTCATTTAACCATTTTATTGATGCTTTTGCATCCTCGTATAAATTATTTTCTGTTGGCGATCCTTTATTGCCACTAAATCCTCTCCAGGAAATTAATAAAATATTAATATCTAATTTATAAAGTTCATTAAGTTTATAAATTCTATTGGATAGGTGACCGGCGTTTCCATGAAATATAACAAGTGTTTTAAATTTTTTAAAATCTTTTTTTATGATCCATGATTTTAAATGAATTTTTTCATTAACTTTTATAAATATTTCTTCATAAATAAATTGAATCTTATCATTTTGATAATTATTTTCAGAAGGATGATAAAGTAAATTTCTTTGATAAAAATATATAAAAATTATAACTGATATATAAGCAATTATTACAGATGATAAGATTAGGTATAAATATTTCATTTAACAATCTTTCTCGCTAAATAAACTCCAACAAAAACCAAACCTGCTCCATAATAATGGAAGCTCAAAAGAGATTCGTTGAATAAGATTATTCCATAAATGGCAGAGTATATGGAAAATATATAAAGTGTAAATCCTGCTAAAGAGGCTCCAACATATTTTTGAACTTTAGTATACAAGGTGAATGCAATAATACCTGGAGAAATAGCAGCAAACAAAACCCAAAATATAAAATTATTATTAAATTCAGTATTAAAAAAATGAAATTCTTCAATTAAGTAAAAAGGAAACAAAGAAATTGCTCCACAAAATGCTATTAATGTAAATCTAGCCATAAGACTGAAGCTACTTTTCCAATTAATAAGAAAAATAGAATAAACTGCCCAACCAATAGCTGCGCCCAGCATCCATAAATCTCCGGATGTAAACTTAAAATTAATGAGATAAGTCAAATCACCCTTGCAAATTATTATTAGAACTCCAGATAGGCACAAAATTAAACCGACAATCCTGGATAAATTAATTTTATCTCCAAAAAATAATACTGATAATACAATTATAAATATTGGTGAAGACGTATAAATAATTCCCATATTTGCCATTGTTGTCGACATGCCAGCAATAAAAGGGAAGGCGCCGCAAATTCCACAACCCATAAGTCCTAAGAAAAAAAGTTTCAAAGACTCCTTTCTTAATTTTTTCTTTTTTTTAATAATCTCTTCAAAAAAAAATGGCATCAAAATTATGAATACAGTCAGCCATCTCCAGAAAGCTAATGAAACTGGTGGAACATATTCAACTCCACCTCTTGCAACAATAATATTAGAAGCCATAAAAATTGGCTGAACAAATAAAAGTAGATATGGATAAAAATTATTTCTTTTTGTCACCAAAGGCTTCATATAACATCATTACTATTACTAAGCCCATCAGAATATAAACTGGCAACACATCTTTAAAACCTATCATCATAGACCTTGTTAATGTTGTTGCTAAACCAATAAGAAATGCAATACAAAAAATGCAGCCAATTATTGAAGTTATCTTATTCATCTTTACAGTTTTTCTCTAACCAGTTAGCTGTACCCAAAAATCTTAAATCATCAAGTTTATTTCCAACCAACTGAACACCTAATGGTAAGTTATTTTCTCCAGTTAGTAAAGGTAGTGAAATAGTTGGTAAACCTAAATATGTCCAAATTTTTTGAAAGTCCGCACTTCCAGTAGATTTAAGGCCTTTGTCTGCTACTCCACTTGAAGAGGGGGTAATAATACCATGATAGTCCTCGAAAACTTCTTTGTAGGACTCATAACTTTGTTTCATAAAATCTATTGCGTCAGTGTATTCTTTTGCAGAGTACTTCATTCCTCTTTCGATCGCTTCTCTCATTTCTTTGGAAAGTTTATTTTTATCCTTTTTATAATAAACTTGAAAATTATTAGCTAAATCAGTTTCATGAATAATTTGATGATACTTTGGAATTTCTTTAAAATATGACGGTGTATCAAAAACTTCGATATTCTTTTTTAATTTTTTGATCAAGAACTCAAATGCTTTTTGAGATTCTTTATTAATACTTTTCCATTTATCAGTTTTGTAAAAAATAAACTTCGGTTCAAAAACTGGCCCTTCCTCACAAATTTTTATCATATCGTCTGCTGCGAAATGAATTGTTGCAGGATCATATAAATCCTTTTTTATTAAAGTTTTGGCAAGCAAAGCTACATCTTTTACAGTTTTTCCAAATACTCCCATCGTGTCAAGTTTATCAGAAGTTTTTAAAACTCCATTTCTTGAAATTAATCCATAAGAAGGTTTGTATCCAACAACTCCGCAATAAGAAGCTGGTCTTATAATGGATCCACCCGTTTGAGAACCAATTGATAAATGAGCCATATGTGATGCTACGACAGCTGCGGAACCGCTTGATGAACCGCCAGGTGTTCTAGAATAATCATGAGGATTTTTTGTTTTGCTGGGATGAATATAAGCAAGTTCACAAGTTACTGTTTTTCCCATAATTATTGCTCCTGCTGTCTTCAATAGATTAACTATCTCTGAGTCTTGAGAGCTAGACATTTTTTTTCTAAAAACTGTCCCGCACTCAGTAGGCATGTCATAAGTTCCGATTATGTCTTTAATTGCAATCGGAAGCCCATGTAAAGATCCAAGTGGCTTTCCTGATTTTCTATAATCGTCTGCTTCTTCAGCTTTTTCTAGAAGAATCTTTTTATCTAAAAAAGCCCACGCTTGAATTTCTTTATCAAACTTTTCGATCCTTTTTATATAAGCTTTACACAATTCTACTGAAGAAATATCACCAGATTTTAACTTGGAAACCAATTCACTGGCATTTAAAGTAGCTGAGTCTATCATTATAAATTTTTAATTTGCAAATAAAGTGTCAGGTAACCAAAGTGCGATACCTGGAAATAAATACATTAACACCATTGCAAAAATTACTATTCCCAGGAAAGGCATTATACCTCTAAATATTTCCATAAGTTCTACATTTTTTGATTGAACGCCTTTGAGATAATAAGCGGACATTGCCATGGGTGGGGTTAAAAAAGAAGTTTGTAAATTTAAAGCAATCAGCATCGCAAAGAAATATGGGTTTACCCCAAAAAACTCAACTAGTGGTAAAAATATTGGAACAAAAATAATCAGTATTTCAGTCCATTCCAACGGCCAGCCAAGTAAAAAAATTATAATCTGAGTAATTACTAAAAACTGCCACGGTGCAAGATCCATAGCTTTAAAGAAATGTTCAAACACCTCATGGCCTCCTAGATAAGAAAAAACAGACGAAAAAGTCCAAGATCCTATGAATAACCACATTATCATTGCAGTCGTCTTTGCTGTTAGAAAAACAGATTCTTTAAAATTTTTCCATTTTAAAGTCTTGTAAAAAAATGAAAGAACTATTGCTCCAAAGGCACCGACCCCTGCTGCTTCTGCAGGTGTTGCTAAGCCTCCCAGGATTGTGCCAAGTACCAAAATAATTAGCGAAAAAAGTGGAAGAAAAGAAACTAAAACTTCTTTCATTATTTCAGCTCTTGGGGGTATTTCTTCTTCAGGTGGTTTAGGGGCTATCGACGGATTGAAATATGCCCTGGTAATTGCGTAACCTATGTATAATCCAGCGAGCAATAACCCTGGTAATATTGCAGCAGCAAATAACCTTAAAGGTGAAAGTTGAGCAATAACTGAGTAAACAATAAGCATAATACTTGGTGGAATTAATATGCCAAGACATCCTCCTGAACATATAACCCCTGAAGCAAATTTCTTGTCATAACCAGCTTTGATCATGGCTGGCCAAGCTAACAACCCCATTAAAGTAACAACTGCACCAATTATCCCTGTTGCAGTTGAAAAAAGTGCACAAGTAATTAAAGCTGCTACCGCCATCGATGCTGGCAATCTATGTGAGGCTAATCTAATTGCAAAAAACAATCTAGAAACAATTCCAGCTCTTTCTACGAGATATCCCATAAATAAAAATAAGGGGACTGCGGTTAACACTGTGTTATCCATTACTGTATAAGTATTTTGAACGAATAATTGAAAAATTCTATTATCTAAAAGATGTTCCATTCGAGTTGGGTCAAAGTATGCGTAATAACCAAAACCAACTCCCATAGCCATTAAAGTAAATGCTATAGGAAATCCTAAGAGCACTGCAAATAAGAAAATGCCCATCATAAAAATTGCCACTTCTGGATTTGTTAAACTAAATAACATCTTTTTGATCCTCGTCTTGTGAAGTTCTCATCAACATTTTTTCAGTCTCTTCAGCCACAACCATTCTTGCGGGCCAGTGACCAGTTTGAATGCAAATAATCGATCTAAAGACTTCGCTAATACCTTGAATAATTAAAAGTACTCCAGCTGAAGGTATTAATGCTTTTGCCATGTAAATTTGGATTTGAGCTGGGCTATTCCAACTAGTTTCTTTAATTTTCCAAGCTAATGCAGCATATTCATAACCATAAAATGCTAAAGCTAATACACCTGGAAAGAAAAATATAAAGTATAATATTAAATCTATGTAACCTTGTGTTCTGGGTTTAAATAATCTGTAAATTACGTCTCCTCTTACATGAGCTTCGGTAGATAATGTATAAGCTCCTGCCATCATAAATATTGCTCCGTACATTTGTAAACTAAAATCAAAGTTCCATAAAGTTGGGGCATTAAACGCATAAGCCATAACTACTTCATAACAAGTTCCACCCATTAGTATTACGATACACCAAGAAAATGCCTTTCCTACCGAAGTACTTAAATGATCTGCGAAGCTGATAAATCCTCTCATAAAACTAAACTATTCTAAAAATTTATTTTTTTCCATAAAAAAAGGGGGCTAAAAAGCCCCCTTTTAAAATTATAAAAAAGTTAATTAGATTTTAACTTTACCAATACTTCCGAACTCATTTTCATAAGCCAGCTTGTAATTAGGCTGGTTCATCAGCAAGTATTTCATAACTCTCTTAGCGTATTTCTTCTGAGAATCTACGATTTTCTTAAAGAAAGGATCTTTCTTATTGAAATCACCTATTACTTTATCCCAACCTTTTAATTGTTGAGCCAAGATTTCATCAGATGTTTGATACACATTTACTTTATGTTGATTCATCAATTTAGATAAATCAGCTGAGTATCTTACTAACGCTTTGAAGTAGTTGTCCGTATTCGCAGCATATGCAGCATTTTTTAGTATCGCTTGGTGTGCAGGCGATAAACCATTAAATGTCTTTTTGTTTACTGGAATTTCAAACATCTCTTGAGATTGGTGGAAGCTTCCTAAGTGATAGTGCTTAGAAACGTCTTGCATACCAAACTGAGAGTCTGATGTTGGGTTGTTAAACTCAGCAGCTTCAATTAATCCTGTCTTCATTGCAGGTTGAATTTCACCACCTGGTAATTGTCTAACTACCATTCCCATTGCTGTTAATACGTTAGTCGCTAAACCAACTGTTCTGTACTTCATTCCTTTAACATCAGACACTTTAGTTACATTCTTTTTGAACCAACCAAAAGGCTGAGCAGGCATTGGCATGTGGAAGAAACCAATATAATCGAAACCAACTTTTGCAAGAGTTTCGTTGTAAAGTTTTCTACCTCCACCGTACTCCATCCATCCCATTACTTCTTGAGATGACATTCCGTATGATGGACCTGTACCAAATAATGAAGCGGCAGCATTTTTACCATACCAGTATGCAGTTACCCAGTGTCCCATATCTAGAACTCCTGAACTTACTGCTTGTCCTATCTCACCAGTTTTTACAACTGATCCAACAGGTTGAAGATCAATCTTCAATTCACCACCTGACATGTCGCTAACCATTTTTGCATAGTCGCCAGCCATTTCGAAGAATATATTTGCTCCTGAAGGCCAAGCTGCTTGCATCTTTAAAGTTTTCGGAGCACCGAATGCAATGTTTGGCATTGCAACTGTTGCTGCCGCTGCTGCACTTGTTACTGCAGCTGCTTTAAAGAACTTACGTCTTGAAGGAGTTTTTACTCCTTTGATTGTTTTTTTTGACATATGTCCCCCTTAATTATTAATAATTAAAAATATTTAAACATATTAATTTTTGAGAGTCCCACTTAAATTTCAATATTTTGACGCTTACAACTTATGCTAGAATAAGGTTATTTCTACTTAATTTACTTTGTTTTTACAGCTTCCGCTTTTAAAAAACTCATCGATATTATCTATTGCTAAGTCCGCCATTGCTGTACGAGTGTGTTTTGAAGCGCTTCCTAGGTGGGGAAGAATAAAAGCAGTTTTATGTTTTAAATAACCAGGATTTAAATTTGGTTCCCCTTTGTATACATCTAATCCAACTGCATAAACTTTTCGTCTATTTAAAGCATCTATTAATGCGTCGTCATTTACAATATCCCCTCTGGCAACATTAGTTACTACTGCTCCTTGTGGTAAATATTCTAGAGTTTCTTTATTAATTAAATCAGTTGTTTCTTTTGTAGCAGGACAACAAACCGATAATACATCAGAAACACTTAAAAAACTTTTAAGATCTTTGTGATAAATTGCTCCATTTTCTTTGTCATCACTAAGTTTTGATCGATTATGGTAATGTATGATCATGCCCATAGATTTTGCAATACTTGCAATTTTTCTTCCAATTCTTCCCATGCCTAAAATTCCTAATCTAGTTCCTGTTAATTGTTTTCCTATCAAGTAATCAGCAGACCATTTCCAATTAGAGCCTTTAGCAGCTTCGATACCCTCTGGGGCTCTTCTACACGCCCCTAAAATTAACAGAATTCCAATTTCAGCTGTTGCATCTGTCAAAACTTCTGGTGTATTGGTAACTATGATATTTCTTTTTTTTGCTGCCTCTAAGTCAATATTTCCAAATCCTACTGCAAAGTTTGATAGTATTTTAACGCTATCAGGTAATTTTTTTATTGTTTCTGCATCTAATTTATCAGTAAGAGCAGATAAAATTCCATCACAGCCAACACTAAGTTGTATTAATTTTTCTTGAGAATATAATTCATCGTTAGTGTTAAATTTTGCATCAAATATTTTTGACGCTTTATCTTCGCTAGATCTAAGAAGTTTTCTAGTAATAAGTATTTTTTTCATAAGAATAATTAGTTTAAATCAAAAATCTTACCAGGATTCATAATATTATTGGGATCAAGTGTTCTTTTAATAGATTTCATGACTGGAATGTTGTCTCCATGCTCTTTTAAAAGATATTCTTTTTTATGGAGCCCTATACCATGCTCTCCCGTAATTGTTCCATTAAGCTCTAAAGTTTTTTTAATAAGCAAATCACTAAATTCTCTTATTTTTTTATACGTTTCTTTTTTTTGAGGATCATAAGGTAAAATTACGTGAAAATTCCCATCCCCTAGATGTCCAACCATTGGCGCTCTTAGTCCAAATTTTTTTGTTTCTTCTTCTGCAAAATTTACACATTCAGTAATCTTTGAAATTGGAAGACACACATCAGTGGAATAAACTCGTCCATTTTTTATCAATGCTTTTACAGAATAATAAACATCCCAACGAGCTTGCCATAGTTTATTTCTTTCTTCTAAATCTTTCGCCCACTTAAAAGAACTTCCATTATTATCATTAGAGATTTCCTCTACAACTTTAATATTCTCTTTGTTAGATGCCTCTGACCCATGAAATTCAAAAAACAAAGTCGGTAGAACTTTAAGGTCCTTTAATTTTGAATAATTTATACTAATATCCATTTGATCTTTATTTAACATTTCAATTCTAGCAATTGGTACACCGTATTGAATAATCTGTTGAGCTGTCTGAACAGCGTCTTCCAAAGTTTTGAAATGACAAACTGCACTCATAATACTCTCTGGAATTGGGGATAGCCTTAACTGTATCTCAGTTATTATTCCGAGAGTACCCTCAGAGCCAATAAATAGATTTGTTAAGTTATATCCTGCAGAGGTTTTTTTTGTTCTGCTTCCTGTATTTATGATGTCTCCGTTAGAAAGAACAACTGTTAAACCAGTGATAACCGTCTTCATCGTCCCATATTTTACAGCCATTGTTCCTGATGCTGATGTTGAAGCCATACCTCCGATAGCTGCATTAGCTCCAGGATCGATAGGAAAGAAAACTCCATCTTCTCTTAAATAATCATTTAATTGTTCTTTAGTAACGCATGCCTGAACTCTACAATCAAAGTCTTCAACATTTACACTTAAAACTTTATTCATCTTTTCTAGAGAAATTGTAATACCTTTATCATTCCCTACTACATTTCCCTCTAAAGAAGTACCTGTTCCAAAAGGTACAACAGGTACTTTGTGATCATTACAAAGTTTTAAAATCTTAGAAACTTCAGAATTTGTTTCAGGAAAAACTACGGCCTGGGATAAAACAGGATCATAAGTATCTTCACCTCTGGCATAATTATTTCTAGTAGATACAGATGTAGAAAATCTACCATTAAAAATCTTTTTTAGTTCTGACTGAACTTGTTCATTCATATGGAGATATTAATTCAAATTTAAGGAAAATAAAGCTTATTTAGCTAACATTTTTTTAATATTTTCAAGAGCTTCTGAGATGTTTGCTTGCGAGGCTGCAAAACTAAATCTTACGTAATCCTTTGCAGTTTTTCCAAATGCCGTTCCAGGCACTATAGCTACACCTGCTTCATGCATACTTTTTTTTGAAAATTCTGATCCATTCATACCAGTACCACTCACGTTAGGGAAAGCATAAAAAGCTCCTCCAGGCATACTACAAGTGACACCTGGTAAATCATTCAATCCTTTGTGAATTAATTTTCTTCTTTGATCAAATTTAGTCATCATGTGAATTATTGCATCATCTGGTCCATCTAATGCAGCTATTCCAGCAAATTGTGACGGTGCGTTAACACAAGAAAAACTATTTATTGCTAATTTTGTAACATGGGGAATTAATTTTTCTGGCCAAACACTCCAACCCATTCTCCACCCAGTCATTGAATAAGCTTTACTCCATCCGTCTAATACTATCAATCGATCCTGTAAATCAGGATAGTTAAAAAATGTTGGCATTTCTTTTCCATCAAAAATTTGTCTACTGTAAATTTCATCGCTTAATATATAAACATGAGGATGTTTCTTTAAACCCTCAGCAAGAAAATCTATAGCAGGTTTTTCGACGAAGCTGCCCGTTGGATTATTTGGATTAATCAAAATAACTAATCTTGTTTTATCAGTTATCAAAGATAAAATTTTTTCTGGATCAAATTTTAAATCTTTTTCTTTTGTTAAGTCATACGGAACGGCTTTCGCCCCTGTGTAATTTATCATAGACTCATAAATCGGAAATCCTGGTGTTGGATGCACTATCTCTGCGCCAGGTTCTCCGATCATTTGTATTGCGTAATACATTGTAGGTTTTCCTCCTGGCATTATCATCACTCTTTCAGGACTTATGTCTTTATTGTACAAATTTTTAATCTTTCTTGTGACAGCTTGTCTACATTCTAAAATTCCATTAGCTAAAACATAACCATGATGTCCATCATCAATTGCTTTTTTTGCTGCATCCATAACGTGTTGAGGAGTTTTAAAATCTGGTTGACCCAAACCTAGGTGAATCATTGGCTTGCCTTGTGCTTCAAGTTTTTTTGCTTCAGCTAAAATAGAAAATGCTGACTCTGTTCCTAATCTCTCTAAACTTTTTGCTAATTTCATAAAATATATTTTACTAAATTTAATTTTTTTTTCTATATATTAATTTCGTACTATTCAATTCTTTTAAATTTTTGCACCCCATCAAAACCATATTTCTATTTATTTCATCATACATATTTTGTAATAAGTGCTCGACACCTTTTTGACCTCCTGCAGCTAAAGAAAATAGGAACATTTTACCAAAACTGCAGGCTTTAGCGCCAGCTGCAATAGCTTTTAAAACGTGGGTTCCTCTTCTAACACCTCCGTCTAAAATAATTTCCAACTTATCACCAACAGCATCAGATATTGCTTTAACTTGATCAAAAGGTGATCTTGATCCGTCGAGTTGTCTTCCTCCATGATTTGATATCATGATTGCCGTACAACCAATATCGATAGCCCTTTTTGCGTCCTCTACTGACATAACTCCTTTCAATGCAAAAGGTCCGTTCCATTTTTTAGCGCAGTACTCTGCATCCTTCCAACCCATAGCTGGATCGTATTGTTCATTAATATATTCAATTACTGATTTTGCAATATTCGTTCCTTTATCAGTTTTTTTTTTGACATTAGATAGCTCAAATTTTTTACCGGTCAGATAATTAAACACCCATCTTGGTCTCATCGCAAAACTTATTAAGCTTTGAATTGTAAGTTTTGGTGGAGTTGTAAATCCTGTTCTATGATCTTTTTCTCTATTACCTGCTACTAAAGTATCTACTGTTAAACACATTGCATCAAACCCAGATCTTCTTGATCTTTCTATCAGGTCATCAGAAATTGCTCTATCTTTATGAACATAAAGTTGAAACAGCTTAGGTCCACTTGAAATATTTGAAACTTCTTCAATAGTGTTATTCCCCATAGACGACATGCTATAAAAAGTATTGAATTTTTCTGCCGCCCTTGCTGAAGCTCTGTCTCCGTCTGGATGATAAAGTCTCTGCATTGCTGCAGGCGAAAGAAAAATTGGCATATCAATTTTTTTTCCAAATAAAGTAGTTGATAAATCGGGTTTTCCAACGCTAGCAAGAACATTGGGAACTAAATCACAATCATTGAAAGACTCGGTATTTCTTCTTAAAGTAGACTCGTCATCAGCGCCGCCAT
Organism: uncultured Pelagibacteraceae bacterium; assembly: GCA_902517535.1. GTDB lineage: Bacteria > Pseudomonadota > Alphaproteobacteria > Pelagibacterales > Pelagibacteraceae > Pelagilacustribacter. The sequence goes on along the minus strand of CABYCK010000011.1, from coordinate 12,101 downwards.
CAATGTAGTGAAAAATCGGGGAAGGTAGTTTTTTTTTAGCAAGTTTTCTAAAATCCTCAAAATTGTGACAATTTTTTAAACTCATTATCTTCTAAATCTTAAATTCTTTCTATTTAGATCACTTATTTTTGTACAGCCCATTAATTTCATATCTCGCTGAAGTTCTGCTTTATATTGTCCTAAAGCTCTTTCAACACCAGCTTGGCCAGCTGCGGCTAGCGCATACAAATAAAGTCTGCCTCCAGAACACGCCTTGGCACCTAAAGATAAAGCCTTTAGCATATGGGTCCCTCTGTGTATCCCACCTTCACAGATTACATCTAATTTATCACCGACAGCATCAACGATTTCAGCAAGTTGATCAAAAGGAGATCTGGATCCATCTAACTGTCTTCCACCATGATTAGATACCATTATGCCAGTACACCCTATATCTACAGCTCTTTTAGCATCTTCAACACTCATCACTCCTTTAAGTGCAAAATGACCACCCCATTTAGAACAAAGTTTTTCAGCGTCTTTCCAGTTCATAGATTGGTCCAACATGGTAGAAAAATAATTTCCAATTGAGGAATTAGTACTAGTTCCCTCTTTCACAAAATCTTGAAGATGAGGCAGTTCAAACTTACCTTTGGTTAAATAATTTATTCCCCACATAGGTTTTGTAGCAAAACTAAACAAACTAGCTAATGTTAACTTTGGAGGTGATGTAAAACCAGTTCTTAAATCTCTTTCACGATTTCCTCCAGTAATTGTGTCTACCGTTAAAGCCATCACATCAAATTTAGCCGCTTTAGCTCTTTCTAAACATGAGTCATTCAACCCTCTGTCTTTATGAAAGTAAAATTGAAACATTTTTGGAGTAGTTACCATAGACGAAATTTCTTCTACGCTCACTGTTGCTAATGCGGAAACACCGAACATGGTATTAAATTTTTGTGCAGCTTTTCCTACCGCTCTTTCGCCATCGTAGTGAAAAAGTCTTTGCAATGCAGTTGGAGCAAGATAAAAAGGTAAGTCAAGTTTTTTGCCAAATATTGTAGTCGATAGATCTACATTTTCTACACCTCTCAAAACATTTGGGACTAAGTCAACATCATCAAATGCACTTGTGTTTCTAGCATAAGTAATTTCATCGTCAGCAGCGCCATCTATATAATGAAATATTGGAGAGGGTAATTTCTTTTTTGCTAGTTTTCTGAAATCACTAAAATTATGACAATCATTTAATCTCATTTCTGTTAAAAATTTTTAGAAAATGTAATTTGTTGATTGTCAGTACCAGGATTGCTTTCGCCCCAATCATTATTAGAAATATGACTATAACTATAGCCAATTTTGGAATTTTCAAAAATATCAAATCCTATTTTAATCTCACTTTTAAACTCTAAAACACTTCCAAGATCTTTTCCATTTCCTTTTTCATAATAACCTGGGCTAAAACTTGGTAAAATTTTTAAAGGCCCTACTCCATACTGTCCTTCAATACCTGTGTATAAATAGATTGAGTTGTTTCCAGTCATAAACGCACCTGAAATTGGAGAAAATTTTCCGAGTAAAGTTTCTCTAAAAAGATTACTATTTTTATGTTCTATGCCAAATAAATTAGTTTGGTCATCTCCTTCTTTGTCAATCAAGTCAAATGTACCTGTGTAAAAAGATACATCATTGTTTTTTTCAAAAGATACATCATTGTTTTTTTCACCTGCTATTGACAGGCTAGACATGCATAAAAACAAGCTAAGTATATTTAAAAGTTTAAATTTCATAATAGGAAAATACAATTAATTATAGAATTTGTATAGGTGGCTTTTTGTCTAACGATTGCTCCTTTTTTTCACCAATGCCATAATAATTAAACCCCCAATAAGAAGAGCAAAATAAGGTAATATCCATAACAAAGAGTTTACTTTGTTAAATGGTGGTTTATAGACTATCCACTCACCATATTTATCAATTAAAAATTCATAAATTTCCTTTTCAGATTTCCCCTCTCGAATTTTGTCTTTAACTACTAACTTTAATGTTTGGGCAAATTCCGAGTTAGAATCAGCCACTGATTGCCCTTGGCAAATTAAGCATCTTAAATTTTTAAAAATAATGTTTGGGTCTGCTACTAAAACTTTTGCATTAATAGTATTTAGTTGTAACAAAAAAAATATAATAATTATTTTTAATTTCATAATCACTCTATTGTTTTTTTTATAGACTCAAAATCTTTTTTATTAATTGGTCCAATAATCTTTTTTATAATTATTAGATCCTTATCAATCAGGATGCTTTCAGGTATTCCGTACACTCCGAAATTTATTGATTGTTTACCAGAATTATCTGTTGTTATGTAATCATATGGATTTCCAAGATTATCTAAAAATTGTTTTGCATTTTTTTTATTATCTTTAAAATTTACACCTAGTAATTTTAACTTTGTCTCGTTACTAAGTTTTAATAAATAAGGATGTTCATCTCGACATGGGCCACACCAAGATGCCCAAAAATTAATTAAAGTAAAATCGTTATTTTTTAATTCTTTTTCAGTTATAATCTTATTTTCACTTAATTGAATTAATTGAATTTTTGAAATTTTTGAACCAATTAAATCTTTCGTATTATAAGTTGAACTTTTATTTAAACCTATAAAGAAAATTCCTAAAATGAATGAGATTGTTAAAAGTATAATAGATTTAATAATTTTTTTTTTCATTTTTAAATAGCCTTAAAAATCCTCCTAAAGAAATTAAAATGACAGATATCCATATCCAAATCATAAAAGGTTTTTTCTGAAATTTGACATTATAGTAATCTGATCTGTCGATGTTACTCATTGTTAAATAATAATCTTTTAATATACCTGTTTTTATTGAAGCTTCATAAGTTAGTGTATTTGGATTTTCGTAAATTCTGATTTGAGGATATAAAGAGAGATTGAAATTGTCTTTTAAATTATTTACTTCAAATTCACCAATGATAGCTTTATAATTTTTAAATTCTTTTAAGTATAATTTTTCGAATTTTAGAGAATACCCCTCAAAAGTTATCTTTTCACCTAATTTTAAGTTTAAATCTTTTTCAAGTGAAAAATTGTGATTTAAACCTATAAACAATACCAGTAAACCAAAAGACATATGTGAAATAATTCTAGAATAGTTTTTTATTGAGTGATTTTTAAAATGTTCAACAAAATCTATTAATGATGAAAAAATTAAAAAAAATGAGGAAATAATAATAAAGTTTGAGATTAAACTGTAACTTTTAAATAAATAAAATATTAAAAAATTTATTAATATTGAAAAAAACAAAATTCCAAGTATTACATTTAAATTTTTTAAATTATCTTTAATCCACCTTACTTTTGGTCCAATAGACATAAAAAAAAGAAAAAATATTACTACTGGAATAATAACTGTATTATAGAACGGCGGACCAACTGAAACTTTACTATCATTTAACACTTCAGTAAAAATCGGGTACACAGTACCTAACATTACAGTGATTAAATAAAAGATCATAAACCAATTATTAATTAAAACAAAAGTCTCTTTACTATAAAAATTTACATTATAAGAGTTAATTTTTAATTTTTTAAATAAAACAAACACAGAGGTAAAAATCATTAAACTTAGAAATATTAATATAAAAATTCCTCTAGACGGATCATTGGCAAATGTGTGAACAGAGTTTAAGATTCCAGACCTTATAAGAAATGTCCCCGTAACACTTAGAATAAAGGTAAGTATGCAAAGAATTATTACCCAAAAATATAAAAGATTTCTTTTCTCTAAAACTATTAACGAGTGAAATAATGCTGTCATAACAAACCAAGGTAGTAATGATGCATTTTCAACTGGATCCCAAAACCAAAAACCGCCCCAGCCAAGTTCGTAATAAGCCCAAATTGATCCAGTTAAAATTCCAATTGTTTGAAAGGACCATGACACTAAAACCCAATTTTTTATTGATTTAGCAAATAATTTACCCGAATAATTTGATAGCATTGAGGCTATAGCAGCTGAAAAATAAATAGATGAGCCGACAAAACCTATATAAAGTAAAGGTGGATGAATTGCCAATGCGGGATCTTGTAAAATTGGATTTAAACCTAAGCCTTCTTTGGGTTCTGGTGAGATAACACTGAATGGATTCGAATTAAACAAAAGAAAAAATAAGAATCCAAGTATCAAAATATTTTGAAAAATTAATGTATAAATTCTATAATTTTTTGAATGATTCTTGTTTAATATTAAAAAGAAAAAAGAAAACAACGTTAAAATTAAAACCCACAGTAATAAACTACCCTCATGATTTCCCCATGTGCCTGCAATTTTATATAAAGCAGGCTTTAGAGTATGAGAATTTTGATAAACTGCTATTAAAGAAAAATCTGAAATTAAAAAACCTGCTATTAAAGTAAGAAAACTAATTATTATAAATGTACTTTGAAGTACACAAAGCTGAAAAATGATTTTAGTTATACTATCTTTATTAGTTTTAAGATTTTGAAAAGAGTAATAAATGATTGAAAAACAAAGTAGTACACTTAAAAATAAAATTGAATTTCCAATGTTACTTAACATTTTTTTTAATCAGACTTTTTAATTCAGGGGGCATATATTTTTCATCATGTTTTGCCAATATTCTATCTGCTATGAAGAAATTTTTATCCTGTAACTTGCCCTCAGCTACAACTCCTTTGCCTTCAGAAAAAAGATTAGGTACAGTCCCGCTATAACTTACGAAAAGATCATTTTTAAAGTCTGTAACTATAAATTTTATCTCTTTATCATTTATATTTAAAGAATTGGTTTTTACCATTCCACCAATTCTTATTCTTTTATTGATATTAACTTCTTGAATTAATTTTATGTCTGTAGGAGATTTAAAGTAAAGAATATTATTGGTTAAAGATTTAAGGGTAAAAAAAACTGCTATTAAAGATAAAACTAAAAATAAACTTAAAAAAGATACTCTCTTTTTAACTTTTTTTGTTAGCATTAAAATGCTTTAAATTGATTTTTTGTACGATGTAAAAACTTGAGAAGCTACTTTAGACCTTTTCAAAGCTATTTTTCTATCTGACTCTGAAAGTTGACCTAGTTCTTTTGCAAAGTTTTTTTCGTATTTTTTTAATGTTTTGTACGTTTTGTAATAAATAAATGCGCAAGAAAAAATCGTAATTCCAAAAGACAGCCATACAAAAATTCCATATCCGTTCATTGCTAATAAATTTTGAATCATATTCTTTTAATATTTTTTTTCTTTATTCTAATGATTTCTGTCTTGTATTTCATTAGAAAAATTAACGCACAATATAATAATAAAACTAATAACATCAACATTAACGGTAATAACATTGAGGCATGGATGGAACTAGTTCCTTCTAAAAGATTAATGCTTTTGGGCTGGTGAAGAGTATTCCACCATTCAACAGAGTACTTTATAATAGGAATATTAATAAGACCGATAATTGCAATTATACTTGAAACGTTAGTAGCTTTTTCTTCTTCTCTAATTAACTTGTGAGCAAGCATAAACAAAATATAAAAAATCATAAGTATAAACATTGACGTAATTCTTGCATCCCATACCCACCAAGTACCCCAGGTTGGTTGTCCCCACAAAGATCCAGTTATAATCGCTAAACTTGTAAATAGTAATCCAATCGGGGCGATACTTTTTGAAATTAAAATTAAATTTTTAATTCTAAAAATAAAAATTAAAATTGACAAAAAGGCTATTGTCGTAAATGAAGCTAAAGCAATCCAGGCAGACGGAACATGAACATACATAATTCTTACACTATCACCTTGTAAATAATCAGGAGGTGAAATTATAAGAGCAAAGGTAAGGCCAATTAACAAAAATATAAAAAAAATAGAATTAATAAAAGAAATAATTTTTTCTATTAATTTAAAAGCCCTGCCAGGATTAATAAAATTTAACATATCCTTTGACTACTATAATATTATTTTTATGTGAAGAGTTAATATGAGCCTAATTGAAAATTAAGAGGGAGTTAAGAAGTAAGAGTAAATTCCCAATTAGGCAATAACTATTTTTAATCAAAATCTTTGTCATAGATTTGAATGAATAATGTTTTATTTTAGGCAGTGATATTTTTATTTAATTTGATAGCTTAAAATAGCTCGAACCTTTTTTGCCAGAAAAGATCTCTTCAATAAGAGGGTGTTTAACAGGTTCTTTAGATTTATCTACTAGCAAATTTTGTTCAGATACATAAGCTTCATAAGTTACGTCATTACTTTCTGCTAACAAATGATAAAAAGGTTGATCTTTCCTAGGTCTCACATCTTTTGGAATTGATTGATACCATTCTTCTGAGTTATTAAATTCAAAATCAACATCATAAATTACTCCTCTAAAGTCAAAATGCCTGTGTTTCACAACTTCACCTATTGAGAATTTTGCATTATTTTTTGAGGCCATAACTTATAATTAGTAATTTTTTTCTTAAAATCAATATCTAATTTATTTAGATTTTATAATATGCTATGCATTGTATGTGAATAAGTCTTTTTTGAAATTTATTGCAGATTTTGGTCCTTTATTAATTTTTTTTACAGTTTACCACAAAAGCGGGAACGACTTAAGCGTGGCAATTCCCCCTTTAATTATTTCAACAATTATTGCGGTAACGGCAATTTATTTTATAGAAAATAAGATTCCGTACATTCCACTTGTGGGGGGAGTTGTTATTTCTTTGTTTGGTGGACTAACGCTATACTTTGACAATCCAATTTTTATATACATGAAACCAACAATAATTAATATTATATTTGCAATTGTTTTAATTTTCGGAAGAATTCTTTTCAAAAAAAATTTCCTTGAATTTTTTTTGAAAACAGCATTTAGCTTAGACGAATTGGGTTGGAATAAATTAAATGATAGATGGGCCTATTTTTTTATTTTTTTGGCTATAATAAATGAAATTGTTTGGAGAACTCAGCCCGAAACAACATGGGTCAATTTTAAAGTTTGGGGTATACTTCCTCTTACTTTTATCTTTACAGCTTTACAGGTACCATTAATAAAGAAACATAAGATATGAAAAATTTTAAACTTATAGTCAATCATGATCTAAAAAGTGAAAAACAAAAGTTCTTTATAAAGAACGAACTTAAAAGCATACTAAATTTGTATGCAAAAATGGTTTCGAATGGATCTTGGAAAGATTATTCTTTTTCATCTGGTGCTAGAGAAATCTCTTTTGACGTTTATCAAAGAGCGTCGGATAAACCTGTTTTGAGAATTTTAAAAAATCTAAAACCCAATTTACACAATGAAAAATTTTTAATAAAAGATAAAAATGGTAATATAGTTAATAAGTCAGAGAATTTAAATCAGCTTATAAATAAAACTAGCTGGAACAATTTAAGATTGGTAAAATAATTATCTTCTTTGGCCGAAAAGTCTTAGAAGCATGATAAATAAATTAATAAAATCTAAGTACAGTGTTAAAGCACCCATAACTGCTTTTTTTCCCATTAACTCACCACTATCACTTACTAAATACATATTTTTAATTTTTTGGGTGTCATAAGCAGTCAGACCTACAAATACCAAGACTCCAATGATAGAAATTACAAAATACATCATGGTAGATTTCATAAAAATATTCACTATTGATGCAATTATGATTCCAAATAAACCCATCATTAAAAAAGAACCCATTTTTGTTAAATCTCTTTTAGTTGTGTAGCCATAAATACTCATCGCTCCAAATGTGCCTGCTGTAATAAAGAAAACTCTAGTTATGCTTGCCCCTGTATAAATTAAAAAAATAGAAGAAAGTGAAGCGCCCATCAAGGCTGCAAAAATCCAAAAAGTTGTCTGTGCTTTTGCTGCAGACATTTTTGCAATTCCAAAGCTCATGTAAAAAACTACCGCTAATGGAGCTAACATTATTACCCATTTTAAACCTGAGGCATAAATAGTATTTCCAAAATTAGTAAGGCCTACAATTTGACCACCATCTGATACTACAGCCATCTTGAAAAATGCTAATGCAATTAATCCAGTTAGTAATACTCCCGACGCCATATAATTATAAACTTTTAACATGTAGGCTCTAAGGCCTTGATCGATTATGGCTTCAGAAGCAGAAGATCTTACCGATGTTGATTGTTTATTAAAATCCATACCATTAATATATGAATTTTTATTAACTTTTCAATAGGCAATAATTGCTTTAAAAAAACCTATAATATTACATTTTTATGAAATTCAAAAAATTAGGGAATACGAATCTAGATGTTAGTTTAATTTGTCTTGGAACTATGACTTGGGGAACGCAAAACTCTGAGAAAGATGCTTTTGAACAAATGGATTATTCGCTTGATCAGGGAATTAATTTTTTTGACACTGCTGAACTGTATTCAGTCCCTCCAACCGCAGAGTCATATGGAAAAACTGAGGTGATGATAGGAAACTGGTTTGAGAAAAGAAAAAATAGAAATAAAATTATTTTAGCTTCGAAAATTGCTGGGCCAGGTTTAGATTGGATTAGAGGAGGTAAAAACAGCTTCGATGAAAAAGGAATTGGTGAAGCTATTGAAGGAAGTCTTAGAAGATTAAAAACAGATTATATAGATTTATATCAATTACATTGGCCTGAAAGATCAACTAATACTTTTGGGAGGAGAGAGTACTCAATCAATGAAAATGAAAAAAAATGGAATGATTTTGAAAGTGTTTTGCGAGTATTAGATAAATTTATAAAAAGTGGAAAAATTAGATACATTGGAATGTCAAATGAAACTCCTTATGGTTTATCTAAATATCTAGAAATATCTAAAGGCAAAAACTTACCCAGAATGATGTCAGTACAAAATCCTTACAGTTTAGTAAATAGAACTTATGAAATTGGTATGTCAGAAATTTCTATAAGAGAAAAATGTGGTTTGTTAGTTTATTATCCTTTGGCTTCAGGAGCTTTATCTGGAAAATATAGAGGAGGTCAAATGCCCAAAAACGCTAGGATGACTTTATTTAAAGGTTGGGAAAGAATGATAAATCCTTTAGCTATGAAAGCTTATGACGAATACCACATATTGGCTAAAGAAAATAATATTACAATGGTTCAACTTGCGCAGGCTTTTGTAAATTCTAGACCATTTGTAACAAGCAATATTATCGGAGCAACGACAATGGATCAGTTGAAAGAAAATGTTGGTAGTATAAATATCAAATTGACCGAAGAGACATTAGAAAAGATCAATATTATACATAATAACAATCCTAATCCTGCTCCTTAATTCAGACCATTGAAATAGATTATTTTTAGTATAAAAATAAATTTATGCTATTTAAAAAATTTTTAATTTTGGTCTTGCTTATTTTATTTTCTTTTAGCGCAAGTGCTAATACTCCAAGATCAACCGGAAAATATAAAAATTGGGAAAGTTTTACTGTAGAAACAGATAAAGGAAAAATTTGTTTTGCTCAAACTTTGCCAACTAAAAGGGCCCCCTCCTCTATTCAAAGAGGAAAGTCAAAATTATTTGTAACTTTTAGACCATCAGAAAATATAGAAAATGAAGTAAGTTTAACAAGTGGTCATAATTTTAAATCATCTACAGTAACTGCTTCTTCGGGGAAAAAAAGATTCTCTTTTTTTTCGCAAAAAGATTTTGCGTGGTTGTTAGATAATCAAGAGGAACAAAATTTTATAAAATTAATGAAGAGAGCTACTAATTTAATTGTTAAAGCAAGAACGATCAAAGGCGCAGAGACAACAGATCACTATTCAATGATGGGATTTACGAAAGCATATAATACTGCAAAAAAAACCTGTAAATAAATTAATGAAAAAAATTGTTTTAGCCTATTCTGGCGGTCTTGATACTTCAATTATATTAAAATGGCTTCAAGAAAATTATAAAGCAGAAGTTATTGCCTACACGTCTGACATTGGCCAAGTAATGAGCAAAAATAAAATTATTAAAAATGCAAAAAAACTAGGTGTTAAAAAGATTATTATAGAAAATCTTAAAAATATATTTGTTAAAGATTATGTTTTTCCAATGATCAGAGCACATGCTATCTATGAGGGATCTTATTTATTAGGCACCTCTATAGCAAGGCCACTTATCGCAAAAAGACAAATTGCTATTGCAAAAAAATTTAAAGCTTTCGCTGTTTCTCATGGAGCAACTGGAAAAGGTAATGATCAAGTAAGATTTGAACTTGGTTACGCTTTTTTTGGAGGAAAGAAAATAAAAGTTATCGCTCCATGGAGAGAGTGGAAATTGCAGTCTAGAACAGATTTAATCAATTATGCGAAAAAAAATAATATTCCTATCCCAAAAGACAAAAAGGGAGCTCCTCCATTTTCTGTTGATGACAATATTTTTCACACTTCAACTGAGGGTAAAGTGTTAGAAAATCCAAAAAATTCTGCTCCAGAATTAATTTTTCAAAGAACGATTGCCCCAGAAAAAGCACCAGAGAAAAAAACGAAAATAAAAATTTCATTTAAAAATAGTAATCCAGTTTCGGTAAATGGAAAAAAATTAAAACCAGAAAAATTATTAGAGAAAATAAATTTAATTGCTGGAAAAAATGGTATTGGAAGAGTAGATATAGTTGAAAATAGATTTATTGGCATAAAATCAAGGGGTGTGTACGAGACTCCTGGTGGCACTGTTTTGTATAAAGCTCATAGAGCGATGGAGTCTGTCACCTTAGACAAAAAAACAATGCATGAAAAAGATAGAATTATGCCAGAATATGCAGAATTAATTTATAATGGATATTGGTTTTCAAAAAAAAGAATAAAACTACAAAAAATAGTAGATAAAAAAAGAAACCAAGTATCAGGCGAAGTAGTTTTAAGTTTATACAGAGGAAATATAACTATTCTTTCTAGAAGAACAAAAAATAAGGCTTACTCGATGAAAAAAGTTTCTTTTGAGGAAAATAAATCTTTTAATAAGACAAAAGTTGAAAAATTTATAAAATACCACTCTAAACAGTTAAATAAATCCTAAAATTCTGGTAGTAATTATCTAATGAACAATACGATTCGAAATATTCAATTAACTGCAGTTTTGTTTGTTTTAGTTTCTACTATAATTGCTTTTTTTTTAGAAGTTAAAGAGATGTACGACAACAGAAATATAGAACTGGCAGATTTACTTTTAATGTTTATTTATATTGAAGTTATTGGTCTTGTAAGATCTTATTGGGAAACAAGAGCTGTTAGAATTTCGTACCCATTGGTAATAGCAATTACAGCGTTAGCTCGATTTATAATACTTCAAGACAAAGAAAGCGATCCAACAAACTTAATTTATATTTCGACAGCAATATTAATTGTTGCTATAGCTACTGTAATTATAAGACTTAGAAATAGTAAGTTTTTAAATCTAGATAAATCTAAAGCGAGTGATTTGTAAAATTTTAAATATCATTTATTTTATAACACTCGACTGTATTTTTTAATAAACAAGCGATAGTCATGGGACCAACTCCTCCTGGAACTGGTGTAATGGCTTTGGCTGTTTTTTGTAAAGAATCAAAATCTACATCACCCACAAGCTTTCCATCAACTTTGTTTATTCCTACATCGATTATGATTGCATCTTTTTTTACCCAATCCCCTTTTACAATTCGGTTAACGCCTACAGCTGCAACTAAAATATCCGCTCTTTTGCATTCATCTTTTAGGTTTTTTGTTTTTGAGTGTAAAATAGTAACAGTACAATTTTCTTTAAGTAATAATTGAGCCATAGGTTTGCCATTCAGATTAGACCTGCCAAGAATTACAGCATGTTTCCCACTTAAATTTTTTTCAACACTTTTAATTAAAATAAGACAGCCTAAAGGAGTGCAAGGAACTATCGACTTGCTCCCAGATGATAAATTGCCAACATTAATGGGATGAAAGCCGTCTACATCTTTAGTTGGAAGAATAGAGTTTATTATTTTCTCTTTATCAATATGTTTTGGAAGAGGTAATTGAACAAGTATACCAGTTATTTGATCGTCTTTATTAAGCTCGTTAATTTTGTTCAAAATTATTTTTTCAGAAACATCTGAAGGATATCTTATTATTTTCGAATTAATACCAGCTTCTTTTGCTT
>CABYCK010000010.1 GCA_902517535.1 uncultured Pelagibacteraceae bacterium | reverse complement strand
GTGAAGAAACCGGTTTAACCAGCACATCTTTTCTTTTAGCAGGTTTAGTTTTTTACGCATGGCTTTTTATCTATCTACCAATTAAATTTTTTATTAATTTAAAAAATACCAAGAAAGAGAAAAAAAAGACTAAGTCCGTGATTATTATTCTATTTAAAGCTTTAGTCTGGATTATATTTATTGGTATGGGTGTAATGTATTTTTTAGCCATGAAAGAAGCAGGATTAGAGTAAATGAAAGCCTTCACCCTAATAGAACTTCTGGTCGTTGTAGCTATCATCGGTATTCTTGCTGCTGTAGGGGTAACAACGTTCGGTGGGTTTCAAGAGAAGGCGAAAGTTTCAGCAACAAAAAACAATCACAAGACCGTAGTAAAAAAAGCTGCTTTGATAATCAGTGAGTGTGGAATTGAGGGAAGTGTAAAAATGATGAGCAAAATAAGAGATACAACAAAATACACAATTAATTGTTATGGTAATCAATTTTCATTTTTTGGCGACTTCTTTATAAATGATATGGATAATGGTGGCAGATGGAAAAATCCATTTAAAGCTTCAGGAAATAGAGTGCAGCAACCCGGGTGGTGTTCAAATGCAGCAAGTGGAGACTCAAATGTTGGATTTATTTGGATTAACTCTAGAACTAGTTGGGACAACGTAACAATTTGTACTTGTTTCAAAACACCATGCAACGAAACAGAAAATAGACTTGAAGATAAACTTATTATTAATTAACAATGAATAAAGCCTTCACTTTAATAGAACTCTTAGTCGTAGTAGCCATCATCGGTATTCTCGCAGCTGTAGGAGTAACAACGTTTGGCGGGTTTCAGGAAAAGGCGAAAAAATCAATGTGTAAACAAAATGCTAATTTTTTCAAAAAAGAAATAATGAAAAAATGGATAAACGCACAATTTCAAAATGGACCTGATATAGATTTTCAAGGAGGTATTTGTAGGTTGCATTGGCTTCCGTCGAATGCTCATTTAAATAGTGATCCAGGAACAGATATTGCTTCTAATATGAAAAAGAATAGAACTACTCACATACAATGTGATTCAAATTACGAAGGCAAAGAACAGTTCATTAATGATCATTTTTATGGATTGGGTTATAGAAATACAATAATTGGAGATCCTATAACTGCACTAGATACACCAGCTAGAGGAAATGTTTTGAGAGAGGGAGGTTCTCATTTTGCATGTGGTGCTAACGCAGGTTTTTCAGATCCTAGAAAATGTAAATTACGTACAATGTGTGAATTGAACCAAACTGAAGAAACAATTTTATATACAGATTAATGAATAGGATAATCTGGGAGGACTAGGAGCAAACTAGGAGATAGAGACGGAAAATAAATTATTTTTACTTATTTAAAACTCTTGTGTATTAATATATTAACAATAACAACAAAAAATACAGAATGCCCTCGTGGTGAAATTGGTAGACACAAAGGACTTAAAAGCCCGAGGTTTCAGCAAGATTAGAGTCTCAGACAGTCTCAGGCAGTCTCAAAACATTATCAATCACCATTTAATTATTTAGCCCTTCAATTAACATTAGAAATCGAGGCTAATTAATTTGTGCAAACTAGTAGACAAACTGGAAGATAAGAAGGTATTATTTAATATGTGGAAAATAATTCTTTTAGTTTTAACGTTCTTCTTTCCTCACAATGCTTACGCAGGTTTGGAGGGATTAGGAGATATTAAATTAAATCCATACTCTGTAGAGCAATTAGAAAAATATCTTTCAGATGGTGTTAAAAATAAAAAAACAGGGTCGAAACAAAGAGGAACAGGTTTAGTTTTTTCTATTTCTGCAGATGGCCAGCACTCTGGTTTTTATTATTGTTTTCAAGGGAAAAGTTGCACTCCTAATGAAGTCAAAGTAAAAAGCTATTGTGAGTCTAATGCAAAAAAAAGAGGTGTAAAAGTTAAATGTAATACCTTTGCTATAAAAAGAAAAATAGTTTGGAACAATGTTAATAGGAAAGTGCCTAAAAATGTAAGTGTAAAAGAATTTATTAATAAGTTAGGTCCAAATTCAGGTATTACAATTTCAAACGCTAAACCGCCTAGCGATCTGGATAGTGAACAAAAAAAACAACTTAAATCTTTGTTGGATGCTGGTATAATGACAAAGAAAGAATACGAAGAAGCTTTAAAACAAATTAAATAGGAGGAGCAATGATAAAAAAAATAAGCATTTATTTAATATTAATTTTCTTTTCAACAAATGTGGTCGCACAAGATCTCATTATGAAATGTGGTGAAAATACTTATAAATATATTTCTGATCCAAGTGGTGATAAAGTTATGTGGAAGCACTCAAAAGGAACTAAAAACAGATATTTAGAATGGTGTAAAAAAGAGGCTACTAAACCTATGTTAAGTAGAGAAGGGTGGGTAAGAATTATTAAAGATTACAAAGCAACTTGCATGGTAAAGAAAACAAAATATCCCAACAACATCGAGAGAACCAACTCTGTATCTGTAAGCGATTTTGTTCAGCTAACAAGACACATTGAATGGTATCACACTAAATCTGGAGATAAGAAAAACGTTAGAGATTATAAGTGCAAAAAAAGAAAAAAATAATTTTATAGGATAATCTGGGAGAACTGGAAGCAAACTGGAAGATAGAGACGTAAGATAAATTATTTTTATTTATTTAAAACTCTTGTGTATTAATATATTAACAATAACAACAAAAACAACGATGTGCCCTCGTGGTGAAATTGGTAGACACAAAGGACTTAAAAGCCGAGGGATAGAAGTTAAAGTCAGTCCATAGTAGTCCAAGGTAGTCTAAAACATCCTATAAAATCCCATTCTTCAATTTAGCTTTCAATTAATATTGGAACTTAAGGCTCAATTAATTTGCTCAAACTGGTACTCAACTGGTACCTAGAGAGATAATATTATATACTCATATTTATGAAAAAACTTTTAGGGATCGTGGTTCTGGGTTTGTTGTGGGTTAACTTTATGACTATAAATGCATTATCTGCTAATGGATCTTCAAAAGATATAGTAAAGATAAAAATTTTTAGCAAAGATAAAAATCATATTCGTATCAAAAGACCGGGGGACGGATTATTTAAAAGAAGTCCTTATTATAGCGTTATGCCTGATAATATTTTACAGACAGCAAAGAAACATTGTGCAACACATAAAAAAAATACTTACATATATTTTCGTCAAAAATGGAAAAAAACACAAACTAAAAATAGTCCTGTAATAGGTTATGATACTTGGTATGACGGGATAGGTCTTGGCTCTAATCATTATAACTTTATTTGTGCAACAAAAATTCAAGACGTATTTGATTTAAGAACTAGATATCATAAAGGAGGACATTTTGCAGATGACCTTATAACTCAACTAAAAAAAAGTGAAAAACCAATAGAATTTAAGAGAGAATTATCACAGTCAGAAATTGCAGAAATCAAAATAAAAAAATTAAAAAAAGAAAAAAAAAGATTAGCTGAATTAGAAAAATACGAAAAAGATTGTACAGGAAGTTTAGCCAAAACAAATTTCACCAAAGGAACTAAAGAGTATGAAAATTGTTTAGTTTCAGAGAAAAAAAGAGATGATAATAAAAAGCGTATGTTAGCAAAAAAATTAGCAGCTATGACACCAACGGAAAGACACGCTTATAACTGCACTGAAACTTTTAAATTTAAAAAAGGAACAGAGAAATTTAATGATTGTGTGTTTAAATTATATACAGCTGAACTTGATCTACAAAAGTTAGAATTAGAAAAAGAAGTTGCAGAAGCAAAGATCAAAGCTGCTGCAACAGAGCAAGCAAGGGCTGAAGCTGTTGCAAATGCTCAGATAGCAGCTGCTAAATCAGCAAAAAGATCATCGGATTTAAATAATTCAATTCAACTTATGAAACTTGGAAGTTCAATGCTAGGTGGATCTACATCTACATCTTCATCTAGTAATTCTTTTGATATCAACAATAGAACAAGAACTACTTGTAGAGTTGTGGGTGGTTTTTTAAATTGTTATTGATATAGGATAATATGGGACAACTGGTACTCAACTGGTACCTAAGGAGATAAAATAAAAAAAATTTACTTATTAATCTTGTTCAAATATAAATATTAGCATAAATACTTATGAAATTCACAAATGCCCTCGTGGTGAAATTGGTAGACACAAAGGACTTAAAACACCAGGGATTCAGAAAGTTTAGAGTCTCAGACAGTCTCAGGTAGTCTCAAAACATTATCACTCCTAACTTTCTTATTTAACCCTTCAATTAGCATTAGAAATCAAGGCAAATTAATTTGTGCAGACTAGGAGATAACTAGGAGACAGAGACGGAAAATTTGATAAGATAATTTAATGAAAAAATTATCGTGGTTATTTCTATTATTACTTTTGACATCCTGTATTGCAAATAATACTGGTCCTGAAACCATCTCTAAATCAAATATTCAAAAAGGTGATAGCAAACAGGCGGTTAAAAGCAATTTTTTTTATACAAGTAGTATGGAAGACCCTTTTTGGGTTGATGCAAGATATTCAACAGGAAGAAAACATTATTATGATAGAAAAAATCAAATAGAGATTATGTATAATGCACGTGAGTCAGTTTTTCTGGTTTTTACAAATGTTACTTCTCCAGTTGATTGTAAATCCTTTCCTTGCAGTTACGGAAACGGAAACTATGACTCAACTCATTATTCTTTAAATGCTGCTAAACAATATGTAAACTCTATTAGTAGCGCTAAACAAAGTATTCAACTTGCTGAAATGATTAATCAAGCAAAAAATACTTGTAAAACTTTAGGTTTTAACGAGGGGACAGAAAAATTTAAAGATTGTAGTTTAAAATTATATTCTCAAAGTTTAGATCTAGCTGCAAAGCAAAATCAACAAGTTGTAGTTCAAAGTCAAGGTTCTTCAGACACTATTAGAGTAATTGACGTTACTAGAGAAAGAGAAAATACATTACGGAAAGCTGGAGGTTTAATCGATGGCTCTTGTACTCTCGCCACATATTATAAATGTTAAGTTATTGTCCTACAAAATACGGGAAGACTAGGAGCAGACTAGGAGATAGAGACGGAAAATAAATTTTTTTTACTTATTTAAAACTCTTGTGTATTAATATATTAACAATAACAATAAAAACAACGACGTGCCCTCGTGGTGAAATTGGTAGACACAAAGGACTTAAAATCCTTGCCCTTTTGGGAGTGCCAGTTCGAGTCTGGCCGAGGGCACCACTAAAAAATGAAACAATATTTTAGAGTAATTTTAGGAAGACAGCATAAACATTTTTCAGACTGCTTTGACGGTAAGTTTGTTGGTGTTGGTTTTATTCCTGAAATAGATTTAAAAAATGATTTAGTTGATGATTGGAGAGAATTTAATAAAAAATTTATTCCAATATATTTAAAAAGTAATCCTGATGCTCATAAAGTAAAAGCTGGTCTAGCATGTAGTGCAATACATACGGTTTCAAAGAGAATGAATAATGAAGATTTAGTTTTATGTCCTGACGGACAAAGAAATTATAAAATTGCAAAAATTGCAGGAGATTATTTTTATAATTCGGAGAAACCCTCAATCGTCCATAGAAGACCAGTTGAATGGCTATCAACTACAATTAAGAGAGACGAAATGAGTGAGGCTTTAAGAAATTCAACTGGAGCTATTGGAACTATTTCTGATATTTCAAAACACGCAGAAGAAATTGAACAATTTATAAAAGGTGAAAGTCCAATTTTAATTTCTTCCAAAGATAAAGATATTGAAAATCCAAGCATGTTTGCATTGGAAATGCACTTGGAAGATTTTTTAATTAAAAATTGGGAACATACACCTCTAGCTGAAAACTATGACATATATGAAGATGATGAAGTATTAGGCAAACAATTTCCAACTGACACAGGACCAATAGATATACTTGCTATAAGTAAAGACAAAAAAGAATATCTGGTAATAGAATTAAAAAAAGGAAGAGCAAGCGACAGTGTTGTTGGTCAAGTTCAAAGATATATGGGCTACATTAAAGAAGAATTTTTAGAAGACAACCAAAGAGTAAGGGGAGCTATAATAGCTTTAGAAAATGATTTAAAAGTTAAAAGAGCACTAAGTGTAACTAATGATATAGATTTTTATGAGTATAAAATAAATTTTAATTTGGTTAAAAACAAATAAACATATGTGCAACTAATGTGCAATTATTGCACACTGTATAAAAAAGAAATGAAAAAACATTTAAATATAAACAATAATAGAAGGGAAGGAGACTGAAAATCCTTGCCCTTTTGGGAGTGCCAGTTCGAGTCTGGCCGAGGGCACCACTATTTTTAAAATGAAAAAACCAATAATAATTTCAGATATTAACAATAAGTCTGTCAAAATAAAAAACTTTTTACAAAAAAAAATTAATTCAAAAGAAATAAATAGGTCAAATTTAGTCATTGTCATAGGAGGTGATGGATTCATGCTACAAACATTAAAACGAAATAAGAAATCAAAAAATTTGTTTTATGGAATAAATTCAGGCAACTATGGTTTTCTAATGAATAAATTTTCAAAAAAGACAATTATAAAAAATTTATCTAAAGCAAAGACAACTATTATTTCTCCATTAGAAATGAAAGTCTCTGGTAAAAATATTATCAAAAGGTGTTTAGCTATAAATGAGGTTTCAATTTTAAGACAAAGCCGTCAAGCTGCTTCAATTTCAATTAAAAACGGAACAAAATATTTAATTAAAAATTTGATTTCTGACGGAGCTCTTGTTTCAACACCTGCTGGAAGCACCGCTTACAACCTGTCAGTACATGGACCTATATTAAATTTGAATTCAAAAAAAATATCTATAGCACCAATTAGTGCTTTTAGACCAAGACGTTGGAAAGGAAAAATTATTAGTGATAAATCGAAAATTATAATTAAAAATTTAAATCCAAAAAAAAGACCTATTAGTGCAGTAGCTGATAACGTAGAAGTACGAAACGCTAAAGTCATAAAAGTGTCAGTTAACCATAAAATTAAATTTAATCTTTTGTATGATAAAAATAAAAGTCTTCAAAAAAAAATTAAAATTGAGCAAATAAGAAAAGAAACTACATAAATGCAAAAAGCAAAAAGAGTATTGATAATGGGATTACCAGGATCAGGAAAAACCACACTAGCCAAAAATGTTGTAAAATTTTTAAAAGCAGATTGGTTAAACGCTGATAAAATAAGAGGAAAACATAAAGATTGGGATTTTACTAAAGTAGGAATAATACGTCAGGTCAAAAGAATGAATAGTTTAGCAAATAAGTCAAAAAAAAATTTTGTTGTTGCAGATTTTGTTTGTCCAATTAACAAACAAAGACTTATATTTAAACCTGATTATATAATTTGGATGGACACAATAAAAAAAAGTAGATTTCAAAGTATGAATAGAATATTTAAGAGACCAACGAAGTATAATCTTAGATTAACAAAAAAAACGCTTAAATTTAATTTAAAAAAAACGCAAACTAAACTTACGAATTTTTTTAAAAAATGAATACAAATTTATTATTTTTATCTATTTTAATAATTTTAATTACTATTATTTTAACTAGGTATTTTGTAATTAATATTGAAAAAATTTACAAGTTTCTATTTTCGCTTCGTTATTCTTTAAAAAATTTTTTCGGTTTAAAAAAGCAACAAAATTATTTTTACACCTTAGAAAAATACATGGAAAACCTTACTGTTTCAGGAAAAAAATATTTAAAAACAAATAATTATATATTTAAAAGATCAAATGTGAACAGTATATCTACAATTTTTTCAAAATATAAAATATTAATTCTTAGAAACAAAACTTCAAATTTTTTTAAATACAAACTTGGAAATGAAATTTATAATGAAAATTTATCTAACCGTTCTGTCAATTTCTTAAAAATTAAAACCGATAACAAAAAGTTCAATATCTTAGAGGACAAAAACAATGAAATTTTAAAAGTATTTCACATAAATAAGAATAAAAAAAAACTTGTTTTAATCTTATTTGTTGATGGTATGAGTAACTATTTATCAAGTAATTTAAATAATAGTTTAAATTATTTCGGTAAGACCAACCAATTTTCTAAAGTTTTTTCTAATGCACCATGGACCTTACCTGCTTTTAGCAATCTAATTACCGGCCAATATACTTCTACCCATTTAAATTATTCTCCAAAATCATATTATTCAAATGACAGAGAAATTAATCAAATTAGCAAAATAAAATCAAAACTTACAATATTTGAGTATTTTCAAAACAAAGGTTTTGTAACTGGATGCTATTCTCCATATGTAAGAATTAATCCTACATATAATTTTGATAGAGGAGTAGATATTTTTAAACATTGCGAAGGTTCTTCTGCAGATGAAATTATTGACGATTTAATTGCTCAAATTGAATTTTTTAAAGATACTTCAAATTTCATATTTGCACACTTTTTTGATGTTCATCATAAACAAAAAATGCATGATAGATTATCTGATTTTATTTATCAGTCAGAAAAAAATTTTGATTATATTAAACTTAATAAAACGAACAAAAAAAAATCTGTCAAAAGAGTAAATAACAAAAAATTGGAGACTTTTTTAAAACAAAAAAATTTTTCAGAAGAAATGGAAATTATAAATAGAATAAAGTTAGTCGATTTTAGACTACAACGATTATATAATTATCTAAGAACTAAAAAATTTGATGATTACTCTATTATATTAATGGGCGACCATGGCACTA
The DNA here is from genome assembly GCA_902517535.1 of uncultured Pelagibacteraceae bacterium. Classification (GTDB taxonomy): domain Bacteria; phylum Pseudomonadota; class Alphaproteobacteria; order Pelagibacterales; family Pelagibacteraceae; genus Pelagilacustribacter. Next base: position 20,292 of record CABYCK010000010.1, on the reverse strand, counting down.
GGCTTAATAGCTTAAATCCCACAGGCAATATATTAGATAAGTACCATCAAAACATTGGTTTTTTTATTAAAGATAAAAAGATTAAAAATTTTTCACAAAAGAAAAAAAATTATATAGAAACTATAGATATTTTTCCTAGCCTAATATCTAAATATGGCTCAGTGAAATCAAGATCTATTATAAAACAAATCAACGGAAAAAATTCTTTATTTAGCAATATGAAAAAAGAAAATGTTTTTAGCGAGAGCTTATATACCTCTGATTATAACTTATTGATCAATGATCAAGAAAGTTATCAGTACTCTTCTTATAAAATAAACAATAATAAAATTACTTCTCATATAGAAACAAAATATTATGACAAAAATCAAAAAGAAGTTATAACTAAAAATAAAAAATTTCCATTTAATAAATTAAAAAAGTTGGAGAAACAACATATACGAAATTCTAAGATTAAAAAATAATATAAAAGATGAACAATAAAAAGATAGAAATATTTTGCACTTTAGGACCTTCTTCCATCAACTCAAGATTTTTAAAATCTATTTCCAAAAAAAAAAATGTATCTTTAGTTAGATTAAATATGTCACATATAAGTATAAATAAGCTCAAGAACTTTATTATTTACATAAGAAAATTTACAAATTGTCCCATTTGTATTGATACTGAGGGGGCTCAGATAAGAACAAAGATTAAAAAATCTTCGTATTTTAAGGTAAATCAAATAATAAAAATAAATAGATCAAAGGGTAATTTTACATTTTATCCACCAGAAGTATTTGAAAAAATAAGAAGAGGAGATATTTTAGATATTGGTTTCGATGATTTAAAAGCAAAAGTAATAAAGATTAAGCAAAAATTTATTATATGCAAAACTGTTTCATCTGGAAAGCTTGAAAATAATAAAGGAATAAATATTTCTAACAGAAAAATAAAATTAAGCTTTCTTACAAATAAAGATTTATTAGCTATAAAGATAGCAAAGCAGTTAAAAATAAAAAATTTTGCTTTATCTTTCACCAATAACCTTGAAGATGTGAAAAAATTTAATCAAATACTCCCTAATCAAAACAAAATTTTTAAGATCGAGTCAAAAAGTGCAATAAACAATTTAACTTCAATAATTAAAAATGCTAATAACTTTTTAATCGATAGAGGAGATCTTTCAAAAGAAATTAAAATAGAAAATATTCCAACGATACAACGTAAAATATTTAAAATTTCAAAAAAATATAAAAATAAAAATGTTTTTGTGGCTACTAATTTTTTAGAATCTATGATCTTAAACAAATACCCATCAAGAGGAGAAGCAAATGATATTTTTTCTACATTAGAAATGGGTGCCAAGGGATTAGTTTTAGCTGCAGAAACTGCAATCGGACATCATCCTGAAAAAACAATTGATTTTTTAGATAAAATGATTTCTGTTTTTAAAAAGAAAAAAAATTAATTATATATACTTGATTTCCTTTAATGGTGCCCTCACACGGACTCGAACCGCGAACCTATTGATTACAAATCAATTGCTCTACCAATTGAGCTATGAGGGCGAGAAGAATTATTTAAGGTAAAGTATTATAAAACTCAATATAAATAAACTGCTATTTTGATTTTATTGATTGAAATATATAATGACACACTACAGATACTGCGTTAGATATATTCAAACTTTCAATATTCTTATTAATTCTAACTTTAAATTTAAAATCAGAATTTTGTAAGGTTTTTGATTTAATCCCCGATCCTTCAGAGCCAAATAGTAATACATTTTTACCTTTCCATTCATGACTAGTAAAATCTTTATTTGACGAAACGTCAAAAGCACTAATCCAAAAATCTTTAGTTTTTAAATATCTTAGCGATGTATTTAGATTAGAAACTTTAAAAATTTTTATGTGCTCGACACCTCCACTAGCACTTTTGTACAATAGCTTACTTTTGGATGGAAACGATCTGTCTTTTACAATTATTCCATCTATATTGAAAGCAACAGCAGTTCTTATTATCGAACCAATATTTCTTGGATCTGACACTTCCTCTAAAGCGAGCAAGTTTATGTTAATATTTTTGTTTTCTGCTACAAAATTCTTTAACGAAACTTCCTCTAATTGTTCTGCTTCGGCAACCAAACCCTGATGAGCCGTTTCATCTCTTCCACATAAATTATCAAGTTCTTTTCTAGATTTATAAAAAACATTAATATTTTTTAATAAGTTCAAAGATTGATTTTCTCTGTTAAGTTTTTTTTGCGCATCTTCTGTTAAAAAAACTCGCTCAATCTTTCTAGATGGATTTTTCAGAGCTTCAATTACAGCATGTTTTCCTACTATCAAAAATGTTGTTTTTTTCATATTTTTTGACCTTATTTTTCAAATAACTAGCATATTTTATGGTAAAATGATTTATTGCATTTATTCTACAAATGCTTATAAAACCCTTGTTGTTAAATGCTTTTTAAGTTAGTGGGTATCCCTAAGAACATTAATATGAAATTAAGGAGGGGTACCAAAGCGGTCAAATGGGGCGGGCTGTAAACCCGTTGACTTCGGTCTTCGAAAGTTCGAATCTTTCCCCCTCCACCAAACTTATGTATTTAATAATATTAAGAGCGTGTTAAGTTTGGATTTTGCGGGTGTAGTTCAATGGTAGAACGCTAGCCTTCCAAGCTGGATGTAAGGGTTCGATTCCCTTTACCCGCTCCAAAATTAAAAAAAAAAATGAGGATAAAATAAAATGTCAAAAGAAAAGTTTCAGCGAAATAAACCGCATTGTAATATTGGTACAATCGGACACGTCGATCATGGTAAAACAACACTTACTGCGGCAATAACAAAAGTATTATCAGAGGCAGGAGGCAAATCTAGTGCAAACTTTGTTGCATATGATCAAATAGATAAAGCTCCAGAGGAAAAAGAGCGAGGAATTACAATTTCAACAGCACACGTTGAATATGAAACAGAGAAGAGACACTACGCTCACGTAGATTGTCCTGGCCATGCCGACTATGTAAAAAATATGATTACCGGTGCAGCACAAATGGATGGAGCAATATTAGTTGTAAATGCAGCTGATGGTCCAATGCCTCAAACAAGAGAACATATACTTTTAGCTCGTCAAGTAGGTGTGCCAGCAATTGTAGTTTTTTTAAATAAGATTGATACTGTAAAAGATAAAGAACTTGTAGATCTTGTTGAGGAAGAAATAAGAGAACTTTTAACATCTTATAAATTTCCTGGAGATAAAATTCCAATCGTAAAAGGATCCGCTTTAAACGCAGTTGAAGGTAAAGATGAAGCAACAGGAAAAAATGCAATTATGGAACTAATGAAAGCTGTTGACGACACAATTCCTCAACCTAATAGACCAAAAGACAAACCTTTCTTAATGCCAGTCGAAGATGTTTTCTCTATTTCTGGAAGAGGAACAGTTGTAACTGGAAGAGTTGAGTCTGGTGTAATTAAAGTTGGTGAAGAAATAGAAATAGTTGGTATTACAGACACGAAAAAATCTGTTTGTACAGGTGTTGAAATGTTTAGAAAACTTTTAGATACTGGTGAAGCTGGAGATAATATCGGAGCGTTATTGAGAGGAGTTGAAAGAGATGATGTGCAAAGAGGTCAAGTTCTTTGTAAACCAGGTTCAATAACTCCACATACTGAATTTGAATGTCAGGCATATATTTTAAAAAAAGAAGAAGGTGGAAGACATACTCCTTTCTTTACAAAATATAGACCTCAGTTTTATTTCAGAACTACTGATGTAACAGGTGAAGTTACTTTACCATCAGGCACAGAAATGGTTATGCCTGGTGATGATGGAAAATTCACAGTAAAATTAATCACTCCTATTGCAATGAATGACAAATTAAATTTTGCAATTAGAGAAGGTGGCAAAACAGTTGGAGCTGGAGTAGTAACTAAGATTATAAAATAAAACCGCTTAGGAGCGTAGTTCAATTGGTAGAGCGCCGGTCTCCAAAACCGGAGGTTGTGGGTTCGAGTCCCTCCGCTCCTGCCAAAATAAAAAGTTATGAAAAATCCATTAAAATTTATTCAAGAAGTTAAACAAGAAACATTTAGAGTTACTTGGCCAACTAAAAAAGACACCATGATGGGGGCATTAATGGTTTTTGCGCTTGCTTCAGTAGCAGCAATTTTTTTCTTAATTTTAGATCAAATTTTAAGATTTCTTTTAAACATAATTCTAACAATTAATTTCTAATTTATGAATTGGTACATCGTACAAGCATATTCAGGATTTGAAAAGAAAGTAGTAGAAACAATAAAAGAAGAACTTAAAAAGAATAATTTACTTGATAATTTAGGAGAAATATTAGTTCCAACTCATCAAGTAACAGAGGTAAAAAAAGGGAAAAGGACAAAAAAAGAAAAAAAATACTTTCCCGGATACGTATTGGTTAAAGTTGAATTAACAAAACAAATTTATCATCTCATAAAAAATCTTCAAAAAGTAAGTGGCTTTCTGGGATCGGCTGACAAGCCAACTCCAATATCTGATAGTGAGATCAAGCGCATACTTGGTCAAGTATCTGAGAGCGCTGTTAGTCAAAAAAGTGGAATTAATTTTGAAATAGGGGAAAAAGTCAAGGTTTGCGATGGTCCTTTTGCCTCTTTTAATGGTTTAATTGAAGAAATAGATGAAGAAAAATCTAGACTTAAAGTCTCCGTTTCTATATTTGGTAGAGCTACACCAGTAGATTTAGAATTTAATCAAGTGGAAAAAAATTAAATGGCAAAAGAAATAACAGGGTACGTAAAATTACAAATAAAAGGTGGTCAAGCAAATCCAGCTCCACCCGTTGGACCAGCTTTAGGTCAAAGAGGAATAAATATTATGGAATTTTGCAAAGCATTTAATGAAAAAACAAAAGCTTTTATGGGTAAGCCAGTTCCAGTAGTGATTACAGTTTATAAAGATAAAAAATTTGATTTTATTATCAAAACTCCACCCGCTTCACATTTTATAAGAGAAGCTGCTAAATTAAAAAGTGGCTCAAGCGAACCTGGTAGAGTTGTAGCAGGTTCAATTACAATGAAACAAGCAGAAACAATTGCCAAAGAAAAAATGAAAGATCTAAATGCCTTTGATCTAAAAGAAGCAACTAAAATTATTTGCGGATCTGCTAGATCGATGGGTATTGAGGTAAAAGAATAATTATGAAAAAAAGATCTAAGAGATATAAAAGCTTATTAAAATCAGTTGTTAAAGACAAAAAGCTTGCAGCCAAAGATATTCTAGACTTAGTTAAAAAAAATTCTAATACAAAATTTGATGAGTCCGTAGATATTTCTTTAAGAATTAATTTAAAACAATCTAAAGGAGGTGATTTTAGTCTAAGAACTACAATTAAACTTCCTAATGGATCAGGCAAAAAAGAAAAAATAGCAGTATTATGCGAACCAGATAAAATTACAGAAGCAAAAAAAAGTGGTGCAGAAATAGTAGGTTCCGATGATTTGATAGAAACAATCGCTTCAGGTAAATTCAATTTTTCAAAATTAATTTGCACACCGTCTATGATGGGAAAAATTGGAAAACATGGAAAAGTCCTTGGACCAAAAGGCTTAATGCCTAATCCAAAATTAGGAACTGTATCAAATGATATTACAAAAGCAGTAAAGGACATTAAAACAGGTTTAGTAGAAATACGTAATGACAAAGATGGAAATCTTGCCTCTACGATTGGAAGAAAAAGTTTTTCAACTGATAAACTTTTAGAAAATTATAATCATTTTTTAGAGAGTATTAAAAAAGAAAAACCAGATACAATTAAAGGTGAATTTATAAAAAATACTTTTATAACTTCTACTATGGGAATTTCTTACAAAGTTGGAGCTAAATAATTATGATGAATAAAGAAGCAAAAAAAAATTACGTAGAAGAAATGAAAAAAAACTTTACATCAAACGACTCTGTGATGATCGCACAATATCAAGGATTAAATGTAAATGATCTAGATGCTCTTAGAAAAGAGCTAAGAGAAAAAGGTATTTTATTTAAAATAACAAAAAACAGAATTACAAAAATTGCATTAAAAGACACACCTAAAAAAGATTTAGAAAAATATTTTATAGGTCCAACAGCTGCTGCTATTTCTTCCGATCCTATTTCAACAGCAAAAATTTTAACAAAATTTTCTAAATCAAATAATAAACTTAAAATCATAGCAGGATTCATGGATGGGAAAGTTTTGGACGAAAAAGAGGTGTCTATAATAGCCACACTTCCTTCTTTAGAGGAAGCAAGGGCCAAAATAGTAGGTATTTTAGCCTCTCCTGCACAAAAATTAGTAAGTATTTTACTTGCACCTGGCTCAAAAATTGCTAATTTAGCGCGCGCAAAGAGTTTAAAAAATTAATTCATAGGATCCTAAATGGCAGATTTAAATAAAATTATAGAAGAATTATCAACTTTAACAGTTGTAGAAGCAGCTGAACTTTCTAAACAACTAGAAGAAAAATGGGGAGTTACAGCAGCAGCACCAGTTGCAGCAGCAGCACCTGGCGGGGCAGCAGCTCCAGCTGGCGAAGAAAAGTCAGAGTTTTCACTTTTTTTAGCAGCAGCAGGAGATAAAAAAATTAATGTTATTAAAGAGGTCAGAGCTATTACTGGCTTAGGTTTAAAAGAAGCAAAAGATTTAGTTGAAGCAGCTCCCAAAGAAATTAAAGGTGGAGTTGCTAAGAAAGATGCTGAAGAATTTAAGAAAAAACTCGAAGCAGCTGGCGCTAAAGTAGAATTAAAGTAAACAAAATTTAAGTTAAAATTTTGCTGTAATTTTTTATTGCAGTGAGGTTTTTTTATTATTAATGCAATTATCTTTTACTCAAAAGAAAAATATAAGAAAGAATTTTGGTAAACTTGTAGAAGGTCTATCAATACCAAATCTTATTGAAGTCCAAAAAAATTCATACAATGAATTTTTAGCTTCAAAATCTCTTGAAAGTCAATTAAGTGAACTTTCTAAGGGTATAGATAAAGTTTTTAAAAGCATTTTTCCCATTGAAGACGGAACTGAAAAATCTACATTAGAATATATTTCCTATAAATTAGAAAAACCTAAATTTGATGTAATCGAGTGTAAACAAAGAAGTCTTTCGTACTCTGCAGCTCTTAAGGCAAATTTAAGACTTGTAGTTTACGATATAGACGCGGAAAATAATACTAAACAAATCTTATCTGCAAAAGAACAGGAAGTATTTATTGGAGATCTTCCATTAATGACACCAAGCGCTACATTTATTACTAATGGAGTGGAAAGAGTTGTTGTTAATCAAATGCACAGAAGTCCGGGAGTTTTCTTTGATCACGATAAAGGCAAAACACATTCTAGCGGTAAACTCTTATTTAATTGCAGAATAATACCAGGAAGAGGTTCTTGGTTAGATTTTGAATTTGATCCAAAAGATATCTTATATTTCAGAATTGATAGAAAGAAAAAATTACCAATAACTACATTATTGTCATCTCTTGGACTATCTAAAGAAAAAATTGTAAATACTTTTTATTCAATTAGTAAATATAAATTTGATACTAAAAATCAATTATGGAATACAGAATTTAACCCTGAAAATTACAAAAGACCAATTAAATTATCCTCTGATTTAATTGATTCAAGCAACAATAAAAAAATTTTATCAAAAGGTGAAAAATTAAATTACATAATAGCAAAAAAACTTCAAGAAAAAGGATTAAAGTCTATTTCTCTTTCGAAAGATGAAATTCTAGGTAAATATACTGCTAAAGATGTTAAGGACAAAAATAACGAATTAATAGTCGGCGCAGGATTTGATATAACAATCGATCAACTTGACAAAATAATAAATCAAGAAGAACAGGTATTAGAGTTAGTGAATATAGATCCGATTAATAAAGGTCCTTATTTGCTTGAGACACTTAAAGTCGATAAGAATTTATCAAAATCCGATGCGCTTAATGATATTTACAAAGTTTTAAGACCTGGTGAAGCTCCTTCATTAGAAATAGCAGAGGAAATATTTAATAATCTATACTTTACAAAAGAAAGATACGACTTATCTGAAGTAGGTAGAGTAAAACTTAATTCTAAGCTTGATTTAAAAATAAGTAATAAAAAAACAATATTAACTCAAGAAGATATAATTGAAATTATTAAGTTCATGTTGAATTTAAGAGACGGAAAAGGGGAAGTAGATGATATCGATCATCTTGGTAATAGAAGAGTAAGATCAGTAGGTGAACTTGTAGAAAATCAATTTAGAATTGGATTGTTAAGAATGGAAAGAACAGTAAAAGAAAAAATGTCTACATTCATTGAAATAGAGTCTGCTATGCCACAAGATCTGATAAATGCTAAACCTATAACCACATCACTTAAAGATTTTTTTGCTACTTCTCAGCTTTCTCAATTCATGGATCAGACCAATCCTCTTTCGGAAATAACTCACAAAAGAAGAGTTTCTGCTTTAGGACCAGGCGGCCTAACCAGAGAGAGAGCAGGTTTTGAAGTTCGAGATGTTCACCCTACTCATTATGGAAGAATTTGTCCCATAGAAACTCCTGAAGGCCCAAACATTGGTTTAATTAATAGTTTAGCAACATACTGCAGAGTAAATAAATTTGGCTACATAGAAAGTCCATATAAAAAAGTAATTAACGGTAAAGTAACTTCAGAAATTAAATATTTATCAGCCATAGAAGAGGAAAAATATACTATTGCTCAAGCAAATTCTGCTATTAAAAAAGATGGGTCTTTCGAAGAAGAACTTGTAGCTTGTAGAAAAAATTTAAATTTTGAATTAGCAGCTAAAGAAAATATTGATTTTATAGATGTATCTCCTAAACAACTTGTTTCTGTAGCAGCTGCTTTAATACCATTTTTAGAAAATGATGATGCAAACAGAGCTTTAATGGGGTCTAACATGATGAGACAAGCTGTTCCTCTACTTAAACCAGAGTCACCTTTAGTAGGAACTGGCATTGAGTCCGACGTAGCTTTAGACTCCGGAGTTACTATTGTTGCAAAACGGAATGGAATTGTTGATAAAATTGATGGAAAAAGAATAGTTGTTAAAGCAACAGAAGTTACAGATTTGTCTCAATCAGCTGTAGATATTTATAACTTATCTAAGTTCCAAAGATCTAATCAAAATACTTGCATTAATCAAAAACCGCTTGTGAAAGTTGGAGATCAAATTAAAAAAGGGGACATAATTGCTGATGGACCTGCAACAAAACTAGGAGAACTAGCTTTAGGAAAAAATGTTACAGTAGCATTCATGCCTTGGCAAGGTTACAACTTTGAAGACTCAATTTTAATTTCTGAGAGATGTGTCACTGATGATGTTTTTACTTCTGTACACATCGAAGAGTATGAGTCTATGGCTCGTGATACTAAATTGGGTGCTGAAGAAATAACAAGAGATATTCCTAATGTAAGCGAAGAAAGTCTTAGAAATTTAGATGAGTCTGGTATCGTTTATGTTGGTGCAGAAGTAAAACCTGGAGATATTCTTGTAGGAAAAGTCACTCCTAAAAGTGAGACTTCGTCGAGCCCAGAGGAAAAATTATTAAGATCAATTTTTGGAGAGAAAGCAACTGATGTTAGAGACTCATCTCTTAAATTACCATCAGGAAGCGCAGGAGTGGTTATTGATGTAAGGGTGTTTAATAGACATGGAATTGAAAAAGATGAGAGATCAATAGCTATTGAGAGAGCAGAAATAGAGTCAGTGCAAGAGGACAGAAAAGTCGAAGAAGAAATATTAAACAGAAATATAAAATTAAGAGTCACAGAATTACTTAATGGAAAAAGTATCGACAAACAGTTTAAAGAACTCAAACCTGGCACAACTCTTAATAAAAATGACTTTGAAAATTTAATGTTAAAAGATTTGTGGAAACTATCATTTGCAAACAAAGACATCACTAATGACCTTGAAAAATTAAAAAACCAGTACGACAATGCTTTTGAAGACATAAAACTAAGATTTGAAGATAAAGTTACAAAAATTCAACAAGGCGATGACTTGTTACCAACAGTGATGAAAGTTGTAAAAGTTTTTGTTGCAGTGAAAAGAAGGTTAATGCCCGGAGACAAAATGGCTGGAAGACACGGAAACAAAGGAGTTGTAAGTAAGATTGTGCCTGTAGAAGACATGCCTTATATGGAAAACGGCAAACCGGTTGATGTAGTTTTGAATCCACTAGGAGTTCCAAGTCGAATGAACGTTGGTCAAATACTTGAAACCCATTTGGGATGGTCGTGTTCAGAATTAGGAGAACAAATAAAAACTTATCTAAAAGAGTTTGATGAAAAGTTAGATAAAATTAAGGAAAAGTTAAAAACAATTTACGGAAAAGATTATTATGAAAATACTATATCCAAATTATCAAAAAAAGAAATTGCAGAATTAATTGAAAATATTTCAAATGGAGTACCAATTTCAACTCCAGTTTTTGATGGTGCAAGCACTAAAGATATTACTAATATGTTAGATTTAGCCAAATTACCTAACTCGGGTCAAACAAATTTATGGAATGGACAAACTGGAGAAAAATTTGATAGGCCTGTTACAGTAGGAATTATATATATGCTTAAACTAAACCATCTAGTTGAAGATAAAATTCATGCAAGATCTACAGGTCCTTACAGTTTAGTAACTCAACAGCCATTAGGAGGAAAAGCGCAACTAGGAGGACAAAGATTTGGCGAAATGGAAGTTTGGGCTCTAGAAGCTTATGGAGCATCCTATACTTTACAAGAAATTTTAACTGTTAAGTCCGATGATGTAGCGGGAAGAACAAAAGTTTATGAAACTATTGTAAAAGGAAATAACAATTTTGAGTCTGGAGTTCCAGAATCTTTCAATGTTTTGGTTAAAGAAATAAGAGCCTTGGGTTTAAATATAGAATTAAATTAATATGGAAAAAAACTTAACAAAAAATTTTAACAATCAACGATTATCCTCTGAAAATGATTTTAATAGTATTAAAATCACCTTAGCAAGTCCTGAAAAAATTAAATCTTGGTCATATGGCGAAATAAAAAAACCAGAAACTATTAATTACAGAACATTCAGACCAGAAAGAGATGGTCTTTTTTGTTCTAGAATATTTGGACCAGTAAAGGATTACGAGTGTTTATGTGGAAAATATAAAAGAATGAAGTTCAGAGGAATCATTTGTGAAAAATGTGGTGTAGAAGTTACTAAGTCTAATGTAAGAAGAGAAAGAATGGGCCACATTGATTTAGCTTGTCCTGTAGCACATATTTGGTTTTTAAAATCTCTTCCCAGCCGTATATCTCTAGCTATTGACATGAAATTGAAAGAAGTAGAAAAAGTATTATATTTTGAAAGTTTTATAGTAGTTGAACCTGGTCTTACAACTTTAAAAAAAGGTCAATTATTATCAGAAGAAGCTTTGATTAAGGCTCAAGATGAATTTGGTGAAGATGCTTTCACAGCAGGAATAGGAGCTGAAGCTGTAAGGGAAATTTTAATAAATTTAGATCTTAAAAAAGAACAAAAAAAATTAAGAGACTCATTAGTAGATATTAAATCGAAAGTAGCTGAAGAAAGAACAATTAAAAGACTCAAACTAGTAGAATCTTTTATTTCATCAGGAAATAAACCCGAATGGATGATTTTAACAACTGTTCCAGTGATTCCACCAGAATTAAGACCACTTGTCCCTTTAGATGGAGGTAGATTTGCTACTTCAGATCTAAATGATTTATATAGAAGAGTAATTAATAGAAATAATCGTCTTAAAAGATTACTAGACTTAAAAGCGCCAGATATAATCGTTCGTAATGAAAAAAGAATGCTACAGGAATCTGTAGACGCTTTATTTGATAACGGAAGAAGAGGAAGAGTTATAACTGGAACAGGAAAAAGGCCTTTAAAATCTCTAGCAGAAATGCTGAAAGGCAAGCAAGGAAGATTTAGACAAAACTTATTGGGTAAAAGAGTTGATTATTCTGGTAGATCAGTAATCGTTGTTGGACCAGAATTAAAATTACATCAATGTGGCTTACCTAAAAAGATGGCTTTAGAATTATTTAAACCTTTTCTGTATGCTAGATTAGATAAATTGGGTTTAGCAACTACTATTAAACAAGCCAAAAGATTAGTAGAAAAAGAAAAAAGTGAAGTCTGGGACTCACTTGAGCATATTATTAGAGAGCACCCAATACTTTTAAATAGAGCGCCAACATTACACAGATTAGGTGTTCAAGCTTTTGAAGCAAAACTTATAGAGGGTAATGCAATTGAACTTCATCCTTTAGTATGCGCAGCATTTAATGCAGATTTTGATGGAGACCAAATGGCAGTTCATATACCATTAAGTCTAGAGGCTCAATTAGAGGCCAGAGTATTAATGATGTCTACAAATAACATTTTAAGCCCATCAAATGGCAAACCTATTATAGTTCCAAGTCAGGATATAGTTTTAGGAATTTATTATTTATCACAATCTGATGATAAAGAAATGAAACCTAAAGGAATTTTTGCCGGTGTAGATGAAATTGAACAAGCTATAGAAAATAAATCTATTAGTTTACACTCTAAAATAATATCTACTTTCAAGACTTTAAACGAAAAAGGAGAGATCAAAATAGAAAAATACACAAGTACAGCAGGCCGATTTTTATTAGCGAATATATTACCAATTAATCACAATATTAAATTTTCATTAGTAAACAGATTGTTAACCAAAAAAAATGTCTCAGAAGTAATAGATACTATATTTAGATTTTGCGGGCAAAAAGAAACTGTTATTTTCTGTGATAGAATAAAAACTCTTGGCTTCAAACACGCTTTTAAAGCTGGTATTTCTTTTGGAAAAGACGATTTACTAATCCCAAAAACGAAAGAAAATTTAATAAACAATACAAAAAAACAAATCGAAGAATATGAAAAACAATACTCAGATGGATTAATTACTAGAGGAGAAAAATACAATAAAGTAGTGGATATTTGGTCGAAATGTACTGACACTGTTGCAAATGAGATGATGAAAGAAATATCTTCTGCTGAAAAAATTTATGAAGACGATAGAATTGAAACTAATTCAGTCTACATGATGGCTGACTCAGGTGCTAGAGGATCACAAGCCCAAATGAAACAATTGGCTGGTATGAGAGGATTAATAGCCAAACCCTCAGGGGAAATCATAGAAACACCAATCATTTCTAATTTTAAAGAGGGTTTATCTGTTTTAGAATATTTTAACTCAACTCACGGTGCTAGAAAAGGTTTAGCAGATACGGCGCTTAAAACTGCAAACTCTGGTTATTTAACAAGAAGATTATGTGATGTTGCTCAAGATGTCCAAATTACAAAAAAAGAATGTGATCCAAAAAAAAGATCTTCAGTAACAATTTCAGAAATCATTGAAGGTGGTAATATTTTAGTAAGTTTATCTGAAAGAGTTTTAGGTAGAGTAATAGCGGAAAATATTAAAAATCCAGTTACAGGAGAAGTTATTATTAAAAAAGATAAATTAATAGATGAAAACGATTGTGAAAAAATAGATGCTGCGGGAGTAAAATCTGTAAATGTTTATTCAGTAATTACATGCGCTTCCACAAAAGGTGTCTGTCAAATTTGTTATGGAAGAGATCTAGCTAGAGGTAAATTAGTAAGTGTTGGTGAAGCCGTAGGAATGATAGCCGCTCAATCCATAGGTGAACCAGGAACTCAATTAACTATGAGAACTTTCCACGTTGGCGGTACAGCACAAATTAAAGAGGAGTCTCAGATTGTTTCTCAAACAAAAGGAAAATTGAACATAATTAATAAGAATTTAATTGAAGACTCAAAGAAAAATACAATCGTAATGGGTAGAAATACTCAATTAAGTATTGAAGATGATAATGGAAGACAACTTGCAATTTATAAAGTGAATTATGGATCAAAACTATTCTTCAAAGATGGAGACATTATAGAAAAAGGAAAGAAAATAGCTGAATGGGATCCATATACAATGCCAGTAATCGCTGAAACTGGAGGCATAGTAAATTATATGGATCTCATGGAGGGAAGTTCTTTAACTGAAACATTGGATGATGCAACTGGGCTATCATCTAAATCTGTAACGGACTGGAAATCATCATCTAAAAATTCAGAATTAAAACCTAGAATAACACTTAGAGATGAGAAAGGTGGAATTATCAAAAAAGCCGACGGAAACGAAGCAAGATATTATTTAGTTCCTGACACAATTTTATCTGTTAAAGATGGTCAAAAAATTTCAGCCGGCGATGTTTTGGCAAGACTTCCAAAAGAAACGTCTAAAACAAAAGATATAACAGGAGGATTACCAAGAGTAGCTGAGTTATTTGAGGCTAGAAAACCAAAAGATAGTGCAATTATAGCTGAAAATGATGGACTAATTCAATTTGGTAAAGAGGTGAGAGGTAAGCAAAAAATTTCAATAGTTTCCTCGAAAGGAGAAACTTCAAACTATTTAATACCAAAAGGCAAACATATAAATTTTAACCAAGGTGAAAAAATTAAAAAAGGTGAATACTTACTAGATGGAGCACCTTTGCCTCACGACATATTAAGAATTTTAGGTGTTGAAAAACTAACTGAATATTTTATTACAGAAGTACAAGAAGTTTATAGGTTACAAGGAGTAGTAATAAACGACAAACACATAGAAACTATCGTAAGACAAATGTTGAAAAGAGTCGAAGTTAAAGACCCAGGAGACTCAGACCTGCTATCAGGTGAAGTTATTGATTTATTAGATATGAATGTTATTAATGATAAATTAAGAGAGGAAAAGAAAAAACCAGCTGTTTTTGAGAGAGTTCTATTGGGTATAACCAAAGCTTCACTTCAAACTAATTCATTTATTTCAGCAGCTTCTTTCCAAGAAACTACGCGAGTACTTACAGACGCTTCAATTAAAGGCAAAACAGATACTCTTGAAGGATTAAAAGAGAATGTAATTGTAGGACGACTAGTCCCAGCCGGAACCGGTTTAACAAAAATTGAATGGGATAAACGAGCTAGAGAGCAAGATAAGGCCAGGTTAGAACAAATTAAAAAACAAGAGCTAGAATCGGCTCCAGATGCGCCAGAACAGACAGCATAATTCTTATTTTAAATCGGCTTAAATATTGACTTTTATGAGTTCAATGTTAGTTTACGGCAAATTTTGAATGTTAGAAGTAAGGTATTATATAGCCTTAAACACTAACTAAAAAGATCAAAAAGTCTATCTTTACTTCTTATTTCAAAATAATTTTTATGCCGACAATTAATCAATTGATTAAGAAAAGTAGAGTTAAACCAATTTCTCGTAATAAAGTACCTGCGCTTGAGCGCCAACCTTTGAAACGTGGTGTTTGCGTTAAAGTTTATACCACAACACCGAAAAAACCTAACTCTGCCTTACGAAAAGTTGCTAGAGTTCGTTTGTCAAATGGGTTCGAAGTTACAGCATACATTCCAGGAGAGGGACATAATTTACAAGAGCATTCTGTAGTTTTGCTTAGAGGCGGAAGAGTAAAAGATTTACCAGGAGTCCGATATCACATATTAAGAGGAAACCTAGATACCCAAGGGGTTGCAAATCGTAAACAAAGAAGATCTTTATACGGAGCAAAAAAACCAAAATAATTTTATGTCTAGAAAAAGAAAAGCACCAGTTAGAAAAGTTTATCCTGATCCAAAATTTCATTCAGAAGTTGTTTCTAAATTTATTAACTCAATTATGTACGACGGCAAAAGATCTACTGCGGAAAAAATTCTCTATGATGCTTTAGAAAAAATAAAATTAAAAAACAAAGAAGATCCTTTAAAAATTTTTAACTCAGCTATAAATAATGTTAAACCTAATTTGGAATGTAGATCCAGACGTGTTGGTGGAGCTACTTATCAAGTTCCAGTAGAAGTAAAATCAAAAAGAGCTCAAGCTCTAGCTTTGAGATGGTTGATGGACGCAACTAGAAAAAGAAAAAATAAAACTATGGCAGAAAAATTATACGCAGAGATTTTAGATGCATCTCAAAACAAAGGCTCAGCAATTAAAAAAAGAGAGGATGTGCATAAAATGGCAGAGTCAAATAAAGCCTTTGCACATTTTAGATGGTAATTAATTATGGGTACTAAATACACTTTAGACAAGTATAGAAACATTGGTATCATGGCTCACATAGATGCAGGTAAAACTACTACTACTGAAAGAATTTTATATTACACTGGTAAAAGTCATAAGATTGGTGAAGTTCATGATGGCGCAGCCACTATGGATTGGATGGAGCAAGAACAAGAACGAGGAATCACAATTACATCTGCTGCAACTACTTGTTTTTGGAATAATCATAGAATAAATATAATCGATACCCCAGGTCACGTTGATTTTACTATTGAGGTAGAGAGATCTTTAAAAGTTTTAGATGGTGCAGTCTGTGTTTTCGACGGAGTTGCTGGAGTAGAACCACAATCCGAAACAGTTTGGAGACAAGCTGACAAATATAAAGTTCCAAGAATTTGTTTTATAAATAAATTAGATAGAACAGGTGCAGATTTTTATAGATGCGTTGATATGATTAAAGATAGATTGGGTTGTAAACCTTTAGTCTTACAAATTCCAGTTGGATCAGAAGCAGAGTTAAAGGGCGTAGTTGACCTGGTTAAAATGAAAGCTGTAATTTGGCAAAATGAGGATCTAGGTGCAAAATTTGATGTAGTAGATATTCCTGCAGACTTGAAAGAAAAATCAGAGAAATATAGAAAAGAACTAGTTGAGGCTGCAGTTGAAGAAGATGAAAAATTGATGGAGGCTTATTTAGAGGGAAAAGAACCTTCAGAATCTGATTTAATTAAATGTATAAGAAAAGGAACGCTAGGATTTAGTTTTGTTCCAATCACCACTGGCTCAGCTTTTAAAAACAAAGGTGTCCAACCTTTACTTGATGCTGTCATAGAATATTTACCTAGCCCACTTGACATTGGATCGATTGAAGCAACAAAACTTAACTCTGAAGATAAACTACAAATGAAATTTGATGACAAAGAACCTTTTTCTGCTTTAGCTTTTAAAGTAGCAAATGACCCTTTTGTAGGTTCTCTTACTTTTATTCGAATTTATTCAGGAACAATTAAAGCAGGTACTTCAGTTTACAATTCATCTAAAGAAAAAACAGAACGTGTTGGCAGAATGCTTTTAATGCACGCCAATAGCAGGGAAGATATTAAAGAAGCAACTACAGGAGATATAGTAGCTCTTGCTGGATTGAAATTCACTATAACTGGTCATACTTTGTGCGAAGAAGACAAACCTATTTTGCTTGAACCTATGGAATTTCCTGATCCGGTTATTGAAATTGCAGTTGAACCTAAGACGAAAGCTGACCAAGAAAAAATGGGAGAAGCCTTGGGTAGACTTGCCAAAGAAGACCCATCTTTCAGAGTCACTTCAGATGAGGAGTCCGGTCAAACAATTATTAAAGGAATGGGCGAGTTACATTTAGATATTATCGTAGATAGAATGAAAAGAGAATTCAAAGTTGAAGCAAACATAGGAGCTCCACAGGTCGCTTATAGAGAAACTATATTAGGCTCAACTGAAGTCACTTATATTCATAAAAAACAAAGTGGAGGTTCAGGACAATTTGCAAAAGTTACATTGAGTGTTGAGCCACTAGAACCAGGTAAAGGTAGGGAGGTAGAAAACAAAATTAAAGGGGGTTCTATTCCCAAAGAATTTATACCAGGGGTCGAAAAAGGTGTTTTAAGTGTTGCAGAGAGCGGAATTTTAGCTGGTTTTCCAGTAATAGATTATAAAGTAACTATTCTAGACGGCTTGCATCACGATGTTGACTCAAGTGTTCTGGCTTTCGAAATTGCCTCAAGAATGTGTTTTAGAGAAGCTTGCACTAAAGCAACTTTAAAACTTTTAGAACCAATGATGAAAGTAGAAGTAGTAACACCAGAAGATTTTATGGGTGACGTAATTGGTGATTTGAATAGCAGAAGAGGACAAGTTGCTTCAACGGAACCCAGAGGTAATGCGACAGCAATAAACGCTACCGTACCATTAGCTAACATGTTTGGTTATATTAATAATTTAAGATCGTCTACTCAAGGTAGAGCACAATATACAATGCAATTCAGCCACTATGACAAAGTTCCACAAAATGTCCAAGATGAGGTAACAAAAAAACTAGCTTAATTATGGAAAATCAAAATATTAGAATACATCTGAAGGCTTATGATAATAAAATTCTCGATCTTTCAACCGAGGAAATTGTTAACACAGCCAAAAGAACTGGAGCTCAAGTAAAAGGTCCTATTCCTCTACCAACAAGAATTGAAAGATATACTGTACTAAGATCTCCCCATATCGATAAAAAAAGTAGAGAACAATTTGAGTCAAGAACGCACAAAAGATTGATTGATATTATTGAACCAACACCACAAACTGTTGAAGCATTAATGAAATTAGATTTAGCTTCTGGAGTTGATATAGAAATAAAAATATAAAAAGATGACAATTGGATTAATAGGAACAAAAATAGGTATGACGAGAGAATTCATGAAGAGTGGACAGTCAGTTCCTGTAACTGTAATAAAAATCGAAAAAGGAAGAGTCATGGATGTAATCACTAAGGAAAAAAGAGGTTACAACGCCGTAAAAGTTGGTTTTTTTAAATTAAAGAATTCAAAATTGACTAAACAAATGAAAGGTTTTTTTGCTAAAAAAAATACAGAACCAAAAAAAATTTTAAAAGAATTTAGAGTTGAAAAAAGTGATCAATACAAAGAAGGAAACGAGTTTGGACTAGAAATTTTCAAGGATAAAAAATTTTTAGATGTTAGATCAAAAACGATTGGAAAAGGTTTTGCTGGAGTTATGAAAAGATGGAATTTTGGAGGTTTAAGAGCTTCTCATGGTGTTTCTGTATCTCACAGATCACATGGGTCAACAGGCCAAAGACAAGATCCAGGTAAAGTTTTTAAAGGGAAAAAAATGGCAGGACACATGGGAGATAAATTGAGAACTATGCTTAATTTAGAAGTTGTTAAATCAGATTTAGAAAATAATTTACTATATTTAAAAGGATCTATTCCTGGTTCTAAAAATTCAACCATTTTAATAAGAGAATCTGTAAAAAATATATCAAGAAAAACAACTTTAGAAAAATATGAAGACAAGATTAAAAAAAGTGAAGCAAAAAAAGGGAAAAAATAAATGAAATTTACTTTGTTAAATATTGATAGTAGCAAAAAAGATACCATCGAAGTATCTGATAAAATTGTCAAATTAAAGGTCAATCATAAATTAATAAAATTTGTTATAGATTGGCAGTTAAACCACTCAAAACCAAGAACAGCAAAAACAAAACAAAGAAATGAAATTAAAGGTTCTACAAAAAAAATAGTTGCTCAAAAAGGTAGTGGAGGTGCGCGACATGCAAGTAAAAAAGCACCTTTATTCGTAGGTGGTGGAATAGCACACGGACCAAAAGGATCAAATTACAAAATTAAAAAAATCAATAAAAAAGTAAGAAAATTAGCTTTGGCACAAAGTTTGTCAAAAAAAAATTTAGATAAAACCTTACACATATTAGCGGACGTTAAAAAGGAAATAAAAAAGACTAAAGAATTTAACAAGTTTTTAGAAAAAAATAATTTATCAAATGTATTAATTATAAGCGATACAGATTCTTTAAAAAATATTAACAAATCTGCTAGAAATATAAAAAATGTAAAGTTAATAAACGATAATGGCGCAAATATATATGATTTATTTAAATATAAAAATGTTGTTATGACATCTTCTTCAGTGAAAAAATTAGAAAACAGGATACTTAATGAAAAAAATTAATCACATTGACTCAATAAGAAGCCCCATCATTACTGAAAAAGCTACAATTTTGTCAGAGCAAAATAAAACTGTTTTTAAAGTTCATAATAAAGCAAATAAAAAAAATATTAAAAAAAATATTGAAAAATTATTCAAAGTTAATGTTATAAAAGTCAATATCATAAATTCAAAATCTAAACTTAAAATGAAACAGGGAAAAAAATCAGTTAAAAGTGGTTACAAAAAAGCAATCGTTACTTTAAAAAAAGGTCAGAGCATTGATCTAACCACAGGTATATAATATGTCTTTAAAAACTTTTAAACCTTATACAAAATCTACCAGAGGAACGGTTGTATTAGATAAAAGTAAACTTTGGAAGGGTTCTCCTTATAAGCCATTAACTAAAGGACAAAATTTCACTGGCGGTAGAAATAATAATGGTAGAATTACATCTCGACATATCG
>CABYCK010000009.1 GCA_902517535.1 uncultured Pelagibacteraceae bacterium | reverse complement strand
AAATTCCTATGGTTGCATTATTTCCTAACACGCCAGAAAAAAAGAAAGATGAGTTTGGATCTGAGTCTTTAAATAAAAATAATCTTGTGTGTAAATCTTTAAGGTTTTTAAAAAAAAAATATCCGAATATAGGAGTAATGTGTGATGTAGCATTAGATCCGTATACATCACATGGTCACGATGGGGTTTTAATTAAAAACAAAATTGATAACGATGAAACAATAAAGGTTTTAGTTAAACAATCTTTGCTGCAAGCAGAGATGGGCTGTGATGTTATTGCTCCATCAGACATGATGGATGGAAGGATAGGTATAATAAGAAAATCTTTAGATAAAAATAATTTTAAAGATGTTTGCATTTTGTCTTATGCGGCTAAATATGCATCAAATTTTTATGGTCCTTTTAGAAATGCAGTAGGATCAAATAAAAATTTAAAATTTGATAAAAAATCTTATCAAATGGATTATAAAAACTCAAACGAGTCATTTAGAGAAATAGGTTTAGATATCAAAGAGGGTGCAGATATTGTTATGATTAAACCTGGATTACCTTATTTAGATATAATCCGAAATATTAAAGAAACTTTTAAAATTCCTGTTTTTGCATATCAAGTTTCGGGTGAGTATAGTTTGATTAAGTTTGGAATAAAAAATAAATTAATAAATGAAGATGCTATTTTTGAAAGCTTGATGTCTTTAAAAAGGGCTGGTGCTTCAGCAATAGTAACGTACTTCGCATTAGAAATAGCCAAAAAGTTAAAAATCAATTAAAATAATTTTCTAAAATTATTCTAGATTTAGGAAAAATTATATTATTTGCATTAAAAAATTTGTTATACATAACACTTCTTGTGAAAACTAACGCCTTTTTTATCAATAATTTATTTAGCGGTTTAGGAATTTCCTTCTTTATTAAAAAATTTGGAATTTCATAAACAAAATCATCAATTTTTATTTTTCTTATAGACTCCAAATCAAAATCATTTTTTTTAAATAAATTTAGATTTGTATCATAACCAAGTTCTTTAATAAGATTTAATTCAAAAAAAATATAAAGAATAATCCAGTTGTCAAGGTCAATAGAGTCTAAAAATTTTTCAAACGTTTTATATAAATTTTTATAAGGTTGAGATTCAGGCAAAAGAGAATTCAAGAGAGAACATAGGGAAATTAATGCCGCAGTTCTTTTTTTGTCGTTAAAATAAATTGGTGAAATGGCTTTATCTAACTCTGTTTTGAAATAGCCTAATTTATTTTCATTTTTAGAATTGTTAAAAACAAACAGTTTGTTTGAAATTTGTAAATAGTTTCTAATTTTTCGTGAATTACCTCCGTAAACAATACCTCCTATTTTTCCTCTATTTAGAGTAAAGACATTAATTATATTTGCATTTTCACGAAATTTCCTTTTAGATAATAAATAACATTCATCTTCCCAATTCATACTATGTTAAGAATCTTTAATAATTTTCCTGCAGCATTCTGTTGTGCATTTTTTTTTGAGTGACCTGTACCTGATATCTTTTTAGAATTAGGTATTTGAACATCTGTTTTGAATATTGGTCTATGTTGTGGTCCAGTTTTTTTATAAAAAGTATATTTGGGTAATTCTTTGTATTTCTTTAAACTATATTCTTGTAATTGGGTTTTTGAGTCTATCATTGTCAATCTAGAATTTTCTAAATATTCTTTCCAAAAATTTAAAACAAATTTTTCTGCCATTTTGATACCTCCGTCCAGATATATGGCTCCAATTAAAGCTTCCAAAGAATCGCTAAGGATTTTATCTGCTGATCTTTCTAAAGATTTATGAGATGGACCTAGTAATAAAAATTTTTTGATATTTAGGTTGTTTGATATATTTGAACAAGTTTTTTTATTAACTAAGTTTGCAAATTTTTTATCAATTATTCCTTCTTTTTCATCAGGATATATTTCAATTAATCTTTTAGATATAATTAAACCTAATACACGATCACCTAAAAATTCTAATTTTTCATTGTTAAAATTATTATCATAACTTTTGTGAATCAATGATTTCTTTAAAAGATTATGATCTTTAAATTGATATTCAACAACTTTTTCAATTTCTTTGTATTTTTTTTTCATTTTATTTTTTTAAAAAGTCTGTCTATCCTAAAAGAGTCATTTAGACTCCAAAATTTAAGTACACTTCCTTTAATTGTGTCATTAGAAAAAAAAATTATCTGGGCTTTACCAACTAAATTAATAAAATTTACATACCCTACGCTTTCGAGAAATCTACTATCATTAGAACAATCCCTATTATCACCTAATAAAAAAAAATGATTTTTAGGAACAATAAATTTTTTTGTATTTTGTAAAGTACCTTGAGAATTATAAACACTTATATGTTTTTTTCCGTTTGGAAGAGTTTCTTCATAAGCGTCAACAATAAATGTAAATTTACCACACCTTACTGACTCTATGTCGTTAATCTTTTTTCTTGTAATTTTTTCATTATTAATAAATATTTCTCCTTCAATAAATTGTATTGAGTCTCCTGGAAGTCCTACTACTCTCTTAATATAATCAGTTCTATTGTCTGCAGGTGTTTTAAAAACTACAAGATCACCTTGAGTTGGAATATTGTAATTAATTCTTCCTGAAAAAATATTTGGGCTAAAAGGAAAGGAATGTTTGCTAAAACCATAAGTATATTTAGAAACAAAAATTCTATCCCCAATTAATAATGTAGGTTCCATTGAAGAAGAAGGTATGTAAAAAGGTTGAAAAAAAAACGATCTAATAGCTGTAGCTATTAATAAAGCTATAAAAATAGTTTTTAAGTTATCGATTATTATATTAGAAATTTTTTTTTTATTCATATTGAAATAACAATCGTTGCTACAGCAAATGGCTTATCATCAGAAAGAGATAAAAAAATATTAATATTCTTTTTTTTGATCAATTTGTTAACTAATTTCTTTGTTTTTCCAGATAATCTAATCTTAGGTTTGCCTGTTTTAATGTTATATACTGTTATTTCTTTAAAGCTTAAGCCCTTAGAGATTCCGGTGCCTAAAGCTTTTGAAAAAGCTTCTTTTGCTGCAAATCTTTTTGCAAAACAATTAGCTTTATTACTTTGTTTGCTGCATCTTTTGATCTCCTTCTCGTTGAATAATCTTTTAATAAAGTTTTTATTTTTTATAGATTTTTTGATTCTGTTAATATTAACTATATCTGTACCAATTCCAAAAACTTTCATTAATTTAAAATCTTTTTAAATTTTTTTATAACATCACTTAGTCCTTCAAAAATTGACTCTCCAATTAAAAAATGTCCGATATTAAACTCTGTAATACCTTTAACTTTTGATAAGATTTTTGCTGATTTATAAGTTAATCCATGTCCTGCATGTACTTCTAATCCAATTTTGTTTCCAAAAATAACAGCTTTCTTAATTCTATTTAATTCTTTATTAAAATCTTTATTTTCATTAATTAAATTACAAAATTTACCTGTGTGAATTTCTATACAATCAGCATTTAGATATTTTGCTTTTCGAATATCTTTTTTACTGGGTTCTATAAATAAACTTACTCTTGATTTATTTTTTTTTAATTTATTTATTATTTTTTTTATAAAATTTACTTTATGATTTAAATTTAGACCTCCCTCTGTTGTTATTTCATTTCTTTTTTCAGGAACTATACAAACAAAATTGGGTTTATGTTTTAAAGCTATTTTCAACATTTCTTGTGTGGCTGCAATTTCAAGATTTAAAGGTATTTTTAATTTAGAACTAATTAAAATAAGATCAGCATCATTAATGTGTCTTCTATCTTCTCTCAAATGAATAGTAATAGAATGTGCGCCATGTTTTTCGGCAAGTACGGCAGCTTTTAAAGGGCTGGGGTAATTTTCTCCACGAGCATTTCTTACAGTAGCTACATGATCTATATTTACACCAAGTCTAATTTTTTTCATTAAATATTTCTGCTGCCAGGTTTAACTGCTTTAATTGATAAAAGATTTTTAGGTAAATCTTCTTTTTTATAAGTAGGTATAGTCAACTCAATTTGAGAAATTATTTTTTTATCTATAACAGATTTTCCATTTGATCGATCAATTATGCAAGCATACCCAATAACAGTTGCTCCAGCTAAATTTACTAACTTAGCGCACTCTAAGCTAGATTTTCCTGTCGTAATAACATCTTCAATAATAAGAACTTTGCTTTTTTCCTTAATGGAAAAATCTCTTCTCAAAGTAAATTCACCATTAACTCTCTCTGAAAAGATTGTATCTTTTTTTAATATTTTGCCTATTTCATAACCAATAATTATACCACCCATGGCTGGAGATAAAATTAGGTCAAAATTATCAAAATTTAATTTAATTTTTTCTGCAAGAGAGTCACAAATTTTATGAGATTTATCAGGTTTGCTAAGAAGCTGTGCGCACTGCACGTAAGTTGGACTATGTAATCCCGAAGAAAGTATAAAATGCCCGTTAATAAGAGCTTTAGTTTCTTTTAAAATTTTCAATGAATCTTCGTATGAAAGCATTTTTTTTCTGTTTATGGCGAACTATTTTAAATTTAAAATCACTTTGTTTAATTTGACTTATCAAGTTTGTAAAGTTTTTTAAATCTTTAATTTGTAAATCAAAAGAAAATTGTAAATAATCTTTTTTTTTATCAATCATTTCAACATTTAAGATATTTCCTTGGTTTATGCCAATTAATGAACTTATTTTACCTAATGCGCCTGGCCTATGAGGTAAATCTACTACTATGGTGCTAGAATAATTTTTTTCTTTAGTCTTGTTTGTTTTTAAAGATTTGTCTTGCCAATATCTTCTTATAGAAGCTCTAGCTTTTCCAGTTTTTGATGAAGACAGCCAATGGAGTGAAGGAGATGCATTTTTTGATGTTATTATTTTTACCATGTCACCATTTTTTAATTCAGTTTGTAAAGATGAATCTCTTCCGTTGATTTTACATCCTATTGCACTTTCTCCAACTTTAGTATGAACAGCGTATGCAAAATCTATTGGATTAGCACTTTTTGGTAATTTAATCACGGCACCTTTTGGTGTGAAGCAAAAGACATTCTCTTGAAACATTTGCAGTTTTGTAAATTCATAATAATGTTCAGGACTATTCCCGTTTTCTATAATTTCTACCAAATCTCGTAACCAGTCATATTCTTTCCATGATAATTCTGAATATTTTTCCGAAGATTTGTACTTCCAATGAGAAGCTATTCCTCTTTCGGCAAATTCATTCATTTCATTAGTTCTAATTTGAATTTCTATTCTATTTTTTTTTGGACCAATAACTGATGTATGAATTGATTTGTACTGATTAATTTTTGGCGTAGATATATAATCTTTAAATTTTCCTGGAATTGCGGAAAATTTACTATGAAATATACCCAAAGTTTTATAACAATCGTCTATGTTATCAACTAAAATTCTAAAACCGATAATATCTGTAAGTTGTTCTAAAGAAATCTTTTTATTTTGAATTTTTCGCCATATAGAAAAAGGAGTTTTCTCTCTTCCAGTAATTCTGGCATTAATTCCTTTGGATGATAACAACTCTATTAATTCTGCAGCAATAATTTTAAAAGTATCTTCTCGATTGCTTTTTATGAATTTTAGCCTGTCTAATATTAAGTCTCTAGCAGGTTTGTTCAAAACAGAAAATGACAAGTCTTCTAATTCATCTCTAATTCTATTCATTCCCATTCTATCTGCTAATGGAGCATAAATTTCCATTGTCTCTTTGGCTTTTTTTATAATTTTATCTTTATCCTTCAAATATTGAATAGTTCTCATATTATGAAGCCTATCTGCTAATTTAACTAAAAGAACTCTTATATCTTTTGAAGTTGCTAATATCAATTTTCTGAAATTTTCTGCTTTAGAATCGTTAGTTGCTTTGTCTTCCAAAGCAGATAATTTAGTTACTCCATCAACAAGATTTGCAACTTCCTCCCCGAACTCTTTTTTAACAGTTTCATAGGTTACATTGGTATCTTCTATTGTGTCATGCAATAAACCCGTAGTAATTGTGGCGCTATCTAGTTTTAGATCTGTTAATATATTTGCTACTGCAACTGGATGAAATATGTAAGGGACTCCCTCTTCTCTTTTTTGATTTTGATGGGCGTCTAAAGCAAAACTATAAGCTTTGTTTAAAGAGTCTGAATTTAGAAATTTATTATATGATTTTATTTTGTTAATTAATTCACTATTATTAATCATATTTAGATAATAACACTTTTGGTCAATCTTGTAATCTCAATCCTCGATTTTTGAGCTAATTGGCTTATTAATTTATCCACTTTTATCTTTATTATTGGGTGCGTCCAATTAGGATCGATTTCTTTTATAGGGTAAAGTACGAAATTTCGAATATGGGCTCGTGGATGAGGTAGTTCTACATTTTTATCTTTATGAACTGATGAATTAAAATCTATTATATCAATATCGCAAATTCTAGGATCATTTTTTTGTGATTTTTTTCTTCCTAGTTTTTTTTCAATTAAAGAAATCTCTTTAAATAGTTTCTTATAACCTAAATCATATGAGCATAATAAACCAATGTTCGCAAAATTAGGATAGCTTCGATTTGGATAAGAAGGCGTTTCATAATAATTAGAAATCTTAACTATTTTTAGTTTTATTTTAATCAATAGATTAATTGCAATTGCAATGTTGTCGAATTTTGATCCATATATCGAAGTAAGATTTGAACCAATATTTAAATGTATCATTTATTTCTTAATAGTTTTGCTTTTTGCCGTCTCCAATCTCTTGTTTTTTTTACTTGTCTTTTGTCATAAAGTTTTTTTCCTTTGGCTACAGCTATTTGAACTTTTACTTTTCCTTTAGAGAAATATAGTTTTGTTGGTACTAAAGTAAGACCTTCTTGGTTTATTCTTCCAATAAGTTTATTTATTTCCTTTTTTTTTAAAAGTAATTTTCTTTCGCCTTTGGGGTTATGATTATTATATGAAGATTGTCTATAAAGTGGAATGTGGGAATTAATTAAATATAACTCACCAAGTTTATCTACTGCATAAGAGTCGGCTATACTTCCTTTTCCATCTCTTAAAGATTTAACTTCAGAACCTTTTAATACTATTCCTGCCTCTAATATTTCAGTAAAGAAATAATTGAAGCTAGCTTTTCGGTTTAAACAAATAATTTTTTGACCAGTAACTAATTTAGTTTTCATTAAAGTAAATTGGCTACTTTAAGTGCTTTTGAAATTATTAATTTTGTTTCTTCTTTTACTTGAACTAAAGGTAGTCGAACTTCAGAACTACACATGCCTAATATAGAAGCAGCATATTTCACTGGCGAAGGATTGCTTTCTATAAACATTGAATGATGTAACGGAAGTAAAGTTTTATTTAATTCTTCTGCTTTGTTTAAGTCATTCTTACAAGATTTTTGAAAATCTGAACATAATTTAGCTGCAATATTAGCTGTAACACTTATTGATCCTACACCTCCCCTCTTATTAAATTCAAAGGAGTTGTCATCGTTTCCTGTTAATTGTATAAATTCTTTACCCATAGATTTTAGTTGCAGACTTACTCTATTTAAATCTCCTGTAGCGTCTTTAACTCCTGCTATATTTTTAAGCTCATACAATCTAGTCATAGTCTCTACAGACATGTCTATGACTGATCTAGACGGAATATTATAAATAATAATTGGTATGCCAACATTGTCATTTATTTTTTTATAGTGTTGATATAATCCTTCTTGAGTTGGTTTATTGTAGTACGGTGTTACTACTAGTAAAGCATCTGATCCAGCTTTTTCAGCGTACTTCGAAAGTTCAACGGCCTCCTTGGTTGAATTTGATCCGGTTCCTGCAATAACAGGAATTTTACCTTTGCATTCACTAACAGCAATATCAATTATCAATTTATGCTCTTCATGACTAAGTGTCGGAGACTCGCCTGTGGTGCCTCCTGGAACTATACCATTTGTTCCATTTTTTATGTGATATTGAATTAATTTACGATAAACATCTTCTTTTAGGATGTTATCTTCAAATGGAGTAATTAAAGCTACGATTGAACCTTTAAGCATAAAACAATATAAGATATTTGAATTAAACTTATGCCTTATAAATTAATTAGTCTAGTATTTTTATTAATTTTTTTGATTATCAACAAAGTTCACTCTGATAATGAGTTCCTTTTACCTATTAAAAAACCATCTGTGTTTAAAAAAATTGAAAAAAACATTAATGTAATAAAATCAACAAATTTACCTCAAAAAAAACCATCTATTGAACCAGACGGGAAAAAGCTAAAAGAAGATAAAAAAGAAGTTATTTCAAAAAAAGAAGTTGAAAAAAAAATACTAATTAAAAATCAAGTTGTTTTTGTGTATCCACAAAAAAAACCTATTACTTATAAAATTCAGTCAAATGAAGCTAAAAAATCGTCTATTTTAAACCAAAAAGATTTTGAGAAAGCAAAAGAAACAATTAAATTTATAAAATCAAAAAAATGGAATAGTGCAATAAAATCTGCTTCAAAAGTTAAAGATAAAGATTTTAGAGATTTAATTACTTGGATGTATTTAAAAACCACTGGAAATTCAGCAACCTTTAATGATTATAAAAAATTTATTGAAAGAAATTCAGATTATCCAAGAATAAATAGAATAAAATATCTTGCTGAGAAAAAAATTTATTTAAAAAATACCTCTCCCACTTTTGTTATAAATTGGTTTGATAGAAACCCGCCTTTGGGTGGCATTGGTAAAATTAAATTAGCAGAGGCATATTTAGAACAAGGTAAATTAGTTGAAGTAGAAAAATTAATTAAGGAAGCATGGCCTACAGCTGAAATAAGTAAAAATGATTTAGGTTATTATAGAGCTAAATTCAAAAAATTTCTTACCTCGGATGATCATCTTAAAAGAGCAGATTATTTAGCATGGGAAAAAAAACATTGGGATTTAAAACGTATGTTAAAATATTTACCTTCTGATGAAAGGGCTCTTTACAATGCTAGACAGATTTTAATGAGTAATTCCTATGGAGTTGATAATGCAATAGCTAAAGTACCAACTCATCTTAAGAATAATCCAGGTTTGGGATTTGATAGACTTAGATGGAGAAATAGAAGAGGAAGATTAGAAGGTTCATTAGAAATTCTATATAAAAATGCAAATAAAACTGAGTCTCAAATGATAAGACCAGATTTATGGTGGGAACAAAGAAAAAGTGTTGCTAGATCTCTTATTTATAAAAAAAGATATAAGACAGCTTATAAAATTTCAAGTGAGCATTCTTTGTCTTCAGGATCTTCCTTTGCTGAGGCAGAGTGGTTGTCAGGTTGGATTGCATTATCTTTTTTAAATTCACCAGAATATGCGGTTAATCATTTTAAAAATTTTTATAATAACGTTGGGTATCCGATAAGTTTAGCCAGAGGAGCTTATTGGCTAGGAACTACATTCAAACAGTTAGGCGATATTGATACAGCAAATAAATATTTTTCTGAAGGTGCAAATTTTCCTATGACTTATTATGGTCAATTATCTTTTAATGAAATAAATCCAGGTAAAAATTTTGAATTAATTGATCAATCAAGTTTTGATAAAAATTATGAAAAAGAATTTAAAGAAAACAGATTAATTAAACATGTGAAAGTTTTAAAAGAATTAGATGCTTCAATATACACTAAAGATATCTTGAAGCATTTATCTGATCTAAATATTGAAAAAGGTAGTGAAGTTTTAGCTGCAAAACTTTCAACGGAGATTGGAAGATATGATTTTGCGATACAAATTTCAAAAAAAGCATCATATGAAAAAAGATTTTATAATAGATATAACTACCCTATAATTAATACTCCAAATGAAATTAATCGAAAAAAAATGCCTAACCCTGAAGTTATTTTAGCTATTATAAGACAAGAAAGTGAATTTGATTCAAAAGCAAATAGTTGGGCGGGTGCAAGAGGAATGATGCAGCTAATGAAATACACGGCAAAAGTTGTCGCTAAACAAGCTCAATTACCTTACAGTATAAGTAAATTAACTCGAGATCCAAACTATAATATTAAATTAGGTTCATATTATTTTAATTCACTAATTGAAGATTACAATGGTGTTTATCCTTTTGCAATTGCTGCTTATAATGCGGGACCAAATAGAGTTAAAACATGGAGACGAATAAATGGAGACCCTTCTAGAGGTAAATTATCATATGTTAATTGGATCGAATTAATAAGGTTCAAAGAGACCAGAAATTATGTTCAAAGAGTTTTGGAAAATATCAATGTATATAAATATATGTTAAGTAAAGAACCCGTTACTATTGACAATTTTTTTAACTAAATTTGGCGGAAGAGGAGAGATTCGAACTCTCGGTACGATATTACTCGTACGGTTAGTTAGCAACCAACTGGTTTCAACCGCTCACCCACTCTTCCTAATTACCTATTTTATTTGGTACTATTTATTTAATAATT
Organism: uncultured Pelagibacteraceae bacterium; assembly: GCA_902517535.1. GTDB lineage: Bacteria > Pseudomonadota > Alphaproteobacteria > Pelagibacterales > Pelagibacteraceae > Pelagilacustribacter. Next base: position 20,081 of record CABYCK010000009.1, on the reverse strand, counting down.
AACTTATAAATCAATCAAAAAAATGGTCAAATGAAGAAAAATTTATTAAAGGGGTCGTTATTTACTATAGGAGCTTCACTTTGGTGGGGAGTAATAGGTGTATTTTATTTTAAGTTTGTATCTTTTGCTTCTCCTTTAGAATTAACAATTCATAGAACAATTTGGACTGCATTACTTTTAATCATAACCACTAGTTATTATTCAAAATGGTCAGAGTTTAAAAAATTAATCAAAAAAACTCAAAATTTATTAATACTGCTACTAACAGGTATATTAATATCAATTAATTGGTTTACCTGGCTCTATGCTGTTAGCACAAACAATCTCTTAGATGGAAGTTTAGGTTATTATATTTTTCCAATTTTAAGCGTTTTTTTTGGAATTATTTTTTTAAAAGAACCTTATAATAGAAACAAAATTATTTCTGTAGTATTGGTTATTCTTTCGTTTCTTTATCTTTTGTATCAACTTAAAAGTATTCCATGGATAGGCATTACAGTAGCGCTTACTTTTAGCTTATATGGATTAATCAGAAAAAAAATTAATGTATCTTCTGACATAGGTCTTTTGGTTGAAACATTATTAATGACACCTTTTGCGATTTTATTATTTTACTATTTAGCAATAAATAATTTAAATATTTTTTCTACAAGTGAGCCTAACTTATCTTTCTACTTATTTTGGGCTGGTTTAATGACTTTAATACCTCTATTTTGGTACACAAAAGGATTTAACTTAATAGGCATAGGTCCAGCAAGTATGATTTTTTTTTTAACACCTACAGCACAATTTGTTCTTGGAGTTCTTTATTACGAGGAGCCATTAGTCCTACATAAATTGATTAGTTTTATTTTTATATGGATAGCTGTAATTGTTTATTTAAATGAATTGCGCAAAGAGTAAATACTTATTATTAAAAATGGTACAATCGTTGACGTCAAAAATGAAATAAATAATAAATTGGTCTTTATAAAAATAGAAAAATTATCAAGTGAAATCAAATTACCAACTAGAATACTGGTTTTAAAATCTTGACTTGGAAAAAAAAGTAAACCTATCAAAAGACCAGAAATTATCGAAGAAAAAGCAACATCTAAATTTATCTTACTATTAAAAAAACCGTAAAAAATAGTAACCACAGCAGCGCAGCATAACAAGTCAGCTAATAAAAATAAATATAAAATACTATATCCTTTAGAAGCTAATACAAAAACTATTAAACTTAACAATATAATTATTTGATTTGTTTTTTTTTTAATTTCTTTTCCTTTTAATAAATTGTTAATTTGTTTTCCATTAACAATTATTAAACTTGATATAGCGTTTATAAGAGTATCAATAGTGCTCAGAGTTAAAGAAAGAGCTAAAATTAGTACTCCTATAACTATTAATGAATTTTTATCTTTAAGTATTAAATCAAAAAAACTCAAATCTGGTATAAGTTTTGGATTTAAAGAATAAGCTATTAAACCTGAATATCCCATCCAAAAAACTATTAAAAATATTAATATGGACGAATAAATTAAGCTAGATTTTAAAATAAAATTATTTTTTGCTGAAAAAACCCTTTGCCAATTTCCTTGGTGAAATAAATTAGTAGCTGCAACAGCAATAAAAAAAGTTAATCCTGCTGTATAATTAGGTAAATAACTTTTGTTTACTAAAAGTGATGATTCTTTTTTTATCAGTTTAAAACTGGACATCTCAATATTTCCCAAAATTAAAAATACAGATATTAAAATCATTATAACAATAAAAATAAATTGATATTTATCAGTGACAATCGAAAGCTTAAAACCACCTCTAAGAATGTAAGCCAAGCAAATAATTAAGGTAATTGCTGATGTAAGCCATAAAGGTATTTGGGAGATATAATTTAGCAAAAATGCTATAGCTGTAACTTCAGCTACCAAAAATATTGTCATATAAAAAAATATTAAAAATAAACTTATTTTAAGAATACTTAACCCAAATCTTTTTTTGATAAATTCTGTTAAAGTTAAACCATTAGGAAACTCCGTTCTAATTTTAGGACCAAAATTATATAAAAAAAGCATTGGTGCAGCAGTACCTAAAGCATACCCGATAACTGCGCCTATTCCGCCCCAGGTAGCAGCAGATGCAGGTCCAAATAACACCCAAGCTCCAAGAGCAGATGCAGTTAAACTTGTTGTTAGTGAAAAAACATCTTCTTTTCTATCTCCAACTATGTAGCTTTTGTTGTTTGGGATTTTTTTTGAATTTAAATACCCTAGGCCAATAAAAAAAATACCTACTGTAATAATTGTAGTTAGTGATGTTTGTGTTGATAGGTATATGTTTTCCATTTTTCCCTTACTGAATTACCGGTCAGGTTCTTTGGGTATAATCTCAGTCTTTTAGACACCCCATTTAAATTAACTATACATTGATTTTAGGCAAAGAGTCAAATGATGCTGTGTCTATTCTTGATGAGTGTTCCCTTCTCATTTTCCAGTCTCTATTTATACCTGCTTGAGCTATAGTGATTGCATTTCGACCATACTTTGCATTAGTAAAATCTATTGCTTTCATTAATGTTTTAGATTTATTTTCTAAAATTGGTGCTAATAAATTTAGCTCTTTCCCTGAAGCTTCTTCTAATTTTGATAAAATAATTCCAGCTTTTTGGTAAAAATATCCATATTTATAAATTTTATTTAATCCATCTATCGACGTTTTTACAAGTTCTAAACTGTTGTCTGTAGCAACTGGTAATTCAATAGTAATAGAGTTGGAATAGTATTTTCTACTTTTGTCAAAAGGACTTGTTCTTATGAACACAGTTATTGATCTTGTTGTTTGTTTGTCTATTCTGATTTTTTCTGCTGCATTTAAACAGTGAGTTGTTATAGATTCTTTTAACTTATATAAACTTTCAATTCTTTTTCCAAATGATCTAGATACGCAACAACTTTTTCTTTTTGTTTCTTGTGTTTCTAGATTTATACAGGAAATACCTCTTAATTCCATCACTGTTTTTGCACCTAATACATTTGTACTTTTTTTTACCCAGGTGTTTGAAATATTTTTTAATTTAAATGCGTTGTCTATACCATTTTTTATATACAGTTTAGATAATTGTTTTCCTACACCCCATACATCTGAAATATCAAATTTTTTTAATACATTATCAACATTTTCTTTCAAAAATATTACTCCTGCTCTATTTTTTTTAGCAATATGGTTTGCAACTTTGCTTAAAGTTTTTGTACTTGAAATTCCAACACTTGTTGGAATTCCTGTCCATTTAAAGACTCGTTCTCTTATCTTTTTTCCATATTCTTCAACTTCTTCATCTTTTGCAAATGATATATCTATAAATGCTTCATCTATAGAATAAATTTCAATTTTATCAGAGAATTCTTTTAATACTTTCATTACTCTTCTGGATATATCTCCGTACAAAGCGTAATTTGAAGAAAATATCTGAACATTGTTTTTTCTGACTAATTCTTTAACTTTAAAGTACGGTTCTCCCATCTTAATTCCAATTTTTTTTGCTTCTACGGATCTTGATATTACACAACCGTCATTATTGGATAATACAACTACTGGAACGTTTTGAATTTTAGGATTAAATAATCTCTCACAAGAAACGTAGAATGAATTACAATCAATTAAAGCAAACTTTTTTTTACTGTTGTTTATGAATGACATACGTCACTACTCCCCAAATTATTATTTCTGGGTTATCTGTTAAGCTAATTGTATCTAGTGTATTTTTTAATCCAGATGTTAAATAGTTAATTCCTTTTCTTTTTACTATGGTTTTGACAACAAGTTCCTCATTAACATTCGCTATTACAGTAGAAAAATTCTTTGGATCTAAACTCTTGTCCACTATTAACAAATCTCCATCATATATTCCAACGTTAGTCATAGACTTGCCTTGTACTCTTATAATAAAAGTAGCAGGTGCATTTGTTATGAGATATGAGTTTAGGTCAATATCGTCTTCGATATAATCTGTTGCTGGGGACGGGAATCCAGCTCCTACTTTGTGTAAATAAAAAGGTATTGTTAACTTCATATATGTTCTTGTTTTGTTCTTTATAGATGATAAATCATACTTTAGTCAACCCCTTTAATTTTAATTATCAAAGTGGGTCAAATTGCAATTCGAAAAAAAGAAAAGGATTGGTTATTTAAATAATGTGATTAAAAAAATTATAACAACTCTAATAGTATTACTAATAGCAACAAACGCTCAAGCAGCATCAAAATTAGACACAATTAAAAAAAACGGAGAATTAAGAGTTGGAACAACAGGAGATTGGGATCCAATGTCAATGAAGGATCCTGCTACCAACAAATATAAAGGTTTTGATATAGATGTAATGAAAGAATTAGCTAAAGATTTAGGTGTTAAAGTAAAATTTGTTCCAGCAGAATGGAAAACTATTGTTGCAGGAATAACAGCTGATAGATATGACATCTCTACAAGTGTGACTAAAACACCAAAAAGAGCTGAGGTAGCGGGCTTTACTGCTACATACTATAAGTATGCAACAGTCCCACTTGTTTTAAAAAAAAATATAAAAAAATTTTCAACTTGGGAGTCATTAAACAAAAGCGACGTAACTATAGCTACAACTTTAGGAACATCTCAGGAAGAAAAGGCCAAAGAATTTTTTCCAAAATCTAGACTACAATCCGTAGAAGCTCCTGCTAGAGATTTTCAAGAAGTTCTTGCGGGACGAGCAGATGGAAATATTACAAGTTCTACTGAAGCCAACAAATTAGTAATTAAATATCCTCAATTGGCCATAGTACCCGATGGGGGAAAAAATCCAGCATTCCTAGCTATGATGGTCCCGAAGGGAGATAAAGTGTGGAATGATTACGTTAGCAAATGGATTAAAAAGAAACAATCATCAGGATTTTTTAAAACTTTACTCGCAAAGTATAATCTAAAAAGCTTATAATTTAAGTTCCAATACATCACATTTGCAAATATAGTAATTTAGTGAGATTTTTAAATTTATTTCTATTTTTGTTTTTACTGCAAGGATGCAGCTCGAACTACGAATGGGGATGGTATATTTTAAGTCCTAACAATATTGATGGGCTAACAAATTTAAAATTTTTAATTAGTGGAATAACTACAACTATTTATATTTCAGTAGTTTCAATAATTTTAGCTATGATCATTGGGTTGATAGTTGCTCTTCCTTCTCTGTCTAATAACAAATTTTTAAGTTATTTTAATATAACATATGTTGAAATAGTTAGAGCTATACCTTTGCTAGTTTTAATTCTCTGGATTTATTATGGTCTTCCAATTATGATTGGAATAAGCTTCTCACCATTTGTATCAGGAATAATAGCTTTAACTATAAGTGAAAGTGCGTTTCAAGCAGAAATTTTTAGAGCTGGAATTAATTCTATTTCTAAAGGACAGCATGAAGTGTCTGAATCACTTGGAATGGATTTCTGGAGAAAAATGAGATTAGTAATTCTACCGCAAGCAATTAAAGTTGTATTGCCAGCAATGGGAAATCAATTTGTTTATGTTTTAAAAATGTCCTCTCTAGTATCGATTATAGGAATAGGAGATTTAACAAGAAAAGCTAATGAACTGGTTACAACTACCTACAGACCTCTTGAAATATATACATTCTTAATACTAGAATATTTGGTATTAATCTTAGTGGTGTCTTATTTTGTAAGAAAATTAGAGAAAAAACTAAAATACAAATAATTTTTTAAAAGAAACTCTAAATACCCTTTTCAATAAAAATGGAACAAAAGTTAATACAGCTAATCCCATCATCCAGTTTGTTGCTAAAATTGTGTAGAAAATATCTTGGTATTCACCATTTTTAATGTTTATTACGTACCAGAGAGACATGAATGGTATTAATGTAAGTCTAAGTATTGTCATGTATAAACTATAAATTGGTTTTTTCAGTGCTTGAAATAAGGCTGATGTAATAAAGAATACAGGATAAACAGGTCCAATTAAAGCTGCAACTTGCAAGTAAAGAGCCCCTCTTTGAATAACTTCTGGATTGTTTGTAAAAAAAGAAATTATGATTTCTGACGTAAGATAAACAAAAAAACCCGCTATCACCATAAATCCAGAACCGAACATTAAAGCTTTTCCGTACACTTCTTTTACTCGGAAATACATTTTAGCTCCAAAATTTTGACCGGCTATTGATAAGACAGCAGTATTTAAACCTATGACTGGCAATAATAAAACTTGTTCTATTCTTACAGCTGTACCATATCCCGCTGTCGCTAATTCTCCAAATTGTCCTACAAAATAAAAAATGTTAAATACTCCAAACATTATCATCAACATAGTAAACATTATCGGCACAGATTGTTTAAAAAGCGTGCTTAAATAATCAATCTTTGGTCTAAAGCATTGTGGGTAGAGATATTTTCTTAATTTACAACAATAAACTTTATTAGCTAAATATATTAAACCAATAAACTGAGAAACAAGCGTAGCAATTGCTAAACCAGCGATTCCAAATGCTGGTATAAATCCATAACCAAAAATAAATAATGGATTAAGAAAAATATTTAAGAAAAAAGTAAAAATTAATACATTTCTATAACTCTTAGTGTCGCCTTGGGCATTTAAAGTTCCATTTAAAGATAGTTGAACTAAAACAATTATAGCTCCAAAAAATATGATATCTAAGTATTCACGAGTTAAAGTTATACTTTCCTCAGTAGAACCCATTACTCTTAAAAGTTCGTCAGAAAAATTTAAGCCAAATAAAGTAACAAAAATTGAGATCATAATTGCTAATATTATTGACTGGGCAACGTACATTGATGCCTTCCTGCCCTCTTTGGCTCCAATAGCATTACTTATAAGGGCTGTAGTACCAGCTCCAATACCAACTGCCACAGCTATTGCTATAAAATAAATTGGCCAAGACTTTGCAATTGCTGCTAGAGCTTCTGGAGAAATTCTTCCTGCAAAATAAGTGTCGACTAAATTATAAAATGTTTGAAAAAGAGATCCAGTGCTTGCTGGTATAGTTACTTTTCTCAAAAGTTCCCAAATTGAACCTCTAGTTAAATCCATAATTAAAATTCCTTTTGAAACTTATGCTTTTTTCCAACTTTTTTAGCAAGATTAATTTGATTTTGTCTCATACGAAATCTTGTTTTTTGTGAATTAGAGAGTGTGTCATAACACCTTTGACATGAAACACCTTCTTCATATTTATAGGATCTCTTATCTTTAATTGAAAAAGGTGTTCGACATCCACTACATACTAAGTAAGTCCCTTGTTCCAATTTATGTTTAAGAGATACTCTATTATCAAAAACAAAACACTCTCCTTTCCACAGGCTATCTTTCTTATTAGTCTTGCTTAAATAATTAAGTATTCCTCCTTTTAATTGAAAAATGTTTTTAAAACCCTTTTTTTTTAAAAATATAGAGGCCTTTTCACACCTAATTCCTCCGGTACAGAACATTGCCACAGGTTTATTTTTATCTATTGTTTTTAAAAATTTTGGAAAATCTCTAAAGTTTTTTATTTCAGGATTTATCGCATCTTTAAAAGTCCCAACATCATATTCAAATGGTTTTCTAGCATCTACTACTAAAGTTTCTTTGTTTGTAATAAGCTTATTCCAAGACTTTACTGAAATATATTTATTGAGTTTTTTATTCTTTGAATTGACCTTTAAGCCTAATGGAACAACTTCTTTTTTAATTTTTATTTTTCCCTTGTGAAAAGGTTGAAAATGACTTTTGCACATATTTTTACTATCAAAATTCTTTAATCTAAATTCATCTTTTAATATTTTAATCATTTTGTTTATATTAACTTTCTTACCTGCAATTGTTCCGTTAATTCCTTCAGAAGATAAAATTATTGTACCCTTTATATTATTTTTAGAGATTTCTTCTTGGAATAAAGATTTATATCTTTTTAAAAATCTAATCTTTTTAAATTTATAAAAACCAAAAATTGTAAACATTATTTCTTTATACAAATTGTAAAACCATCACCTATCGGGATAATATTCTTTATAAATCTATTGTCTTGCTTAATATGTTTGTTGAACTCTCTTATAATATTGGTAAATCTATCATTTTTTGTGTTATCTGCTACCTCACCATGCCATAGAACGTTATCTATAATAATAAGACCATTTTTATTAATTAACTCAATACTGGCATCATAATAATTAAGGTAGTTTTCTTTATCAGCGTCAATGAAGATTAAATCAAATTTTTGGTTTGAGTTTTTTAATTCTTTGACGCTTTCAATGGCTGGTTTAATTATTTGTTTGATTTTTTTTTCATTTGCTTTTTCATAAAAAGATTTAGCTTTTTTACTGAATTCAGAATTTTTATCTAAACTAATTAAACATCCATCGGATGGAAGCGCTAAAGCCATCGATAAAGCACTAAAGCCAGTAAAACTTCCTATTTCTAAAATCTTTTTAACATTGGAAACTTTAATCAATATTTGTAGAAATTGAGCTTGTGATATTGATATTTGCAATCTCTTCTGATCTCCAAGACTTATATTATGTTGAATTATTTCTTGCTGAACATCAGTTAGATTCTCCGAATTTTCAACAATATACTGTTCAAGATTATCAGTTAAATCTATTTTTTTAGGCATATTTAGCCCTTTAAAAGTTTTTTAAGAATTTCGTTTGTCAATTGTGGGTTGGCTTTTCCTCCTGACAATTTCATAACCTGACCAACGAAAAAACCAAATAATTTTTCTTTTCCAGCTTTATACTGATCAACTTTATCTTTGTTCTTAGTCAATATTTCATTAATCATTTTTTCCAATTCTTTAGGATCGCTTTGTTGTTTCATTCCTTTTGACTCGATAATTTTTTTTGGATTATCGCCGCTTTCAACCATTATTTCGAAAACTTCTTTTGCTATTCTACCCGAAATTTCACCAGATTTAATTGATTTAACCAATTCAGCAAAGTGTTTTGCTGAGATCGGTGACTTTGTTATATTAAATCCTTTGTCATTCAACATTGCAAATAAATCCCCCATCATCCATGTAGCAGCAAGTTTTTTATCAGATAATTTTGCTACTTCTTCATAGTAGTCAGAAATTTCTTTTTCAGATACTAATACATTTGCTTCATATGAAGTAAGTCCATAATCTTTTATAAATCTCTCTTTTTTATTATCAGGCAATTCTGGTAAAGATTTTTTTAAATCGTCTACCAATTTTTGTTCAATCTTTAAAGGTAACAGATCAGGATCAGGAAAATATCTATAATCATGTGCATCTTCCTTAGATCTCATTGATCTTGTTTCATTTTTTTTGGTATCAAAAAGTCTTGTTTCTTGATCTATCCTTTTTCCTTCTTCCAATACTTCAACTTGTCTACTTGCTTCATACTCTATTGCCATTTGCATAAATTTAATAGAATTTACATTTTTAATTTCACATCTTGTTCCAAACTTTTTATCTCCTAGTTTTCTTACTGATACATTTACATCAGCTCTTAATGATCCTTCTTGCATGTTTCCATCACATGTTCCTAAATATCTCATTATAGTTCTAAGTTTTTTTATATAAGCATTAACTTCATCAGGAGATCGAAGATCTGGCTTGCTAACAATTTCCATTAAAGCTATTCCAGAGCGATTTAAATCAACATATGTATTTGATGGATCCATGTCGTGAATACTTTTGCCTGCATCTTGTTCAAGATGAAGTCTTTCTATACCAATTTCTTTTGAACCATATGGCATATCTAGAAAAACCTTACCCTCACCAACAATAGGGTTTTTATATTGGGAGATCTGATAACCTTGCGGAAGATCTGCATAAAAATAATTTTTTCTATCAAATACTGAAAAATTATTAATTTTAGCATTTAAGCCTAAGCCTGTTCTAACAGCTTGTTTTACACATTCTTCATTGATTACAGGCAACATTCCGGGAAATGCTGAATCTATTAAGCTAACTTGATTATTAGGTTTAGCTCCAAATTTAGTTGATGAACCTGAAAAAAGTTTAGAACTAGATAAAACTTGAGCATGTACCTCTAAACCTATTATAACTTCATATTTTCCTTTTTCCCCATTTATAAAATAATTAAATTTTTCAGTGCTCATAACCACCACTTCTTAATTTCATTTTTAAAACCACAGTTTTTTTCAAATGCATAACCAATATTAAGAATTTTTTGTTCATCTAAAGATTTTCCTATTAATTGAAGCCCTAAAGGATAGCCTTTTTTATCTGAGCCTGCAGGTAATGACAAAGCCGGAAGTCCTGCCAAGTTTGCAGGTACAGTAAATATATCATTTAAATACATTGAAACCGGATCATTGGTTTTTTCACCTATTTTAAATGCTGAGCTTGGTGTAGAAGGAGTGAGAATAGCGTCGACTTTTGAAAAATTTTCATCAAAATCTTTTTTAATTAATTGTCTTACTTTTTGTGCCTTTAAATAATAAGCGTCGTAATAACCAGAAGATAAAACATAAGTACCAATTAATATTCTTCGTTTAACCTCATCACCAAATCCCTCGGATCTAGTATTTTCATACATTTCAATTAAATCTTTGCCTTTTTGAGATCTATAACCATATCGGACTCCATCGTATCTAGCTAAATTAGATGAAGCTTCAGCTGGAGCAACAATATAGTAAGTAGGTAAAGCATACTTCGTATGTGGTAACGAAATATCAATTAATTGAACACCTAAATTTTTTAATATTTTTTTTCCTTTTTCCCATAGCTCATCTATTTCTTTGGGCATTTTATCGACTCGATATTCTTTTGGAATTCCTATTTTTAATCCTTTAATATTGTCATTTAAGTTTCTGGAATAGAGTTCTTTTTTTCTATTTATTGATGTTGAATCTTTTTCATCAAAGCCAGACATTGCTTCGAGCATGATAGCACAATCTGTAATATTTTTTGTCATCGGTCCTGCTTGGTCTAATGAAGAAGCAAAAGCAACAATGCCCCATCTTGAACAGAGTCCGTAAGTAGGTTTTAAGCCTACTGTACCTGTGAATGAAGCTGGTTGCCTTATTGATCCACCTGTGTCAGTACCTATTGTTGCTGGAGTTAAATCTGCAGCCAAGGCTGAGGAAGAACCTCCGGAAGAACCTCCTGGAACTAATTTATCTCCGATTGGGTTAATTACATTTCCATAATAACTCGTTTCGTTAGATGAACCCATCGCAAATTCATCACAATTTAATTTTCCTAATAAAAATGCTCCATTATTCCATAAATTTTTTGTAACTGTTGACTCATATGATGGAACAAAATTATTTAGAATATTACTTCCTGCAGTTGTTTTTATACCATCTGTACAAAACAAGTCTTTAACTGCTAAAGGAATGCCAGGCAATAATTGATTAAAATTTGGTTTGCTATCAAATTGTTTTGCTTTTTTAAGTGCTTGTTCAAAAGTTGTTGTGACAAATGTATTAAGTTTTTTTTGAGCTTTCAATATTCTTGATATAAGAAAGAGTTAAATCTGTTGATGAAATTTTTTTTGTTTTAATATTTTCAATAATTTCATTTAGATTTTTTTTAGTTATATCAGACATTATTCTACCACCTTTGGAACAACAAAAAATTCTTCGTTTTCTTTAGGAGAATTTTTTAAAATTTTTTCTCTTATTCCACCATCATTTATTTGGTCTTTTCTTGATCTTAAAGATTGATTTAATAATGAGCTTAGTGGTTCTACTTTGTCTGTATTTAATTCTTCTAATTGCTCAATAAACTTAAAAATAGAGTTTAAATCTTTAGTTAAACTCTCTACGTTCGCTTCATCAACCGAAATTCGGGCTAATTTCGCTATATGTTTAATTTTCTCTTTATCTAATGACATTTGTGAAATAAGTTAGTTTAAATGTGTTTTATCACAAATTAGGTAAATTTCATGCTTGATATTGATATATTTATTAAAAAAATTAAGAAAAAATCAAGATTAATGGGCATTGATCCTGGAAAAAAAAGAATAGGTATAGCAATTTCAGATGAAAACAAAATTGTAGCCACTCCGTATACAACTTTAGTTAAAGAAAACTACTCAGTATTAGTTTCTCAAATTAAGAAAATTTTTATAGATAACCAAATTGAGGGAATAGTAATTGGTAATCCGATTAATATGGACGGAACAAAAGGCCCCTCTTCACAATCAGCTATAGATTTAGCTAAAAATCTGTCAAAAGATATTACGGAAAATACCATAATGTGGGATGAGAGATTATCTAGTCAGGGGGCTTTTAATTTATCCAATGATTTAGCTATCAATTCATCCAAAAAAGCCAAGAAATTAGATGAAAATTCTGCTCAATTCATTCTCCAAGGAGTATTAGATTTTTATCATAAACAAAATACTTGATATAATACTGTAAAAGGCCTATAGAGTTGATTTTAATGGCAACGATAAAAAAAGTTTCAGCTATTAAAAACGCTCCCACACATCTACTAGGTATTCAAAATTTATCAGTCTTAGAAGCTAAAAATATTTTAACTGAAGCTAAATCTTTCATAAAGTTAAATAGAAGCAACTCTAAAAAGCTTAATATTTTAAGAGGAAAAACTCAAATTAACCTATTTTTTGAACCTTCAACAAGAACACAAAGTTCATTTGATTTAGCTGGAAAAAGATTGGGAGCTGACGTAATGACAATGAACATGAGTAATTCTGCTTTAAAAAAAGGTGAAACATTAATTGATACCGCGATGACATTAAATGCGATGCATCCCGATTTAATTGTAATAAGACATCAAGACTCTGGCGCACCAAATCTTCTTTCACAAAAAGTCAATTGTGCTGTAATAAATGCTGGTGACGGTAGAAGAGAACATCCTACTCAAGCATTACTTGATGCTTTAACAATAATTAACAGAAAAGGAAATATTGAAGGATTAAAGATAGCAATTTGTGGAGACATTCTTCATTCGAGAGTTGCTAGATCAAACATTTATCTCATGAATATGCTAGGCGCCGAAGTTAATGTTGTTGCACCAAAAACTCTTATGCCAACTGGTATAGAAAAATTAGGAGTCAAAGCATTCACTGATATGAAAAAAGGACTGGATGGTTGCGATATTGTTATGATGCTGAGATTGCAAAACGAACGAATGCAAGGATCTTTTCTTCCATCTAAGAGAGAATACTACGAATTTTTTGGCCTTACTCCAGAAAAACTTAAATTTGCAAAAAAAAATGCTCTGCTTATGCATCCGGGTCCAATGAATAGAGGTGTTGAAATTGATACCAAGTTAGCAGATGACATTAATGTTAGCCTTGTAAAAGAACAAGTTGAATTAGGAGTTGCTGTCAGAATGGCATGTTTAAAATTATATTGTAAATAGATGAAAGAAAAAATTTTAATAAACGCAAGAATTATAGACCCTTCACAAAAGATGGATGAAATTGGCAATATTATTATTAACGATAATGGAAAAATAAAATCTATTGGAAAAAAAGTAAAAGTTTCTGATGCTTCTAAGACATCAGATAAAATCGATCTAAAAGGAAATGTTGTCATACCTGGTATAGTTGACATGAAGGCCTTTGTTGGTGAGCCCGGCTTTGAATATAAAGAAAACTTCAGGACTCTTAGCCAAGCTGCTTTAGCTGGCGGGGTAACATCAATTGTAACAATGCCAAATACTAAACCGATAATAGATAACGTGTCTATGGTTGACTTTATAATTAGAAGGGGGAGAGATAAAGCTAAAGTAAATCTATTTCCTTGCGCCTCAATAACAAGACAAACTGAAGGCAATCAAATGACTGAATTTGGTTTGTTAAAAGCAAGAGGCATAATTGGATTTAGCGATGTTAATAAAACTATTCAAAATACAGAGTTAATGTCTAGGATTATGAATTACGCCTCTGACTTAGATGTGCTAATTATGCAGCATGCAGAGGATTATGATTTATCTAAAAATTCTTGTATCAATGAAGGTGAAGTAGCTACAAGATTAGGCTTGCAGGGTGTGTCAGATATTGCAGAAAAAATTATTATTGAAAGGGACTTATCGTTGTTAAGTAAGTTCCCTTGTAGATATCATATTAATCAAATCTCCTCAAAAAATTCTCTAAATGTAATTAAAAAAAATAAATCGAACGGGATAAAATTTAGTACTGGTGTGTCGATAAACAATTTATCTTTAAATCAAAATGATATCGGAGAATTTAGAACTTTTTTAAAACTATCTCCTCCACTTAGAAGAGAAGAAGATAGGCTTTCTTTAATTGAAGGTATAAAAAATGATCTCATAGATGTAATTGTGTCAGACCATATTCCTGAAGATGAGGAAAGCAAAAGACTGCCATTTGCTCAAGCTGCCACTGGTTCAATTGGTATAGAAACATTGCTATCTCTAGCTTTAGAACTTTATCACAATGACTCACTCTCTTTAGAAAAAATAATAAAGTGTTTAACAATTAATCCTTCAAATATTTTGAAAATCAACAAAGGAACTCTAAAAAAAGGTTCTGATGCCGATCTTTGTATATTCGATTTAGAAAAACCCTGGGTAGTCAAAGCTGAAGATTTAAAATCAAAATCAAAAAATACTGCTATTGAAGACAGAAAACTTCAAGGAAAAGTTAAAATGACATTGTTAAATGGTGAAATAGTATATTCAAGCTTATGAATGTAGAACTTTTAATTGTAGCGATATACTCATATCTTTTAGGATCAATACCCTTTGGATTAATCCTGACTAAAGTATTTCTTAAAAAAGATATTAGAAAAGTTGGTTCTGGAAATATCGGAACTACAAATGTATTAAGAACTGGAAATAAATTTCTTGCAGTATCAACATTAATTCTGGATTTATTAAAGGGATATGTTTCTGTTTATGTAACTTTATATAATTATGAATATTTAACATCTTACTCAGCTCTAATTTGTTTTATAGGACATATTTTTCCTATTTGGTTAAAATTTAAAGGAGGCAAAGGTGTAGCAACATACCTTGGGGTGATTTTAGCTCTTTCTTATAAATTTTTTTTAATTTTTGGAATTAGTTGGATTATTTTATCTATAATATTTAGATTTGCATCTTTATCTTCAATAATTTCTTCACTAATAATTTTTATTTATGTTTATTTTTTTGAAAGTAGTAACTATTTACTGATACTTTTTATTTTTTTTGTAATCATTATTTTCACTCACAAGGAAAATATTGTGAGGATCAAAAATTTTAAAGAAAATAAAATTAAGTTATAATTGTTGTCTTTTCTGGTTTTTCAATAATAAATTTGACAAACTCGTTTAATTTTGAAAATAAACAATTAATGAACTTAGTAATAGTTGAAAGTCCAGCTAAAGCCAAAACAATAAATAAGTATTTGGGTAAGGATTATTTAGTTTTAGCTAGTTACGGACATATAAGAGATTTGCCATCCAAAAATGGATCTGTAGATCCAGATAATAAGTTTCAAATGGAATGGGAAATAGACTCTTTTTCAAAAAAATATTTAAAAGAAATTACAAATGCAGCTGAAGACTCTGAAAAAATTATTTTAGCAACTGACCCAGATCGTGAAGGTGAAGCTATCGCATGGCATGTTAAAGAGGTTTTAGATAAAAAAAAATTACTTAAAGACAAACATCTGGAGCGTGTTGTTTTCAATGAAATTACAAAAAAAGCAATTCTTGATGCAATTAAAAATCCAAGAGAAATTCATTTACCTTTAGTTGAAGCTTATCTAGCGCGAAGAGCTCTGGACTATCTTGTAGGATTTAATATTTCACCAATACTTTGGACAAAATTACCTGGATCAAAATCGGCAGGAAGAGTTCAGTCTGTGGCTTTAAAACTTATAACTGAAAGAGAGAAAGAAATAGAGTTATTTAAACCTGAAGAATATTGGACTCTTTTATCAAATTTTACAAACAAAGATAATAAAAACATTTTCTCTAAATTAAGTTTATTTAATGGAAAAAAAATTGAAAAATTTTCTTTTAGAAATAAAGAAGAAATACAAAAAGCAGTTGATGTAATTAATAAAACAAAATTTAAAATCGCTGATGTAAATACAAAATTATTTAGACGAAATCCTTTGGCCCCCTTTACAACTTCAACCTTGCAACAAACTGCCTCGGGACGATTTGGTTTTGGAGCTTCAAGAACAATGCAAATTGCACAACGTCTTTATCAAGGAGTAGACATTGAAGGTGAAACTACTGGATTGATTACTTATATGAGAACAGATGGAACCAATATATCAAAAGAAGCAATTGATGAATTTAGAAAATTTATCAAAGATGACTGTGGTGGCAAATATTTACCCGAGTCTCCAAACAGTTATGCTGGAAAAAAAGCAAAGAACGCTCAGGAGGCACATGAAGCGATTAGGCCAACTAATGTAAGTAGAAAACCCTCTGATATAAAAAAATATGTGAATGCAGATCAATTTAAACTCTATGAACTAATTTGGAGTAGAGCGTTATCATCTCAAATGACTCCTGCGGAATTTGATAGAAATACAATAATCATTTCTTCTGATGATAATAAGATTAATTTTAGGGCAAGTGGTTCAGTCTTAAAATTTGATGGATTTCTTAAAGTCTATCAAGTTCAAGAAAACGATGAAGATGCAAAGAATATTTTGCCTGAAGTTAAAACTGGGGAGGAAATCAGTATATTAAAATTAAATGATGAACAACACTTTACAGATCCACCGCCACGATACTCTGAAGCTAGTTTAGTTAAAAAAATGGAGGAATTAGGCATTGGAAGACCCTCGACTTATGCTAGCATAATCTCAGTATTATCAACGAGAAATTATGTGGAGTTAATTAATAAAAGGTTTAATCCAACTGACAGAGGTAAGCTAATCTCAGCTTTTTTAGAGAAATTATTCTCTAAATATGTAGATTATAATTTCACAGCGGACCTAGAAAATCAATTAGATGAAATAACTAGTGGCAAAATTGAATGGATTGAAGTTTTAAATAACTTTTGGAAAGATTTTTATGAAAATGTTGGAAAAGTTAAAGAAAAAAGAACTAGAGAAGTATTGGACTTATTAAATGAAAGTTTAGGAGCCTTAATTTTTGAAAGAGATGATAAGGACGCTATAGATCGAAAATGTAAATTATGTTCAGGTGGAGAATTAAGTCTTAAAAATAGTTTTAGAGGTGGAGCTTTTATAGGATGTTCCAATTATCCAGATTGTAAATTTACTAGACCATTATCAAAAGCTAAGGCTGCAGCTCAATATAATTTAGCAGAGCCTAAATTACTTGGACAAAATGATAATGGCAAAGACATATATTTAAAGAATGGTAGATTTGGTCCTTACTTGCAGTACGAGAAAGAAAAAGTTGAATTAGAAACAAAAAAGAAAAAAGGTAGAAAGAAAAAAAATGAAAATGATCACCTTAAAAATGTTTCGATTCCAAAAGGCATTGACGTTGACAGTGTTGATTTGGATAAAGCAAAATATTTATGTTCTCTTCCTAAGGTATTGGGACAACATCCAGATAATGGACAAGATATAACTTTAAATTCTGGAAGGTTTGGTCCATATTTAAAATGTGAAAACAAGTCTGCAAGACTTGAAAATATTGAGGACCTTTTTTCTATAGGGATAAACCGAGCTATCACTTTAATCGCAGAAGCAAAACCAGGAAGAATTTCATCTTCATTGATAAAAGATCTTGGTGAACATCCAGAAGACAAAAAGCCAGTTCGAATTATGAAAGGACAATATGGTCCATATATTAAATATAAATCTCTAAACGCAACCATCCCAGAAGAAAAAGATCCAAGTGAACTTACTATGGAAGATGCACTTATATTAATTGAAAAAAGAAAAGAATACGATAGAAATAAAAAAAAAGGTAAAAGAAAATGAGCAACATAGAGAATAAATTAAAAAGTTTAAATATAAAATTACCTGAGCCAAAAGCACCTGTGGGAGCTTACGTTGCAACTAAGATTGTTGGAAAATTATTATTCATTTCTGGTCAAATATCTATAGATGAAAATACGAAACTAATAACTGGTAAAATTGGAAAAGATTTAAATTTAGAGGAAGGTTATAAAGCTGCTGAAAGATGTGGCTTAAGTATTGTTGCGCATGTTAAAAATGCTTGTGAAGGTAATTTAGAAAGAGTTAAATCTTGTATCAAATTAACAGGTTACGTTAATTCAACAGATGATTTTAAAGATCAACCCAAAATAATTAATGGTGCATCAGATATAATAGCTAAAATCTTTGAAAGTAAAGGTGATCATACGCGTGCAGCGGTGAGTGTGAATAGTTTACCATTAGGAGTCGCAGTAGAAGTTGATGCTATCTTTGAGCTTAGTTAGTATTTGGTCTACCAACAGAGTAGTACTTAATCTTATTTTTTTTCATTTCTTCAGCAGAGTAAAGATTTCTTAGGTCGTACACCTTGAATTTTCTATTTTTAATAATTTTTTTAAAATCTATTGATTTAAATTCATCCCATTCAGTAAGCAAAATTACTAAATCTGAGTCGATACAATTAGAATTTATATTGTTTCTGTAATAGCAATTTTTGATTTTTTTAAACTCTTTTTTTTCTCCAGAAGGATCATAATAATAAACTTTCGCTCCTTTTTTACATAGATAAGGTATCATTTTGAGGCTAGTAGAATCTCTCATGTCATCAGTGTTTGGTTTAAATGTAACACCTAAAAAAGAAATTTTTTTATTTTTTATATTTAATCCTAGAATTTTATGGACTCTATGAGTGAGTAAATTTATTCTGTCTTGATTAGATTTTATAACTGATTTTACAACTGATAAATTTATTTTATATTTATCTGCGGCTGATACGAGACCTTTGGTATCCTTTGGAAAACATGAGCCGCCATATGCTGGGCCAGCTCGCAAAAACCTGCCTCCTATTCTTCTATCAGAACCCATACCTAATGAAATGTCCTCTATATTTACTCCAGATTTTTCACACAGATTTGCAAGTTCATTAATAAAAGTAATTTTGGTTGCAAGAAAAGCATTTGATGCATATTTTATTAGCTCAGCTCCTTTTCTTGAAGTAGTGAAAAATTTTGAACCTTTGTTAGTTAATGGTATATAAAGTTTTTTCATAATATTAAAGGCTTTTTTTTCATTAGATCCTATTACAATTCTATCAGGATATCTGAAATCACGTATTGCTTCACCTTCTCGTAAAAATTCAGGATTAGAGATTACTGTAAAAAGTTTTTTCTTTTTTTTAAATATTTTTTCAATTTCATCACCTGTACCTATTGGGACTGTAGACTTGGTAACAATAATTTTTTTTCTTTTTGAACATTTTAATATTTCTTTCGCACATTTATAAACAAAAGATAAATCAACCTTAATTGATCCTTTTTTTGTAGGTGTACCAACGCATATAAAGATTATATCTGATTTACTGATAGCTTTGTCAATATTTGTAGTGAATGAAAGGCGTTTAGCTAAAAAATTTTTTTTAATTAATTCACTCAATCCTGGTTCGTAGATTGGAGTAACTCCAGCATTCAGTTTATCTATTTTTTTTTTATCTTTATCAACACAGACAACCTGGTTTCCTATGTCGGCAAAGCAGACTCCGCTAACTAATCCAACATAACCAGTTCCTATCATACACAATTTCATTTATTTTCCTTTGAATATTTGAATTCCTGAATTAATATACCCACTTAAAGTTCCACAATCTAAATACTTACCTGTAAAAATATTTCCATAAAATTTATTTTCTTTTTTAATTAAACCTCTAATTGCGTCAGTAATATGTATCTCTTTTCCTTGACCAGGTTTTAATTTTCTTATCTCACCAAAAATTTTTGTAGGTAATATATATCTTCCAATAATTGCAAAATTTGATGGAGCTTTTTTGATGCTAGGTTTCTCTACAACGTCTTTAATTTGAAAATGTCTTTTTTGTTTATTTTTGACTGATAATATTCCCCATCGAGAAACAGTTTTTCTATCTACACACTTTGTAGCTATTATTGATCCTTTAGTTTTCTTATGTAATCTTAACATTTCTTTAGAACAATTCTTTTTAATAATTAAATCATCAGGTAAGAGCATTAAAAAGTATTTACTTTTTATAAATCTTTGACATTTTA
>CABYCK010000008.1 GCA_902517535.1 uncultured Pelagibacteraceae bacterium | reverse complement strand
TCAAAGCTGTGAAGTGATAAGAATAATTTTTTTGGTAAGAACTCTCAGGATTTTTTAATGAAATAAAAGTAATCTTTATAGAGAATATTGTTATTAAAGATACAAATAAAAAAAATAGAAGATAAATTCTATCTTGGCTAATGTTTGATTTTTTAATCAGCTTGCTTTTTTGGTCTGTCTCAAAATAATCCTCAAAATAGAAACTTTTTTGATTAATGTTTAATTTTTTATCTTTTTTCTTTTTTTTTCTTATCATCAGATTTAAAAATAGTTATTTTTCTTTGATTGTCTGTAAAATCTTCAAAATTTAAATAAATTCTTGAAAAATCCATTGGTAAATATTCAATTAAATCAAGACTCTTTATTTGTTTTGTTAAGTTTACAGGTGAAGTGAGATAAAAATAATCTAGTTGAGTCTCATGCAAATCAGTTTTGATTTTTGCAATTTTTCTATCTAACTTATTTATATCTTTTTCTATAATTCTAGTTTGTGTTTTAATAAATGAAGTAACTCCTAAAAAAACTGAAAATATTATAAAAGAGATAATAATTTTAGACTTAAGCATGGCTGTTCTCCAAATCTAAGTATTTTTTAAACTTAACTATCAGTTCTTTAGGATAAGTAAATTTATTTCCATTTCTAATTGCATATCTTAGTTTTGCTGAACGAGAAGGAAAATTTTTAGCAATTTCTTTGGCTGTCGGTATCATCGCTTTATTTTTATACTTATTAAATAATAAAGAATTGTCATTATTCTTTTCGGGGATATATCTTGATGGCCTGGATCTATTAGAAGAAAAGTTGTTAAAAAAAAATTTAACAATTTTGTCCTCTATTGAATGAAAACTTACAATTAAAATTTTCCCTCCAGGTTTTAAAACTTTTGCGGCATTTATAATGCCTTTTGTCAGTTCTGATATCTCTTTATTTACAAAAATTCTTAAAGCTTGAAATGTTTTTGTGCAAGGATTTATCTTGTTTTTATAATTTTTTTTTTTACTTTTTATAATTATTTCAACCAGTTCATTTACTTTGGATATTTTTTTAATCGATCTGGATCGTATTATATTTTTAACAATTTTTGACGCATCTTTTTCTTCCCCTAAAATCTGGATAATTGATTTTAATTTTTTTGGATCCAAATTGTTTATAACTTCTTCTGCAGATATCGAGGTCAAACCCATGGACATATCAAGTTTTTTTTTGGATTTAAAAGAAAAGCCTCTATCTAAATTATTTAGTTGAATTTTTGATAGACCTAAGTCAAATAGAATAATGTCAACTAATTGATCACCAATAACAGTATCTATTTCACTAAATTTTTTTTGATAAAAAGAAAATCTTTTAGGATATTTTTTTTGAAGGTCTTTAGCAGTGTTAAAGGTATATTTGTCACGATCGAATGCTACAACTTTAGTATTAGAAAATTCAAGTATTTTTTTAGAGTATCCACCGCCGCCAAAGGTACAATCTACAAAAAATCCTCCTTTATTAGGAGAGCAAATTTCAATTACCTCATTCAACATCACTGGAAAATGAGATAATTCCAGTGGTGAGTTTGAGAGGGTCATAAATATAAAATTTATTCATTAAAATTTTTGTTTTCTTAAAAACGCAGGTATCTCAAAATCCTCTTCTTCATTTGAGTCCTGATCAAATAGTTTTTCAGTTCTTGGGTCGCTAAACTCTTCCAAATTATTTTCATTGTCATCTGAAAATAATTTAGGAGTATATTCTTCTTCCTGATGACTTGTTCCTACTTCAAGACCTGAACTTAAATTTTCTGAAGATTCGATTTCATTATTATTTTCTATATAAGAAGTATTCTCGATAGAAACTCCGTTAGGAATATCATCGAAATTTGCCTCGTTTTCAGAAAGTGAGTTTTCTGATTGAGAAACATTTTCTTCTAAGTTGTTAATAATTGATTTATTTTCTTCCTCTTTAACTTCAAATTTTTCATCCAATTTTAAAGCTGTAGCGCCTTCTATTGAATTTAGAGTGTTGTTCTCTATGTTTGAGTTATGAGAAAAAAGTCCATCTGAATGTCCATGATTTCGATCCTGAATTCGAGAAACCATATTTAGCACTGTGCTTGACTCTCTCTTAACTCCATCTAAGGCTGTGGCAACAATAGAAACTCTCATTTTGCCATCCATATTTTCATCTTTTATAGCTCCGAAAATTAATTCTACTTCAGGATCAACTTCAGCTCTTACTTTTTGAACTGTTTGATCGACTTCAAATAAAGTTAAATCTCTACCTCCAGTAATATTTATTAAAAGACCTTTTGCACCTTTAAGAGAATACTCATCTATTAACGGATTGTTTAAGGCCATTTCTGTGGCTGCCATAGCTCTGTTTTCACCCTGTGATTCTCCTGTTCCCATCATTGCTTTACCCATTGAACTCATTACTGTTTCAACATCAGCAAAATCTAAATTAATCATGCCTGGTCTTACCATTAGATCAGTTACACTTTGCACGCCATGTCTTAAGACATTATTTGATAGATGAAATGACTCTTCAAATGTTGTCGTTTCGCTGGCAATTTTAAATAGATTTTGGTTTGGTACAACTATCGTAGTATCTAAATATTTTTTCAATGCCTCTAATCCCTCTAAAGCTCTTCTCATTCTTTTTGAACCCTCATAATCAAAGGGCAATGTAGTAACTCCAACGGTTAAAATATTTAATTCTTTAGCAGCTTTAGCTATAACATGTGAAGCTCCGGTACCTGTACCTCCGCCCATTCCAGCAGCAATAAAAACCATATTACTTCCTTGTATATAATTAACTATTTCACCTATTGACTCATCTGCAGCTGCTTGACCAATATTATGTTTCGCACCAGCACCCAAGCCTTTAGTTAAATTCATACCAATTTGAATTTTTGCGTGAGCTTTGCTCTTTTTTAAGTCTTGAGCATCTGTGTTAATTGCTACAAATTCGACACCTTCCATACCAGATTCGATCATTTCATTAATCGCATTACCACCTGCTCCGCCAATACCTAAAACTAAAATTCTAGGTTTTAATTCTTTTAATTCCCCTCCACCTATATTTATGCTCATTCTTCCTCTCCTTTTTGTTTGTTTTCCCATTTTAGACTTCCTCTATTTTTAAAAGCTTTTTTTCTGGCCTCTGTTTTAAATTTCTCAAATATATTGGGGTCCCAAATTTGAAATGTTTTACCTAAACCAACAAACAATATGTTGTTTTTTATTTTTGCATGATCGATTAATTTTTCTGTCAGAGAAATTCTGCCTTCAGTATCAAATTGAAGATTTACACTTTCAGATAGTATTGATGTTGCAAAATAATCTCTTTTTTCTTCAAATGGGTTCAAAGAGTCTATTGTATTAGATAGTTTTTCTATTCTTTCTTGAGTACATGCCTCTAAAGCGGAATGATTAAATGAAGGATAGCTAATAAATCCGTTATAACCTAGAGAGCTTAGATGTGATCTAAAAGTTGCAGGCACTGAAACCCTTCCCTTTTTGTCTATTTTGTTTTCGTAACTTGATAAAAACATTGTTATTTAAAACCTTTATTTCTTTTAATATTTTCAAATCACCCTCCATTATGGGATTATTTGGGATAGTATGGGTTTTAAATTAATAGTCAATACATTAGTTTTATGCAATTAGCACAAATAGAGAACATTGAAGAGTGATTAGCCAGACAATCTGTAAGCCGGGTTCTGTCATTTAAGAAGTCATTTGTCTAGGCTTGAGTTCACACTCAAGCTCAAGCGGTTAACCCAGAAGACTAACTAAAGACTGTTTTTTGCATTTCTGCGGCGTCTTCTCTATTTAACCTTGCTCCCAGTGGGGTTTGCCATGCGTTTTTTGTTACCAAAAAACCGGTGAGCTCTTACCTCACCGTTTCACCCTTGCCTTGATAAGGCGGTTTATTTTCTGTGGCACTATCCCTAAGATCACTCTCGCCAGCCATTAACTGGCACTGTGTCTTTATGGAGCCCGGACTTTCCTCTATTTAAATCTAAATAGCGACAATCCAATTATCTGGCAAAAACTATGTAATGATTTTGCGCTTAAAAATCAAGTTAAATGTTTGTATTTTTAGCTAAAAAATGGCTAATTATATAGGTTTTTTGATTAATCGAGCCAGTAACTTCTTCAGGTAAATATCTTCTTTGAAAAGCCTTTATAATAAGGGAGTCATTTTTGTTTCTTCTTTTTTTTTGGAAATATCGATATCCAATTTTAAATAGATTATTGAAGAATTTTTCTTTTAATTTTTTTTTATTTTTTTCTTTAATATTAAAATTTAAACTTTTATACCAAATTCCAAGTTTTTTGTTAGCTAACTTTTTCCATGGAAAATTTTCACCTGGATCTTTTTTTCTTAAAGGGGCAATATCTGAGTGCCCAAGAATGTTGGAAATTTTTATTTTATATTTTTTTTTTAAATAAATGCACAATTTTACTAATTTACTAATTTGCTTATTAGTAAAATTTTGGTAAGCAAATTGATGTCCTTTGTTGACTAATTCGATACCGATCGAATTTTTATTTAAATTTTCAAAGTGTTTCCATCTAGATTTTCCAGCGTGCCAGGCTACTTTGTTTTCTTCCACCATTTTAGTAACCTTGCCTTTTCGATCTATAAAAAAATGGCAGCTCACTTTATATCTTGAATTTAATAGTCTATTTAAGGATGCAATCCTAGATTGCATACCAGTATAATGTATAACAATAAATTTAATATCTTTATTAGACCTTTTTCCCCTTGAAAAATTTGGCGAATATTTCTTTTGATCAATCATTATAAAAGAACTATTTAAAAACAAAATATAGACAAATTTATTGATAAAATCTTCTAAAATGTCCTATAATTTATCTAGCATAACTAAAAATTTTCTATATATACCTAGTAAAAAGCAATGAATTTAAAAAAATACATAATCTGTGTTATCTCGGCGTTTCTTTTGTTAAATTCTACAGCTAACGCAACGGAAGAGTGTTTTGAAGGAGCTAGTAGAGCAATTTTTAAATTTAATATGGCATTTGATAACGTTATTCTTGAACCAGTTGCTAAAGGATATAACAAACTACCCGAGCCGATAAAAAAAGGAACAAGTAATTTTACATCTAATATCGGTACACTTCTTTCTATTCCTAATCATGTTTTGCAAGGGAATTTTAAAGAAGCTGCGGATGCTACAGCCAGTTTCTTAATAAATAGCACCATTGGAGTAGTTGGTCTGGCAAATCCTGCTGAAAAGTTAGGTTTGAAAGCACAACAAGAAGATGTTGGGCAAACACTTGGGTCATATGGTGTGGGACCAGGTTGCTATTTTGTTTTACCAATACTAGGCCCAACAACTGCAAGGGACTCTGTAGGTTTAGTGGCAGACAGCTTTGTGGACCCATTCGCTCATATCACTTGGAGAGAAAATGAATTACTTGGAATTTCAGGAAGTAAAGTAGATTATTTAAGTTTTAAGGGAACTGATGCAGTCGATTTCAGAGCAGATAACGTTGTGAACTTTGAAAGTTTAGAAAAAAATTCTATTGATTTGTATGCTTCTTTTAAAAGTTTATACCTTCAAAATAGAGAGAATAAAATTAATAATACCAGTGGTAATGACGAAGACTGGGGAAATTTAGACAATTAAAATCTTAAGAATGAAAAAGTTTAGTTTAATTCTAGTTTCGATATTTCTAATTTTTAAATTTTCAATAGTAAATTCCTATAACTCTGATCCAAAGATTTTCATAACCGAGTTGGTAAATGAGGCAATAAACAAACTTTCTGATAAAAGTTTAACTGATGAACAAAAATTAAATTTTATAGAAGAAATAGCATTAGAACATGTAGATGTGAAAGCATTAAGTCTTTACACTATTGGTGAAATAAGAAAATCGGCTGATAAAGAAATTTTAGTAAGATTTCAAAAAACTTTTGAAAAGTATTTTTTGAAAAGCCTAACATCTAGACTAAATGAATACTCTTCTAATAAATTAGAAGTTTACAGTGCTGAGGTAAAAAGCTCAAATTACACTATTGTAAAATCAAAAATAGTTGAAACTAAAGACAATCCTGAAATAAAAATTGATTGGAGAGTTTACACTAAAAATCCAGAGAAACCTCTCATCAGGGATCTAATTGTAGAGGGTTTAAGTTTAGCAAGAACTCAAAAAGAGGAATTTGCTTCGATATTAAGTTCCAATAACAATGATATAAATATTCTAATCTCTAAATTAGACGAATTTATAAATAATTAAAAATTAAGTTTACTTTATTGGTGGGCCCGCCAGGACTCGAACCTGGGACCAATACATTATGAGTGTACTGCTCTAACCAACTGAGCTACAGGCCCTGATATCTTATAACTTTACGTATCTTTTTAAGTAGTTCAAGATAAACTTAATTTTAAAAAGAAATTCAAGTAATATTTATAAACATGAAAAAATTACTTTTATATTTATCTCTAGTTTTTACAAGCTTATTTGCGCTAGAGATTATGTTGCGTTTTTATGGTTATACACCATTTAAGTATTTTGACTACAAAGTAAATTCAATACATGAGTACAATGAAGTTTTGGGGTGGAAACCAAAAGAGGGAAATTATACATTTAAATCTAAAGAAGACCCAGAGAAGTTCAATAAAGTCACAATTATGAAGGAAGGCAACAGATTTAGTGGAAACAATAAAGAGAGTTTAGGAGGTATATATTTATTAGGTGGTTCTTTTGTATTTGGTGAAGGTGTATCTGACAATGAAACTTTTGCATATTATTTAAATATTCTCAATCCAAAATATAATGTTTATAACTTTTCAGTTCCTGGATATGGAACTGTTCAATCTTTGTTAATGCTTAAAGAAATAAAAAATGAATTAAAGTTGCCTGAGATAATAATTTATGGTTTTATAAATCATCATAAAGTAAGAAACGTTGCGAGAGGAGAATGGCTAAATCATTTACTTCAAAACTCAAGCAAAGATAGTAAATTTAAGCCTAAAGTACCTTACGGAGCAATTAATAAAGACTCAAATTTGTACTTTCATCCGCCAATAAACTACATCATGCTACCATTAAGAGAAAAATTGGCACTCATAGCTGTGCTTGAAAAAATTTATATGAAACAAATTACAAAAAATAGAAAAAAACAACAACATCAAGTTTTTCATAAATCAATCTATGAAATGAAAAAAGTTGCTGACACGATGAATAGCAAATTTGTGGTTGTTAATATTGATCTTAACAAGAGTGAGTCGGACAAGAAATTAACTGATTATTTAAAAAATAAAGATATATCTTATGTAGATTGTAGAGTTCCAAATTTTCAAAAATTTAAAATAAAAGGTGATTATCATCCTAATAAATTAGGACATAATTTTTACTCGGAATGTATATTAAATTTTTTAATAAAAAATAATTTAAAGTGAGAATTTTATTTTTGTCCCACTAAACATGATTCGAAGTAAGGATCAATTTTTAAGAGAATACCGTTGCATTTTTTTATACTATTTAATTCATCAACCCAAATTGATCCTAGTTTTGAAATTGTAACGTTTAATTCGTACCTGAGCTTTGGTCTATCTTTTAAATGATAAGAAAGGTTTCCTGCATACCAGCCTCCAAAGACCCAACTTTTTCCTGCGACTATTTCTATTTTATTTGAAAAGTTATTATCCCACTCTAGCTGAATTTTTTTTGCTATTTCATTTCCTGGAAAATCTGTTCTTTTGTCTGCTTTATTTAAAGAGTCTACTGCATATAAGGTTGGAAGCGATAAGAAAATAATTGAGTAAATTGTAATAAATCTTTTGAATTTGTTAAAGTTTATTTCAGATTTAAAAATATATACAAAAAAAATAGTTGGAAATAGGTAAAATGTTGTCATCCACATTGTTCTAACTCTTATTCCTCCAATCAACGATGTTAAAAACATTAGTATTATTGGAAGAAAAGCAATGGTAAAAAGGAAAATTAACTTTTTGTCACTAGTATCAATTTTTATTTTGTATTTATTTGTTGTTAATCTTAATAAAAATAAAAAAGGAATAAGAATTAAAATTTGTTTTATCAAAAAAATTAACGGATATATCAAGTTATTGACTAAACTTAAGCTACTTAATCCACTTAAAGGATCCCCGAAAGATCTAAATAAAGCATAATCTATACTTTTAAAATCTGTAATAAAAAGAAAATATAAATGTGGAGATAAAATTATAAAATACGTTAGTAGAGCTAAAAAGTATTTATAATTGATTTTTTTTTTTTTATAAATTTCTAAAATAAAATAAATTACTAAAGATGAGAGTAAATAAAGAGCTAAATAATAAGTTAAAGTTGAGACAGCAGCAAAAAAGCCAAAAATTATCCAATCAAAATTTTTGTTAAAAACAACTGCTTTCCAGCAAAATAGAGCAGTAATAGATAGAAATAACAATAAAGGAATAAAAGCATTTAATTCAGGTGATGTGTAATTGAAAAAATAAATACATTCGAGTAATAAAATTGAAATTAAACTAAAAAAATCATTTTTAAAAAAATATTTAGAAAATTCAAACAATGTTAAAAATGTCAAAATTATAAATAACTGGCTTAGAAAATAATAAGCCCAATCTTGACTACCGAAAATTTTAAAAAACAATTCTGTAAATAGAGGAAAAATTGGTGGATATTTATCATAACCTAACTTTAATTCATTTCCCCAAGCAAGTGCTTCAATGGTATCTAAAGGTAAATTGTTATTAACAATTGAAGGTATAGCGGTCCATAAAATTAAATGCACTGCTAAAAATAAATATAGAATTTTTTTAACGTTAAAATCCATTTTTAATCTTTTGAAGTTACCGGTATAAAATTATCTTAAAATCTTAAATTATTTTTCTAAAAAACTTTTCAGTTGTTTTGATCTGCTTGGATGTTTTAATTTTCTTAAAGCTTTTGCTTCTATTTGTCTTATTCTTTCTCTAGTTACAGAAAATTGAAGACCTACTTCCTCTAAAGTATGGTCGGTATTCATTCCAATTCCAAATCGCATTCTAAGAACTCTTTCTTCCCTAGGTGTAAGAGATGCTAAAATTTTTGTTGTAGACTCGCTTAAATTAGATTGTATAGCGGTGTCTAAAGGTTGTAGTGCATTTTTATCTTCAATAAAATCTCCTAAACTACTATCTTCTTCATCTCCTACTGGAGTTTCTAGTGAGACTGGTTCTTTTGCAATTTTAAGAACCTTCCTTACTTTTTCTAGGGGCATTGCTAGTTTTTTTGCTAGCTCTTCAGGAGTTGGTTCTCTACCAAATTCACTCATTATTTGTCTTTGTGTCCTCACAATTTTATTTATAGTTTCAATCATGTGAACTGGTATTCTAATTGTTCTAGCCTGGTCAGCTATTGATCTTGTTATCGCTTGTCTTATCCACCAAGTAGCATAAGTTGAAAATTTATAACCTCTTCTATATTCAAATTTATCTACTGCTTTCATCAATCCAATGTTCCCCTCTTGTATTAAATCTAAAAATTGCAATCCTCTATTAGTGTATTTTTTTGCTATAGAAATTACTAATCTTAAGTTGGCTTCAACCATTTCTTTTTTTGCTACTCTAGACTCTCTTTCACCTTTTTGAATTCTACTAACTAATTTTTTAAACTCTCCAACTGATAATCCTATTTTCTTACTAAATTCTACTAACCTTTCCCTTATTTCAGAAAAATCTTTTTTAAATTTTTTAAAAAAACTTTTCCATAATGGATTTTCTTTCAAAAATGACTCAAATTTTGGATTTATTTCATTACCTAGATAGTACTTTAAAAACTCCTCTCTTGAAATTTTGTTATCCATTGCTAATCTCAACAAGACACCTTCTAAAGATACAATTTTTTTATTTTCCTTGTAGTGAGATTGAACTAATTCTTCCACTACATGGGGAGCTAATTGAAGATTTTTAAAATTATCTACCAAAACTGATTGAATTCTTTTGAAATTTTTATTTTTAGAAATAGATAATTCCCTAGCTGCAAGCAGACATTCTAATTTTTCTTTTTGATATTTTTGTAATTTTAAATAATTCTTATTTAAAGACTCTAAGGTGTTAATTATTTTTGGCTTAATTTCTTCTTCCATTTTTGCCAACGAGACATTGAATTCGTCATCATCAGGATTTGAATTGTTGTTATCTACTTCTTTGGTGCCTTCTTCTTTACTTAAATTTTCTTTTTTAAGGTCTTTATCTTTATCTTTATCTTTATCTTTATCTTTATCTTTGTTTTTTTTATTAATTTTTATTTCTTCATCTTCTTCAGAGGCTTCAAAATCTTCATAGGTAGAGTCTATGTCTATAATATCTCTAACAAGAAGTTGTTGATTTTCTATTTGTT
This sequence comes from uncultured Pelagibacteraceae bacterium, assembly GCA_902517535.1. Classification (GTDB taxonomy): domain Bacteria; phylum Pseudomonadota; class Alphaproteobacteria; order Pelagibacterales; family Pelagibacteraceae; genus Pelagilacustribacter. Next base: position 23,614 of record CABYCK010000008.1, on the reverse strand, counting down.
CTTTCCATTCAGATATTTTTTTTCCTACTAAAGGGCTTTGCGTTAAAGCATTTATCATTACATCTTTTCCGGCTTCTATCCTTTTTGCAATGGCTATTTCCCCTTCTCTAGATAATAATTCAACACCTCCCATTTCTCTTAAATACATTCGGATAGGGTCATCACTTTTCTCAGAAGTTTTTTCTTCACTTGAAGTTGTAACTTCTTTCTTTTTATTTGATTGATATTCTGATTTTTTCTTAACTAAAGTGATTTTTTCATCAACAAGAATTATAAAAGCTCTTTCTGTATTCTCAACAGTTCCGTTTCTCTTACCTAAAGATTTTCCTAATTCTTCATAGGTAATAAATCCTCTGTGCTTACCTTTATCTAAAAGTCTCTCGAATGATTTTGTTATAAGTTTTTCAGCCATTATAATGTTGGGTAGTGGGATATATATAATAGCTAGTTAGAAAAAATCTATCTTTTTTTATTCCCTATTTAATTGACTTTTAAGCTTAACTAGCTCCGAGTAAGAGCTTTCATCTAGATTATTAATTAATTCATTTTCTAGAGATTCTATTTTTTTAATACTAATTAATTCTTTCAAATCAAATAACAATTCATCGATAAGCTCAATTATAGCATCATTGTTTTTTGACTTGGTAATAATCTGTATGCTTGAATTTTCTTCTATTTCGTTAATTAATTTCTGATAGTTCATATTGATCTTCGATTTGATTGTATCCTGATCATAACCTTCTGCTAAACAAGTAATTATCAAATTTTTTAAACCTTCATTTTTATCATAAGAAAAAGTTAATTTAGATATTTCATCAACTTTTATTGAGGCAATATCTAAATAGTTCAACATTATATACAAAAGAGAAAATTCTTTAATTTGGATTTTTGAGAAACGACTCTTTTTTTTATGTAAATCTTTTGTTTCATTTAATATTTGGTAATTTTGTTTTTTAAAATTTCTTTTCGATCTTTGATAATAGCTCTTAGCACTTTGTAAAGGGGTTAGATTTTTGATTTTATTAAGGAAGTCCTCAATTACATATTTTTGGAGAGTTTCGTTTTTAATAGTATAACATAATTTTTTAATCTCCTTTTCAAATTTTGCAATTTCAAAAGGATTATTTCGATCTATTTTATTTAGATGATAATTCCATATGTAAGTTTGTATTATTTCTTTATCTTTTAAAAAATTGAGAAATTTGTCTTTTCCATGATTTCTTATAAAATCATCTGGGTCATTTCCTTCAGACAATATAGAAAAATAAATTTTACTTTCTTCACTTATGAAAGCAAAAAGTTTTTCTGCAATTCTATAAGCAGCTATTTGTCCACTTTGGTCTCCATCTAGACAAATTATTGGATCAGAAAAAAATTTCCAAATTAAATAAATTTGTCTCTCTGTAAGAGCAGTTCCTGAATTGGCTACAACATTATAAATTCCAGATGAGTATAAACTTACAACATCCATATAACCTTCAACTATAATTACTTCTTTAGTTTTTGATCTGCACATCTTCGCTTTATCTAAATTAAAAATTACATTCCCCTTCTTGTAAAATTCAGTCTCTGGTGAATTAATATACTTGGCTAATTTTTTTTCTTGAATAATTCTTCCACCAAAAGCAATCGTGTCTCCAGAAATATTATTTACAGGAAAAATAATTCTTGAATTAAATCTATCAATATATTTTCCACTTTTATCATGTTTGTAAAAAAGACCAGTTAAATCTAGTTCTTCTTTTGAATATTTTTTCAAAAAATTTTCGTAAATATTATTTTTCCAAGGAACATACCCTAGTTTAAATTCTTCAATATTCTTATCATTTAAATTTCTTTTTTTTAGATATTCTAATGCTTCTTTATTATTTGAATTTAATAATTCTTTATGAAAATAATCTGAGTATTCTTTATAAATATTTTTGTAAGTCTGAAATCTTAAATCTTTTTTTTTATCAAAATTTGAAAATCTGTAAGGCTGCATACCAGCTTCTGAAGCTAGAATTCTTACAGCTTCTCCAAACCCAATTGATCTTGTTTTAATCAAAAAATCAAATATGTTTCCATGTTCTCCGCTGCTGAAGCAGTGGTAGAATTCTTTCTCATCATTAACTGTAAACGAAGGGCTTTTTTCATTTTTGAAAGGGGAAAGACCAATAAATTCTTTACCTCTTTTTTTTAATTGAACTGTTTTTCCTACAACTTGAGAAACTTTTAATCTTAATTTAATTTCATCTAAGTATTCTTTTGGATATTTCATTATCATTTTAATAACTCTTTTATAATTATACTCACTTTAGAAAAATCTATAGTATTAGCATGTTTAGATTTAATTATTCCCATTATTTTACCCATATCTTTCATAGAGCTCGCTCCTAACGACTTAATTGTTTCTTCGCAAATTTTTTTTGTTTCTTCATCAGTTAGTTGGTTTGGTAAAAAGATGTTTATAATTTCTATTTCTTTAGTTTCACTTTCTAATAATTCGGTTCTGCCAGCTTTTTTGTAAACCTCACATGACTCGTTTCTTTGCTTAATCATTTTTTTTAAAATAACGGAAATATCACTGTCAGACATGTCCTTTTTGTCTTTTGTCCTATTAGCTATTTCGGCATCTTTAATTGCAGAGACTATTAGTCTCAATGTGGGATAAGTTTGTTTTTCTTTATTCTTGAGAGCCTGATTAAGCTTTTCTTCTATTTGTTTTTTTAAGGACATAAAATTTGACTTTCACTTTAATCACAATTCTTAACTAAAATAAAAAGAACTTTCTTGACGATTATATTTCTATTTCATATGTTTCGCAAAATCATGTTTATAAGTTTTTTACTTTAACTCATGAGTTGTATTTGAAACAGATTGCTCAAAATATAAACTCAAACAAAAATCTTAAAAAGATCGATCACAACGCTATTTTAGTTCTTCAGAATGGGAAATTCTTTAAGGGATTGGGGTTAGGTTATGAAGGCACTGCAACTGGAGAAGTTTGCTTTAATACCTCTATAACTGGTTATCAAGAAATTATTTCTGATCCATCATATGCTGGGCAAATAATAAATTTCACTTTTCCACATGTCGGAAATGTAGGGACTAATAAAGAGGACCATGAGTCTGATAAAATATGGACAAGAGGAATTATTATAAATACAGAAATAACTAATCCATCTAACTACAGATCATTAAAACATTTGGATCAATGGCTAAGAAAGAATAAAATTGTAGGTATTACAGGTATAGATACAAGAAATTTAACAAATTTAATTAGAGACAAAGGTGCTCCAAAAGGAACAATTTCATTTTTAAAGAAGGGAAAAATAAATATTAGAAAAATTTTAAATAAAACTAACAAATGGAGCGGTTTAAAAAATTTAGATTTAGCTAAAGTTGTCACCACTAAAAGAAGCTATGTATGGAAAGATTTTAAAACATGGAAAAAAGAAGAAGGTTTTGTAAAAAATCAGAAAAAATCTTTACATGTCATTGCTATAGATTATGGCATTAAAAAAAATATATTAAGATATTTTTCTAACTTTAATTGTAAGGTTACTATCATCCCTTGTGGTACTTCAGTTGGAGAGATAACTAAATTAAAGCCCGATGGTATTTTTTTATCAAATGGTCCGGGTGATCCAGCGGCGACTGGAAAATATGCAATACCAATAATTAAAGAGTTAATAAAAAATAATTTACCGGTTTTTGGTATTTGTTTAGGTCATCAAATATTAGCCTTGGCCTTAGGAGCAAAAACAAAAAAAATGAGCTTGGGTCATAGAGGAGCAAATCATCCTGTAAAAAATTTAATTGCTGGAAATGTGGAAATCACAAGCCAAAATCATGGTTTTGAAGTAGTTAGAAAAAGTTTGCCAAAAAATGTTCAGATTACTCACCAGTCTCTTTTTGATAATAGCATTGAGGGTATTAAATTAAAAAATAAACCTGTTTTTTCAGTACAATATCATCCAGAGTCTAATCCAGGACCTCAAGACAGCGTTTATTTATTCAAAGAATTTATAAAATGTATGAAAAAAAATGCCAAAAAGAAAAGATATTAAAAAAATTTTAGTTGTAGGAGCTGGTCCAATAATTATTGGCCAAGCTTGTGAGTTTGATTACTCAGGTACTCAAGCATGTAAAGCTCTTAAAGATGAAGGTTATAAAGTAATTTTAATTAATTCAAATCCAGCAACTATTATGACGGATCCTAATGTTGCAGATAAAACCTATATAGAACCAATTACATTAGAAGTTCTTGAGAAAATTTTAATTAAAGAAAAACCAGATGCAATCTTACCAACAATGGGAGGACAAACTGCTTTGAATTTAGCAATGGAAGCTGAAAAAAGAGGAATATTAAAAAAATACAAAATTGAACTTATAGGAGCTAACTCAAAAGCTATCGCTAATGCAGAAGATAGGAAAAAATTTAGAAAAAATATGATCGACATTGGTTTAGATTTACCTAAATCAAAAATAGTAAATAATATTAAACAATCTTTACAAGCTCTAAAAAAGATTGGATTGCCAGCAATTATAAGGCCTGCTTTTACACTTGGAGGTCTTGGTGGTGGTATCGCAAAAAATAAAAAAGAATTTTTTAAAATAATTAAAAACGGACTACATGAGTCTCCGGTAAGCCAAGTGTTAGTGGAAGAATGTTTGGAGGGTTGGAAAGAATTTGAAATGGAGGTTGTGAGAGATAAAAAAGATAATTGTATAATTATTTGCTCTATAGAAAATTTAGACCCCATGGGAATTCATACAGGCGACTCGGTGACTATTGCGCCTGCGCTTACTTTAACTGACAAAGAGTATCAAGTTATGAGAAATGCCTCGATCGCTTGTCTTAGAAAAATTGGAGTAGAGACTGGGGGATCAAATGTTCAATTTGCTATTAATCCAAAGAATGGCAGAATGGTAATAATTGAAATGAATCCAAGGGTTTCAAGATCTTCAGCTTTAGCATCCAAAGCAACTGGTTTTCCAATAGCAAAGGTCGCTGCAAAGCTAGCCGTAGGATATACTTTGGATGAATTAAAAAATGAAATTACAAAAGTGACTCCTGCTTCTTTTGAACCAACTATAGATTACGTTGTAACTAAAATTCCAAGATTTACCTTTGAAAAATTTTCAACTTCAGCTGCAGTGCTAGGAACATCAATGAAATCCGTTGGGGAAGCAATGGCAATCGGAAGAAATTTTAAGGAGTCTTTGCAGAAAGCTTTAGTGTCACTCGAAACAGGTTTGTCTGGTTTAGATCAAATATTTAATTTAAATGTGAAAGAGATTGAAAAAAAACTTAAAGAGAATATTCCAAATAAGATATTACTTGTGGGAGAAGCAATAAGAAAAAAAATTAATATAATAAAAATTCACAAGTTATCTAAAATTGATCCTTGGTTTTTAAATCAAATTAAAGAAATTGTAGATAGTGAGAATAAAATCAAAAAAACTGGGCTGCCAAACTCATTTAATGAATTCAATTATTATAAATCAATTGGATTTTCAGATAAAAAATTGTCAGAGTTAACTAATTCTTCTGAAACAATAATTAGAAACAAAAGAACAGCTTTAAAGATTCTGCCAGTTTATAAAAAGGTTGATACATGTGCTGCAGAATTTAAATCTTTTACACCATACATGTACTCTACTTATCAAAGAAATTTTTCAACAAATTCAGAGTGTGAAGCAGAGCCTTCAAATAGAAAAAAAATTATTATACTTGGAGGAGGTCCAAATAGAATTGGCCAAGGTATTGAATTCGATTATTGTTGTTGCCAAGCAAGCTTTGCTCTCAAAGATGCTAAGTATGAAACTGTAATGGTTAATTGTAACCCTGAAACCGTATCTACAGATTATGACACTAGTGATCGTCTTTATTTTGAGCCTTTGATTGAAGAATATGTTTTTAATATTATTCAAAAAGAAAAATCTAGAGGAAATTTGGTTGGAATTATCACTCAATTTGGTGGTCAGACACCTATCAAACTAGCAAAATTTTTAAATGATAATAAACTACCAATTTTAGGAACACAATATTCATCTATAGATCTTGCTGAGGACAGAGACAGATTTAGAAATCTTTTAAATAAATTAAAATTAAAACAAGCCGAAAGTGGAATTGCCAAAAACTTTTCCCAAGCATTAAAAATTGCAGATAAAATTGGATTACCTTTGATGGTAAGACCTTCCTATGTTTTAGGTGGTAGAGCTATGGAAATTGTACACGAAAAAAAACAACTTAAAAAATTTGTTCAAGAAGCTTTTAAAGCAGCTGAAAAAAATCCAATTTTAATAGATAAATTTATAGATCATGCCATGGAAGTAGATGTAGATGCTATATCGGATGGAAAAAAAGTTTTTGTAGCTGGTATCATGCAGCATATAGAAGAGGCTGGTATTCATTCAGGTGACTCTGCTTGTAGCTTGCCACCAGTGTCCATAAAACCTTTTTTAATTCAAGAAATTGAGAATCAAACTAAAAAACTTGCCTTAGCTCTAAAAGTAAAAGGTTTAATGAATGTTCAATTTGCAATTAAAAAAGATGAAATATTTGTTATTGAAGTAAATCCTAGAGCTAGTAGAACAGTCCCGTTTGTTTCAAAAGCTAAAAATTTACCTTTAGCAAAAATTGCTTCAAGAGTTATGGCTGGGGAGAAATTATCAAGCTTTAATTTAAAAAGTAAAACTAATAACATGTTTGCAGTCAAAGAAGCAGTATTCCCATTTAATAAATTTCCTAATTCCGATCTTTTGCTTGGGCCTGAAATGAAATCTACTGGTGAGGTAATGGGATTTGATAAAAATTTCGGGATGGCCTTCGCAAAAAGTCAAATTGCTGCTTCCAATTCTCTTCCAACTAAAGGTTTAGCTTTTATTTCCCTTAAAAATAGTCACAAAGAAGAAGGTGTTCAATTGGCAAAACAATTAATAAAACTAAATTTCAAACTTTGCGGAACTAAAGGGACTGCAAAATATATAAATAAACATGGAATAAAATGTAGAAAGATAAATAAAGTTAATCAAGGTTCTCCTCATATTGTGGATGTATTAAATGCAAAAAAAATTGCTTTGGTTATTAATACTGGAGGAGGTAACAGTGAAAGCCAATTGAGTGATGCTGTAGCACTTAGGAGAGCTACTTTGTTAAACAAAGTCCCTTATTGTACAAATATGTCTACTGCCCAAGTATGCATTGAAGGTATTAAATCTTTGAATTCAAAAAATATTACCGTAACTTCTCTACAAGATATTAAATAAAAAATTTTAAAAATTGCCAATTTATCTAACTTTCCAGTCGGTCTGAAAAGTAACATAGTTAATTTGAATACATCTTCTCTCTTTTTTTATTTCTTTCTTTTCCATTCCGTGCCAAGTGTTTGGTCCGCTAGTAAAGAAATATCCGTAATTATGTTTGTAGGGCACAGTTTTAACTTTATTTAATTTATTGTCATAAAAATCTGTTCCTAAGTTTTCTGACTCTTTGTGCAAATTAACAAATACAATCGAAGACATTAATTTTTCTTCAATATCACAATGAGGCTTAAGCCAAAAACCCTCTCGGTCACAAATTACTTCTAGCCTTACGTACGAATTGCTTAAGTCTTTGCCCACTAATAATCCTATTTTTTTATAAACTTCAGGTGATCTTAATTCTTCGATAAATTTTGTGAGTTGAGGAAATTGATTTGAATTCTCTTTTGTAACATAACATCTTAATTTTTTTGCTTTACCGCCATCTTTGATACCAGCTCGAAAAACTCCCTCGCCTCCATCTAAAGCTCTTGTTCCATCGTAGTTTAAATTTTGTTTTTTTGGATCTGCGATCTCAGCTGTACTAATTTCAGCAATTGCCTCTTTGGTTAAAGGCTGATTGATTTCAAAATGCTTGAATGGATTGTTAAATGACTTCGTTCTATTTTCCAAAGATTTAAATAATTCCATTTGATTTCATTTTTTCTTTTATTAGTGGAGCTATTCTATTTACTTCATCTAGCTTATTATAGCTCCAATTGTCAATAGTATCTGTCAATTCTCTAGCAATTCCAAGTTCTTTAAATTGAGTAAAAAATTTACGAAATCTATGAATACCTTTTTTTGGTTTCATCATGGCCATATAAACAGGTTTACCAGTTACTGCAGCTTCGGAAATCATCGAAGTTGAGTCACATGTTACAATTATATAATCAGCTTGAGCTAATGAACTAAGGTAGGCTTTTTTATCTATCTTTTTAACAACATGGTGATTGATACTAAAAGTATTGAAAGCTATTTTTATTACATTTTCAGGTGTTCTATAAGATGGTATAACGACAATCTTAAATTTATCTGGTGTAAATAAAGTTTTTATTTTGTTAAACATGTAATTAATTTGTTCATCTGAATAATTGTAATATTTATTTGGTCCTCCAATCACAAAGGAAACTATTTGTTTTTTTCCTTTATCCAATTGTAGATATTTAGAATTTTCTGTAATTTCTTTTTTTGTTAGATAATGAATAGACCCTCTAGTTGTTATTATATTCTCCCCTTTAATGCCGTCATGATCTGGGCTTATGATCAGATCGAAATGTTTATAAGAAACTTTTGGATCTTGAATGTGTATATTGAAAATTTCTTTACCTAATCTTTTTTTAAGGGCGATAGATGGGATCACACTTTTTCTTCCACAAGAAATTACTATTTTAGAGTCACAAACAAATTTTTCTGTTAATAAGTTTTCAGAAATTGGAGTTATTTTAGGAGGTATAAGATTCCAAATTGGTTTCAATTTAATTTTTTGATGTTTAAAATTAAGCTTTAATGCCTTTGCTAGGCCTTCAGTTTGGCTTACCATGCCATGCATACCTTGTGTCAAAAGAAGTGCTTTTAATTCCAACATTAGTTACTATATAAACTTATCATAATGAATAATAAATCAACTAAACATACAAAAGTGTTGATTCTTGGATCGGGTCCAGCTGGTTATACAGCAGCAATTTATGCTGCCAGAGCTATGTTAAAGCCAATAATTGTGCATGGTTCACAACCTGGAGGACAATTGACCACAACAACTGACGTTGAAAATTATCCAGGTTACTCAAAAGTGATTCAAGGTCCCTGGTTAATGGAAGAAATGAAAGGTCAAGCTGAAGCAGTTGGAACTGAAATGATCCAAGACCACATTAAAAAAGTTGATTTATCAAAGAAACCCTTTTCTGCTGAAGGTGATAGTGGTCAGATATATACTGCAGACTCTATAATTATTTCAACTGGTGCTCAAGCAAGATGGCTTAACCTAAAATCAGAAAACAATTTCCGAGGCTTTGGAGTTTCGGCATGCGCGACTTGTGATGGTTTTTTTTTTAAAGATAAAGAAGTGGCAGTTGTAGGTGGTGGAAATGCTGCAGTGGAGGAAGCAATGTTTTTGACTAAGTTTGCCTCTAAAGTTAAATTAATACATAGAAGGAATGAATTAAGAGCTGAAAAAATGCTTCAAGAAAAACTAAAGTCGAATAAAAAAATTGAAATTATTTGGGATAGTGTAGTTGAGGAGATTCTAGGCACAAATGAACCTAAAAGTGTGAACGCAATTAAAATTAAAAATGTAAAAGATAATAAAATTCATGAATTAAAAATTGATGGGTTATTCATTGCAATAGGACATGACCCAGCAACTTCATTATTTAGAGATCAACTCAAGATGGATAAAGAAGGATACTTAGTCACGAAGCCGGACTCTACTGAAACAAATATTTCGGGCGTATTTGCTGCGGGTGACGTTAAAGATAAAATTTTTAGACAAGCTGTAACAGCTGCAGGAATGGGATGTATGGCAGCATTAGAGGCTGAAAAACATTTGTCAAATAATTAAAGTGAAAAATAATTTACATGTATTTTTAGGAGCTACTGTAGCTGATGCAGCTGCAAGGCCCTTACATTGGGTTTATAATCAAAAAAAACTACTTAACTATATTAAGGGGAAGAAAGACTTTACTTTCTTGAAGAAAAATAAAAGTCCATTTTATAATATAAAAACAGGAAAAGTTTCAGGTTATAATGACATCGGTCAAGTAATGTTCAAAACTTTGACTGAAGGTCATGAAAAAATAGAAGAAAGATTTAAAAAGAATATAATTAAAAACTTTGGCCCTGGAAGTCTATATTGGAAAAACTATAATTTAAGAGCCAAATACAGAAAAGTTAAAGATTGGCGAGGTATAATAAAAGGTCCATGGATACATCAAAACATAATTGAAACTGTTAAAAACATAAAAACAAAAAAAAAATTAACTGGCGGAAAAAAAGTTAATGAGTCAGATGGATATTGCGCGGCTTTACCTTTTTTTTTGTATGGTTACGGTTTTAATAATTTAAAAAAAATTATCTCAACGGTTACTGTTTCAAAGATAAGTCTAAAATATGCTTTGGCGAAATTTTATTTGATAGATCTAGCTCTCAAAGGTTCGAAAGATCCTATAGGAGAATTTATCGTGAAATTTAAAAAAGACTCATATTTCAAAACAGTTATTAAAGGTATTAAAAGAGTAAAGAAATTAAAAAAAAAGCCCCATCCTTTAGTAGTCAAAAAACTAGGTATGGCTTGCAGTTATCCAGGTACCTTTAATAGTTCTATTCACTCAATTATTAATTCGACAAGTTATAAAGGCGCCATTTTAAAAACTATTAAAGCAGGAGGATGTAGCTGCTCTCGAGTAAATTTTATTGGAGCTTATTTTGCAGCTTTAAAAGGATTAAACTCAATACCTATAAAATGGATAAATAAAACACTTAAAGCAAAAAAAATTCTAAAACTGAATTAATATAAAGACTCGCAAAATATTTTGATTCGTTCCATAGCCTTTTTCAAATTTTCCATTGATGTAGCATAAGATATTCTAAAGTATCCATCCAAACCAAAAGCTGAGCCCTGAACCACTGCTACTTCCGCTTTCTCTAAAAGTTTTTCCACAAAATCTTTGTCGGTTTTTAATTTAGTTTTCTTTCCTAATAATTTTTTACAATTAGGAAAAACATAAAAAGCTCCCTCAGGTTTTAAACAACTTATTCCTTTAATATTATTAAGATTTTGAACAACAAAATCTCTCCTTTCTTTAAAAGAGTCAGATCTTACTTTGATAAAATCTTGAGTCCCATTTAAAGCCTCTACAGCAGCTGCTTGGCTAATTGAGGTTGGATTACTAGTAGATTGAGATTGGATTTTTGCCATTGCTTTAATAATTTCTTTAGGTCCAGCCGCATACCCAATTCTCCAGCCTGTCATTGAATAAGATTTACTGACTCCATTCATTGTAAGAGTTCTGCTTTTAAGTTTTTCTACTTGAGCAATTGTATAAAACCTAAAATTATCATAAGTAATGTGCTCATATATATCGTCACTTAAAATAAAAATTTTTTTATATTTTAATAAAACTTTTGACAAAGCAATTATTTCTTCTTTGCTATAAGCAGAACCCGTTGGATTGGACGGAGAGTTTAATATTAACCATTTAGTTTTTTTAGATATCGCTTTTTTTAATTCTTTTGGTGTGATTTTAAAATTATTTTTTTCATTACATTTTACAATTTTAGGGTTTCCGCCAGCCAATAAGATTATATCTGGATAAGATACCCAATAAGGAGCGGGAATTATAACTTCATCTCCTTTATTTATTGTAGCCATAAAAGCATTGTACAAAACTTGTTTGCCTCCAGTTCCAACAGAAATTTGATCGATTTCATAAGATAGATTATTTTCTCGATTGAATTTTAATTGAATAGCTTTTTTTAATTTTGGAGTACCGTCTACGGCAGTATATTTAGTATCCCCTATCTTGATTGCCTCAATTGCCGCTTCTTTAATATTGTCTGGAGTGTCAAAATCAGGCTCTCCAGCCCCTAATCCTATTACATCTTTGCCAGCAGCCCTCATTTCTCTAGCTTTTGATGTCACAGCCATTGTAGGCGACGGTTTTATACGTTTTAAACTATTGGAAACTATGCTCATTGAAATTTATAATGTTTTTTTTAAATTATTAATAACACATAATGCAAAATACTTATCAAGAAAAAATACTAGATATAGAGACTACTAACAACTCAATTAAAAAGAAGTTAGAAGGTGGCATAAAATTTAAAATTAAAAGTGATTTTCAACCAGCTGGTGATCAGCCTCAAGCTATTAAATCTATAACCCAAAATATTAAAAATAAAAAAAATGAACAAGTCCTTCTGGGTGTTACAGGTTCTGGCAAAACGTTCACAATGGCAAAAGTCATAGAGGCTACTAATAGGCCAGCGTTAGTCCTAGCTCCAAATAAAACATTAGCCGCTCAGCTTTATGGAGAATTTAAAAGTTTTTTTCCGAATAATGCTGTTGAGTATTTTGTATCCTATTATGACTATTATACTCCTGAGGCTTATGTTCCTAGATCGGATACTTACATAGAAAAAGAAGCTTCAATTAATGAACAAATAGACAGGATGAGGCATTCGGCTACGCGTTCTTTGCTAGAAAGAGATGACGTAATTATAGTTGCTAGTGTTTCATGTATTTACGGCCTTGGTTCAGTAGAGGCCTACAGTAAAATGACAATAACCTTAAAAAAAAATAATGATTATGAAAGAGACCAATTAATAAGAACTTTTATTACACTTCAGTATAAAAGAAATGATCAAAATTTTTTTAGAGGAACTTTTAGAGTGAGGGGTGAAAATTTAGAGATTTTTCCATCTCATTTAGAAGATAGAGCTTGGCGATTAAGTTTTAATTTTAACAAACTAGAGAAAATAGAAGAATTTGATCCTTTAACTGGAGATAAAACTAATGATTATTCAATAATAAAGATATATGCAAACAGTCATTACATAACTCCAAAACCAACTATGGAACAAGCTATAAGACAAATTAAATCTGAATTAGCAGAAACATTAAAAAAACATCGTGCAAATAATAAATTAATAGAGGAACAGAGATTAAGAGAGAGGACAAAGTTTGATTTAGAAATGATTGAAGCAACAGGAACTTGCGCAGGTATTGAAAATTATTCTAGATTTTTATCTGGAAGAAAGGCGGGAGAACCCCCTCCCACATTATTTGAATATTTTCCAGATAATACAATTATATTCGTAGATGAAAGTCATGTAACTGTTCCTCAACTAAATGGAATGTATAAAGGAGACAGAACTAGAAAAAGTACTTTAGCTGAATATGGTTTTAGACTCCCTTCTTGCATGGACAATAGACCTCTTAAGTTTGAAGAATGGGATATGATGAGAACTCAAACTGTTTTTGTATCAGCTACCCCAGGTCCTTGGGAATTAAAACAAACCAAAAACAAATATATTGATCAAATTATAAGACCAACAGGTTTGATTGATCCACCTGTTGAGATTAGACCAGCTAAATCACAAGTAGACGATTTAATGCACGAATCTGCCAAAGTAATTGAAAAAGGTTATAGAGTTTTAGCAACAACTTTGACAAAAAAAATGGCTGAAGATCTTACCGAATACCTTCACGAAAACGGTCTTAAAGTAAGATACATGCATTCAGATATAGACACTTTAGAGAGAATAGAAATAATAAGAGATTTAAGATTAGGTGTCTTTGACATTTTAGTAGGAATAAATCTTTTAAGAGAGGGATTAGATATACCTGAATGTGGATTAGTTGGGATCCTTGATGCTGACAAAGAAGGTTTTTTAAGATCTGAAACATCCTTGATACAAACAATTGGCAGAGCAGCAAGGAATATAGATGGTAAGGTTATTCTTTATGCTGATAAAGTTACCAAAAGTATAAATAAAGCAATTAAAGAAACAGATCGTAGAAGGTCAAAACAACTTGAATATAATAAAAAAAACAACATAACCGCTGAGTCAATAAAAAAAGAAATAGGAGATATTTTAGAATCTGTTTACGAAAAAGATTATGCAAACATCAAAGAGTCCAATATTGGTGGAAATCTTAAAAAACATCTTAAAGGATTAAATAAAAAAATGAAAGAGTCTGCAGCAAATTTGGAATTTGAAGAAGCGGCAAAAATAAGAGATGAAATAAGAAAATTAGAAGCAAGTGAATTAGAGATAACTTTGAACCCAAAAATAAGCCAATACAAACTAAAAAATAAAGTATACCCTAAAGGAAGATCAAGTATGGGCATGCCAGGAACTAAATCGAGAAAGCCAATAAAAAAATGGAAAACAAAAAAATAATAATTACCGGTGGAGCTAATCGAATTGGTAGATCTATAGCTTTAGAGTTAGCAAATTACGATACCCAAATTGTTATTCATTATTCAAAATCATTTGCTGCAGCTAAAAAACTAAAAATAGAGCTAGAAGATTTGGGTTCAGTGGTTCATCTTTTAAAAGCTGACTTAAATAATCTAAAACAAACTCAGAAAATAATTTCTTATGCTTATAAAAAGATGAAAGGATTAAATTGCTTGATAAACAATGCTTCAATTTTTGAAAATGACAATTTAATCAATTTTTCAGAAATGAGCTTTACAAAACATATAAATGTTAATCTCAAAGCTCCAGCAATTTTAATTAAAGACTTTGCTAAAAAGTGTAAAAATAAAGATGGAAACATTGTCAATATTATCGATCAAAGGGTAGAAAAATTAACCCCGTTCTTTTTTTCTTATTCTTTGAGTAAGTCTGGTTTGGCAACTTTGACTAGAACTTCGGCCATGAAACTTGCCCCTAATATAAGGGTAAATGGAGTTTCTCCAGGACCAACATTAAAAAATAAACGCCAATCAGAAAAACATTTTAAAAAACAATGGAAATCAACAATACTTAAGAAGAAAGTAGATACAAAAAATGTTAGTTCCGCGGTCAAGTTTTTAATAAATAATAATAATATAACTGGACAAATAATAAATGTTGACAGTGGTCAGCGTCTAGCTTGGAAAACGCCAGATATAATTAATACGAAAGAATGAAAATTTTAAAATTTAAAAATAAACAAAAATTCAAATATAATAAAAAAATTATTGTTAGAGATTTAATTCTATTATTGTCAGTTGGGATTCATCAGTTTGAAAAGTTAAAAAAACAAAAAGTCAAATTTAATATAGAGATAACTACAGATCCGAATCTGAAGCCAGATATAAAAACAATTGTTAATTATGAAAGTATTATAAATGACATAAAAAAGTTAACAAAAAAAATACACTTTGAATTACTTGAAAGTTTGGCCGAATCGATATTTGATGAAATTTTTAAAAATAGAAAAATAAAAAAAATAAAATTAAAAATTGAAAAATTAGATATCATTAAAGAAACGAAATCAGTTGGAATAGAAGTTGTAAAAACAAAAATATAATGGACAGTTTAGAACAAGGAAAAAAAATAATAAAAAATAAAATACCTTTAATATCTAAAAATCCTGGAATTTATAAAATGTTAAGTTCAACTGGAGAAATACTTTACATTGGAAAAGCTAAAAACATACCTAATAGGCTTAAAAGTTACGTGACAGACTCCAATTTACCTATACGAACTGAAAGAATGTTATCTCTAACTCATGATTTAGAGACGACAACTACAAATAATGAGAGTGAAGCTCTACTTCTAGAAGCAAACTTAATAAAGAAACATAAACCAAGATATAATATTCTCTTGAGAGATGATAAATCTTTTCCTTACATCTACATTGGCAATAAAGATAAATGGCCACAACTAACAAAGCTCAGAGGAAAAAAATCTAAATCTGGATATTATTTTGGGCCTTTTGCTTCCATAGGTTCAGCTAACTGGACTATAAAAATATTGCAAAAAATTTTTCAATTAAGGGTTTGTGATGACACAGTTTTTAAAAATAGAAAAAGACCATGCATACTTTATCAAATAAAAAGATGTTCAGCTCCTTGTGTTGAAAAAATTACAGAAAAAGAATACTTGTCAATTGTAAATGACGCTATTGATTTTATCTCCGGCAAATCTAGAAGAATTCAAAAAAATTTATCTAAGGAAATGGAAAAGGCAAGCAAAGATCTTGATTACGAAAAAGCAGCAATTGCAAGAGATAGAATAAAGGCTCTGACTCAAATACAAACATCACAAAAGATAAATCAAACTAACTTAAATGAAGCGGACGTAATAAGTGTTTATAAAGAAACTGGCAAAACATGCATACAAGTCTTCTTTTTTAGATCTAAACAAAATTGGGGCAATCAAGCCTTTTATCCTAAACATGATCCAGATGATACTATCAAAGATATTCTTTCATCTTTTATATCTCAGTTTTATGAAAATAAAACGATACCTATTCTAATCATAACTAATTCTGAAGTTAACGAAAAAACTTTACTAGAGAAAACTTTTTCAAATAAAGAAAACAAAGAAGTTGTAATTAAACAAGCTGAATCTAAAGATGAGATAAATATCTCAAAGTTAGCTGAAAAAAATGCAAAACAAGCCTTAACTCAAAAACTTATTCAGTCAGATACAAATAACAATTTAATTGAAAACTTAGCAAAAAAATTTAAACTAAATAGCAATATTGATTTAATTGAAGTGTATGACAATAGCCATATTCAAGGATCGGATTCAATTGGAGCTTTAATTTGTTTTGGAAATGAAGGTTTTATTAAAAAAAGATACAGAAAATTTAATATTAAAGATGATAAAATTAAAGGTGATGATTATGGAATGATGAAAGAGGTTTTGTTTAGAAGATTTTCAAAAGCTATTAAAGAAAAATCTGGATCACTTTCTTTGCCAGATTTAGTTATGATTGACGGAGGAAAAGGACAATATTCAGTTTCTAGAGAAGTTTTAAATGAACTTGGTTTACATGATTTGCCTATTTTAGCTATTGCAAAAGGCAAAAAAAGAAACGCGGGTGAAGAAAAAATTTACTTTGAAAATAAAGAATTTATTTTGAACAAAAATGACCCTTTGCTTTTTTTCATTCAAAGATTGAGGGACGAAGCTCACAGATTCGCCATAAGTACACATAGAGCCAAAAGAAAGAAGAGTTTGAGCAAATCTTTACTTGATCAAATTCAAGGAATTGGTCGTCAAAGAAAAAGAGCTCTTTTAAATCATTTTGGGTCTGCTAGAGCAGTAGAATCAGCAAGTTTCGAAGATTTAAAGTCTGTAGAAGGAATTGAAGACAATATCGCTAAGAAAATATATAATTATTTTCACGAATAAAAACATTGATAAAAATGAAGATACCCAACATTTTAACAATCGGAAGAATTATAATTGTTCCTATTTTCGTTTTCACTTTTTTTATTCCAGGTTTCTTTGGAGATTTAATACCTTTTTTTTTATTTGTTCTTGCCAGCTTCACAGATTATTTAGATGGACTATTGGCTAGATTTTTCAAAGAAGAGTCAAAATTAGGAGAACTGTTAGATCCTATTGCTGATAAGATTATTGTAGCAGCAGCATTAATTTTATTAGTTATGAATGGAACAATTAAAAATTATGAGGTTATCGCAGCTATAATAATTCTTACTAGAGAAATACTAATATCTGGCCTAAGAGAATTTTTGGCAAAAGGGAGTGTGTCAATGGAAGTAACAAGTTTATCAAAATTAAAAACTTTTTTACAAATGCTATCTATTGCAATACTTTTAACAGGTGAAAGTGGAAATAAGTTAATTAACTTTCAAGATTACAATGCTCAAACGATTGGTATAATACTTTTGTGGCTTTCAGCATTCTTAACTTTATACACTGGTTATGATTATTTAAGAAAAGGTATTGACCACGCTATAAACGAAGATAAAAAAGACTAAGCAGCAGTTTTTTTTCTTACCAAAGCTTGATAGCTATCTACTAATTCAGATATAACTTCGCAAATTTTAAAGTTATAATCATTTATTTTAGAAACAGGTGTGATTTCAGCTGCTGTACCTGTTAAAAAGCAGCCAACAAAATCTTTCATTTCTTCTGGTTTTATTTTTCTTTCTATAACTTTTATTCCTTTACCCTTTGCAATTTTGATCACTTCTCTTCTAGTTATTCCATCAAGAAAAGAATCTGGGGTAGGCGTATGTAATTCATTATTTTTATTTTTAAAAAAAATATTTGCTCCAGTTGCTTCTGCTATATTACCTTCGTGGTCAAGCATTAAAGAATCTGTGTATCCTTGTCTCTCAGCTTCGTGTTTAGAAAGTGTACATATCATATATAAACCTGCTGCTTTTGTATCCCAAGGAACTGAGTTAGGACTTGGTCTTCTCCAAGATGAAATATTTAGTGTAATACCTTTAGATTTTGATTTTGGATCAAAATAAGAACCCCATTCCCACGTAGCTATGGCTACATGAATTTTATTTCTCTGTGCAGAAATTGCCATCATCTCACTACCTCTCCATATAACAGGCCTTACATATCCATTTTTAACTTTCTGTAAATGAACAATATTTTTACAAGCTTTGTTTATTTCTTCTTTAGTGTAAGGAACAGCGATACCCATTCTTATAGCTGAGTAAAATAACCTGTCTGTGTGTTCCTCTAATTTAAAAATTTCACCATCATAAACTCTTTCACCCTCAAAAACACAACTGGCATAGTGAAGTCCGTGATTTAAAATATGTATATTAGCATCAGCCCAATTGACGGTATTTCCATTATACCAAATTTTGCCCGATCTTTTGTCGTAAGGTATGCTTTCCATAAATTTTAAATATATAGATTTTTTAATTTCAAAAAAGTATATTTCTTAATAGAATAAGTCAATATAACTGACCATTATGAAAGACGCACTTTACCTTAAAGACGAGCAAATTAAAGATTTTATTCAATTATTATTTTATGCTTACAGAGAAACATTCGCTGATCCAAAAAATATTTTAAAAAAGAAATATTTTGGTCCAGCGCATTTAAGATCTTTAAATCTTATTGAAAGACATCCTGGGATAAGTCTAAGTGAATTGATATTCAAATTAAAAATTACTAAACAAAGTCTTAATAGAGTGTTGCAAGATCTTATTAAGGCTAAAATGATAAAACAAATAAAAGACGATCTAGATACAAGAAAGAAAAATTTATATTTAGATAAAGAAGGTAGGGTATTTTTTGATATTGTTTATAATGCTCAAAAAAAACGAATATTTAATGCTTTAAAAAACTCAAATGCTGACTCTGTAATTAAGTTCAAAGAAGTACTAAAAAAAATTATTAATGGAAAATAAAAAGAAACATATCTTAATAGTTGATGATGATAACAGAATAAGAGATTTATTAAAAGAATATCTTAGTGAAAATAATTATATTATTTCAACTGCAGAAAATGCAGAAAAAGCAAAAATTAAATTACAACATTTAAAATTTGATTTACTTGTTTTAGATGTGATGATGCCTGGTCAAAATGGTTATGAATTAACAAAAGAAATAAAAAAAAATATTAAAGTGCCAATTATTCTCCTTACAGCTAAAGATGAGGTTGAAAATAGAATTAAAGGGCTGGAATTAGGCGCGGATGACTACTTAGGAAAGCCTTTTGAGCCAAAAGAATTACTGTTAAGAATAAAAAATATTTTAAAAAAAGATATAAAAATCGATATTAGTAAAGCACATTTTATTGGCTCGATGCAAATAGATTTAAATAAAATGAATATAATAGACGGGCAAAAGAACAAAAAAATTAATGTATCAGAAAAGAAAGTGCTTATTGAAATGCTTTCAAATCCAGGAAAAACATTTACAAGAGAGGAAATAGGTAAAATCTCTGGTGTAAGTCAAGAAAGATCAATAGATGTTATGATTACTAGATTAAGACAAAAAATAGAAATTAACCCGAAGAGTCCTAAGTATCTTCAAACAATCAGGGGGTCAGGTTATGTTCTCTGGATTGAATAAATTTTTTAAAATAATGCTACCTAAACGACTATTTTATAGAGCCCTAATAATTGTGGCGGCACCAACTATTATTTTACAATTAATCATTACAATAGTTTTTTATGACAGCATTTGGATAAAAGCAAATAAGAATATTACCAGATCATTAGTCTCACAACTTAAAACTATTCAAAATGTTTATCAAAACAATAGGGACAATTTAGATTTTTTTACTGATAGTTACAAAAATAATTTTAATTTTGAAATTGGAATTAATAAAAAACCTTTCCCAAAATATACTGGGGAGAGAAGATTTAGCCCAATGGATAGATCGTTAAGACGTGAATTAAAATCTGCCTTTGGAAATAATAATTACTGGTTTAATACAACACAATTTAAAAATGCTGTTGAAATAAAAATAAAAAACAACGATGAAACTATAGAATTTTTAGTTCCAAAAGAAATGATATCTGCTTCTTCTGTAAGACTATTTGTTTTATGGACTACACTACCTTCTTTAGTTTTAATTTTTATCGCTTTAGTTTTTCTTAAAAATCAAACTAGGCCACTTGTGAAGTTAGCTAAAGCTGCTGAAAGATTTGGGAAAGGAGATTATGTAAATGATTTTAGACCCTCTGGAGCTGCGGAGATACGGAAGGCTGCCTATGAATTTGATAGAATGGCGAAAAGAATAAATAGACATTTAAATCAAAGATCAGAGA
Source organism: uncultured Pelagibacteraceae bacterium (assembly GCA_902517535.1). GTDB lineage: Bacteria > Pseudomonadota > Alphaproteobacteria > Pelagibacterales > Pelagibacteraceae > Pelagilacustribacter. The sequence goes on along the minus strand of CABYCK010000008.1, from coordinate 3,104 downwards.
TGCTCTCAGGCATCAGCCATGATCTAAGAACTCCTCTTACGAGATTAAAACTGCAATTAGCCATGATAGACCAAAAAAACATATCAGAGAAAATGTCTAAAGATATTGATGAGATGGAGGACATGCTTAATGATTATTTGCAATTTGCCAAAACTCAATCTAAAGAAAAATCTTCTTCAATAAATCTAGCTAATTTATTTGATGAAATTAAAAGAGAAATAAATAACGAAAATTTTAATTTAGAATTTATAGATGGAATTGAATTTAATGGAAGAAACTCGGCTATAAAAAGATGTTTCGTTAACATTATACAAAATGGTTTAACGTATGGAAAAAAAGTTTACGTAACTATCCAAAAAACTTCCAATAGACTAATAATTTTTTTTGAAGACGATGGTCCTGGTATTCCAAGCGATCAATATAAAAATGTTTTTAAGCCTTTTTTTAGACTCGATAAAAGTAGAAATTTAAACAAGTCTGGAGTTGGATTGGGCTTAACAATAGTTGAAGACATAATTAATTCTCATGGAGGAAATATTCAACTAGGAAAAAGTAAATTCAACGGTTTGCAAATCAAGGTTTCTTTACCTTTTTAGTCTTTTTAATTTTTGTTAATTTTTTAATTTGAAAACTTTGTTTCTCTACAACTCTTTTTAATACATTAAACTCTTCTTTTGAAACTAGCTGTAACTTATTTATCAATTGATCTCTTTTAAATTTTAGGTCAGTTTTAATTTCATCTTTAATGTCTTTCGAATTTAACATTCCATTTTCTAACAAGTCTGATAAGACTTTTAATAATTTTTCAGAATTACGCATTATTTATCTTATTTGATAGAAAATTGAATTTCAAATATGTTATAAGAGATCATGTATACTCATAATTTAGACCCTGTATTAATAGATTTAGGGTTTATGGTTATCAGATGGTATTCGCTTGCTTATATTTTTGGAATTTTAATCGGTTGGTGGTTAGGTAAAAGAGTCATCTTAAAAAGATTTCAAAATCTTAATTTTGATTTCCATATCAAAGAATTCGATGACTTAATTACTTATATAATTATAGCAATGTTATTGGGGGGGAGGATTGGTTATGTTATATTTTACAATTTTGGTTATTACTTATTAAATCCTTTTGATATTTTTAAAATTTGGGAAGGAGGCATGTCTTTCCATGGAGCGCTATTAGGAATAATTCTTGGCACATATTGGTTTTCAATAAAAAAAAATATACCAACTTTTTTCTTATTGGATATTATAGCCTTTGTGGCTCCAATAGGAATATTTTTTGGCCGCGTGGCTAATTTTATTAACGGAGAACTGGTTGGCAAAACAACAGATGTTTTTTGGGGAGTTGTTTTTCCAAATATTGATAATAGCATAAGACATCCTTCGCAATTATATGAAGCTTTTTTTGAAGGTATAGTTTTGTTTATTATTATGAATTTAACGTTATTTAAAAACAATTATAAGTCAGGAACCTGTTCTTTTATCTTTTTAATTTTTTATGGTATTTTTAGAATATTTTCTGAGTTTTTCAGAGAACCAGACTCACAAGTTGGATATTTGTTTAATCAAATAAGTATGGGAATGATTTTAAGTTTTTTAATGATATTAGCTGGCATAATTATTTTTTTAAAAAAAAATGATATTAAATAAAAAATTTTTTAATAATTCTAAAGAACTTCCGGTCGATAAATTTATTGAAAACGTTCTTTACAATAAAAAAGTTGGTTATTACTCATCAAAGATTCCTTTTGGCAAGACAGGAGATTTTTTAACTGCTCCAGTAATATCAAATTTATTTTCTGAAATAATTGGAATATGGTTTATATCAACTTGGAACTCTTTAGGCAGGCCAAAAAAATTTAATGTGATTGAACTTGGTCCAGGAGATGGAAGTTTAGCAAAAATTTTAATTGAAACGTTTCAGCAATTTCCTGAATTTTATAGGGCAACTAATATTTTTTTATATGAAAAAAGCAATTTTTTAAAAAATTTACAAAAAAAAAAAATAAACAATTCAAAAGTAAAATGGATAAGAAATTTTAATAATATCAAAAAGGGTCCGGTTGTTTTTTTTGGTAATGAATTTTTTGATGCAATACCTATTAAACAATTTTCTCGTAAAAATAATCTTTTAATGGAAAAGTATTATTCGCTAAATAAAAAAAATAAAATTAATGAAATTTACAAAAAAGCTTCACATGAAGATATCTCACAGATAAAAAAATTTAAAGTTTTGAAAAATTTGAAATTTATTGAATTTCCAAAAATAGGTTTCAATGAATTAGACAATATAATCAAAAAAATATCAAAACTTGAAGGTGGTCTAATGCTAATTGATTATGGTTATTTAATACAAAAAAATAAAAATACTTTACAGTCAATTATAAAACACAAGCGTAACAACTTGTTAGAGAATTTAGGTAAAGCTGATATAACTTCATTAGTAAACTTCAATCTTTTAAATGAGTATTTTATCAAGAATAATTTAAAAGTAAAAAAAGTTGTCTCTCAAAAGTTTTTTTTGGAGAGAATGGGTATAATTGAGAGAGCTAATAACCTATGTAAAAAAATGAGTTTCAAAGAACAATCTAGCTTATATTTAAGATTAAAAAGATTATTAGACAAAAGATTAATGGGAGATTTATTTAAAGTTATTTTCACTTATAAATTCGAAAAAGATAACTTTCTAGGATTTGAATAATGTTTTACTCAAAAAGATTTATTAAATTCAATAACATCAAACATTGTTTCTTCTCTAGAAGAGGAGGATTTTCAAAAGGAATTTATCAAAGTCTCAACTGTGGCAAGGGATCTAAAGATAATAAAAAAAATGTTTCTAGGAACTTATATTTTGTGTCAAAAAAAATGAAAATAAATCAAAAAAAACTTTTATTGATGCATCAGACCCATAGTAATAAAGTAATTATAGTTCATAAAAAAAATCAAAATCTTAAAAAATTAGACTCTGATGCGCTTATAACAAAAATTAAAGGTATTTCTTTAGGAGTAGTGACTGCTGATTGTGTCCCAATAATTCTTTATGATAAAAAAAATCAAATAATTGGCTGTATTCATGCTGGATGGAAAGGAGCTTC
>CABYCK010000007.1 GCA_902517535.1 uncultured Pelagibacteraceae bacterium | reverse complement strand
AATTATTAATGGAGGCATTAAAACAACAAAAGAAATTAAAAACCATTTATTAAAAGTTGATGGTGTTATGATTGGTAGGGCTGTTTACCACTCTCCTTATTTTTTAGCAGAAATAGAAAAAGAAATATTTAAAAATAAGAACGTTCCTACAAGAACAGAAATTATGGAGAATTTAATTCCTTATATTCAAGAAGAAACTTCTAAAGGTGTTCAATTGAATCACATAATGAGACACACTGTAGGTTTATTTCATGGGCAAAATGGCTCAAGAACCTGGAAACAGTATCTTTCAAAAAATATGTGTATTAGAGATGCAGATCTTCAAAAAGTTAATCACATTATGGATCAAGTAAGAAAAAATAATCCAGTATTTATAGAAAGATAATTTTGGACATTCTTTCTCAATCAGAAATAATTTACTTAATTTTTATAATGATTATGACCGCAATACCCGCGGGTTTCGCAGCAGGTTTATTTGGTATTGGCGGAGGCTTAATTACAGTCCCTATTTTATTTTATATATTTAGCTCATCAGGAATTGAGTCTTCTTATTTAATGCATTTAGCAGTGGGAACCTCTTTTGGAATAATTATTCCAACCTCGATTGTTTCTGTTGCAACGCATCATCAACATAAAGCTGTAGATTTTGAAATTGTAAAGGGTTATGGTTTTTTTGTAGCCATTGGAGTAATTTTAGGGACCATTTTAGCTGCAAGTTTGAAAACTAAACCTTTGATATTATTTTTCACAGTAGTGGTATATTTTTTAGCTTTTTATTTACTTTTTCTTAAAGAGAAGGAAGAAAATCTAGAAATAAAAATGGGATTATTAGCCAAATGTTTATCAGGTATTACAAGCGGATTTATCTCAGCTCCAATGGGAATAGGAGGGGCTGTAATGAATGTTCCAATTCTAAAATTTTTTGGTTACCCAATTAACAAAGCAATCGGAAGTGCAGCAGCAATTGGTTTTATAATAGCATTATTCGGAGCAATAGGTTTTTTAATCTCAGGCTTTTACCTAAATGTTAATTTACCTTTGAGCATTGGTTTTTTGAATGTACCAGCTTTCTTAATATTTTTTCCTATCACTGCCTACATGGCTAGATTAGGTGCTAAGGCTAGTCATAGAATTAATAAAAAGAAAATGACTAAGTATTTTGGATTATTCTTGATTGTTATTGGCACAAGGTTTTTATATGAATATTTTAAACTTTAAATTTTTTGATCATACTCACCAATTTTACCAGTTTCTTGAAGTAGACCGTCGATAAAATCAAATATTTTTTTCTTTCTGTCATTTGATTTTGCACTTTCTGTAACCACGACTAAAGATGGTTTATTTGAAGATGCTCTAATTAAACCCCAAGAACCATCTTCTAAAGAAAATCTTACTCCATTGACTGTTAAAATTTCTGTAATTGTTTGACCATCAATTTTTGTTTTTAGTTGTTTTAATTCTTCAACCTTTTTTACCATTGCATCAACAACTTTATATTTTTCTTCATCTTTACAAAAGGGAGCCATAGTTGGAGTCTGGTACGTAATCGGTAAATCTTTAATGATTTCATTCATTTTTTTATTTTGATTTTCTAAAAGATGGCAAATTTGGATTGCAGAATTTATTCCATCGTCGTATCCATACCCTAAAGGTTTATTAAAAAAAAAGTGACCACTTTTTTCAAAACCCGCCAAAGCTTTCTCAGAATGTACTTTTCTTTTGATATGTGAATGACCTGTTTTCCAATAAATAGTTTTACATTTATTATTTGACAAAACCTCGTCATTTGCAAACAATCCAGTTGATTTTACATCTACAATAAATTTTGAACTTTTATGTTTTTCAGAAAGATTTCTGGCTATGAGAAGACCTATTTTATCAGAAAATATTTCATTTCCTTTATTATCTATAACTCCACATCTATCTCCATCACCATCAAAACCAAAACCTATATCTGCATTATTTTCTTTAACCGCCTTGGATATAGCATGTAGCATTTCTAGATCTTCTGGATTTGGGTTATATTTAGGAAATGACCAGTCTAATTTACAATCTAATTCAATTACCTCACAACCTATGCCCCTTAAAATATCTGGTGCAAAAATTCCGGCTGTGCCATTTCCACAAGCAACTACTGCTTTTATCTTTTTATTGATTTTATTTTTTTTTGTTAAATCTTGAATATATACTTTTTTAAAATTTTCTATTTTTTTTCTATTTCCCTTTCCTTTAATAAATTTTCGATTTAGTGTTATATTTTTTAGTTCTGACATTTCTTCAGGAGCATGGGTTAATCCTTTTTTAATTCCCATCTTAACTCCAGTCCAACCATTTTCATTATGACTTGCCGTTACCATAGCTATTCCATCAGAGTTTAAATTAAATTGAGCAAAGTAAACCATAGGAGACAGAGACAGGCCCACATCTTCCACTTTACATCCTGTAGAAACCAGACCTTCAATTAAAGACTTTTTAATTTTTTCGCTATAGGAACGATAATCCTGACCAACAACAACTCTTGGATCAGATTTTTGTGTGTGATTTATTATTTGAGTTCCCAAACCTTTACCTAAATCTTTGATTCCCTCTAAATCAATATCTTTTTCAAATAACCATCTGGCGTCATATTCTCTAAAACCGTTAGGATTGATTTTCATTAATTATAAATACTAAAGAATGCAGCTATTTGTTATTAAATGTTTATTAACAAAACTTTCCACTTGCAATATTATTTAAATGTTCTTATAATGTTCTATTGATTTAGATGTTATATAGTATATTAACATAGTTGTAACACAACATATAGTTGTTTTGTTAACAAATCGACTAAAAATAGGAATAATATGAATAAAAGCGTATCATTGGCAATAGAGAAAGCTGTCGGCAGTATAAGCCAAAAAAACCAGAATGAACTTAAAAAAAATGGTCCTAAAAAACCAGATCTTTTTTCACTATCTGGTGAAACAGAGCTGTTTCAAAATGATAAAGGCATTACAATTAAAATTGATAGATCCAAAGATTCAAATTTAACTGACTTTGGTAAAGCTACACTTAAAGATAGATATTTAGGTCAAAATGAAAGCTTCCAAGATTTATTTGCAAGAGTAGCAAGCGTATACGCTGATGATAATTTACACGCTCAAAGAATATATAACTATATTAGTAACCTTTGGTTTATGCCAGCAACTCCAATTTTATCAAATGGGGGAACAGAGAGAGGTTTGCCAATTTCTTGTTTTTTAAATGAAGCAAATGACAGCTTAGAAGGCATAACCAACTTATGGGAAGAAAATGTTTGGTTAGCAGCTAGGGGCGGTGGAATAGGCAGCTATTGGGGAAATCTTAGATCTATTGGTGAAAAAATTGGCAAAGTAGGAAAAACTTCTGGAATTATTCCTTTTATTAAAGTTATGGACTCATTAACTCTAGCAATTAGCCAGGGCTCTTTAAGAAGGGGATCAGCTGCTTGTTATTTGCAAATTGATCATCCAGAAATTGAAGAATTTATTGAAATGAGAAGACCAACTGGAGGAGATGTAAACAGAAGATCTTTGAATTTACATCATGGCGTTTTAGTTACTGATGATTTTATGAGAGCAGTTGAAACAGATGGACAATGGGCTTTAAGAAGTCCCTATGATGGTTCAGTTCAATCTACCATCTCTGCAAGAAATTTATGGATAAGACTTTTAACTGCAAGAATTGAAACAGGAGAACCCTATATAATTTATATCGATACAGTTAATAGGCAAATACCTCAACATCATAAATTAGCAGGGTTAAAAGTGAAAACTTCAAATCTTTGTAGTGAAATTACCTTACCCACAGGACTAGATAACGACGGAAAACAAAGAACAGCAGTTTGCTGCCTTTCATCTCTAAATATAGATACTTACGATCAGTGGAAAGATAATAGTCAATTTGTAGAAGACGTTATGAGATTTTTGGACAATGTTATGTCTGATTTTATCAACAGAGCTCCTAATGAATTTGCTCACGCGAAATACTCAGCTATGAGAGAAAGAAGCGTGGGATTAGGTGTCATGGGATTACATTCTTATTTCCAACAAAAAAATATTCCTTTTGGATCTGTAATGAGCAAAGTTTGGAATAAAAAAATCTTTAAAAACATACAAGAGAAAGTTGACGTGGCTTCAAAAAATCTTGCTGAAGAAAGAGGACCTTGTCCTGACGCTGCAGAATATGGAATGAAAGAAAGATTTTCTAATAAAACTGCTATAGCACCAACGGCTTCTATTTCTATTATTTGTGGAGGGTCTTCTCCTGGAGTCGAACCAATCGCAGCTAACAGCTATACACACAAAACTTTATCAGGCTCATTTAATGTTAGAAACAAATATCTTAAAAAAATTCTTCAAAAATATAATAAAGATACAGATGAAATTTGGTCCACTATTACAACTAACCAAGGATCTGTTTCTCATTTAGATTTTTTAACAGCAGATGAAAAAGATACTTTTAAAACTGCATTTGAAATAGATCAAAGATGGATTGTTGAGTTAGGAGCTGACAGAACACCCCATATTTCTCAAGCTCAGTCAATAAACGTTTTTGTACCAGCAGATATTCATAAAAAAGAACTTCACAATATTCATTTTCAAGCATGGAAAAAAGGCCTTAAAAGCCTTTACTATTGCAGATCAAAATCGATTCAAAGAGCTGAAAATGTAGAGGCTGGATCATCAACAGATGTGACGAAAAATGTTTATTCGAAATCGAATGAATCAAATAATAAAGATAACAACTATGAGGAGTGTTTATCATGTCAGTAGCAGAAAAAGTTAAGCCAGGAATAATTCAACCAAAAAAAATGGGTTTACTCGTAGAGAACCCTGTTTACAAACCATTTAGATACCCATGGTGTTATGATGCATGGTTAACCCAACAAAGAATACACTGGTTACCTGAAGAAGTGCCTTTAGGAGATGATGTTAGAGATTGGCAAAAAAATTTGACACCCGAGGAAAAAAATCTTTTAACTCACATATTTAGATTTTTCACTCAAGCTGATGTTGAAGTTAATAATTGCTATCTAAGACATTACACTACAGTTTTTAAACCAACGGAAGTTTTAATGATGATGACAGCTTTTGCTGCCATGGAAACCGTTCACATTGCTGCTTATTCTCATCTTTTAGATACAATTGGAATGCCAGAAACAGAATACTCAGCTTTCTTGCAATATAAAGAAATGAAAGACAAATACGATTACATGCAAGGTTTTGATGTTAAATCAAAACATAATATTGCAATGACGATGGCAGTGTTTTCAGCTTTTACAGAAGGTTTACAATTGTTTGCAAGTTTTGCAATCTTATTAAATTTCCCGAGATTTAATAAAATGAAAGGGATGGGCCAAATTGTAACTTGGTCAGTGAGAGATGAAACTTTACATTGCAACTCCATGATCAGATTGTTTAGAGATTTTATAAAAGAAGAACCACAAATTTGGAATGATAAACTTAAAAAAGAAATCGTTGACGCTTGCAAAACAATCGTAACGCACGAAGATGCATTTATAGATTTAGCTTTTCAAATGGGTCCATTAGAAGGTTTAACAGCAAATGAAATTAAGCAGTACATTAGATTTATTGGAAACAGAAGACTTGAACAATTAGGTCTTGATCCAATTTATGATGTTAAGAAAAATCCTTTAACATGGTTAGACACTATGTTGAATGGTGTAGAGCACATGAACTTCTTTGAAGGTAGAGCTACAGAGTATTCTAAAGCTTCTACAAGAGGCACGTGGGGCGAAGTATTTGCTTAATTAACAACCTTTAAAAGACTTAGACATATTTCTAATTAGGTCAAAATATAAATTTTTTCCTGGATTTAGAGTTGCTCCTAATGGATCTAAAACACCAGTTTTAATATTCATATCTTTTGCAACTGCATTGATTATGTCAGGGTTGAATTGAGGTTCAGAAAATACACAACTTACTTTGTCATGTTCAATTATCTCTCTAATTTCAGATAATTGTTCTGCCCCAGGTAATATATCCGTATTCACTGTAAAAGCTCCTAGAACATTCACATCAAATCTTTTTTCGAAATATTGATAGGCATCATGGAAAACAATAGATTTAAAATCTTTATTTAAATCAGATTTTACTTTTTTCGTAAGTTTATCTAAATCTTTGTGTGCTTTCTTTAAATTAGCTTTATATATATTTGCATTATTTTGATCATTTTCTATTAAGTGTTCCGCCATTTCTTTTAAAATTACTTTAGCGTTCATTGGATCAAGCCAAATGTGTGGATCATGTTCACCGTGAGCATGCTCATGGTGATCATCGTGCTTATCTTCTTTATGACCATGTTCTTTATGTTCGTCTTCTTTATGTTCGTCATGACCATGATCATCATGTTTATCTTCTTTGTGACCATGCTCTTTATGTTCGCCTTCTTTTTTATGCTCGTCATGTCCATGATCATCATGTCCTTCAAATATGTTTCTTTCTCTAAATTCTAATTTATTTAATCCTTTAATTTCCATTAACTCTATTTTTTCAGCTTTTTTTGCTATTGAATTTAATGGTTTTTCTAAAAAACTTTCTAAGTCTTCACCAACCCAAAAGATTAAATCAGCATTTTGTAACATTTTTGCGTGAGACGGTTTCATTGCAAATCCGTGTGGTGAAGCATATCCATCTACTATTAAATCTGGTTTACCTACCCCATCCATCAAATAACTTGCTAATGAGTGTATAGGTTTTATTGATGCAACTACTTTGATATCAGCTTTTACTGGTGAGAAAATAATAAATAGAGATAATATTGATAATATAAATGGTAATTTTTTAATGTTTTTCATAATAATAGTATGTTAGAGTTGTTATAATATAACAGTATGTAATAATATAACGTTTTAGAGTCAAGAGATAAAATGAGCTTAGATCAAAATATTTTAGTAAAATTAAAACAAGCCGGTTTTTGTATAAACGGCAAATGGCTCGTTAAAGGAGTGTCATTACAAATTGAAAAGGGTAAAATAGTTACTCTTATTGGCCCCAATGGTTCTGGAAAAAGCACCACCGCTAAAATTGCTTTAGGGATTTATAAAAAAATTGATGGAGAAGTTGAAAAATATACGAATAAAGTTGGATATGTTCCTCAAAAAATTTCAATAGATTGGACATTGCCACTTAGAGTAAATGATTTCATGGTATTAACTGAAAATCTTAAAGAAGAAGCTATTAACGAAGCTTTATCTTTAACAGGCGTTATACATCTCAAAGATAAAAATTTGGGCGATTTATCAGGAGGTGAGTTTCAAAGAGTATTGCTTGCAAGAGCTATTTCAAAAAAACCAGATCTTTTAGTACTTGATGAACCAGTACAAGGGGTAGATTTTACAGGCGAAATTGCTCTATACGAACTTATAAAGAAAATTTCTGATGAATTAAATTGTGGAATACTATTAATCTCTCACGACTTACATACTGTAATGAGTGCTACTGATCATGTTGTTTGCCTAAATGGTCATGTCTGTTGTTCAGGTTCTCCACTAGATGTTGCAAAAAATAATGAATATAAAGCTTTATTTGGAGAACAAGCCTCTCAAATACTTACAAGATACAAACATAGTCATGATCATATTCATACAAATGAAGGTGAAATAAAAAAAAATTAAATGTTAGATGATTTCTTTATAAGAGCTTTATTAGCTGGACTTGGTATTGCATTTGTAACTGGGCCTCTTGGATGTTTTGTTATATGGAGACGATTATCATATTTTGGTGATACTCTTGCCCACTCTGCTTTACTTGGAGTTACACTAGCTTATACTTTGGAATTTAACATTGCTCTTTCAGTATTCATAATTTCATCTTTAATTGCATTAATTTTGATACAGCTTCAAAAAAAAACTAATCTACCAGGCGATGCTTTATTAGGACTTTTAGCTCACTCATCTTTAGCAGTTGGACTGGTTGTAATTGGTTTTTTAACATTCATAAGGTTCGATATTATGGGATTATTATTTGGGGATATATTAGCAGTTACAGCTGATGATTTATTAATTATATGGATAGGAGGGCCATTAATACTTTTAATTCTTAAATTGATTTGGAAACCTTTATTTGCATCAACAGTAAACTATGAATTAGCAGAAGCCGAAGGTTTAAATCCTGATAGAGCTAAAGCTATATTCACAATTTTAATGGCTGGAATCATAGCCATTTCAATAAAAATGGTTGGATTATTATTAATTACAGGAATGTTAATTATACCGGCTGCAATGGCTAGAAATATTTCTACAAGCCCTCAGAGAATGGTAATTTATTCAGTACTTGGAGGTTTGTTATCTGTCTTCTTAGGTTTATTTACCTCGTTAGAGTTTAATACATCCTCTGGTCCATCGATTATAGCGGCTGCGTTATTTTTATTTATACTTTCATTACTAAAAATTAAACAATCGATTAAATTGAAAAATTAATGAAGAATCATTACAATGACTAAAATGAACAAAGAAAGAAGTCTTTCAAAAAATCAGCAAATTATTTTAGATTTAATTGATAAATCTTCAGAGCCTTTAAAAGCATATACAATACTTTTTAATGTTCAGAAGAAAGGCATTAAAGCTCCACCACAAGTTTATCGAGCATTAGATAAATTAGTTGAGATAGGAAAAATTCATAAGATTGAAAGCAGAAACGCATTTGTTGCTTGTAAAAATTCTAATTGTGAAATTTCTAAAGCTACTGCTTTTTCAATATGTGAAAGCTGTGAAGAAGTAGATGAAGTAAGCGATACAAAACTTTCAAAATTTTTATCAAAATTTAATGATAAAAAAGGCATGACTTTTAAAAGATTTAATTTAGAATTTTTTGGTTTATGCAAAAGGTGTAAAATCAAGTAAAATAACAATTTAATTAGTCTTATCTTGAAGGAATATTGAAGTATATTAAGATAATGACTTTGTCTATTAAACACCTGGATAGTAAATTTAAAAATAAGAATAAACCGAAAGTTGGCCTTATTGCTCTTTCAACTGATCAAACTATTGAGAGTGATTTTAATAAAATTTGTAATGATTTACCTTTAGATATATTTATTAATCGTATTCACAATCAAAATCCACTTACAAAAGAAAACTTACTAAAGATGCAGGATGACCTTGAGTCTGTAACCCATAAAATATTACCTAATGAAAAAATTAACACAATTGCTTATGGATGCACTTCAGGAACAATTGCAATCGGTGAGGATAAGGTTAAAGAACTGATATTACAGGGAAAAAAAGATTGTTATGTCACCACACCGGTAACTTCTGCAATTAAAGCATTTAAACAAATGAATGTTAAAAAAATAGCTTTATTTACTCCTTATCCAGACAAAGTAAACAAAACGATCTTAGAATATTTTATAAAAAAGAATATCGATGTCACGTCATTTACAAGTTTAAATTTAAATTTAGACTCTGAATTTGCTAATGTAGATCCAAATTATATTTTAGAAATTTCATCTCAACTAGAAATGGAAAACGCGGATGCTTTGTTTATTTCTTGTACAGCCTTACCAGTTTTAAATATTCTTGATGAGCTGGAAAATAAATTAAAAAAACCTGCATTATCAAGCAATCAAACTTTAATTTGGGATACGATTAGATCAATAGGATATAAATCTCCAATAAAAGGTTATGGAAAACTTCTAGAGAAATAAATGCTTTTTGAAAAACAAGAATACAAAGAACGTTTAAAAAAAGTAAAGATTGATATGCAAAAAAAAGGCATTGATCTGCTTGTGTCTCATGATCCTGCAAACATGAACTATCTTACTGGTTATGATGCCTGGTCTTTTTATTATGCTCAATGCGTTCTAGTTCATGTAAATGAGGATGAACCTATTTGTTTTGTAAGAGCGCAAGATGGAGGAGGTGCATACATTAAAACTTATCTTAAAAATGAAAATATTATTGAGTACGATGAAAAGTATATTCATACTTGGCCCTTACATCCCTATCAGTATTTGGTTGAAATAATTAAAAAAAGAAAATGGGATAATTTGAACATCGGTTTAGAAATGGATAGTCATTATTTTACAGCTTACTGTTATGAAACTATTAAAAAAGGTTTGCCTAATGCAAAATTTAAAGATGCTGAAAGATTAGTTAATTGGGTGAGAGTCGTAAAATCGAACAAGGAAATTAAATTAATGCAATCTGCTGCTCGTATAGTTGAAAGTGGAATGAAGACAGCATTCAAAAGTATTAATCCAGGTGTAAGACAATGTGATGCTGTAGCTGATATTCAAAAAGCTTTGTTTAATGGAACAAAAGAGTTTGGAGGGGACTACCCAAGTATAGCTACTTTGTTGCCAACTGGAAAGGGGACCTCTGCTTCTCATTTAACTCATACAGATGAAAAGTTTGTCTCAGGTGAGGCAACAATTATTGAAATTGCTGGGGCTTATAAAAGATATCATTGTCCCATGGCACGAACGGTTTTGTTGGGAGAGAAGGATAAAAAAAAGATTGATACTATGAAAGCTACGAACGAAGCTTTAGATGCAGGTATTTCAGCTACAAAACCTGGAAATACTATTGATGACGTAGCACAAAAATTTTGGGGAGTTTTAGATAAATATAAAATTAAAAAAGATTCAAGAACAGGATACTCAATAGGTATTGGATATCCTCCAGACTGGGGAGAACAAACATTTAATATATTAAAAGGCGATAAAACTATTTTAGAACCTAACGTTACTTTTCACATGATTGCAGTAATGCAATTCGGAGACTGGGGTGTAGAAGCTAGTGAAGCGGTAAGAGTAACAGAAAATGGTTCAGAATTATTCTGCAATTTATCTAGAGAATTACATATTAAATAATAAAAACCTTGAAATAAATTTTCTTAAATGCTTTAAATAATCATTATATGACGTCTTCAAAAAGTTTTGTTAAATTTGATAAAGTAGATAAAAGTTACGATGGAAAGGTTTTAGTCGTTAAAGATTTAAATCTTGATATCAATGAAGGTGAATTTATCACCATGCTTGGACCTTCTGGTTCAGGAAAAACAACTTGTCTTATGATGTTAGCAGGTTTTGAAACGCCGACAAATGGTGAGATTTATTTAGATTCAAAACCTATATCAAGAATACCTCCACATAAAAGAGGCATAGGAATGGTTTTTCAAAATTATGCTTTGTTTCCTCATTTAACAGTTTACGAAAATTTAGCTTTTCCATTAAAAGTCAGAAAACTTTCAAAAGATGATATTGATAAAAAAGTAGATAAAGCTTTATCTATGGTTTCATTATCTGGATTTGAAAAAAGAATGCCCAATCAATTATCAGGAGGTCAACAACAAAGGGTGGCTGTAGCTAGATCTTTGGTATTTGATCCTCAACTAGTTTTGATGGATGAACCTCTAGGGGCTCTAGATAAAAATTTAAGAGAAAGTATGCAGTATGAGATTAAACATATTCATGAAAGCATTGGAGTTACAGTAGTATATGTAACTCATGATCAAAGTGAAGCCTTAACAATGTCTAGTAGAATAGCAGTTTTCAATGATGGGAAAGTTCAACAACTCTCTACGCCTGATAAATTATATGAAGAACCAGTTAACTCATTCGTAGCAGAATTTATTGGAGAAAATAATACCTTTGCAGGAGAAGTTACTGATATCTCAGGTGGAAAATGTAAAGTCAAACTAGATACAGGCGGTGAAATAATTTCAAATCCAATTAGTGTTAAGTCAAAAGGAGAAAAAACTAAAGTTTCTCTAAGACCTGAAAGAGCAATTATAGATCCTGAAGAAAAAATGGACAACAAACACAAAGGAAAAATCGAAGAAATTATTTACCACGGTGATCATGCAAGAGTAAGATTAAATTTATTGGGTAATAAAGAATTTATTCTTAAAGTTCCAAATAGTTCCGCTAGAATGGATATAAAACGTGGAAATGAGATTAACGTTGGCTGGAATAGTCACGATGCTAGAGCGTTGGATCCAAAATCAATCTGAGATTGATTCAACAAAAAAATCCTAATTTTAAACAATAATTATCCTAAATCAGAGGTTGACTTAATTTTTGTTAATTGTTGTAATAAAAAAATAATAAACGTTTAAACGAAGGGGAACAAATGAGAAAATTAAGTAAACTATTACTTACCTTAGTTTTTGCTCTTTCAATTTCTTCAACTTCTTATGCAGTTACGGTTGCATCATGGGGTGGAGCTTACACAGAAAGTCAAAAATTAGGTTATGGTGATCCAACTGCAAAAAAATTAGGCATACCTATTAACTGGGTAGACTATTCAGGTGGATTATCTGAAGTTAAAGCACAAAAAGCAGCAGGTAAAATTACTTGGGACATAATGGACGTTTTCGCAATGGACACTATCAATGGATGTGACGAAGGTTTATTTGTTAAATTTGATTTTGACAAAGACTTTCCAGCAGCTCCTGATGGAACTAAAGCGAGTAAAGATTTCTTTACGTCAATGCCTAGTGATTGTGCTGTAGGAAATATTTTATATTCTTGGACATATGCTTACCATGATGCAAAAATTGGTAGCAAAAAACCAAAAACTATAAAAGATTTCTTTGACACCAAAACATGGCCAGGTAAAAGAGGTGTTTACAAAGGTGCTATGCATAATTTAGAAATGGCATTAGCAGCTGAGGGAACTAAGCCAGGTAAAGGTGGAAAGAAAATTTACAAACAACTTTCAAAAGCAAAAGGTCTTCAAAAAGCAATGGATAAGATGGAAGCTCTTTGTAAAGACCCTAAAGGTGGATGCGTATTTTGGTCAGCTGGTGCTAAACCACCTGAACTACTTATGCAGGGTGAAGTTGTAATGGCAACAGGTTGGAACGGCAGATTCTTTAACGCAGAAGTTGGAGAAGGCGCGCCATTAAAACAAGTTTGGGATGCTCAAGGTTTAGATTACCAATACATGGTAGTTGTTAAGGGTGGACCAAACGAGTCTGATGCTATGAAAGCAATTGCACAAATGACTAGCACTGAAGGTTTAGCTGGTTCTGCGAAGTATATTGCTTACGCACCTTGGAGAAAATCTTCTCTTAAAGTTATTGAAGCAGGTGAGCCTTGGTATAAAGATGGTAAGACAAACATGATGACTCAAATGCCAACTCATCCAAACAATACAAAAAGCTATATCCTAATTGATGCTTTATTCTGGGCTGACAACGGTACAGAAATCGGCGAAAAATGGGAAGCTATGAAGTCTGGTCTTTAATTAATTTTTAAAGATATAGATGATATATTATATTAGGGCGGTTATTAATTAACCGCCCTTTTTATTTATGAGCAGTGAAACACAAAAAATTTTAACTACTGACGGTATACCTCTAGAGGTGAGTCTTAAAAAAGTTGAGAGAAGAAATAAATTTAAAGCATTTCTTCTTGTTGCACCTTTATTATTTTTTTTATTAATAGTTTATATTTCTCCTATTTTTGGAATGTTATTTAACAGCGTTGATGATCGTATGGTTACTAATGCTCTTCCCAAAACATATATTGCTATGGAGAAATGGGATGGAAAAGAACTTCCATCAGAGGAAGTATTTGAAGCTTTTTATATCGATTTTCAAAAATTAATGGATGAAGAAAGAGATGGAAAATTATCAACTCAACTTAATTATACTAAAAATGGTTTCAAAAGTATTATTAAAAAATTAAGACGAAAATCAAAATCTTTTGAAGAAGGGAATTATAAAGAACAAATTATGGCCGTTCATGAAAGATGGGCAGATGTTGAATATTGGAGAGCAATTCAAAGACGCGCACCAGCTTATTCTTATTCTAAATATTTAAAAGGTGTAGACATGTATGAAAATGAAGATGGCAAATTTGTTCAAGTAGAAGAAGATCGAAGAATTTATAAAAAATTATGGGTTAGAACTCTTAAAATAGCTTTTTATGTAACTCTTTTCTGTTTTTTAATGGCTTACCCTATTGCTCATTTGCTTGCTACACTTCCAATGAAATACAGTAATTTATTAATGATTTGTGTTCTTTTACCTTTTTGGACTTCATTACTAGTCAGAACTGCAAGTTGGATGATTTTACTTCAACAGCAAGGAGTGGTTAATGATTTTTTAGTTTGGATTGGTTTTGTGGCTGACGATAAAAGATTAGAGATGATGTATAACGAAACAGGCACTTATATTGCTATGACACAAATTTTATTACCATTTATGGTTTTACCTCTTTACAGTGTAATGAAAACTATTTCACCGAGTCTAGTCCGAGCAGGAAAATCTTTAGGAGGAACTCCATTTATTACATTTTGGAAGGTATATTTTCCATTAACAATTCCAGGTATAGGAGCTGGCTCACTTTTAGTTTTTATTCTTGCAATTGGTTACTACATTACTCCTGAGTTGGTGGGCGGCGCTTCTGGAACATTAATTAGTAATCAGATTGCATATCATATGAAATATACTTTGGACTGGAGTTTTGCTTCAGCAATGGGATTAATGTTGTTAGTAGGAGTTTTGGCTGTCTACTGGGTTTATAACAAATTAGTTGGAATAGATAATATTAAATTAGGATAATTATGGCTTTACCAAAATATACAGAACCACATTATAGAATATGGCATTACACCTATTTATTTATTTGTGGATGTGTATTCTTTTTTTTAATTGCTCCTTTATTTGTAATTTTTCCATTATCCTTTAATGCAGAAGAATTTTTAGTCATAACAGATGGAATGAAGAGGCTAGACCCAGATGCTTTTTCTATGAGATGGTATAAAGATATGGTTTATGGAACAAAGAATCCTTGGGGATTAGCAGCAAAAAATAGTTTTTTCATTGCAATATTTGCAACAATTGGAGCAGTTATTCTTGGAACAGTAGCTGCTTTAGGATTGAGTAGTAGATATATGCCATACAAAGGTATTATCATGGCAACACTAATATCTCCTATGATTGTCCCACTAATAATTTCAGGAGTAGCAATTTTCTTTTTTATGGCAAAAGCTGGTCTTGCAGCAACACATACTGGTATAATTTTAGCTCATATAATTTTAGGAACCCCATTTGTAGTAATTACTGTCACAGCTACATTGTCAGGATTTGATCATAGCGTAACAAGAGCTGCAGCAAGTCTTGGAAGCAATCCTGTAAATACTTTTATGAAAATTACTTTACCTTTAATATTACCAGGCGTTATCTCTGGGGCTTTATTTGCTTTTGTAACTTCTTTTGATGAAGTGGTAATTGTATTATTTTTAGCGGGGTTAGACAATACGACAATTCCAATTCAAATGTGGACTGGGTTAAGAGAACAGCTAAGTCCAACCATATTATCTGTTGCTACCTGTTTAATTTTACTTTCAACATTAGTCTTAGTTGCTGCCGAACTTTTAAGACGAAGGTCTGAAAGAATAAGAGGCATTAATCGGTAAGTAGTTTAAAGCTATTAATAAAATCAGGTCGAAGGACATATTCTCTTCTATGATCATCTGCTATTGTGTCTAAAATTTCAAAACCATAAACAACCTCACCTATAGGAGTGTACTCACCTTTAAACAAAGGTGCATCCTGAAGTAAAATAAAAAATTGACTGTCTTCAGTATTCAATTTATTTGTTCTTGCCATACCCAAAGTTCCTGCTTTAAATTCTACTTGGTCATTAAGCTCTGACTTGATGGGCCCTAAACCAGAATTACCCGAACCAATGTAAAGATAATTATAGTTATCTTTATTTCCAAATTCTAGATCACCAGATTGAATTAACACGTTTTTAATTACTCTATGAAAAGCAATGTTATTATATTTTCCTGAAGATATTAATTTCTTAAACCTCTCAACTGAATTAGGTGAAATCTTTGGATATAATTTAATAATAATATTTCCACAATTAACATTTAAAATAGCAATATCTTTGGGGTTTTTAAAAGATATATTTTCTGGATTGTAATTTTTAATGAACAAACATTTCTGCGGTAGTATTAAAAATATATAAATAGCAATCAAACCTAAAATGAAAAAAAGGAATAATAAAAGTTTCTCTGATGTAGTTTGTTTAACTTTTTCAATCATTTATTCGAATTTGAAATTATCATCTATCTTTGTTAATTCATCTTTTAAAAAATTAATCTTATTATTTATTACTGGATCTTTAAGCAGAATTTTTGATACTTTTGTTTTATCTATCATTAAAAAAGAAAATATTTCTGCCATATCTTCTGAAGCAGTTGACATAGAATATTCAGTCAAAAATCCTTTTGTATCTTTGTAAAGTGTTAAATCTAATCTATTTGAACAAGTAGAGCATTTAGCATATTTGAAGTTTGGATTATTTAATTGAGACCACTTTTCATCAGAAAACAAACTATCGTAACTATCATCAACCATATGAAAAAGCTCATGATGCAAGGATCTCTCAAAATATCTTTCATCGGATTTTATATCAACAATTAATGTTTTAACATTATGATTTGGTACTCCAGCTGTTTTGATATTTGAAACTCTAAGATTTTGGCAAAGGACAACATATCTTAAATTAATCTTTTCTAAAAAGCCTTTTTCGTATCTATCAAAATTTCTTTTAATTATATTAAATTTATCTCTAATATCTTTATCACTTGCTACATCACATTGAACATTATTTTCAACAATTCCTACCTTAAATGATTTTTCAGCTTTTAAATATTTTACCCCATTTGAAGATTTAAGATCATGAACTTTTAAATTTGGAATTTTAGTAAGATAGTAAATAGTATTTGAATAAACAGAAGAATAAAAATTGAAAAATAAAAGTGTAATTATAAATAGTTTCATTTAATTAAAAAAAAGAAATTTAATTTACCATTTTTTCTTTTAATGAAACCAGCATTTTAAGACATTTTTTTAATTGATCATAAGTTATATATTCGTCAACTGTATGAGCTTGATCTATCGATCCTGGGCCACAAATAACAGTACTAATGCCTGAGTTTTGAAAAAGGCCAGCTTCTGTACCAAACGACATAGTGTCTTTTGAATTATCTCCTGTTAAGTTACTAATAAGATTTACAGCTTCTGAATCTCCTTCTTTATTAAAACCTACAACCTCTCCAATTATCTCTTTTTTGATATCTCCATTAGGGTTATTATTTTTAATCTTTGGCAGTAAGATGTTTTTTGAAAATTCATCAATACTTTTTGTTACAAAATCTCCATCACTTTTATTTATCGGTCTCACTTCCCATTCCAAAGAACATTTATCTGCAATAACATTTGCTCCTATTCCACCAGTAATTTTTCCAATTTGAAGAGTTGAATAAGGGGGTGAAAATAAATTGTTTTCTCTTTTCTTATTTTTAAGTTCATTCTTTAATTCCATAAGTTTATTGCTATATTCAATTGCATATTCTATTGCACTAGTCCCATTTTCTGGATCTGATGCATGACCAGACAAACCTGTAAAATGAGTTTTATATTCATTGTAACCTTTATGAGCAGTAATAACTTTCATATTTGTTGGTTCACCTATTATACAAGATGAGAAATTTAAATTTCTTTTTTTTAAGTCTGCTAAAACTAAGGGAGCTCCCAAACATCCTGTTTCTTCATCAAAAGTATAAGAAAAGTGAATTGGTTTTTTTAGTTTGCTAGACGCAAACAAAGGCGCCACAGCTAAGGTACAAGCAATAAAACCTTTCATATCACACGTTCCTCTTCCATAAAGTTTATCGTCCTCTTCTCTTAATAAATATGGATCTGAGGTCCATTCACTAGGGACAGCGGGCACAACATCAGTATGACCTGACAAGACAATTCCTATTTCGTCAGGATTTTCTCCCTTAATAGTGGAAAACAAGTTGGCTTGTGTTTTCGAGTTGTTAAATGTTTTTAATGAGGATGCTCCAGATTTTTTTAGCTTGAGCTCACAATAATTTATTAATTCTAAATTTGATTTTCCAGATTCTGTTTGAAAACTGATTAAATCCTTTAAAATATCTATTGCGTTCTGGAATATTTCACCATCAATTTGTATTTGTGTTGTCATTAGATATTAAATTTAAAAATTTGTTAATGAGATCATCTTTGGTTTAAAAGCATTACTTCTCTTACTTCTTGTCCTTTATATTTAGAAAGCGGTCTAATTAATTTATTCGAAGCGTGTTGTTCCATAATATGAGCTGACCAGCCAGTAATACGAGACATTACAAATATAGGGGTATAGAAATCTATATCAACTCCCATCATGTAATAAGTAGGTCCACAAGGAAAATCTACATTAGGATGAATATTTTTTTTTTCTAACATTACTTTCTCTAATATCTCATACATCTTAGTATATTTTTCTTTCTTTAAAAGTTTTGCAACTTTAAACATATAATGCTTCATTGTAGGAACTCTTGAGTCACCAGTTCTATAGACTCTGTGACCAAAACCCATAACAACTTTTTTCTTTTCTAGAGCATTTTCGATCCAAGCCTTGGCTTTTTCAGGTTTACCAATTTCTTTCATCATGTGCATTACCGCTTCATTTGCGCCACCATGCAAAGCTCCTTTTAAAGATGCTATTGCACCTGTGATTGCTCCATGAAGATCTGACAAACTGCTTGTAATAGTTCTGGCGGTAAAAGTTGAAACATTGAAACTATGTTCTGCGTATAAAATCAAAGAAATATCAAATGCTCTAACAATTTCTTTATCAGGCACTTTATTAAACATCATTTTAAAAAAATTTTCAGAAAAAGATAATTTTTTACTTGGAGATATTATTTTTTTACCTTTTCTAGCTCTAAAGTAAGCTGCAACTGCTGTCGGAGTTTGTGAAAAAATTCTTAAAGCTTTTCTCATATTAGCTTTAGGAGAATTATCTTTAGTATCTTTGTCTTCTAAAGCCATCAAACTAACACAAGTTCTAATTACATCCATAGGATGTGCATTTTTAGGCATTTGTTGAATATTCTTAATTATAGTCTTAGATAATTTTCTGTTTGATCTTTCTTCTTTTATAAATTTTTTTAGCTGCTTTTTGCTTGGAAGTTCACCATTAAGAACCAGAAATGCAACTTCTTCAAAATCACACTTATCACATAGATCTTGAACTTTATAACCCCTATAAGTTAGCGCACTTAATTCAGGAACAACATGAGAAATCGTAGTTTCATCTACAACTATTCCTAAGAGACCTTTTTTAATTTCTTCACTCATTATTCATGACCCTCTGTTGAAAAATCTGTAATTTTTCTTCCTGGTGTATTGTACTTCTCATATTCTACTAATTCGTACAACCTTTTTCTAGTTTGCATTTTGTCTATAATTTTATTTTGGTCTCCTTCAGTAAATATTGATTTAAGTCCAAACTCAACATTTTGCATTGCCAGTCTTTGAGTAGTTACCGGATAAATTACTAAATTATATCCTAAATTTTCTAACTCCTTTTTGTTAAGAAGTTTAGATTTTCCAAACTCAGTCATGTTGGCTAAGAGATAAGACTTAGTTGTTTTTCTTACCTTTTCAAATTCTTTTTCGTCTTTCATTGCTTCTGGAAAAATCATATCTGCACCAGCATCTTCATATGCTTTAATTCTATCTAGTGTTTTATCAATTCCCTCGACAGTGTTTGCATCTGTTCTAACAATAATCAAAAAATTTTTATCTTGTCTAGAGTCCACAGAAACTTTGATTTTTTTTATCATATCTTCTTTTGAAACAAGTTCTTTGTTGTCTAAATGACCACATCTTTTCTCAGATATCTGATCTTCAATATGACAACCAGCCAATCCTTTTTTTTCAAAAGTTAGAACAGTTTTTTTACAATCATTAAATCCTGTATCCGCATCAACTATAGTTGGTAAATCTGTTACCCTTGAAATTTGTCCCGCTCTATAACTCACCTGATCTAAGGTTGTTAAACCTATGTCAGGCAAACCTAAATCATTAGACATAACTCCACCTGAAATATATATACCATCAAATCCTATTTCAGCTATTAGTTTTGCACACAGAGGATTATAAGCACCTGGAAATCTTAAAAGTTTTTTAGTTTGTAATTTTTTTACGAAATCTAATCTTTTTTCTTTAATATCTTTTTTTGTAAAATGCATGTGAAGAACTTATATTAAACCGATTATTAAAAATCAAAGATTATTTAATTAAAATAAATAAACCAGTAAAAACTAGCAATAGCGCTAGGATGTATTCAATTATTTTTTTTGTTTTTTCATCGTTAATAAATTTTCTCAGTCCACTTCCAAATAATGCCCATAAACTTATAGTTGGAAAACATATAACCGCAGCTGTAATTGTTACAAACGAAACTCCAATAATGATATTTTCTTGGGCAGGGAAGAAACCAGATGCCACAGTGATTGCAATAGACCATGCTTTAGGATTTACAAATTGAAATAAAGAAGCTTCATAAAATCTTAAAGGTCTTCCAGTATCTTTTTGCACCATACTAAATGAGCCAATCATTTTCCAACCCAAGTAGAGTAAGTAAACAAAACACAAAATTTTCATGTAGAATTGTATTTCTGGATAAAGTAAAAATAAATTTGCTAAGCCAAAACAAGTAAGACCAATCTGCACAATATGACCCAATGGTATTCCAATTAAATGAGGCAAAGTTCTTATAAAACCAAATTTCATCCCAGAAGCAGTAAGCATTGCATTATTAGGCCCTGGTGTAAAAAACATTGTAAAATAGAAAGTAGCCAAAGCAGAAAATAATGCAAAATTTATCATAAAAATTTTTCTACAACTTCTTTAAAATTTTTAAAGTTTTTAATTAAATGATCATGTTTTATTTCTGCTATAGATTTATCGGTATATCCCTCCTCAACAAGAATAAAAGGAACCCCTGCATTTTGAGCTGACATAGCATCTACTTCACTATCTCCAACCATTAAAGTTTTTTTTAAATCTCCGCCAATAATTTCTATAACGTTTGTCAAATGTCTTGCATCTGGTTTATTGAATTCAAATGTGTCTGCACCAGCCACAAAATCAAAATATTTATACATATTTATTTTTTTTAACAAATCTATTGCAAGAGATTCTCGTTTATTAGTACAAACAGCCATAGAAATATTTTTAGCTTTTGCCCAATTTAAAAATTCAAATATACCATCTATTGGTTTGCTCTGATTGTTTATATTTTTGGAATAGAAATCAATAAATTCATTAACCATTAATTTTTTAGTTTTTTCGTCTTTAACATCCTCTTTAAAAGATCTTTGCATCATCACCCAAGCTCCTCTACTTGCTAAAGTTTTGATATCAGATAATTTTTTTTCATTTTTACCATATTTTTTCATCACATGATTGTGTGCGGCCATTAAATCTGGAGCTGTATCAACTAAAGTTCCGTCTAAATCGAAAAGAATAGTGTAAATTTGAGTCATTTTTAAAAGTATTAAAAAGAAATATTTTGTGACTTATTTCAGTTACGTTATTAATGTAAAGAAAATTTCTATGAATACAAATAATAAATTAAATAAAGCTAATTCTTACCGAATTTCTCAAGAACTTTTAAGAAACAGAGCTTTAAAAAAAGGAGTTAATCTTATTGCTCCCGAGACAATTTTTTTATCTAGTGACACTATATTTGGAAAGAATGTAACAATAGAACCCTATGTTGTATTTGGTCCTAAAGTTAGAATAGGTGACAACTCTTTTATAAAATCTTTCACTTATATTGAAGGAACTAAAATTGAAAAAAATGTAATTATCGGTCCCTATGCTAGATTGAGATCTGGAACAGTTCTTAAAAACAATACAAAAGTTGGAAATTTTGTTGAAACGAAGAAATCAAAAATTAACACCAATTCTAAAGTTAATCATTTATCTTACATAGGAGATTCTTACATTGGTAAAAACTCTAATATTGGCGCAGGTACAATAACTTGTAATTATGACGGTGTAAAAAAATATAAAACAAAAATTTTAGACAATGTATTTGTAGGTTCAAACTCATCTTTAGTAGCTCCCATTAAACTAGAAAAAGGTTCAATAATTGGAGCAGGGTCTGTTATCACAAAAAATGTTAAAAAAAAAACGTTGGCTTTAACTAGAGCGTCTCAAATTGAAGTAAAAAACTACAAAAGAAAGAAAAAAAAATAATGTGTGGAATTATCGGCATAGCAAGTAACAAACCAGTTTCTATAAATATAATTAACTCTTTGAAAAAATTAGAATACAGAGGTTATGACTCTGCTGGATTAGCTACTTTAAACCAAAATGAAATAAATGAAAAAAAATGTTCAGGTCGAGTTGAAGAATTAGAAAAAATCTTATTTAAAAATCCCTCAGATGGAAACCTAGGAATTGGGCATGTAAGATGGGCTACCCATGGAATACCTAATCAAATTAATGCTCACCCTCACTCCTCTGAAATAGTTTCTGTCGTACACAATGGTATTATTGAAAATTCGGATGAATTAAAAAAAAATTTAGAATTAAAAGGTTCAAAATTTAAGTCACAAACAGATACAGAAGTAATTACTTTATTAATCACAGATGAACTAAAAAAAAACAATCCAGTTAAGTCAGTTTTTAATACTCTAAAACAACTCAAAGGAAGTTTTGCCCTTGGTATAATATTTAAAAGTTATCAAAATATAATTATTGGCGCTCGCAGAGGAAGCCCATTAGCAGTAGGGTACTCAAAAGATGAAAATTATTTAGGGTCAGACTCCTACGCTCTTAAGTCAATGACTAACAAAATCTCTTATCTTGACGATGGTGATTTATGTGTTTTATCAAAAGATAAAATAGATTTTTATAATAATGAAGAAAAAAAAATTAATAAGAAAGTTTACACTTTATCAGATGATGAAAATATCAGTGACAAAGGTGATTACAAAAATTTTATGTCCAAAGAAATATTTGAACAACCTATTACTGCCAAAAATTGCATCAATGAGTACATCGACAGTTTAAAAAAAGATATAAATATTTATAATTTTCCAGTCAAACCTGAGGACATGAATAAAATTGTTTTAATAGGTTGCGGTACTGCATTTCATTCCTGTCTAATAGCTAAATATTGGTTTGAAGAATTAACAAATATTGAAGTTGAAATTGATATAGCCTCAGAATTTAGATACAGGAAACTAAAATTTAATTCAAAAAATCTATATATTTTTGTTTCTCAATCTGGAGAAACGGCTGATACTGCAGCTGCTTTAGATATTTGTAAAAAAAATAATATGAAAACATGCTCAATAGTCAATGCAGTTGAAAGCACTATTGCAAGAAACTCTGACTGGGTTTTGCCTATACATGCTGGACCCGAAATAGGCGTAGCTTCAACAAAGGCATTTTTAGGTCAAATGATAGTTCTTTTTATTTTGAGTTTAAAATTAGCGAAGATTAGAAAAGATATTGATCTTCCATCATATGACAAACATATAAAAAATTTAAAGGTCCTTCCAATAGCAATAGAAAAATGCTTAAAAACTGAAAACAAAGTTCAGTCAATGGCTAAAGAATTTCTAGATGCAAAAGGTTCTATGTTTTTAGGAAGAGGACTTTCTTACCCTATAGCATTAGAAGGTGCTCTTAAATTAAAAGAATTATCTTATTTACATGCCGAAGGTTATCCAGCAGGTGAAATGAAACATGGACCTTTAGCATTAATCGAAGAAGGCTTACCAGTAATTGTAATTGCACCTAAAGATAAATATTTTGAAAAGACTTTATCAAACATGCAAGAAGTTATAGCTAGAGGAGGTAAAATTTTATTCATATCTGATCATAAAAAAGAATTAATAGATGAAAATATTAGATTTAGTATAAAAGTCCCATCTTTGGATAAACTGCTCTCACCAATATTATTAACTGTACCGATTCAATTGTTAGCTTATCATGTTGCTATATTAAAAAATTGTGACATTGATAAACCAAGAAATTTAGCAAAATCAGTCACTGTAGAGTGAATTTCTTTCAAAAAGTCTTTAAAAAAACATCTTTATAATTTATATATATCAGAAGTTGAAAATGAAAAAATGGAATTTAAATAGTTGGACTAAATTTCCTGCAAAACATTTGCCTGAATATCAGGATAAAAAAGAATTGGATTTGGTTCTAAGTAAAGTAAAAAAATATCCTCCACTTGTTTTTGCGGGAGAAACTCGTTCATTAAAAAAAGCCCTTGCTGAGGTTGTAGAGGGTAAGGCTTTTTTATTACAAGGAGGAGATTGTGCTGAAAGTTTTGCAGAATTTCATCCAGATAATATACGAGATACTTTTAAAGTAATACTGCAAATGTCACTTGTTTTAACAGCATCAGCTTCTGTTCCGGTAGTTAAAGTTGGAAGAATTGCAGGCCAATTTTCAAAACCTCGAAGTTCTCCTATCGAGAAAAAAGACGGTAAAGAGCTTCCTAGTTATTTAGGAGACAACATAAATGGAATGGACTTTAATGAAAAATCTAGAGTTCCTGATGCTAAAAGATTATTTAGAGCTTATTCTCAATCAGCATCAACATTAAATCTGTTAAGGGCTTTTTCTCAAGGAGGTTTTGCAGATTTAAGACAAGTACATTTATGGAATTTAGGTTTTATTAAAGACAAAACTAAAGGTAAGTATAAAGAGATTGAAGATAAAATTAGCGACGCATTAGCTTTTATGCAAGCATGTGGAATTAATTCAGATAATCACAGAAGACTAAGAACAGTAAATTTTTATACTTCCCACGAAGCATTACTTTTACCTTTTGAAGAAGCAATGACTAGAGTAGATTCTACAACTGGTGAATACCATGATACATCTGCTCACTTTGTTTGGATTGGAGACAGAACAAGACAACCTGATGGTGCTCATGTTGAATTTTGTAGAGGAATTAAAAATCCGTTAGGTTTAAAATGTGGACCAACTTTAAAACCAGATGAATTAATAGAACTTTGCAACATCTTAAATCCTAATAATGAACCAGGAAGAATAACTTTAATTTCAAGATTTGGTGCAGATAAAGTTGAAAAATATCTTCCTAAACTTATTAAGGAAGTTAAAAAAGAAGGTTTAAATGTTATTTGGTCTTGCGATCCGATGCACGGCAATACTATAAAAGCTGCTACTGGATTTAAAACAAGACCTTTTGATAGCGTTCTTAAAGAGGTAAAAAACTTTTTCGGTGTACATCAGTCTGAAGGTAGTTATGCCGGAGGTTTACATGTTGAAATGACAGGCCAAGATGTGACTGAATGCACAGGAGGAGCGCAAAAAATATCAGAGAATGATCTATCAAATAGGTACAGAACTCACTGCGACCCAAGATTGAATGCTGATCAAGCACTAGAATTAGCTTTTCTTATTTCTGAAGAAATTAAGAAAAACTCAAAATATTCAAAAAAAATTATTCAAGCCGCGTCTTAATAATTATTGTAATTATTAAGACATAACCTTAAAAGAGGAGGGTATTAATTATGGATGTTAAAAATAGAGCAAAAATTATCACTGATTGGATAAACAACTATTGCGAGACTACATCATTTAGTCCTAAAGCTTTAGTAGTGGGCATCTCGGGCGGTATAGACTCTTCTGTAGTTAGTACACTATGTGCAAACACAGGAAGAAAAACAATTGTGTTAACAATGCCGATCAAACAAATAAAATCCCAACATGACTTAAGCTTAGATCACGCAAAATGGTTAAAAGATAAGTTTACCAATGTTGAACATCACTTAATCGAAATGGATAAAATATTTGGATCTTTTTCTCAGGTTTTAAATAATTTTGATAATGAGCATGGATTTGCAAATTCAAGAGCTAGATTAAGAATGGCAACCCTTTACCAGGTAGCAGCAGCTAATTCTGGAATTGTAGTTGGAACAGGGAATAAGGTAGAAGATTTTGGCGTTGGCTTTTATACTAAATATGGTGATGGAGGAGTAGACATATCTCCAATAGCTGATTGTACTAAGACTCAAGTTTGGGAATTAGGAAAACACCTTGGAGTGTCTAAAAAGATAATAAATTCTCAACCAACAGATGGATTGTGGGATGATGGCAGAAACGATGTCCAGCAATTAGGAATGAGCTATGAAGATCTTGAAAAAGCTATGGAAAATAAAAATGATCCAAACTATCAAAAATATTTAGAGATAAGAGAGAAAAATTTACACAAAATGAATCCTATACCAGTTTGCAAATTTAATGAATAACTTACATTTAACTAATTCACTTACAAATAAAAAAGAAGTTTTTAATCCAATTAACAAAGACAAAATCTCTTTGTACGCATGCGGACCAACTGTTTATGACAATCCTCATGTTGGAAATGCTCGTGCCCTGGTAGTATTTGACCTTCTTTTCAGAATTCTTATTGAACTTTACGGAGAGAAAAAAGTTACTTATGTAAGAAATATTACAGATATAGATGACAAAATTATTGAAGCTTCAAAAAATAAGAAAATAAATATTTCAGATTTAACAAAAACTGTAACAGATAAATTTCATAAAGATTGCAAAATTTTATTTTGCTTAAATCCAACTAAAGAACCGAGAGCAACCGAACATGTTAACGGTATGATAAACATGGCGAAAAAATTAATTGAAAAAAATGCTGCTTATGTAAAAGAGGGGCATGTTTTTTTTTCAGTAGCATCATTTAAAAAATATGGAAAACTTTCAAATAAAAATCCAAATGATCTCAAAGCTGGTGCTAGAATAGAAGTGTCAAAATTAAAAAAAGATCCTTTAGATTTTGTTCTTTGGAAACCTTCAGATAATAATGATCCTGGTTGGGACTCACCATGGGGAAGAGGTAGACCTGGATGGCACTTGGAGTGCTCTGTAATGAGTGAAAAATACCTGGGCAAGAATTTTGATATACACGGTGGAGGACTAGATTTAATTTTTCCACATCATGAAAATGAGATTGCTCAATCGTGCGTTTATAATGAAACAGATAAATTCGCAAATTATTGGGTGCATAACGGTTTTGTAACAATGAATAAAGAAAAAATGTCAAAATCACTTGGGAACATAACAACAATAGAAGATGCTA
This sequence comes from uncultured Pelagibacteraceae bacterium, assembly GCA_902517535.1. Taxonomy (GTDB): domain Bacteria; phylum Pseudomonadota; class Alphaproteobacteria; order Pelagibacterales; family Pelagibacteraceae; genus Pelagilacustribacter. Next base: position 11,965 of record CABYCK010000007.1, on the reverse strand, counting down.
CCAAAAAATATTCAGGGCAAGTCGTTCGCTTATCTCTCTTGAGCGCTCAATACAAACAACCATTAGATTGGAATAATGACTTACTCATGGAACAATCAAAAACTTTGGATAAATGGTATTCAATGTATTCATCTGAAGTAAGCGAAAAGACACCTGATTGCTTTAATGATTTACTAGATGACATGAATACACCACTTTATATTTCTAAATTGCACGAATTATTTAAATACTCACAAAATGGAGACAATGATAAAAAAAAAGAATTCAACAAAGCATGTCGTTTAATTGGCTTATTTAATGAAAGTACTGAAAAAAGAGCTGAATATAAAAAAAGTAAAGTTAAAATCCCTGAAGATAATATATTAAGAAAAATTAAAGATCGTGAAGAAGCCAAAAAAGCTGGAAATTATAAACTTGCTGATCAAATTAGAATTGATTTAAACAATGAAGGTATTGATATAAAAGATGAAAAAGGTAAAACGACTTGGAGCTATAAATGAGCAAAGATAAGATATACATATTTGATACCACTTTAAGGGACGGCGCACAGACTGAGGGAGTTGATTTTTCAGTTGAAGACAAGAATAAGATTGCAAAAATTTTATCTAATATTGGAGTAGATTATATAGAAGGTGGTTGGCCAGGAGCAAATCCTATAGATAATGAATTTTTTGATAAATCTCCGAGTCTCGGAAACTCAAAATTTACAGCTTTTGGAATGACAAAGAAGAATGGAGTTAGCGCAGATAATGATCCAAATTTATCTCCTTTAATGAACGCTGATTGCAAAACAGTTTGCGTTGTTGGAAAAACATGGGATTTTCACGTCAAAACTGCACTAGGTATTAAAAACGAGGATAATTTAAAAAACATAAAAGAAACAGCCAAGCATTTTGTAAAAAACAAAAAAGAATTTATTTTTGACGCTGAACATTTTTTTGATGGATATAAAAACAATCATAATTATGCTCTTGATTGTTTAAAACAAGCTTATGATGAAGGGGCTAGATGGGTAGTATTATGCGATACTAATGGCGGAACTTTACCTAACGAAGTTGGAGAGATAATAAACAAGGTTACAAAAGTAATTCCAGGAAAAAATCTAGGTATACACGCACATAATGACACTGAAAACGCTGTAAGTAATTCTTTAACAGCTGTATTAGCCGGAGCTAGACAAATACAAGGAACTATAAATGGATTGGGTGAAAGATGTGGTAATGCAAATTTAATGTCTATTATTCCAACGCTTTTTTTAAAAAAAACGTTTAGTGATAAATTTGAATTAAATATTAATAAAGACAAACTATCTTCTTTGACAGAATGCTCAAGATTTTTAGATGAAGTGCTTAATAAAAAACCAAACAAAAGTATGGCTTATGTTGGAGGATCTGCATTTTCACACAAAGGAGGATTACATGTTTCAGCAGTTAAAAAAGACCCAAAAACTTACGAACATATTGATCCTAAAGAAGTTGGCAACCATAGAAATATAATTGTTTCAAATCAAGCTGGTAGATCTAATATTTTATCTAGATTAGAAAATTATGGTATCAAGATAGACTCTAAAGACTCTAAAGTACAAAAGATTTTAAATGAGGTAAAAGAAAGAGAATTTACTGGATATTCATATGATGGTGCTGATGCCTCGTTCGAACTTCTGGCAAACAAATTACTTGGTAAATTACCAGAATATTTAAAAGTTAAAAATTATAATGTTAATGTTAAAAAAAATAATACGCTAACAACATCTGCAGAAGTAACTTTTATAATTGATGGTAAAGAAATTCATTGCACTGGAGAAGGAAATGGACCAGTTAATGCTTTGGATAATGCAATAAGATCAAATTTTAAAAAAGTTGAAAAATATTATAAATATTTTTCAGATCTTAAACTTTTAGATTATAAAGTAAGAATTTTAAACACTGGAACTGGGGCAACAACTAGAGTTTCAATTGAAAGTACAGACAAAAGCGGAAAAAGCTGGTTTACAATAGGAGTTTCGCAAAATATAATTGAAGCATCATTCAAAGCTTTAATAGATAGTTTAGAATACAAGCTATTTAAAGAAAAAGCTCCTGCAAATATTCATGAATAATAAATATGGCTTTATTCTAATAAAGCCACAATTAGGTGAAAATATTGGTTCATGTGCTAGGGCCATGAAAAATTTTGGATTTAAAAATTTACTTATTACTAATCCAAGAGATGGATGGCCCAATGTTAAAGCAAGAGCAACTTCTGTAGGAGCTTTTGATATTTTAAATAAAACCAAAGTTTTTAAAAGCACAGATTCTATAATAAAAAAATTTGATATTATTTTCTCTTTTAGCGCAAGAAAAAGAGATATTAATAAAAAACATATAGGTATTACAACTTTTCTTGAAAAGATCAAAAAAATAAAGTCAAAAAAGATTGGATTAATGTTTGGGCCTGAAGCTTCTGGTTTATCAAATTTTGATTTATCTTATTCTGATTATATTGTTCAAATTCCTTCATCACCCAAGTTCAAATCATTAAATCTTTCACATTCACTTTCTTTAATTTGTTATGAAATTTTTAAACTAAATAATTATAAAATACTTAAACAATCTCAATTTTCTAAAAAAATAGGAAAAAAGGGTAAAATGGTAGAAATTCTAATGTTATTAAAAAAAAATCTAGAAAAAAAAAACTTTTTCAATCCAATTGAAAAAAAAAATTCTATGCTAACAAATATAAACAATTTATTTTATAGATTTGAGCCAAATGATAAAGAATTAAGGATTTTAGGTAGTTTAATAGGTTCATTGAGCAAAAATAAAAAAAAGCACAATTGACATTAACCCCCTAAACCTTGTAAACCCAGCTTCTAATAATGACAAAAAGATTAAAATCAAAACATAAAGTTGACCGCAGGTTAAAAGCAAATATCTGGGGAAGACCGAAAAGCCCTTTTAATTCAAGAGCATACCCGCCTGGTCAGCACGGACAAAATAAAAAAGGCAAACCAACAGATTATGGAATTCAGTTACAAGCTAAACAAAAACTGAAAGCTTACTATGGAAACATAAATGAAAGACAGTTTAGAAATATTTACAGAAAAGCGTTAGCGAAAAAGGGAGACACTACAGAAAATTTAATTGCTTTACTTGAAAGCAGATTAGACACTGTAATATACAGAGCGAAATTTGCCACAACAGTATTCTCTGCAAGGCAAATGATTAATCATGGGCATATTAGGGTTAATAAAAAAAGAGTTAATATTTCTAGTTATTTAGTTAAAGACACTGACTTAATTGAAGTAAGAGAAAAGTCAAAAAAATTAACTGTAATTGACGGATCTCTTCAAAGTAAAGAAAGAGACGTGCCTGAGTATATTCAGCTTGATGACAAAAATAAAACTGCGAAGTTAATTAGAATTCCAAAGTTTTCTGAAGTTCCTTATCCAGTTATAATGGAGCCAAATTTAGTTATCGAATACTACTCTAGGTAAGATTTAATTTTAAATTAATTTTTCTTTTTCTAGGAGAGACTTTAGTTCTCCTTTTTCAAACATTTCTTTAACTATGTCGCATCCTCCTATAAACTCTCCTTTTATATAAAGTTGTGGTATTGTTGGCCAGTCACTAAAATCTTTTATACCTTGTCTTAAGTTTTCATCTTCTAAAACATTTATACCTTTAAATTTGATATTTAAATGTTTAAGAACATTTGATACGGCCATTGAGAATCCACATTCAGGAGAATCTGGAGTCCCCTTCATGAACAAACAAACATCATTTTCACTTATAAAGTTTTTAATTTTATCTTTAGTTTCCATCATATTTCCTCTGTAGTAATTGAAAGTGCGTGAAGTTCATTGCCCATTTTACCTTTTAAAGACTTATAAACTAATTTGTGTTGATCAATTTTGCTTAAACCTTTGAACATTTTTGATTTGATTTTAGCTGAATAGTGATTTTTGTCTCCCATTAAATCTTTTATTTCCACTGATGCATCTGGAATTGAAGTCATAATCATTTTTTTTATTTCTTCTAAAGGCAAAGGCATTAAAAATTATTATACCATTGGTTGTTGATTTTTGATAGTTCTATAATGTTAATTTTCATCTCATCTTTTATTTCAAAAAATTCTTTTTGTGTAAAACCAATATTCTCATAAAAAATATTGTTATTTTTTAATATTTTATCTACTTTTTCCAAATTATCATTGTCTATTTCTAGAACATATCTGCCTTGATCTTCTCCAAAAAAATATTCTATTAAATTGGTCAACTTTTTGGGCTTGTTTATCTTTATTCCATATCCAGAATTTATGGACATTTCAGCCAATGAAACAAGCAACCCACCATTCGAAACATCATGAACGGAATTAACTAAATCATTTTTTATAATTTCAAGAACTGTTTCTCCATTATTTTTTTCATTAAGCATATTAACCTCAGGTGGCTTTCCCTCATTTATCGAATAAACCTCCTCTAAAAAAACACTCTGTCCTAAGTGACCAAAAGTCTTTCCTACTAAAAGTATGGCACTATTTTCTTTTTTCAAAAGATGACTAATTTTTTTTTTAAAATTGGAAATTAATCCAACACCTCCAATTACTGGTGTAGGAGATATATTTTTTTTATTTGTTCCATTATAAAAAGATACATTTCCAGATACGACTGGATAATTTAAAAACTCACAAGCTTCTTTTATTCCTATTAAACATTCAGCAAATTCTCCCATAATTTCTGAATTTTCAGGGTTCCCAAAATTTAAGCAATTTGTTATTGCAATTGGCCTAGCCCCCACAGAAATTAAATTTCTCCAGTTTTCACAAACTATTTGTTTACCACCAGTTAGTGGATGTGATTTACAATAGTTTGCTGATGAGTCTACTGAGACTGCGATTGCTTTATCTTTGCCGTGTATTCGTATTATGGCAGCATCAGCTCCAGATTTTTGAACCGTATCACACATTACCATTTGATCGTATTGATTAGTTATCCATGACTTATCTGAATGATTTGCCGAAGATAAAATCTTAATTAAAGATTCTTTAATTCCAACTTTTTTATAAGTTTTTAAATTAATATTTTTTTTAGTTATCTTTTTTTTAACCCATTTTCTATCATATATAGGAGCCTTAGATGCTAAAGCTTCAATTGGGATTTCACCTTCAATCTTATTATTGAATTTAAGAGTCAACATATTAGTGTTTGTTGTTTTGCCAATTATATTAAAATCTAAATCCCACTTATTAAAAATTTCTTTAGCATGTTTTTCTTTTCCATCCTCTAGAATGATTAACATTCTTTCTTGACTTTCTGACAACATCATTTCATAAGGTGTCATATTTTCCTCTCTACAAGGAACTTTTTCTAAATTAAGTTCTATACCAAGACCTCCTTTAGAAGCCATTTCTACGCTTGATGAAGTTAATCCAGCTGCCCCCATGTCTTGTATAGAGATAATAGAGTTATCTTTCATTAATTCTAAACAAGCCTCCATTAATAATTTTTCGGTAAAAGGGTCACCTACTTGTACAGTAGGTTTTTTTTCTTCTGTATTTTCGTCAAATTCTGCAGAGGCCATTGAAGCACCATGAATTCCATCTCGGCCTGTTTTCGAACCAACATAAACAACAGATTTATTTATACCTTTAGCTTTAGAGTAAAATATTCTATCTTTTTTTGCATGACCCACAGCCATTGCATTTACTAAGATATTCTCATTATATGTTTTGTTAAATTTTGTTTCACCAGCTACTGTTGGTATACCAATACAATTACCGTATCCACCAATTCCAGACACTACTCCGTTTAATAAGCTTTTTGTTTTAAAGTGTTTAGGTTCACCAAAATGAATTGAATTCAACAAAGCTATTGGCCTGGCACCCATTGTAAAAACATCTCTTAATATTCCACCGACCCCAGTGGCTGCCCCTTGATAAGGTTCTATATAAGAAGGATGATTGTGACTTTCAATTTTAAATATAATAGCATCATCATCTCCAATGTCTATAACACCAGCATTTTCACCAGGACCTTGTATTACTTGTTTACCTTTAGTTGGTAAATTTTTTAAATGTTTTCTTGAAGATTTGTATGAACAGTGTTCATTCCACATTGCCGAAAAAATACCGAGTTCTAGTAAATTTGGCTCTCTTTTTAAAAGTTTTTTTATACTGACAAACTCATCAGGTTTAAGTCCGTGTTGTTCAATAATTTTACTAGAAATATTCATCGATTAATTAAGTAAACTTGAAAATAGATTAATTCCATCAGAGTTGGAAATTAAACTATCTATCATTCTTTCGGGATGAGGCATCATACCCAAAATATTTTTTTTAGCATTAAAAATACCAGCTATATTTTCTAATGATCCATTAGGATTAGATTCTTCATCTATATTGCCCTTATCATTACAATATTTAAAAGATATTAAATTTTTATCATGCAATTCTTTCAAATGATTTTGACTTGTGAAATAATTTCCCTCATTATGAGCTATATTAATTTTTAATATCTGATTTTTTTTGTACTTTTTGGTAAATCTAGTTTCATTGTTCATTACCTTAACATTGACATCTTTATTGATGAATTTAAGATTTTCATTTCTCAACAGAACTCCTTTTAATAAACCTGTTTCAGTTAATATTTGAAAACCATTGCAAATTCCTAAAACTAAACATCCATTATTAGCAGCCTTTATAACTTCATTAATTATATTAGATTTTCCAGCTATAGCACCAGATCTAAGATAATCGCCATAAGAAAACCCTCCAGGTATTACAATTAAATCTGACTTCGGTAGCTTAGTTTCTTTGTGCCAAATCATTTGATTTTTAAACTGCATTTTTTTAAGAGCAACAGCAATATCTCTATCGCAATTAGATCCTGGAAAAACAATTACAGAAGAATTCATTAAATTTTTTTGATTTTGTAATCTTCAATTATTAAGTTTGCTAGTAATTTTTTACACATATCATCAATTTTTTTTTCTGCTTTTTTAACATCTTGATCATTAATCTCAATTTCAAAATACTTACCTTGTCGAACACTTTTTAAATTATTCATTCCAAGATTTTGTAAAGTATTTTGCACAACTTTTCCTTGCGGATCTAGCACATCTTTTTTTAATGTAACTGTAATCGAAAATTTCAATTTATTTTTTCTTAAATTTTATAGAGGTTGTTTTACCAAAATTCACTTCACTTATATTAGTTTCTTCGGGCATTATACCAAGTCTTCTAGCTACTTCTTGATATCCTTGAATAACATTCCCTAAATCTTTTCTAAATCTATCTTTATCTAATTTTTTTTCTGTTTTAACATCCCAAAGTCTACAAGTGTCTGGGCTTATTTCATCAACTAAAACTATTTCCTTTTCATTTGTATCTTTATTTAATGCAATTCCATATTCAATTTTAAAATCAATTAATTTAATTCCTATGCCTCTAAAAATTCCCAACAAAAGATCATTTATTCTTAAAGTAATTTTGTCTATAGACTCAATTTGTTTAATTGTAGCCCAACCAAAGGAATAAATATGCTCCCTTGAGATTAAGGGATCTTCCAATTCATCTTTTTTATAACAATACTCTAATAACGGTTTTGATAGCACTGTTCCTTCAGAAATACCTAATCTTTTTGTCAAAGATCCTGTGGCAATATTTCTTACAATAAATTCAATAGGGAAGATCTCAGCCTTTTTAATTAACTGCTCCCTCATATTTAATCTTTTTATTAGATGTGTTTTTATTCCACATTCACCAAGATTATTAAAAATATACTCAGATATTCTATTATTTAAGACACCCTTACCCTCAACTTTTGCTTTTTTTAAATTATTAAAAGCAGTCGCATCGTCTTTAAAGTGTTGTATAACCAAATTTTTATCATTAGTTTCATATATTATTTTGGCTTTACCTTCGTATATCTTATTTCCCTTATTCATATTTGATTTATTTTTTTAAACATCTTTTAAAAATTATATTAATTTTTTTGGTATGATAACTGAAATTAAATAATTTTTTGAGTTTATTAACAGGTATTTTATTTGTAATTATTTTGTCATTAGCAATATTTTCAAAAAAAGGTGAACTATTAATCCAAGATTTCATGGCATTTCTTTGAACTAATCTATAAGACTCTTCTCTTGTAAAACCAACAGATGTAAGTTCTAATAAAATTCTTTGAGAAAAAAAAATTCCATTAGTCAAATTCAAATTTTTCATCATATTTTTTGGATAGATATTCAAATTTTTAATGACATCATTCAATCTAGAAAGAGCAAAGTCTAAAGCAATAGTTGAGTCCGGACCAATATTTCTTTCAACAGCCGAATGAGAAATATCTCTTTCGTGCCAAAGTGCTATATTTTCTAAAGATGGAATTACACTTGACCTTATCAGCCTAGCTAATCCAGTTAAATTTTCACTTAAAATTGGATTTTTTTTATGAGGCATAGCAGAGGAACCTTTTTGTTTTTTTCCAAAAAATTCTTCAACTTCCAAAACTTCTGTCCTTTGTAGATGTCTAATTTCTACAGCAAATCTCTCAATAGAACTAGCTATTATAGCTAGTGTAGAAAAAAATTGCGCATGTCTATCTCGAGGAATTATTTGTGTTGAGATAGGTTCAACGCTTAATTTAAGTTTTTTAGCAACGTAACTTTCAATTCTTGGATCAATATTAGCAAAAGTTCCTACCGCTCCTGATATAGCGCAAGTAGATATTTCTTTTATTGAATTTTCTAATCTTTTTCTATTTCTTAAAAATTCTTGATAGTAAGTTAGTAATTTTAAACCGAAAGTAATAGGTTCTGCGTGTATACCATGACTTCTTCCAATACATAAAGTGTGTTTATATTTTGTTGCTTGTTTTTTAATTGACTTTAATAATTCGTCAATATCTTTAATTAAGATTTTACCTGATTGTTTTAGTTGTAAATTAAAACAAGTATCTAATACGTCAGATGATGTCATGCCTTTATGAAGATACCTGGCTTCTTTTCCAGCCTTTTCAGTAATAGAAGTTAAAAATGCTATTACATCGTGTTTAACTTTATTTTCAATAATAGAAATTCTTTTAACATTTATTTTACCTTTCGATTTAACTTTTTTAACAACTCCTTTTGGAATAATCTTAAATTTTTCCATTGCTTCTGCTGCAGCTAATTCTATATCTAGCCAAATAGAATATTTATTATAATCTTCCCAAATGACTTTCATTTCTTTTCTTGAATATCTTTCAATCATTATATTAGAATATTTTAATTTTTTGATTCAGTAAAAATTTCGTATCCATCCTTTGTTATACCAACAGTATGTTCAAATTGTGCAGATAAAGATTTATCTTTAGTGACTGCTGTCCATCCATCGTTCAATATTTTCGTCTCATACTTTCCAGCATTAATCATTGGTTCAATTGTAAAAATCATTCCAGCTTTTAATTTTTCCCCTGTTCCTTTTTTTCCATAATGTAAAACATTTGGAGCTTTATGAAAATCTTGACCAATACCATGTCCACAAAAATCTTGAACTACAGAAAAGCCTTTACTTTCAACATGCTCTTGAATTGTGCTTCCTATATCTCCTAGAAAAATATTTTCTTTCAATATTTTTATTGCTTTCATCATTGCTTCATAAGTGGTTTCAATTAATTTTTTTGCTTTAACCGATGTTTTTCCCACTTGGAACATCCTGCTAGTATCTCCGTGCCACCCATCTTTGTATGCGGTTACATCAACATTAAGAATATCACCTTCTCTTAATATTTTATCAGCCGGAATACCGTGACAAACAACATGATTTGTGGAAGTACAACATGATTTAGGAAATCCCCTATAAAATAGTGGGGCAGAATATGCGTCATGATCATTGATGTAATCATAACATAGGCGGTCAATCTTTGCTGTTGTAATACCAGGTTTAATAATTTTTTCAACTTCATCTAGCGCTCCTGCAGCGATAGATCCAGCTTTTCTAGTTTTTATAAAAGACTCTTTTATATCAATTTTCATTAAATTCTATTTTTTTTCCTAATTTTATTCCTTTTAGAGAAAATTTACAATCATAGCAAAGTATCTTAAGTTTTTTTTTAACAGCTTTAGACAATAAAGATGAATATTTTGCATCTAGGTCATCGGCAATTTTAAACTTATTACAATCTTCGCGTTGAATTACAAATGCAATAAAAACATCAAAGCCTTTTTTTCTAGCTTTAATTAATTCACTAATATGTTTTGCACCTCTAGACGTCACAGTATCTGGGAATTCTGCTATTTTTGACTTTCTAGACAATGTAACATTTTTTACCTCAATAAAAGCTTTGTATTTTTTATTAGTAATCAAAAAATCAAATCTTGTATTGTTACCAAATTTTACTTCAGATTTAATATTAATATCTTTATCAAAATTCTCAATTTTATTTTCCTTTAAGGCCTCCAAAAAAATCTTATTTGTTATATGAGTATTTATCCCAACTTTTGAATTGTTTACTTCAATAAATTGCAAGGTATATTTTAACTTTCTTTTTGGGTTTGTCGTTTTGGTAAGCCAAACTTTATTTCCTTTTTTTAAAAGACCTTGCATTGATCCAGTATTAGGGCAATGAGCTGTGATTAATTTATTCTTTATCTTTACATCAACAAAAAAACGCTTATATCTTTTTACAAATTCACCTGATATTAATTTATTTTCAAAATTCATATATAATTATTAATCTATGAAGAAAAAAAACAAAAAAGTAAATGCTGCAATTTTAATTATAGGAAATGAAATACTTTCTGGAAGAACAGAAGATAAAAATATTGCGTTTATAGCCAAATGGTTAAATTCAAGCTGTGGAATATCAGTTTATGAGGTAAGAGTTATTCCAGACTCAGAAAAAGTTATTATTAAAAATGTATTAGAACTTTCAAAAAAATATAACTATGTTTTTACTACAGGTGGGATAGGCCCTACACATGATGACATAACTGCTAAATCAATATCCAAAGCTTTTAATGTGAAGTATGAGTTTCATAAAGACGCATATAAAATCTTAGAAAACTATTATGGGAAATCAAAATTTAATGATGGTAGAAAAAAAATGGCTATGATGCCAGGTGGGTCGAGGTTAGTTTTAAATCCATCAAGCGCTGCACCAGGATTTATAAAAAAAAATGTTATATCTTTACCTGGGGTTCCTTCCATATTAAATTCAATGATTGAAAATTGCAAAAAATATTTAGTTAAAGGTTCAATAATTTACAGCAAAACATTAAATCTTTTTACCGTTGAAAGTAATATTTCAAAACAACTTGGCTTAATACAAAAAAAATATTTAAAATTTGTTGACATAGGAAGTTATCCATTTTTTAGACTGGGAAAGATAGGTGTTTCTATAGTGACAAGATCAACATCTAAAGAAAAATTAAAAAAAGTTAATAAAGATTTAATCAAACTTACTAAAAATAAAAAAATTCAAATATTGAAAATTTAGATTAATTTAAAAACATCATGAACAGTAATATCGTCAACTTTATTTGATTTATAAATTTTTTTGCTATCTAAAATTTTAATTGAATCTATTTTAGGGGAAAACTTTTCAGAGTCCGTAGGCCCAAATAAGACAATCATAGGAATATTAGCAAGTCCAAACATATGCATAATTCCATTGTCTATAGAAACAGCCAAACTTAATCTAGATGCCAAAGCCGTAACTAATGCTGGACAAGAGATGTTTGAATGAAATTCTGGGAACAAAGCGTTAGGTAAATTTGATTTAATCTGATTCATCAATTCAATATTATTTTTTTCAATAAAAAAAACAGGAACTTTGTTTTTATCTTCAATTTTTTTTGCTAAATTAATAAAATTTTCTAATGACCATCTCTTTTCCCTATACTCATTCCCTTGAGTTAAAGAGAAACCTATATAATTACTATCTGGCAACAGTCTATTTGCTTCATTTACATATTTTTCATTTAAATTTTTAATATTAAATTTAGCT
>CABYCK010000006.1 GCA_902517535.1 uncultured Pelagibacteraceae bacterium | reverse complement strand
TCAAATTTATTTGACGCAGCTTCTACAATTTTTGGCCATTCGAATATCTTTTTTAATAATTTTTTTTCATAATCATTAAGTAAAAAATTTTTTGTGTCTAAATCAGTTTTGGTGTTTGTTTTGTCATTTAAAATTCTATATAACGAATTAATTCTAGCATAGGCATATTGAACATAATAAACTGGATTATCTTTTGTTTTTTCTTTAATCTTATCAAAATCAAAATCTAGTTCTACATCATGACTTCTATTAAGCATCATAAATCTTATAGAATCTTTATCTATCTCGTTTAACAAGTCTTTAAGAGAAATAAAGTCCCCAGATCTTTTGGACATTTTAAATGGTTTTCCATCTTTGAATAGTTTTACTAATTGGCAAACTTTGCAATCTAATTTAACTTTATTATTTGAAAGAGCTAGTACAGCAGCAGAAATTCTTTTAGTATAGCCTGTGTGATCTGCTCCAAGAACGTTTATTAAATTTTTAAATTTTCTATCTATTTTATCCATATGATAAGCAACATCATTTGCAAAATACGTCCAAGAACCATCATTCTTCTGCAAAGCTCTATTTGTATCATCACCGAATAAAGATGATTTAAAAATCAATCTTTTAACTTTTTTCCACTCTTTATTAGACTCTCCTTTCGGTGGGTCAAGAAAACCCTCTTCTACAAAATTTTTTTCTTTTAGTTTGTTAACAGCTTTGTTTACCAAATCTTTACTTACTAGATCTGTTTCAGATGAAAAGTTATCATGTATGATACCAAGTTGCTTTAAATCATTCTTGATAAGTAACATAGACTCCTCCAATGAAATTTTTTTTAATTTATCAAAAGAAGTTTTTAAATTATCAAACTTATTGGCTTTGTTTTTAACTATTATTTTTTTAGCAATTTCTTTAATATACTCACCAGGGTACAAATTTTTATTTATTGGAAATTTCTCTTTGTATTTAATTTCTCTAATTCTCAAAAAAACAGACTCGATAAAATTTTTAATCTGGTTACCATAGTCATTAATATAATACTCTTTGGTAACTTTGTTCCCATTGAATAATAATAAATTTGCAAGTACGTCTCCAAATATTGCTCCTCTACAGTGTCCTACGTGCATTGGCCCCGTAGGGTTAGCGGAGACAAATTCTATATTAAAGATTTTTTTAGATTTTTGTGATCCGTAACTGTTCTTTGAGTTTATAATATAACTAATATTTGATAGTAACGCCTCTTTAGATAATTTAATGTTTAGAAAACCAGGTTCTGCTACTTCAATTTTTTCAAAATGATTTATTTTTTTTAAAAATAAATCTTTGATTTCATTTGCTAATTTGCTTGGATTGTTTCTATTTGCTTTGGCTAAAACTAGAGAAATATTAGTTGATAGATCAAATTTGAATTTTTCCGGAGGGATTTCTAAATTCACATTCTTCAAAAGATCAAGATTTTCGAGTTTTAAAATACCTTTATTGTCTAAAATAACTTTATTTATTTTTGATAAATAATTTTCAAATATATTCATTTAATTGTATCATAGAGATTTATTGCATATCTATCAGTCATACCAGCTATAAAATCACATATAGATCTCTCAATATTAGAATTATCATACTTACCAACATTTAAATATGTTTTTGGATTTTTCATTATAGTAAAAAATAATTTTTTAATTATTACCTTTCCTTTATTTGTATTTTGCTTAATTTTCGCATGGTAATACATTTTTTGTCTTAAAAAATTTTTTATTTTTACATCGAATATTTTCATTTTAGAAGAGAATGAAACAATAGGTAATTTTGTTTTGTAAACATCGTTTAAGTTTTTAATTTTTCTATATTTAATATTTTTTTTAGTTGTTAAAATCAAATCTTTTACCATCTCATTAATTATCTCCCTTATGATTTGTCTTATGATTAAATCTATTGAATAATTTTTAAATTTTTTTTTATGTTTCAATATAATTTGATTTAAAATAGGAATATTAGATAGATCTTCTAATCTAAATAATTTAGCACTAAGTCCATCTTCAAGATCATGACTGTTGTAGGCAATATCATCAGAAATAGATGCAATTTGAGCTTCCAAAGATGGGCTAGATAAAAAATTTATTCTATTTCTTAAATAATTTGTTTCTATCATCTGATTGTATGTACTGATGTTTTTAATAGGTCCATTGTGTTTCAGCAAACCATCCAATGTTTCAAAAGTTAAATTAAGACCTTTAAAATTATAATATCTGTTTTCTAAAAATGTTATTATTCTTATTGTTTGAATATTGTGATCAAAGCCTCCATATTTTTTCATACATTTATTAAGTTCATCTTCTCCCGCGTGTCCAAAAGGAGTGTGGCCTAAATCGTGAGCTAAACTAAGTGTTTCACACAAATCTTCATTTAAATTAAAAAACTTTGATAAAGTTCTAGCTATTTGTGCCACTTCTAGAGAGTGAGTTATTCGGGTTCTGTAATGATCGCCTGTTGTATTTACAAATACTTGAGTTTTATGCTTTAGCCTTCTAAAAGCGGTAGAATGAATAATTCTGTCCCTATCTCTTTGAAAATCAGTTCTTATGTCTGTTTTGCTGTCTTTGAAAAACCTACCCTTTGACTTCAATGGAACTGCTAATTTTGATAATGTATTAATTGAATTTTTTTGCATGATAACTATATAGATTATATACTAGATAATTATGGAAAAAAAATTAGAATTTACCGCTAGAGCCAAGAGCGAAATAGAAAAAATCACGAAAAGTGAAGCTAAAAAATATTTCAGAATTTCAGTTCAAGGTGGTGGATGTTCAGGTTTTAAATATAATTTTAGTTTTGAGGATAAACTAGAAAAAGATGATATTTTATTTGATCAGGCGATTATTGACAAGATTTCATTGGATATAATTGCTGGTTCAATAGTTGATTTTAAAAAAGAGATGATTGGTGAGTCTTTTGTTATTGATAATCCAAAGGCTTCAGCCTCTTGTGGCTGTGGATTGTCATTTTCAGTTTAATGAAGATAATATCTTGGAATGTAAATTCAGTTAGAGCAAGAATTACAAATATATTAAATTATATAAAACAAGCTAAACCAGATATTTTATTATTACAGGAAATTAAAACTCAAGATGAAAATTTTCCTTATGAAGAGTTCAAAAAAATTGGATACGAATCTCACGTGTATGGTCAAAAAAGTTATAATGGAGTGGCGATTATTTCTAAAATTGAAGTAAAAAATATAAAAAAGAATTTAATTAGCGATGATTTGAAACAATCAAGAGTTATTACTGGTGAAATTCAGATTAAAAGAAGTAAAATAAATCTCATTAATATATATGTTCCTAATGGGAACCCAATAGATACTGAAAAATACGAATATAAGAAAAAGTGGTTAAATAATTTTATTTTAAATATAAAAAAAGAACTGTCTAAAAATTCTAAATTATTGATTGCGGGAGATTTTAATATAATACCAGAAGAAATTGATGTTTATGATTTTAAAAGATATGAAAACGATGCTCTTGGTAAATTAGAGATAAGAAAAAAATTTCGAGAATTGTTAAACTTAGGTTTTAAAGATGTCTACCGTATTAAGAATAGAAATAAACAAGAGTACACTTTTTGGGATTATTTCGCTGGTTCATGGCAAAAAAATTATGGTATGAGGATTGATCATTTCCTGTTATCAAATAATTTATTGGATAATATTGTATCAATAAATATTAATAAAAATCCAAGATCAAAAACAAAACCTTCTGATCATACACCAATTGAATTGGAAATTAGTTAACTCGTCCATATATATCCTCGTATCTTACTATATCGGTTTCTTTTAAAATTGAACCTAATTGAGCCTCCATAATTTTAACAAGTTTTTTATTAGGGTTTTGTATTCTATGTATAGCTCCCTTTGGAATAAAAATTGTTTCGTTAGGTTTTTTTGAAATAAACTTTTTATTTAAAGTAATTTTTGGATTTCCTTGGATTACAACCCAGTGCTCGGATCTGTGAAAATGTTTTTGTAAACTTAAGACTCCTTTTGGTTTAACGTTTAGTTCTTTAATTAAAAAATTTTTTCCATTATACAAATTTACATAATTTCCCCATGGTCTACGAAAGACATTTTTTTTCTTAAAATATTTCATTTTATGTCTTTTAAACATTAGAAGAATTTCTTTCCAACTTCCTAGGTCTGACCAACGCATATTTAATTTTATCGCATTAATCTTTTTTGTTTTTTCTAAAATGGCATAATCAAATGATTTTGGTGGGTTCATATTAAAAGTTTTTTTATTAAGATAATAAATATTATTTTTAGATTTACTTCTAATAACTGCTAGTAAAGAGTTTTTATAAATTTTTTTTTGATGCTTCTTAAAATTGTTAATTAATGAATCTTTTCTTAAAAAAAACATACCTGAATTCCAATAGCCTCCATTTTTAATAATCTTTTTAGCTTTTAATAAATTGGGTTTTTCAATAAATCTTGAGACTTGGTTTAAATTTTTAATTTTCTTTGTAACAAAATATCCAAATTGGTCAGAATTAGATGTGGGTTTGATACCAAAAATAAAAATATTTTCATTATTAAGAAATTTTTTATGTTTTTTGATTTCATCGTTAAATTTTCTAGTTTTTTCAATCAAATGGTCTGAAGATAAAAAAATTATTGGTTGTTTTTCCGGAATATCTTTTATTAAGGCTGCTGTTAAAATCGCTGGTGCAGTATTTTTTTTGGAAGGCTCTAAAACTATCTTGTATTTTTTAATCCCTTTGTTTTTTAAGTTTTTTTTTATATCTTTAAGATATTTTATATTTGTGCTGATTACAGGGTAATCAAATGACGAATGTTTAATTCTATCAAGAGTTTTTCCAAATAATGTCCATCCACCGAAATCTATGAATTGTTTAGCTTGATTTTTTTTTCTATCAGACCATAACCTGGTTCCAGCACCACCACATAAAATAACTGGTCTAATCTTCATTAAATTTTAGAATAATCTTTAACTTCTTTTTTCTTACCAGGATGAGTTGGTGCTCCTAGGTAAGCTGGTCCAACGGTTTGAGCATATTTCCATAAAGTTCCAGAGCCAAATTGAGATTTTTTTGCTTTCCATTTTTTTCTTCTAGCTTTCAATTGAGCTCTAGTTAATCTGACATTTATGGTTCCTTTTTTTGCATCAATATCTATTTTGTCTCCATTTTTAAGTAGAGCGATTGGACCACCTAATGCTGCCTCAGGTCCGACATGTCCTACGCAAAAACCTCTGGTTGCTCCTGAAAACCTGCCATCAGTTATTAAAGCAACTTTTTCACCTTTACCTTGCCCATAAATCGCACCAGTCGTAGACAACATTTCTCGCATACCCGGTCCACCTCTTGGCCCCTCGTATCTAATTATAATAACATCACCATCTTTATATTTTTTAGTTTGAACTGCTTTCATTGCATCTTCTTCGTTATCAAAGCATCTTGCTATTCCAGAAAATTGTAATTTTTTTAATCCAGCTATTTTTACGATTGCGCCTTCTGAGGCTAAATTTCCTTTCAATCCTACTACACCACCATCTGGGGATAAAGGTTTATTGTGCTCTCTTAAAACTTTTTGATCTTTATTAAATTTAATATTTCTTAAATTTTCTTTCATTGTTTTGCCCGTAACTGTCATGCAATCACCATGGATGTATCCTCCATCGAATAATGTCTTAAGTAACATAGGAACACCTCCTGCTTCCCACATATCCTTAGCAACATATTTTCCTCCAGGTTTTAAATCAGCGAGATAAGGTGTTTTTTTAAAAATTTTCGCCACATCCATTAAATCAAACTTTACTCCAATTTCATTGGCTAGTGCTGGTAAATGAAGAGCAGCATTTGTAGAACCACCTGTCGCTGCTACAATCGTAGCAGCGTTTTCTAAAGATTTTTTTTTAACTATTTCTCTCGGTTTGATTTTTTTTTCTAATAAATTCATTACTGCTTGCCCGCTTTCAAAAGCATATTTGTCTCTTTCTTCGTATGGGGCTGGTGTTCCTGCTGAATATGGTAAAGCCAATCCTATTGCCTCTGACACACATGCCATTGTATTTGCTGTGAATTGTCCACCACATGCTCCGGCGCTTGGACAAGCAACTAATTCTAGTTCTCTCAATTCCTCTGAGGACATTGTCCCTGAAGAATGTTTTCCAACAGCTTCAAATACATCTACAACGGTTACATCTTTGCCTTTAAATTTTCCTGGTAATATTGAGCCACCATAAATAAATACACTTGGAACATTTAATCTTAACATTGACATCATTAAACCAGGTAATGATTTATCACATCCAGCGATTCCCACTAAAGCATCATAGCAATGTCCTCTTACTGTCAGTTCAGCAGAGTCAGCTATTACTTCTCTGGAAATCAAAGAAGATTTCATTCCTTCATGTCCCATAGCAATACCGTCGGTTACAGTTATTGTGCAAAATTCTCTTGGTGTCCCGCCAGATTCTTTCACTCCTTTTTTAACCGATTGAGCCTGTCTCATTAAAGCAGTATTGCATGGAGCTGCTTCATTCCAAGTAGATACCACACCTACAAATGGTTTTGCCACATCTTGCTCTGTTTCTCCCATTGCATAGTAAAAAGATCTATGAGGAGCTCTATCTGGTCCTAATGAGGTATGACGACTAGGTAATTTTTTTTTATCAATTTTAGGCATTTAATTAATACTAGATACAATACTTCTTAATTTTCCATCTTCAATAGTTAATTCTTTAACTAAATTTTTATCATTTTGTACAATTTCTTTAGGTGCATTTGTCACATAAGCCTTATTTTTAAGCTTATTTTTTAGAGCTAGGATTTGCTTATTAATTGTCTCAACTTTTTGTAAAATTCTTTCTTTTTGAGAAGCTAAATCAACATCTTCATTAAAATTTAGGGTCATTTTCTCTTTGAGAACTAAAATATCTAAACTATTTTTATTTCTTGTTTTGGTTTTAAGGATACTATTCACTCTCCCTACTTGTTTTATAAAATTAATATTCGTATTTATCAATTTTTGTAATCTTACTGATTTTTTATCAAAAAATATGTCACAATTTAATTTTGGAGTAATTTTAAGCTCTGCTTTAGTAGACCTGATATTAGAAATTAATTCAATTATATCATTAATATTACTTTGATTTTTTGTAAATTTATTCATTTTTTTAAAATCTGGCCAACTAGAAGAGATTAAATAATTCTTATAAATCTTTTTATATCTATTTGAAGACCATAGGCTTTCTGTAAAAAAAGGGATAAAAGGGTGAAGAATTTTTAGAATATTTGACATCATAAATGATGAAAAAGCTTTTGCTTCTTTAATATCACCTTTATTTTTTGAATTGAAAATAGGTTTTAAAAACTCTAGATACCAATCACAATAAGAATGCCAAACAAACTGATATACATGTTTAGCTGCTTCATCAAATCTAAAAATGTCAATACTTTTGGTGACTAAATTTTGCATTTTTATAAATTCACAGTATATCCAATGATTAATTGATAGGTTTACTGAATTCAAATTTATTTTTTTTACTAATTTACAATCGTTGAGTTTTAAAAAGTTATTAGCACTCCAAATTTTTGTTATAAAATTTCTATTGCCTGTAACTCTATCTTTCGATAATTTTACATCTCTTCCAGGTGAAGCCATTGAAATTAATGTAAATCTTAAACTATCAGCTCCATATTCGTTAATAAGTTCTAGTGGATCAATCACATTGCCCTTAGATTTTGACATTTTTTGACCCTTCTCATCTCTTACGAGTGCATGGACATAAACTTTGTGAAATGGAGTATATTTATTGAAATAATTTCCCATCATCAACATTCTTGCAACCCAGAAAAAAATGATATCAAAACCTGTTATAAGAACAGAAGTTGGATAAAATTTAACGAGTTCTTTAGTTTTTTGTGGCCAACCTAGTGTAGCAAAAGGCCATAATGCAGATGAAAACCATGTATCTAAAACATCGGTCTCTTGTCTTAATAAAAATTTTTTATTCTTATTTTTTTTTATTGCTAACAATTTTGCATCTTTTTCATTTTCAGCTACAAAAATATTTCCACTATCGTCGTACCAAGCAGGTATTCTATGACCCCACCAGATTTGGCGTGATATACACCATGGTTCAATCTCATTCATCCATTGAAAAAATGTCTTTGTCCAGTTACTTGGAAAAAAAGAAGTTTTTCCATCCTTAACTATTTTAATTGGTTTTTTTGACAACTTTTTTGCGTCTACAAACCACTGCTCAGTTAAAAGAGGTTCTATTACAGTGTTTGATCTATCTCCATATGGAACTTTATTTTTAATATTTTCAATTTTTACAAGATTTCCATTTTCTCTTAACTTTTTAATTAAAACCTTTCTTGCTTCAAATCTATCCATGCCATAAAATTCTTTGACTCCATTTTTATTAATTTTTCCATTTATTTCAAAAATATTAATAATTTCTAATTTATTTCTTTTACCAACCTCATAATCATTAAAATCATGGGCTGGAGTAATTTTAACAGCTCCTGAGCCTTGATCTGGGTCAGCATAATGATCAGCAATGATTTTAACTTTTCTGTTAACAATAGGAATTAGAACATTTTTTCCAATTAGATTAATATATCTTTGATCTTTGGGATTTACTGCAACCGCTGTATCTCCCATCATAGTTTCTGGTCTAGTTGTTGCAATAGTGATTTTTTCATCAGAATTCTCTATTGAATAATCAATATAATACAATTGAGATTGAACATCTTTTTGTACCACTTCTAAGTCGGATATTGCAGTTTGAAGCTGTGTATCCCAATTAACTAATTTCTTGTCCTTATAAATTAATTTCCGGTTATAAAGATTTACAAAAACTTTAATCACCGCTTTGGACAAATTTTTATCCATTGTAAACCTAGTTCTAGACCAGTCACACGAACAACCTAGTTTTTTAAGCTGGTCTAAAATTATTCCACCCGACTCTTCTTTCCAGTCCCAAACTTTTTTTATAAATTTATCCCTTCCTAAATCATTCTTTTTAATTCCCTCTTTTAACAAGTTATTTTCGACAACTGCTTGTGTTGCAATTCCTGCATGGTCTGTTCCAGGCTGCCATAATGTTTCAAGGCCCTTCATTCTATTAAATCTAACAAGCACGTCTTGAAGGCTATTATTTAATGCGTGACCCATATGCAATCTTCCAGTTATGTTAGGAGGTGGAATTACTATGGAGAATTTTTTTTTAGATTTAGTTTTCTTCGGTTTGAATAAGCCTTTTTTAATCCAAAAATCTGAGATTTTTTTTTCTTCTATATTATGGTTATATTTTTTAAATTCCATTTTTTTTATGAATATTTCACTAAATAGGTTATATCAAATGTTTAAAAACCTAAAAGGTATAGATTTTAGCTTTATTGAACCTTATAAATGATTTAAATACCTTTTAAGATATAATTAGGCCACGTGGCGGAATGGTTACGCAGAGGATTGCAAATCCTTTTATTCCAGTTCGATTCTGGACGTGGCCTCCAAAAAAATGAGTTGTTTTATTTTTTCAAAAAAAGTATGTTCATTTTCATTCCTCGGTAGCTCAGTTGGTAGAGCAGTTGACTGTTAATCAATTGGTCGCAGGTTCGAGTCCTGCCCGAGGAGCCACTAAATCAGTCAAATTTTTGAAAAAAATTTTTATCTAATTGATTTATCCAAGTTTCTAGAGCTTTATTGACATTTGGATCTCTTGCTAGACTTTCAAAAGCTGTAGTTCCTAGAAATTCAAAAGCTGCCATAAATTCTTTTTAATCACCTTTAAGAGCTGCTTCTGTTTCAGACTTACATTTCGTCCCCAAGACATATTCCAAATAGTCTGCAACAGCCATTTCATGTTTTAAAAACTTATTTTTTGATACTTTATAATCATTAGCTAGCGCTGGATGGTGAGACATCGCAGAGAAAACCCATCTTACTAACATTATTTTATCTTTGTCAGTTGTATTATTTACTAGACAGTTTTTAAAACTACTAGCGCTTGCGTTAGAAAATGAAATACTTATTGATAAAAATAAAAAAAAAACTTTTAAAATTAGTTTCCTGATCAATTTTATCCAACTTTTTCGAATTTTGATGTATTGTTTAGTATTTGAAGAATTTTTTCTTTTTGTTGTTTAGACATTGAGGAAAAAGTTCTTGTTAAAAATGAATAATTCAAATCTTCGCTATTTTGAGAGTCTCCTTCTATATCTTTAAATTCTTTAAAATCCTCAAAAAAGTATATTATTGGAACTTTCAAAAACTGTGATAATTGCATAAGTCTATTAGAACTTACTCCGTTAGTGCCTTTTTCGTATTTTTGTATTTGTTGAAATGTAACGTTAATTGCTTGAGCTACTTTAGTTTGTGTTAATCCTAAGGATAATCTTCTTAATCTAAGTTTTTTACCTAGATGAACGTTAAAATTTTCTTCCATGTGAACTCCCAAATTTTATTTATACAACCCTAATTTTCTTAATTTGGCAACAAAAATTGTTCATTTTGGGAAAAAAAAAATCCTATTTTTTAGCCTTTAAAATTGAAATAAAATGGATAATATATGTTGACTTAATCAGAAAAAAAGGAATTAAATTTTAAATTATTTATGAGTTTTAATTCTATACTCCCAATATCCTGTTTTATCGAAAGCAGCTTTAACCCATAAAAAAGTATTTTCATCATACCAAATATCAGTGTTAAGTTTTTTATTGTCAGGTAGAGTTTTGTCTGATGATTTAAAATTAAATCTTAAGGTTTTGTAACTTTTGTCACCAATTTTTAAGGTTTCTTTGCCTACAAAAGTTACAGTTTGTTCAATTATTCTTCCAGAAATTGCGCTTATTTGAGATTTTGATTTTATAATTTTGTGATTCCACCATGTGCCGACTATAGCATCTTTAGATGTTTTGCCTTGATAAGAGGATCCGTCAATAATTAAATCTTTATTGTTTGAGTCAACTCCTATATTGACATATTTTCGTTTTTTATTTTGATTAGTTTTTGATGAAAATTTATAAAATTCATTGTTTTTATAAACCTCATCACTTTCAGCAAAATATTCATAAAGATCTACACCTAATTTTGTAATTTTGAATTTTACCTCACTTTTGACTGTCAAAATTTCCCCCTCTCTTATGAAATCATATTTATGATAACCGATGGATTTATTGTTTCTAAATAATTCGTACTCCAAATAATTGAAATTAGCATAATGCTCAACATGACTATAAGCTAAAAAATTAGCATTTAAAAAAATTATAATTGAAAGGATTATTTTTTTCATATAATTAGTGATATGGAAAGTAGCGTTATTTTATCTAAAATTGGAAATACACCATTAGTAAGGTTAAAACAAGCCTCAGAATTGACTGGTTGCAATATTTATGGAAAAGCAGAGTACTTTAATCCGGGTGAGTCAGTAAAAGATAGAGCAGCTCTTTTCATAGTAAAAGACGCAATTAAAAATAAATTAATATCAAAAGGTGGAACAATTGTAGAGGGGACTGCTGGGAACACTGGTATAGGTTTAGCGATAGTTTGTAAAGCATATCAATTAAAACTAAAAATAGTAATACCAAAAACCCAATCAATAGAAAAAAAGGAAACTTTAAAAAAATTAGGTGCTGAATTAATAGAAGTTGAGGCCGTCCCTTATTCAGATCCAAATAATTATATTAAACAATCTAAAAAAATTGCTGAAGAGTTAAACAATAAAGATCCAAACGGTGTTTTTTGGGCTAATCAATTTGATAATATTATTAATACAGAAGCACATATACAAACCACAGCAGAAGAGATTTGGAGTCAAACGGCTGGAAAGGTTGATGCTTTTACTTGTGCAGTTGGAACCGGTGGTACTTTATCAGGAGTTTCAATAGGACTTAAAAATAAGAACAAAAATATAAAAATAGCTTTGTCAGATCCAATGGGCTCGTCTTTATACTCTTATTTTAAATTTAATAAATTGCAGAATAAAGGTTCTTCTATTACAGAAGGAATAGGAACTGGTAGAATTACTAAAAATTTTGAAAAAGCAATAATTGATGATGCTTTTCAAACTGATGATATAGAGGCTTTAAATATAGTATACGATTTAATTGAAAAACAAAAAATAATTTTAGGTGGTTCTTCAGGAATAAATATTGCTGGAGCAATAAAGCTAGGAAAAAAAATAGGTCCAGGAAAAACAATAGTAACAATTCTTTGTGATCATGGTAAACGATATGCAAGTAAAATTTTTAATAAAGAATTTTTAAAAAGTAAAAATTTACCAGTTCCTAAATGGCTATAGTATTTGACTTAAGAAAAGTTTGGTTCTATCAGATTTTGGGTTATCAAAAAAATCTTTAGTTTTAGCTTTTTCTACAATTCTACCTTCATCCATAAATATCATGTTATCAGCAACTTCTTTTGCAAAACCCATTTCGTGAGTCACAACTATCATCGTCATACCCGCCTTAGCTAAGTCAACCATAGAATCTAGTACTTCTTTTATCATTTCTGGATCAAGGGCTGATGTAGGTTCATCAAATAACATTATTTTTGGCTCCATGCATAAGGCTCTTGCTAGAGCAGATCTTTGTTGTTGACCTCCCGAAAGTTGTCCTGGAAATTTTTTTGCTTGATCAGCAATTTGAACTCTTTTCAGATTATTCATAGCAAGTTCTTCAGCCTGTTTTTTTGGCATTTTTTTTACCCATATAGGTGCAAGTGTACAATTGTCTAAAATTGAAAGATGTGGAAATAAGTTAAATTGTTGAAACACCATTCCCACTTCGGCTCTTATTTTTTCAATATCTTTCGTATTTTCCGAAATTTCTTTTCCATCGACAATTATTTCCCCCTCTTGATGTTCTTCAAGTCTATTAATACACCTTATTAAAGTTGATTTACCTGAACCAGAAGGTCCGCAAATTACTATTTTTTCTTGTTGGTTAACTTCTAAATTTACTTCTTTTAAAGCTTGAAATTTATCAAACCATTTATTTACATTTTTTAATTCAATTATTTTATTCATTTATCTTTCCGTACTTAATTTTTTTTCTAAATTTTGACTATATCTACTCATAGCATAACAAATAACCCAGAAAACTAAACCAGCAAATACGTACCCTTCCATGGCCATACCCAGCCATTTTGGATTAGTTTTTGCTAAATTTACCATTCCAGCAAGCTCTAACAAGCCTACAACAAATATTAAAGGGGTGTCTTTAACTAAAGCTAGAAATGTGTTGGCTATACCGGGGATTACTAATTTTAAAGCTTGAGGTAAGATTATAAGAAAGTGCATTCTCCAATAGCCCATACCTAAAGATTTAGCAGCTTCGTATTGCCCTTTTGGAAGAGCCTGCAAACCACCTCTTATAACCTCTGCCATATATGCAGCTTCAAAAAGCGTAATAGCGATTAAAACTCTTATTAATTTATCAACATAAGTGCCGTCAGGTAAAAACATTGGAAACATTACTGCTGACATAAACAAAACTGTTATCAAAGGAACGCCTCTCCAAAGTTCTATAAAACCTATAGAAGTGTATCGAATAGCGGGCAGACTTGATCTTCTGCCTAGTGCTAAAAACATTCCTACTGGGAAACACAATATTAGTGCAAAAGCAGACACTATAAATGTCAATGATAAACCTCCCCAGGCTCCTGTTTCAACATATTTAAGTCCGAATTCTCCACCAGAAATAAGCTTTAATCCAATAATCGGATAAACAAAAATTAAAAAAATTAAAAAGTATTTTTTCAATTTTGCGGGGACAAAGAAAGATGCTCCTACTAAGGCAAATAACAATATAAAAGCTGAGTTAATACGCCATTGCTCGGAGTCTGGGTACATTCCGTAAACAAATCTGTTAAACCAAACTTTAACAAAAACCCAACAAGCCCCACTACCTGTGCAATCCTCTTTTGTATTTCCAGCAAAATTTGCATCGAAAAAGAACCAATTTAATATAGGTGGAATATATTTTATTAGGGTAAAAATTACTATTAAACTCAAAATAGCATTAAGGTTACTTGAATTAAAATTAGTATTAATTCTGTCTAATAGCTTATTACCACTAAACTCAATTCTAATTAAATATAATCCTATAGTTCCAAGAATTAATGGTGCAAAATAGCTTAATTTGCTAGGCAAAAAACTAGTAAAATTTAGGTTTAAAAAAGTATTTGCTAAAACGTCAATAAAACTAATAAAAACTAAGAAACTGCCTATGGTTACAAAACTTGTTAAATTTTCTTTATTTGGTCTTATAAAAATATTTTTCATTATTTTTCCTTAATGGCCATTTTTTTATTATACCAATTCATAAAAACTGAAATTGATAAACTTAAAGATAGGTATGTAAGCATTGTAATAGAAATTATTTCAATTGCTCTGCCTGTTTGCATTAAAGCAGTTCCAGCAAAAACTAATACTATATCTGGATAAGCTATAGCAGCTGCTAATGATGAATTTTTTGTTAAATTTAAATATTGGTTGGTTGTTGGAGGAATAATTATTCTTAATGCTTGGGGCATAACTACTAATTTTAAAATTTGACCTTTTGTTAAGCCAATCGATGCAGCTGCTTCTTTTTGACCTTTGTTTACTCCAAGTATTCCTGCTCTAACATTTTCCGCTATGAATGTAGCAGTATACATTGACAGTGCTAATGCAAGAGAAATTAGCTCTGGTATTATACTAACTCCACCTTTGTAGACATAAACAGTTTTGGACAATTGCTCTAATTCAGGAATTTCAAATGACAAACTTACGCCACCAAATAAAAAAGTAAGCAATGGTAGAACGATTAACAAACCAAAAGATATGTAAAGAATTGGTAATTGTTTACCAAATTCATCTCTTTGTTTTCTAGCGTATTTTGTCAAAAATATTATCAAAATAATCGCTAAAATAATTGAATAAAAGAATATTGAAAAATTCGTCCAAATAAACCTTGGAACGTACCACCCTTTTACATTTAAAAAGCTAATGTCATAAAAATTGATCGAGTCTACTGTTAAAGGTAGGGCCCTTAAAGCTGCAAAGTACCAAAAGAAAATTTGTAATATTAAAGGTATATTTCTAAATATTTCCACGTAACACTCTGCGGCCTTAGCAATTAAGTAATTCTGGGATAGTCTCCCTATACCAACTGTTACTCCCAGTATTGTTGCAAAAAATATACCTATTGCTGAAACTAAAATAGTATTTAGTAAACCTACTAAAAAAGCTCTAGCGTAAGAATGAGATCCATCGTAATCTATTAATGAAAAAGTGATATCAAACGACGATTCTTGAGAAAGAAAACCAAAACCAAAAGAAATTCCTCTGTTTCCCATGTTACTTTGAGCGTTTATTGTAAAATAAATAACAACTAAAATTAAAAGTAATACCGTCAAAACTTGGGGTATTAAATCCTTATTTTTATTGCTTAAATTAAGTTTTAAATTTTTTAAATTCATTTAATGAGGAATATAATTGAGAATAAAAAAAAGGGCCAGATAAATCCAGCCCTTTTTAATTTTTTCAGCAATTATCTTGCTGGTGGTACGTAAAGTATTCCACCTTTAGTCCATAACTCATTTGGACCTCTATTTGGTAAAATGTTTGTGTCAGCTATATGTTTTTTGTAGCTTTCACCATAATTACCAACTTGCTCGATAATTCTTAAGCTCCATTCATTGTCAAGACCAAATGCAGCACCTAATTCACCCTCAGAACCAACTAATCTTTTAATAGCAGGGTTATCAGAGTCTTTAAGGCTTGAAGCGTTTGATGAATTAACACCATATTCTTCTGCTTCGATCATTGTGTTTAGAGACCATCTAACAATATCTTCCCAAACTGAGTCACCTTGTCTTACAACAGGTCCTAGTGGTTCTTTAGAAATTGTTTCAGGTAATACTTTGTGATCGTCCGGTGCACTCAATTTTGTTCTTTGAGCAGCTAATCCAGATTTGTCAGTCGTATAAGTATCACATCTTCCAGCATCATAAGCTTGAACTACTTCGTCTGCTTTTTCAAACGCAATTGGTTCGTACTTAATGTTCTTAGAATTGAAGAAGTCTCTCATGTTTAGCTCAGTTGTCGTACCTGTATTTGTACAAGCAGATATACCATCTCTAAAATCATTCACTGAATTGATTCCAGAATTTTTTCTAACCATGAAACCTTGACCATCGTAAAAGTTAACACCAACAAAAGTTAAACCTATGTCAGCATCTCTAGATAATGTCCAAGTTGTGTTACGTGCTAATACATCGATTTCACCAGATGTTAAAGCAGTGAATCTTTCTTTAGCACTTAATGGAGTGTATTTTACTTTGTCAGCATCACCTAAAACAGCGGCTGCAACAGCTCTACATACATCAACATCTATACCAGTCCAATTTCCAGACTCATCTGCGTTAGAGAATCCTGGAAGTCCTTGTGAAACTCCACATTTCACAAAACCAGCTTTTTTAGTGTTGTCTAAAGTTTTAGATTTTTTTGATCCAGATCCTCCGCCACCTTGGCCACAAGCCACAAGCAAAGAAGAAGCAAGAACAACTAAAATCCAATTTTTAATTGATTTAATCATAATTTATGATTTCCTCTCTTTTTTTCTTATTGTTAACAATATTTTTGAAATTAAATTTCAAAACTATTAATTATGGATTAATCCAAGATCCTTAACAATATGATTTATGGTTGCATTCAGTATTTGAAACAACTAGATCTAGAAGATATTGAATTTATAAGTATAGATATATAATAAAACAACCTAAAATTAATTATAATTGGAAGATGTAAGCTCATACAATCTACTTAGGGTTCTTTTAAAAGGTTTAATTAATTTTTGTGAAGAGCCTAAAGTTTCAAGATTAGATTCAAGTGAAATCATTAAAAAAATTTTTTTTTCATAAAAAATATCAATTAAAGTTATGAATCTTTGTTGTTGATTAATGTTTTCATTATTAAAAATTGGAATATTTTCTATAACAACAAATTTACATATATTAGTTATTTCAATAAAGTCTTCTGCTCCTAAGTTATTGTCACATAAATACTTAAAATCAAATTTAGCAATACCGTCATGAAAATCGTGAATAATTAGTTTCCTACCTTTTATATTTAATGTAATTTTTTGTTTTTTTTTATTTTTAGTTAATTTTCTATAGGATTGATTTAGTTGAAAGACGGTTTTTGCAT
This sequence comes from uncultured Pelagibacteraceae bacterium, assembly GCA_902517535.1. Lineage (GTDB taxonomy): Bacteria > Pseudomonadota > Alphaproteobacteria > Pelagibacterales > Pelagibacteraceae > Pelagilacustribacter. Next base: position 34,530 of record CABYCK010000006.1, on the reverse strand, counting down.
TATTTGGATAATAAGCTCTTTGTAATTTATTAGAATCTGATTTTCTGTAGTCTTCATCAATAATTAATTCCTTTTGAATTGAATTTTTTTTAATAATTGAAATAAAAGGTGTAAACTGATCTCTCTGTAAACCATCTTTGTATAAATCATCAATTTTTATGTTAGAAGTAATTAAAACTTTAATGTTCTCACGAAATATAGTCTCAAATAACTTTCCTAATATCATGGCATCAACAATATTAGTTACTTGTAATTCATCCAAAAAAATTAAGTTATACTGCTTTAAACTTTGAACAAATTTGTTTATCGAATCAGTTTTGTTCTTATGTTTAAAGTCATGAAAGTTGATCATAAATTCGTTAAAATGTAATCTTAATTTTGGTATATCTATGTAATTGTAAAAATGATCTAAGATCATTGTTTTTCCAACTCCTACTCCACCATAAAGATAAAAACACAGTTCTTTTTTTGATTTTAAAAAAAAATTAAAAAAAAAGTTTTGATTTTCTATAAAATTATCTAATGAATTTATTATCTTGATTTGATTTATATTTTTCTCGAATTTTTTTTTTTCACAATATTTTAAGAAAGAGTTTTTTAAAGAAACCTTTTTCATCAGTTAAAATTTTGAATTTTTCTCCCATTTTAACGAACTTTTTACCATTATATCTAATTTATCAAACTTTGGTTTCCATCGTATAAATTTTTTCAAATTTTTAGTCACTGCAATAATTTGAATTAGATCGCCCTTTCTTCTTTGTACTTCAACAATTTTAGCATTCTTGTTTGTGTAATTTAAAAATTTTTTTGCTACCTGTTTTACAGATATTCCTTCACTATAACCACAGTTTAAAATTTTCGATTTATTAGTTTTGTCAATTTTTTTTAAAACCAGTGAATGGATTTCAGCAATGTCTGAAACATGTATAAAATCTCTCACACATGATCCATCTTTTGTCGGATAATTTGTTCCATAAATCTTAAATAAAGGTTTTTTTTTAAATGCTTCCATGGAGTAATTTTTAAATAAATGATCACCTTTGTTGATTAAACCAATTTTTCCACTTGGGCTTGATCCTACTATATTAAAATATCTTAATATCCCATAATTAATTTTATTTTTTTTACAATTCTTAATTATAATCTTTTCTGCAGTAAGTTTTGTCTTCCCATAAATACTTTTGGGACTTAATTTAGATTTTTCAGTTACTTTAAATTTTCCATCTTTATATACTGCTGCCGTTGATGAAAATATAAAATTTTTAATTGTTGTATTAGCACATGCGGTAATAAGATTTTTTGTATTTAAAACATTATTTTTAAAATACTTTTTTGGATATTTTTCACCCTCACCAATAATTAAACTTGCTGCTAAATGTATAACAGAATCAATTTTATTTTGAATTATTATCGATCTAATTTTTTTGATGTTATTTATGTTGACTCTATAGAACTTGGCTTTTTTATTAATTAATTTTTCGTGACCGGTTGATAAATTATCTACAATGAATATCTTTTTTTTTTCTTTAACTAAAATTTCTGAAATATGTGAACCAATGTAACCTGCTCCACCAGTAATAAGAATTTTTTTTGTCATTAAAATTTTTTTTTGGCGCGCCCTGAAGGATTCGAACCTACGACCCTCGGTTTAGAAAACCGATGCTCTATCCAACTGAGCTAAGGGCGCAATTAAATAAGTTATCATATTTACTTAAAAACATACCAAATGGTCAATATAAATCGGAGATTTAATACCAAATTTTTCAGATTTTTCATGTTGATGAATATGATGAGAATGAACAAAAACTGGTAAATGTTCGCCATTTTTTGTTTTTAAAGTATAAATAAAATTAGTACCTCTAAATTTCCTATCCACAACTTCCAATTTTAGTTTACTTTGATCGTCGTGAATTAAATCTTCGGGTTGTAAAAGTAATTTTACTTTTGTTCCAGATGGAAAATTGTTTGATAATTTCCCTCTGATCTCACCTAACTCTTTATGATTCAATCTATGTACAGCACATTCACTGTCGACAACTTTAACATCAATAAATACACCTTTGTTTAGAAAATTAGCTATTTCAATTGAGTTAGGCTCATGATGAACATTATAAGGTACGTCATATTGTTTTAATTCTTGATTTAAAATAATTCCACATTTATCTGCCATTGAGAAAGCTTCGTAAGAGTCGTGAGTCACAATTATTGTTGTTAAATTAAACTCTTTTAAAAGTTTTTTAACAGAAACTTGAATTTCATCTTTTAAACTTTGATCTATATTTGAAAAAGGCTCATCCAGTAATAATAAATCAGGTTTCGACATAAGTGATCTTGCTAAAGACACTCTTTGAGCTTCTCCAGCACTTATTTGATGAGGAAATTTTTCTAAAATAGACTCTATATGAAGTAATTTAATAATGTCATCTGCTTCATATACAAAATCATTTCCATTAGATCTTTTTTTACCAAAATTAATATTATCTATTACTTTGTAATTAGGAAACAAAGAATTGTCTTGAAAAGACAAAGCAATATTTCTCTTCTCTGGTTCAATGTGAGTATTGTTTGAAGAAATTAATTTATTATTAAGAAAAATTTCACCAGAATAAAGTTTTTGAAGACCAGCAATAGTTCTTAAAATAGTTGTTTTGCCAACTCCAGATGGACCTAATAAAGATACTATTTCTCCTTTATTTTCTATCTTAAGATTAACGCCATTGACTTTATTTTTTTCACTAGCAACAAAGTTACCTTCTTTGATTTCGAAAAAATGATTTGACATTTAACTATTATATTAATTTTTTTGTGAAAGTATATATTTTGAAGAAAATAAAATTAATATTGTAGACCAACTAATCAAAAATAATGAGGGTAGAGCTGCCGCCTCTATTAAATCTTGAGAAGCATAAATATAAGCTTGGGTTGCAAACGTTTCGAAATTAAAAGGCCTGAGTATCATTGTTATAGGCAACTCTTTAATAATTTCTAAAGAGATAAGAACAACAATCAATATAATATTATTTTTAAGATATGGAATATGAATATTTGAAAATGTTTTCATTTTTGAATAGCCAAGCAAATAAGCACTTTCATCAATAGAATTATTTATTTTTTCATAACTAGATTTTATTCCATTGAAAGATAGAGAAAAGAACCTGATAAAATAAGCAAGTATCAGACCAAATATAGAACCAATAAATACTTTTTTAATACTACCAATATTAGTATTTTCATTAATTAAATCACTTAAATTTGAAAACAAAGTAATGAAAGCTACTGCTAAAATCACTCCTGGAATAGCATATCCTGAAATAGAAAAATTTGTTAAATAATTTAGAATTTTACTTTTAGAAATTCTGGTTCCATAGTTAATAAATAAAGAAATGATTACTAAAACTAAACTTGCTAGGCCAACTAAATATAAAGTATTTAAGTTAATCTTGAGAAGGTCGATATCTTGAATATATTTTGGAAATTTAAATGTCCAATATATCATCTGTGAAACTGGAAATACAAAACTTATTAAAAAAACAAGCAGGCAAAAAGAAAAAGCCAATAATGCTTTTTTTCCACTTAATTTAATTTTATTAATAGGTTTAAATCCTCTTCCTGGTTGATGATATTTTGCTTCTTTTCTAGAATAAATCTCTATGGATAAAAGAGTTAATATGAATATCAGCAGTACAAATGAAATTTGATTTGCTGAATTAAGATCATCAAAAGAAATCCATGAATTATATATGCCAGTGGTTAACGTCGATACACTAAAAATAGATACTGTTCCAAAATCTGATAAACACTCCATTGCAACTAAAGCTAACCCTGCAATTATAGCTGGTCTTGCTGAAGGTAGTATAATTTTTAAAAAAGTTTCCTTTTCAGATAGACCAAGATTTTGGCCAACTTCAATATAATTGTTTGATTGAAAAAAAAAGGAAGACCTAGTTAAAACATATACATAGGGAAATAATGAAAAACTAATAGAAATAATAGAGCCTAGAACTCCGTCAAGTTTTGGAATAATAGGATTGTAATTGTGCTCTCCAAAGATATTTGTAAGAATTGAGTAGGCGGTTCCGTAATTTTCAAAAAATGCTATTATAGAAAAAGCAAATATATAACCAGGAATTGCGAAAGCTAAAATCAGTGCCCAGCTAAAAAACTTACATAATGGAAACTCATAAAATGAGATAAAATACGCAGATATTACACCCACTAAAAAAGTTATAAATAAAACTGAAATTAAAATTAATAAAGAATTATTTATATAATCAAAAAGAAAAGTACTTTTTAATATTACAAAATAATTACTAGTCTCCGAAAAAAAACTAAAAAAAACTGTGATAATTGGTAGAGTGACAATTAATGCGATAGTAAAAGTGCTAAAAAACCAAAAATTGTATTTATTCATTAATTTTTTTTAAAAATTGATGAAACGATATCTTTAATCTCATTTATCTTTATTTCTGACAAATTTCTATTTGAAATTTTTTGTTTCATTAATTCAGCTTCCCTCATACAAGGCGAACAACCGGTTTTCAACTTATTTAAGTTGATTTTTTTTTTGGTTATTCGCCTCATAGAATTAACAAACGTTAACTATTTCCATCCTGCAGCTGTCATTACTTCTAAAGCGTCGGCTTGTCTTTTTCCGTAATTTACAACTTTAGTTTTGAGATCTTGCTTAAAATCCAATCCCATGTTCACAACAAGTGGATGAGGAGAAATTCCTGCAATCATTGGATATTCGAATGTATTATTTACTATGTGATTTTGTGCTTCTTCACTTAATAAAAATTCCACTAATTTAATTGCATTGTCTTTATTAGGTGCCCCTTTAACTAGGCCTGCCCCACTAATATTCATATGAGTTCCTCTCCCATCTTGGTTAGGAAAAAATGGTTTTACTTTTTTTGCAGCGGCTTGTTGCTCTGGTCCTTTTTTTCCTGACAACATTAGAGCTAAATAGTATGTATTAGCAACCGCTATATCAGCCTCTCCTGCTGCTACAGCTAGAATTTGAGCTCTATCATTACCTTTTGGAGCTCTAGCCATATTAGCAACCATTCCCTTTGACCACTCTGCAATTTTTCCTTTTCCATTGTTTTTAATTAATGAAGCCACTAGTGATTGGTTGTAAATATTATTTGAAGCTCTAATTACTATTCGGCCTTTCCATTTTGGATCAGCTAAACTTTCATAAGTTAAACCAGATAGTTCGGCGCCACTAACTCTTTCTGGAGCAAAATAAACTATCCTTGCTCTTTTCGCTATCCCAACCCATTTAGATGTTCTAAAGTTAGATGGAACTACTGATTTGATAGCAGAACTTGTAAGACCGCCTTGTAAATTTGACTCAAATGCACCTAACCTTCCTGCATCTGCTGTAATATAAAGGTCAGCTTTACTATCAGTTCCTTCTTCTATTATTCTTTTCTCTAAAGCCCCAGATTTTCCAGATATTACATTCACTTTAATACCTGTTTTAGCTGTAAATTTTTCATACAGTTGAACATCTGAGTCATAGTGTCTTGCACTAAATATGTTTACTTCATTAGCAAATAAATTTGACACAAAAGCAAATAATATAGTGCTTACAATTATTGATATTTTTTTCATTTTACTCCATTTTTTTGATAATGATTATTATTTACACCTAATTGAGAATGATTATTATTAACAATATTGACGCACCTCAGGGTAGTAATGATTGTTGATAAATATTAATAAATAAGGTTTATTTAATAAGAATGTTACAAATTAATCCCAAAAAATTTAAGCACATACAAAATAAAACTATTCCATCACCTTTAAGACCTAAATTTAGAAATAAAAACGATACCAACATTTATTTTTTGTCTAAAAGAAGATTCGAAGGAAAAAAGAAAGAAAAAATCTTAAAAAAATTTAAAATATTAGTTTCTATATTGGTTATCGGAATTAGCGGATATTTGTTATCAAATTAATTATTTAAGTAAAATAATAATTATTTTAAATTAAAAGTTAAAAATTATTCAAAAAAGTAATAAATAAACTAATGATAAGAGAAAAATATACAATCAATGATATTCTCGAAGCGGTTAATGAAATAAAAAATTTTAAAAAAAAGGAAAAAATAAAGATTAAAAATAAAGAGGAAAATAAAGATATACCAATTAATACTCTAAAACTTATAGAAGAGGCTGAAAAAGGTATTAAGTAAAAAATTTACAAACATCTTGACTAATTATTTCACCGGCTATTTTATGTCCTAAAATATTCCAATGACCTGTGCCTAATTCAGTATTTTGAAAACCATGAAAGAAGACATTATTTTTTAATGCAACAGATCGCATTCTTTTTGAAATTTGAATGTATTTAATGTTATTTCTTTTTGAAAATTCTTCCAATCTATTTTCTGGGTAAAAAATGTCGGAAACATTATTTTTTTTTAAGAATTTTTTATATACTTGTTCAGATGGATGAACCTGAATTGGATTAGATAGAGATACGAGGATAAAATCTTTTTTATTAGAATTAATTTCTTTATTTATTTGAATAATAATTTTTTCAGTAATTAACCAAGCGTCTGACCAATTTTTGCTAGCAGGATTATATACGTTCGATTTATCTTTATTTTTTAATTTTTTTGATTTTGCGATATTATTTTTTTGTTTTTGAGATTTAAAATAATATTGCACATATGATTCTCGTATTAATTGAGCAATTCTTGAATATTGACTAATTCTAATAAAAGATCTTCCCCAAAAGGAACTTAAAATCTTATAAGGTTTTGTATTTACAAAACTATTATCTAAAATTAATTTTTCATTTTTTAAATAGTAATATGGGCGATATTTTTTTCTTGATAATAATTTGTGATTATCAGAAACATCATTGCCACTAAAAAAAGATAATAAAATCAAATCAGGATCATATTTCCATACATGTTTTTTTAATGTTAAAAGTTGTTGAGCAGTACCATATTCGGAAACACCAAAATTAATAATTTCTACTTCTTTATTTTCGTTTTTAAAAAAGGAACAATCAATTAGACCTGAACTAATTTTTGACCAGAAAGTTTCGTTTAAGTTAACAGATCTAGCTTCAGCAAAGGAATCACCAAGAATTGCTATTCTAAATGTATTTTTGTCTTTCTTAAATTTATGATCAAGATCTCTTAGTCCTTCAGAATTAATTACTACCTTACCGTTTCCTTCTTTACGCCAGGTACCAGAGCTATTTGGCAAAAGCGAAAAACCTCGAGTTTCATCATGTTTTTGAAATATGGGGTATTCTACATTTAATAGTCTTAAAAATATCTCGATAAATAAAAAGAGTAATATAAAGGCAATAAATGAAAAATAAAATTTTTTTTTTAAATTCAAATATTTCATTTTAGTTTTTTAGAAACTTTTTTAAGAAGTTTTATAAAAAAGATAATTAGATTATAATTAAAAATTATTCCTAAGTTCAATTTAAGACCCATAGAATTTAAGCTTCCTATAGCGAAAGATCTGGTTGTTTTTATAAAACCTTCTTTTGAAGCATTAAAACAACCATTAACTGTTAAAGTATCGTATCCGAAATCATTTTTGAAAATAAACAACAACGACTCACTATGCATTGAAATATCTGGTGTTTTATTAATAGATTCTTTAAATCCATTTATTAATGAGAATTCGTAATTTTTTTTATGATCCAATAAAAAAATATTAATTGGCTGAAAAAATTTCAGAAATTTAATTTTTGATGAAAAAAAAATTAAGAATTTCGAATTTATTTCCATAATATTTTTTTTGTATTTTATATATTCATCTTTAAGAGTCTCAAAATCTATTGATTTATCAAACGTATCTAATGGTAATTCATTAATCTTATTATATTCGTTTTTCCAAAAATTTAATGAATTTTGATTTTGAGATAATTCATCAATAAATTGCTCTTCTCCTGGGGATAATATTACTGAGTCAATTTCTGATTTCAAAATATTATGAAATATATGTGGTTTATTTATCTCATCATTCATAAATTTATTCAATTTATTTGAAAAATAAATAAAACTTGCGAATGGTACGACTTTTTTACATTCTAAAATTTTATACTGATTAATAATAGTTTTTAATTTTTCTTTTGCAGCATTTTTTCTATAATCTTTATTATCTTCATTTCCTTTCCAGGCTGCATAACTAAATTGAGTTAAAAGTAAATCAAATTTTCCGTGCTCTTTTTTAAAATTTTTTATTTCTGTTAAGTCATTAAGTGGACAATCGTTTAAATTCAAAATTTTATCTTTGGTACCTTCTATAATTAAAGCAGAGTCTATATATCCAAATTTGACGATTTTGATTTTTACATTATTTTTTAAAGTTATAATTTTATTGTTGGGAACTTCAATTGTTTCGAATCCATTTTTCTTTAAAAAATTAATCACTCTTTTGTCTTTGGTTTCTTGAAACAATATTTTTGTTTTATTTTTCTCCAGTATCGCTTTATATTTTTTGTTGAAAAAAAAACTTGGACTAAAATGATCTGGATGTTCATGAGAAACATATATGTAATCTGTTTTTTCAAGATGTTTTTTTGTTTCTTCAACTGATAGTTCGTGAATTAATTTCCAGCCTTTATGAAAAACTGAGCCCTCATACCAGGGATCAGAAATTATTGATATCCCATCTACGCAAATTTTCGCTGAAGCATGATTGATTAATTTTATAGATGATTTCATGCTGTTATAATAATTATTATTTATATTAAATCAAAGATGCAATTTGAATTGCAGTGTCACACATCCTGTTTGAAAAGCCCCACTCATTGTCATACCATGATAATACTCGACTAAACTTTCCTTTTATAACTTGAGTTTGTGTTAGGTCAAAAATAGAACTGTGAGGGTTGTGATTAAAATCTTTAGAAACTAAAGGAGCTGAGTTAGTTGACAATATTCCTTTTAAAGGTCCTTTAGCAGCTTTACTCATAGCTTCATTAATGCTTTCAGAAGTTACCTCCTTTTTGGGTACAAAAGTAAGGTCAATCAAAGAAACATTGGGTGTAGGCACCCTTATAGCTGTTCCATCAAGTTTTCCTTTTAAACTTGGTAAAACTAAACTCATTGCTTTTGCTGCTCCTGTGGAGGTTGGTATCATTGCATCTCCTGACGCTCTTGCTCTTCTTAAATCTTTGTGAAGAGTATCTAAAAGTTTTTGATCTCCTGTATAACTATGAATAGTAGTCATATATCCATACTCAATACCAAAAGTGTTTTCTAAGACCATTGCGACAGGTGCTAAACAGTTAGTAGTGCAAGATCCATTTGAAATTATATTATGCTCTTTTTTTAAATCTTTACTATTAACTCCTTGAACTACAGTAAAATCTACTTCTTTCGCGGGAGCAGAAATTATTACTTTTTTAGCTCCAGCTTTAATATGTTTTCCAGCTGAATTTTTATCTAAAAAGAAACCAGTGCATTCTAAAACAACATCTGCTCCAATTTTTCCCCAAGGTAATTTTTCTGGGTCTCTTTCAGCAAAAACTTTAATATTTTGATCACCTATTTGAAAACCTTCGCCAGTTGTTTTGATATCAAGATTTAAAGTGCCATGAGTGCTGTCAAACTTTATTAAATGAGCATTGGCCTCTATTGAACCTAAATCATTAATGCCTACTACTTGAATTTTTCCTTCATAATTTTCTAATAAAGCTCTTAAGATAAGACGCCCTATTCTACCAAATCCATTAATTCCTACTTTGACCATATGTGTTATACGTATTTAAATACAACAATAAAATAAGCAACACAAATAATAGATGCTATCCACAAGAGACTGCCAACTAATCCCAGCCAAGCCAAATGTATAAATGCACTGCCCAACAAAGAAACAAACAATCTATCACCCCTAGTTGTATCTAAACCTAAAATACCTTTTCTTGGAGATCCACCTGGTGCTTTTTTTTCCCAAATAAGCATTACGATTATACATAAAGCTATAAAAATAAAAAAAGTTGCAGTTTGCCAGGTCCAGGCCATCCAGGAGAATAAATCAAAATCGAATAATCCCTTTTCTTTAGCCTTACCAACTTCGCCCCAAGTTGCAGCATGTAATTTTGTAAACATCTATACCCTTCCCATCGCAAATCCTTTAGCAATATAATTTCTTACAAAATAAATTACAACTGCTCCAGGAATAATAGTTAAGCTTCCTGCTGCTGCTAACAAACCCAATTCATAACCTGATGTGCTCGAAGTCCTTGTCATTATTGCTGCTATAGGCTTGGCTATAGTAGCTGTGAGGGTTTTTGCAAGTAACAACTCAACCCAAGAAAACATAAAACAAAAAAACATAGTAATTCCTATTCCTGCAGCTATTGTTGGAATAAATATTTTAAAGAAAAATCGTCCAAAAGAATAGCCGTCTACATAGGCTGTTTCATCTAATTCTTTTGGAACAGCTGACATAAAACCCTCTAATATCCATACAGCTAATGGAATATTAAATAAGCAATGAGATAATGCTATTGCAATATGAGTATCAAATAAATTTACAGATGAATAAAATTGAAAAAATGGCAATGCAAACACAGCCGGTGGAGCCATTCTATTTGTTAATAACCAAAAAAATAAATGTTTATCTCCTAAGAATTTATATCTAGAAAAAGCATATGCAGCGGGTAGAGCCGCAGATACTGATATTATAGTATTAAAAACCGTGTAAGTAATAGAGTTTACGTAGCCCATATACCAAGTACTGTCTGTAAAAATTGTTTTATAATTTTCTAAAGTAAAATCTTTAGGCCACAAAGAGTATATGTTAATAATTTCTGTAGTTGTTTTAAATGACATATTTAACAACCAATAAATTGGTAACATCAAAAATATTATATAAATTGTTGGGATAAGCCATTTTATTTTTTTCATGTTCTACCCTCGTCTTTCATCATTATAGTGTAAAAAATCCAACAAATTAAAAGTACAATTAAGAAATATATAAGAGACATTGCTGCTGCTGGGCCAAGATCGAATTGACCTAAAGCCATTTTGACTAAATCTAAAGATAAAAAATTAGTAGCATTTCCTGGTCCACCACCAGTTAAAACAAAGGGCTCTGTGTAAATCATAAAACTATCCATAAATCTTAAAAGGATAGCTAATGTTAGTACTTTTTTCATTTTTGGAAGCTCAATATACCTAAATATGTCCCACCTACTAGCTCCATCTATTTCTGCTGCCTGATAATAAGCTGGCTGAATTGAATTTAAACCTGCGTAAGACAATAAAACTACCAATGAAGTCCAATGCCAAACATCCATTAAAATGGTTGTAAACCATGCATCACCGCTTTGTTGAGTAAAATTATAATCAAAACCTATTGAGTTCAAAGAATTTCCTAAAAAACCAATTTCTGGCAGTGCAAATATATTCCACATAGCTCCCACCACATTCCATGGGATTAATAAAGGCATAGACATTAAGATTAGACAAACTGGAACACCCCATCCTTTTTTTGGCATACTAAGAGCGATACCTATTCCTAAAGGTAATTGTATTAACAAAATTATAAAAGTAAATATAACTTGTCTTCCTAGAGAGGCATGAAATCTTTCAGAATGTAAAATTTCCTTAAACCATCTAGTGCCTTCCCAGGCAAAGACATTGCTACCAAAAGTTTCTTGAAATGAGTAATTAACAACAGTCATCAACGGAATTGCTGCATTAAAAGCAACTAATACAAAAACTGGAATTACAAATAGCCAAGCTTTTTGATTTAAAGTTTTATTCATTATTCAATTATCCAGTTATCTCCATAAGCATAAGTATAATTTTGATCAAAAGTAATATGGGCACTTCCGCTTGGAATTTTTGTTGAAGAATTAGCTAAAATTTTAATTTTTCCACCACTACACTCAGCATCGACAACTTTATGCCTACCAGTGTCACTAACTCTTTTGATTTTAACCTCTATTCCTTCTTTAGAAAAATTTATAAATTCTGGTCTAATCCCTATCTGGGTTGTTTTAAAATTATTTTTCTTTGTATTAACCCTGTTGGGTAATATTTTTCCCCCAAAGTTAATTTGTCCATTTTCAAAAGCGCAAGGTAGAATGTTCATTCCTGGGGAGCCAATAAAATGACCTACAAAAGTATGTTTTGGTTTTTCAAATAATTCTACTGGAGTTCCTGTTTGAACAATCTGCCCTTCATGCATTACGACAACTTCGTCAGCAAAAGTTAATGCTTCTATTTGATCATGAGTTACATAAATCATTGTGCGATTAATCTTTTGATGTAATTCTTTTAATTTAGATCTTAAAACCCACTTCAAATGTGGATCGATAACTGTAAGAGGTTCATCAAACATAATTACGTTGACATCTGATCTAACTAACCCTCTGCCTAAAGAAATTTTTTGTTTACCGTCAGCGGTTAGACCTGAAGCTTTATTGTTTAAAGTCGATGTAAGCTCTAACATCTCACCAATTTCTTTTACTTTCGTATCAATTTCTGTTTCTGAAAGACCTCTGTTTTTTAAAGGAAATGCTAAATTATCATAAACTGTCATGGTGTCGTAAATAACTGGAAATTGAAATATTTGAGCAATATCTCTTTCGACTGGATTAAGTGCTGTCATATCTCTATCATTAAATAATACTTCACCTTTAGTAGGTCTTAATAATCCTGAAATGATATTTAATAATGTAGTCTTGCCACAACCAGATGGGCCTAACAAAGCATATGCACCGCCGTCTTTCCAGTCTATATTAACATTTCTTAACGCCCAATCTTCATCTTTAGTTTGTTGAGATAAATAGCTGTGACTTAAATTTTTCAGAGTAATTTTAGCCATGATTTACCAATCTGTTGTTATGATCAAAGTATAAAAATTCATCGATATTCATATATAATTTAGTTTCTTCACCAATATTTTTTGATTGAATGCCATTAGATAATGAAACCCAATTAAGTTTTCCATTTGTAAAATGTATTAAACTTTCAGATCCACTTAGTTCTGAAATTAATACTTTTCCATTAATTTCAACTGAGTTATTTCCTTCTTTATATGTTGTAATATTATGAGGTCTTATACCTATCTTATATCTTCCATCCTTGATTTTAAGATTTGATTTCCATTCTACGTTATTATTATCTATTTTGAATATTTCTCCATTTTTATTTATATCGGCAATATTCATTGGCGGGTCACTAAATACTCTAGCTGAGGTTAAATTTTCAGGTTTACTATAAACGTCTAGTGTTTTTCCATATTGAATGACTTTACCTTCCAATAATGTAGCCGTATTTCCACCTATCATTAATGCATCTTGAGGTTCAGTAGTTGCATATACAACAATACAGTCTCTATCCTCAAATAGTTTTGGTAGCTCTTCTCTAAGTTCTTCTCTCAATTTAAAATCAAGGTTTGCTAACGGCTCATCTAATAATATTAGATCTGAATCCTTAACTAACGCTCTTGCTAAAGCTGTTCTTTGTTGTTGGCCACCAGATAGTTCATCTGGTTTTTTATTAAGCATTGCTGATAATTTTAAAAGTTCTGCAACTTTTCCAACTCTTTCTTTTATTTCATCAGATTTAATGCCAGTTATCTTTAAAGGTGATGCAATATTTTCAAAAACTGTAAAATTTGGATAATTAATGAATTGTTGATAAACCATTGAACAATTTCTTTTTTGGACTTCTTTACCAGTTACGTTTTCACCATTAAACCAAATTTCACCAGCTGTTGGTTTATCTAAACCAGCCATAATTTGCATTAAAGTTGTTTTTCCTGCTAAAGTTGAGCCAAGTAAAACATTAATAGTATTTTTTTCTAATTTTAGATTGGTTAGGTGTATATGAGTGTCAATTCCTACTTTTTTTTCAACATTTTTTAATTCTAAACTCATATTTATAATTTATAATTTAGTTTTAAAAAAAGGGGGCAGAAAATGCCCCCTTTTAAATTAAGTTAAACCCAGGTTACTTCCAAGCGTTTTTAAATGCTACGGTTTTACCTTGAGGTTTCTCGTTAACTTTAGCTTTTGGCGAACCTTTTTGATTTAACCAATAAGACGCTTCTCTGTCTTTATTAAGTCTTGGTCCACATCCACCGTATGCATTGCTTTTTTTATCAGCAGCTTCCATACGAGACATAACTAGGTCCATCTCCTCTGCAAGACGATCCATAGTTTGTTGTGGAGTAAATGTGCCAGAGTTAACTTCTCCTATATGCTGCCACCATAATTGTGCTAGCTTCGGATAATCTGGAACGTTGACACCTGTTGGTGACCAAACATTTCTGTTTTTTGATCTATAGAACTCTACAAGTCCGCCAAGTTCAGGCGCTCTCTTAGTAAAGTGTTTGTGATTAATAGTACTTTTTCTCACAAATGTTATACCAACATCAGCTTTTTTAAGAGATACTGTTTTTGAAACAGCAAATTGAGCGTACAACCATGCAGCTTTTCTTCTCTCAACGTCAGTAGACTTAAATAAAGTCCATGATCCAACGTCTTGATAACCAAGCTTCATACCTTGTTCCCAATATGGTCCTTTTGGTGAAGGTCCCATTCTCCATAATGGCATACCGTTTGCGTCAACAACTTTATTATTAGGATCTTTTCCTACTAAAGATGCTGTGAAAGCTGTGTACCAGAAAATTTGCTGAGCAACGTTTCCTGAAGATAATGATGGTAGAGACTGGTAAAAGTCCATAGCTGCAGCACCTGGAGGTGCATACTGTCTTAACCATTCATCCCATTTTCTAATTGCGTATACAGCAGCTGGACCATTTGTAGCTCCACCTTTTGATACGTTAGCACCAACTGGATTACAAGAACCTGGTTCCATTCTTATTCCCCATTCATCTACTGGAACTCCATTCGGTAGTCCTTTACTTCCTGCACCAGCCATTGATAGCCACGCATCAGTCATTCTCCAACCTAAGTCGGGAGCTCTTTTACCGTAGTCCATGTGGCCGTATATTCTTACGCCATCGATTTCTTTAACATCTTCTGAAAAGAATTTAGCTATATCTTCATAAGCAGACCAGTTTACTGGAACACCTAAATCATAACCATATTTTTTCTTAAATGCTTTTTGGATTTCTGGTCTGTCAAACCAATCTTTTCTGAACCAATAAAGGTTAGCAAATTGTTGGTCTGGAAGTTGATAAAGATTTCCATCAGGACCCGTAGTAAATTGAAGTCCTATGAAGTCATCTAAATCCAACATTGGATTAGTGACAGCTTTACCCTCGCCTTTCATCCAGTCAGTTAAATTTACAGCTTGTTGCATACGCGCGTGCGTACCAATTAAGTCTGAGTCGTTTACATACGCATCGTAAATACTTACGTTCGTTTGCATTTGTGTTTGAACAGCCATTACAACATCACCTTCTCCGATGATTTGGTGTTGTACTTTAATGCCAGTTATCTCTTCAAACGCTTTTGTAAGAGTTTTTGACTCATACACATGGGTAGGTATTCCTTCAGATACTACTTTTAAAGACATTCCTTTGAATGGCTTAGCAGCATCGTGGAACCATTGTAGCTCTTTTTCTCTATCTTTTGCAGATAGAACTGAAAGACTAAATTCCCCATTAGACCATTTCTTAATTGCAGCCATATGACCGTCTGCAAATGCAGAAGAAATAGTTACGATTGAAAAAGAAACAGCAATAGCTAGAATTGTTTTAAATGTTTTAAACATTAATTCCCCCGTTGTTGTTTATTATTTTTATAATTGAAGCAAAATCTTACAAAATTGTACAGATGTTTATTTGCTCAATACAACTAGTGATTGATTGATTTAATTAATTAGCGTTCTTTTAATGGCTTTAGACCAGCCTCTAATTAAAATATTTCTTTTCTTAAAATTCATTTTTGGTGAAAATTTTCGGTCTATTTGCCAATTCCTAGAAATATCTTTTAAAGATTTATATACTCCAATTTTTAGACCAGCCATAAAAGCAGCGCCTGCAGCGGTCGTTTCTTGAACTTTTGGTCTCAGAACTTTTACATTTACAACATCTGATAAAAATTGTGAAAACCAATTATTCATTACCATCCCGCCATCAACCTTTACTATTCTTGGTCTTAAACCGTCGTGTTTCATTGCTTCAAATAAATCATAAGTCTGATAAGCCACTGCCTCAATAGTAGCTCTTACTATTTCTTCAGGACTTGTATCTCTTGTTATTCCACTTAATACACCTCTTGAATTTGCATTCCAATAAGGTGCTCCAAGACCAGTGAAGGCAGGTACTAAATAGATCCCGTTATTGTCTTTTAGTTTTTTAATAATTCTTTCAGTCTCTGGAGCATTTTTAAAAAACTTCATTCTATCTCTCAACCACTGAACTCCTGCTCCTGCTATGAAAATTGAACCTTCCATAGCATAAGTTGTTTTCCCATTAATTCTGTAAGCAATTGTAGTTAGTAATCTATTTTTCGAGTAAATTTTTTTATTTCCTGTATTCAATAAAATAAACGCTCCTGTCCCATACGTACTTTTTAATGAACCTGGTTCAAAACAACATTGGCCTATTGTTGCAGATTGTTGATCACCGACCACTCCATTAATAGGGATTGATATTCCAGTAATTGAAGAATGTGTTTGGCCATAATCATCAGCACAATCTTTTACTTCTGGAAGAATATGTTTTTTAATTTTAAGTAGTTTTAAAATTGACTCATCCCATTTATTTGACGAAATATTGTAAATCATAGTCCTGCTAGCGTTAGTAGCATCAGTAGCGTGAATTTTCCCTTTGGTTAGTTTCCAAATCAAATAACTATCAATAGTTCCAAATAACAATTGTTTTTTTTTCATTAATTGTCTAGATCTTGGAATATTATCTAATATCCATTTTATTTTCGTTCCTGAAAAGTATGAATCAATTAATAAACCAGTTTTATTAAAAATCATTGTATCTTTATTTTGTTTTCTCAATTTTTTACAAAATTCTTCTTGTCTTCTATCTTGCCAAACGATTGCTTTATAAACAGGTTTTCCAGTTTTAATATCCCAAAGAACAGTTGTTTCTCTTTGATTTGTAATTCCGATACTTAAAATTTTTCCTTTTAATTTTTTTGCTTTAGCAATTACATCTCTTAAAGTTTTGATAGTTGTTCTCCAAATTTCATCCGGATCATGTTCTACCCACCCACTTTTAGGAAAATATTGAGTAAATTCTTTTTGTGACGAGTAAACAGCTCTTCCTTTTAAGTCAAATAAAATTGACCTATTTGATGTAGTGCCTGCATCAATGGAAATTATAAATTTTCTCATATCATTTATTTAAAATTTTTTTTTTTTCATTTTCGTATTCATATCCACTTAATACTCCAGATTTATAAAGTTCCTGTAAAATTTTGAGCTGATCAGAAATACTAGTAGTATCTTTAGTTTTTTGGGAATCGTCAGCCAATATTTGAGAGTGAATAAATAATATAACAAATATTAACACAAATTTTTTCATCTAAATAAATCCCAATTTAGTTCTAGCTTTTTGTCATTTGATATCGCATTAATCATAGCAAGCATTAATGGTAATTTTTTTTCGTCAAAATCCTCGTTTATTTTTTTTGCAATTTCAACTGCTAAATCTGCCCCTTCTATTGTTACTTTTTGCATTTTTGTTTTTTTTGCCTCGGAAAAAGTTAATCCTTCTCCTATGTATGAACCCATTTTTGCATTCCTACCTCCTCCAGAGCTTACATAAAGATCTCCTAAACCTGCAAGACCTTTGACTGTTTCTTTTTTTCCCTTAAGATGCTCAACAAATATTTCCATTTCATATATTGATTGCTTAATTAATGCAGAGGCTGTGTTTAAATAATTTTTTTCACGAATTTCATCTGAAGTATTATTACTACACAAACCTTTTGCAGCACCTACTGCCATAGAAAAAATATTTTTAATGGCTGCTGATACTTCTACCCCAATAAGATCTTCTGATGAAGTAGTGTGGTAATAATTAGTGTTAAACATATTTGATATTTTAGAAGCTATCTTGATATCTTCATTTGCAATAACTACGCTACTGTGAATTCTATTTGCTAATCCTGATGCTAAACAAGGGCCCCCTACTGCAGAGATATTAACATTAATTATACCTTTAGATTTTAATAATCTTTTAAGCTTATCAACTAACAGTTCGTATTTATTTTCATGAATACTAAGGCCTTTAGTTAACATGAGAATATTGGGCAATTTTTTATTTTTTGCAATTGTATTTAATTGATCTGACACCCACTCTATTCCCTTCGAGCTGATACCCAAAACAATTAAATCAACATTTGATTTGAATAATTCATTTAAATTATCAAATTTAAATATTTTGATGCTTTCTGGAATATTAACATTTAGTGCAGGATGTAGATTTTTATTACTTCTTATCTTATCAATAAATTCATTTTCTAGATGGGTCCCTATAATATTGGTATCATGATTGTTGTCTGAACATGGAAACGAAAAAGCAGAACCCATAGCACCAGCACCGATAATTACAATTTTTGACATACTAATCTTTTAAAAATATTTTTTTGAAAATTAAAAAAATTGATATTAGCTCAATTTTTCCAATAATCATAAAAATTATCAAACCTATCTTAGATGTTGTTAATAAATTTTTAAAATCTAAATTCTCGAGACCAAACATTTCGGAGTTATAAGTATTAGTTATAGTCAATATTGATAGCTTAAATGACTTTTCAAAACTAATATTATCAATAATTAATAAACTAGATAAAATAAAAAGACTTATAAAGAAAGATATAAATATTAAAAAAGAAATCTTGATATATTCGTCTGTAATTACTTTTTCAGAACTAAATATATTTTTATTTATCACATTATTTGGGCTTATTAATTTTATTATTTCAAAAGACGCAGTTTTTAAAAGAATAAATATTCTAGCAAGTTTTATTCCTGAAGAGTTTGAAATTAATGAGCCTCCAATTAATGTAAGGAGTAGAAAGTATAAAATTAAATTATTGTCAGAATTTATTAATGATAAACCAGAGTTACTTAAACTACTTAAAACTGCAATAATTATATTTAATATCCCGTAATCTTTAAAATAAAGAAACAAAATTAAAGTTAATAATACTGACAGAATTATCAGATAAAAATCTTCTTTATGTTCATTAATAATTACTCTCTTGTTTGGAATATTGACAATAAAAAAAAAATTTATCATTGTAATAATTAGAGATAATATGAATACAATTTTTTGTGAATTAGTTTGAATTATTTGACTAAGTAGATTAGTTGGAAGGAAACCACCATTTGAAATAAGTGTCATTGTGAGATTAAGAGAATTAAAAAGTCTTATTTGAGAAATATTTAATAGAAAAAAGATTAATACGCTTAGACAAACATAGATTAAAAAAATCTTTATAACTAAACTTTTAATATTATTTTCTAAGTTTACACTTCCGTTATCTGAAAATGTTAGATCATTCATCTTTATTTTAAATTTTTTATTAGAAAAAACAATAATTAAGAAAATTAAAAAATAAAGTCCGCCGATCCACTGAGAGGATGATCTCCATAAAATTAAAGTTGGATCTAAATACTTTATGTTTTTAAAAATTGAAAAACCAGTTCCTGTTACTCCTGAAAATGCTTCAAACAAGGAATTTACAAAAGTAATTTGATAATTACTTAAATAAAGAGGCAAAGCAATAAATATAGAGATAAAAATATAAACGAAGATGATTAAAGTTAATTGCTCTATAAAATTTATTCTTTTTTCGCTTTTTTTTCCGATGAAATAAAATCCTAAACCAATAGCAATTGAAATAAATAATGTTATTACATAAGAATCTACAGCTAAAAAGTAATCAAAATAAGAAGAGTATAAAATATTTATAAAAGATAAAATGCTAATTGGAAAACAAAAAAAACTTAAATAATAACTGATACTTTTAAAATTCATTCCTAGATAGAACTTATGCTAAATATATTTTCAATTTCTTTAAGCTGCTCTCTTTTGGCAAGAAATACAACTAGATCATCTTTTTCAAATATGAAGTTTGATTTTGGAATAATAACTTTTTCTTTTCTAACTATTGCTCCAATTCTAATATCTTCTGGTAAATTAGAGTCTCGAATTTTTTTATTGAGCAATTCAGACTTTTCAAGTATTTTTGCCTCAATAAATTCGTATTCTCCATCTAATAAAGAATACACTGTTCCAATAGTTCCTCTATGAACTTGTTCCATAATTCTTGAAACAGTTGTCATTCTTGGATCAACTAAATCATCAATGTTTAATGAGTCTTGTAATAAACTATAATTAGTTTTGTTTACTATTGCGATAGTCCTTTTTCGTTTACCAGTTTTTTCTGCGAGTACGCATGCCATCATATTATTTTCATCATCATTAGTTAAAGCCAGAACGGTTTCAGAGTCTTCTAAGTTTGCTTCCTTAAGAATCTCTTCATCTAAAGCATCTCCATTTATTACTATTGAGGACGACAGTTCGTTAGCTATTTCCTCTGCTCGTTTTTTATCTTTTTCAATAATTTTAACCCTCACATCACTGAAATTAGTTTCCAACATTTTGGCTAAAGCCAATCCAATGTTGCCTCCTCCAATAATTAATATATTTTTTGATACTTTTTCAGCATGACCAAATGCTTTTAAAATTTCATTTAACTGCTCACTACTTACAACTACATAAACATTATCACCTTCGATCATTTTATCATTTTTTTTTAAATAGATAAATTTATCTTTTCTAACAGCACCTAAAATGTTTGCTTTAAAGTCTGGAAACTTTTCTGTTAAATTTTTTAAAGGCACTTCTTTGATTGGACAATTCTTTTCAATAGATATTTCTAACATTTTAACTTTATCTTTACCAAATGGGACGTTATCCAGAGCGCCTGGTGCCTCCAATCTTCTAAATAAAGATTTAGCTACTTCTAGTTCAGGGGATATAATTACATCGATTGGTATATTTGAATTATTAAAAAGTTTGCCCCATTTACCCTCCAAAAATTCTTTTGTTCTAATTCTAGCTATTTTTTTCGATATATTAAATAAAGAACTGGCTAATTGACAAACAATCATATTAGTTTCATCGTTACGTGTTACTGCAATGATCATGTCAGTTTTTTCAGCCCCTGCATTTTCTAAAACTGTTGGCAATGTAGCTCTGCCAACAACACCCTTTGCGTCTTGAGTGTCATTAATTTTCTTAATATCATCAGAAGATTGGTCAATCACCGTTACTGAATGACCTTGAGCAGATAATTGTTTACTAATTGAAAAGCCTACTTTGCCGGCTCCACAAATGATTATATTCATTTTAATTAATTCCTTTAATTCCTAAAGATTTTAATTTTCTATGTAATGCAGATCTTTCCATTCCAATAAAATCTGCTGTTTTTGATATGTTTCCGTGGTTCTTTTTAAGTTGATTTGTTAGATATTCTTTTTCAAAATGCTCTCTTGCTTCTTTTAAAGGTGATGAGAAAGACTTCTCAATTAATGTTTTGTCGTTATTATTTATTGATATTGCTGAATTAAGTATATCATTAATCATCTTGTTTATGCTTTCTTTGCTTTCATTAGAAGATAAAATAGTAACTCTTTCGACTAAATTTCTTAACTCTCGAACATTACCTGGCCAATTGTAAGTATATAAATTATCATTTTTAATATCTATTTTTGGTTGAGGAAAACCATTAATTTCAGAAAGTTTTGTCTTAAAATAATCAATTAACAATGGAATATCTTCTGTTCTATTGCTTAAAGCAGTTAACTCAATTGGTACTACATTTAAACGATGGAAAAGATCTTCTCTAAAATTGTTGGTACTTACCAATTCATTTAGATCTTTTGACGTAGAAGAGATTAATCTTATATTTACGTTAACATACTTAGATCCATTAATTCTTTTAAACTTTTGGTCAATCAATACTCTTAAAACATTAGCTTGTGTTTCAATAGGAATTTCAGAAACTTCATCTATTAATAAAGTTCCTTTGTTAGCTCTCTCTAGTGCTCCAAAAGATATATTTCCATCATCAAATTCTTCTCCAAATAATTCTTTTTCATAAGTTTTTTCTTTCAATAATGCCGCATTTAAAATTACAAATGGTTCTTTTGATCTATTTGAATTTTTATGTATTTTTCTTGCCACTAGTTCTTTGCCTGATCCAGTTGGTCCAGAAATTAAAATTCTACTATCTGAAGTAGATAGTTTATCAATA
This sequence comes from uncultured Pelagibacteraceae bacterium, assembly GCA_902517535.1. Classification (GTDB taxonomy): domain Bacteria; phylum Pseudomonadota; class Alphaproteobacteria; order Pelagibacterales; family Pelagibacteraceae; genus Pelagilacustribacter. The sequence continues at coordinate 12,327 of CABYCK010000006.1, read as the reverse complement.
GTTTTTTGTATTTTTAAAATAGATTGGCTTTTACCTATTAAATCAAAAGAATGGAAAAGTTTATTTTCTATAATATCTTTTTCTTGTTTTAATGTAGCTATTTCCAATCCTCTTAAAACATAGTTTATAATTTTTTCTGTTGAGAAAGGTTTTTCAATAAATTCATAAGCTCCTATTCTTATTGCCTCTACTGCAATTTGAACTGTAGCATGTCCAGATATCATAATTACAGGAGTTAACTTGTTTTTGCTTATAATCAACTTTAAAAGATCTATGCCATCTTTGTCAGTTTTATCTAATTTGATATCTATAATAGCTAAATCAGGTAATTTTTTATTTATTTCTAAAACAGCTTGATCGTAGTTAGCTGCTGAACGAACATTAAAATTTTTGTCTTTTAAAATTTTACAAATTAAAAAACGTATATCAGGATTATCGTCGATAACTAAAATATCTTTATGCATTTATATTTGGTAACGTAATTTCAATAACTGTTCCTTTTGACTCTTTTTTATTTTTAATCAAAAAATCACCAGCGTGTTCATTGATTATCTTGCTTACAATTGGAAGACCTAAGCCTGAGCCATTTATCTTAGTAGTATAATAAGGGGTCATTACTTTTTTTGTATTAGAAATACCTGTGCCATTATCTGTTAATTTAACCACTATATAGTCTTTATTACCAATAATTTCTATGTCAATTTTACCTTTAAAATTAGGGTTTTTTTCATAGATGTCTAAAAAAGCTTCTTCAGAGTTTTTGATTAAATTAATAAATACTCTATTTAATTGTTCAGAATCTGCATTAACTAATAAATCATTATTCTTTTTAATTATTTTTATTTGATTTTTAGATGACATCTTAAAAAAGTCTACGGACCTTTTAATAATGTCAATTATATTTACTTTTTTAAAAATTGGCCTTGGCATTCTTGCGAAATTTGAAAATTCGTTAACTAAGTTTTCAATGTCTTTTATTTGTCTGTTTATTGTTTCCAAATATCTATTAAAGTCTTCTCCGTTATTTTTAATTTCAGAGGAGTATTTTTCCCTTAAACGATCGATAGATAATTGTATTGGAGTTAACGGATTTTTTATTTCGTGCGCTAGTTTTCTTGCAACTGTTTCCCAAGCTTCATATCTTTCGGTAACTAATAGTTTATCTTGTTGTTTTTTTAACCTATCGATCATTGAATTAAAATTATAATTTAATTGCTTAAATTCATCATCAACTTCTATGTTAGGAACTTTAACATCTAAAGCACCTTTGCTTATTGAGTCAGAAGCATTTATCAAATTTACAATTGGTTTAGTTAATCGAGATGCAAAAGTAATAGCTATTGAAGTCGATAAAAATAATAACAATGTTACTACTATTATATAAATTATTGCAAAAGTAACTTTGATACCTGTTTGACTGTTTTCAACAGAATAATAAAAACTCACTGCTTGTTCTGTTTCGTTTAAATATCTTAAAATTTCTGGATCAATATTTCTTGAAATATAAAGATAAGTATCTACTAAAGAAGTTAATTTTGTCATTACTGTTGTTTTGTAATCTAAGTTATCAGATATAAAAACTATTTTTCCTTCAAGCGCTTCATCATAATTTTCTTCAGAGGGTGTAATGAATTCATCTGATAAGTCTCTTACGTCAGATATTAATATATTTCCTAAACTATCTATTAAATAAATATCATCAACTCTTCTTAAAATCTTTTCAGATTTCATTATTCCCTTAAACCTATTTGGGTTACTATAAAAAAAATTTGACGCTCTATTTAAACCAACACTCATTAGAATTATATCTGACTTAACATTTTTTTTACTTTCCTCTAAATAATTTTTAGCTATATCGTAAGAATTATTTACTGCATTTGTAATTTGTTTATCAAAATAATTTTGGATACCGAAATTGAAAAGAAATAAGGAGAATACTGCAACAACTAGAGATGGTATTAGTGTAAATACTGAAAATATTGATATGTATTTTAAATTTGTTTGAGAGCCTTTTTTAGCTTTTTTTCCTGCATAATAAAATCTATAGAAATTTTTAAAAATTAAAGAAAAAAAGACAATTAGTAAAAAAATATCAATGATTAGTAAAATTTGTAAATTATTATCTGTTAATGATATAAAGCCTTCATTTATGAAGGTTAAAAACGTTACAATCCCCATAAAAATACATAAAAACGAAGATAAAATAATCCAATTGAAGTTTTTTATAATTTTAAACATTTTAAATAAGCATTAATTATTCATATAAATATAATATAAGTTTATACAATGAGTTTTTGTTTAATCATTTTAGCCGGAGGTAATAGCCATAGATTTAGATCTAATATAGGCAAACCATATCAAAAAATTGCTCGTAAATCATTAGTTGAAATAAATGTAGATAAAGCACGCCAATTTAAACAAATAAAAAAGATAATTCTTGTTTATAATAGAAAAGACTCAAAACGAGTCAAATCACTAAAATTAAAAAATGTTAAATTAATCTTAGGCGGAAAAAATCGACAACAATCTGCTTTCAACGGTTTAAAATATGTAAATAATATAAAAGGAATTTCAAAAGTTTTAATTCATGATGTAGCGAGACCTAATTTTTCATTAAAATTATTTGCTACAATAATTAGAAATATGAAAAATGCTAGAGCCGTAGTGCCAAAAATTAATATTCAAGATGCTGTTAAACAAAAAATAGATTCGAGCATAAACGAATACATTCTAGGTAAAAATAGAGACAATCTATTTCTGACGCAAACTCCGCAAGCCTTTAATCTCAAAGAAATTTATCATCTACATAAAGTCAATACCGCTAAATATAAAGATGATGACATATCTTTGTATATGGATTTAACTAGAGTTAAATTTATTGAAGGAGAAAAAAATAACTTTAAGATTACAGATCAATCAGATTTTCAAAATTTGAAAAATATTTATAGATCCAAACAAAGTGTTGGGATAGGTTTTGATGTTCATAGACTTGTGCCCAAAAGAAAACTTTATTTAGCTGGATTGAAAATTAAATCTCCTTTGGGAACATTGGGTCATTCCGATGGAGATCCAGTGTTGCATGCAATTACAGATGCAATTCTTGGAGCTTGTAAAATGGGGGATATTGGCCAAATGTTTTCCGATAAAAGCAAGAAATTTAAAAATATAAGATCAACAATCTTGCTACAAGAAGTAATGGAAAAAATAAAATCAAAGGGTTATTTTGTAAATAATATAGATATAAATATTATTACTCAGACTCCAAAAATTAAAAAATATAAAAATAAGATGATACAAAGCATTTCTAAAGTTTGCGGCATTTCTAAAAATCAAATTAATATTAAAGGAAAAACAACTGAAAAATTAGGTATTATAGGAAAAGAAAAAGCTATAGCTTGCGAAGTAATAACTTATGTCATTAAATATGATTAATAATATAAATTTTTTATTCGTAACTTTTTTTGGGATTGGAACTATTAGATATGCTCCTGGTACAATTACTTCATTAATTACCACCTTGCTCTTATTTAGTTCATTCCATATTTTAAATTTATCTAATGCTATTATCTTGATTATATTAATTACAATATTTCTTTGTGCTTTCTTAGCAATTGCAAATTATATAAAAGATGATTCAAACAAAGACCCAAAAGAAGTGGTTATTGACGAAGTTATCGGTCAATCAATACCTATTTATATGTATGAAATAGCTCATGGAATTAATAAGGACTCTAAAGAAGCTATTTTATTTTACATATATATTTTTATTTTATTTAGATTTTTTGATATTAAAAAACCATTCCCTATTAATTTCTTTGATAGAAAGTTTAAAAATAGTTTTGGTGTCATTATGGATGACGTAATTGCTGGATTATATGTTGTATTAACTTTAATAATATTTATGGTTATTAAATCAAAACTTTTAACATGAACTTAAATAAGAAAATTGTTTCTCTTTTAAAAAGAAAAAAAATTAAGTTAGCCATAGCTGAGTCTTGCACGGGTGGAATGTTTTCAGGTGCTATTACTTCTGTTAGTGGTGCATCTAAAGTATTCACAATGGGTTTAGTTACTTACTCTAACCAAGCTAAAATGAGTATTTTGAAAGTTCCAAAAAAAATTATTCAAAAACATGGCGCCGTAAGTATTCAATGTTGTTTATCTATGGTTAACAATCTATTTAAGATTAGTAAAAGCAATGTATGCGTTTCTATAACTGGAATTGCTGGACCTAACGGTGGAACTAAAAAAAAACCTGTAGGACTAGTTTATATTGGTATTAAAAATGGAAAAAAAGTAGTTGTGAGTAAGAATTTTTTTAAAAATAAAGGAAGATCTTCAATTCAAAAAGCTACAGTTAAAAAAGCTGCTAATTTAATTTTGCAGCAAATATAACTGTTATACTGGATAACTAAATTTCTCAAATTCTACAATAAAATCTAATAAATGAGCTATAAAACTATTAAATGTAAGAAATATTAAAAATACATTTATATAAAGAGCAAATATCAAAGCATTTCTTTTTCTTTTTCTCTTTAAAAAACCACTATTTTCAGGTTTCCATTCCTTATTTTTAGATTTAAAATCATAAGAAAACATCCAAAATGTTAAATCACTTTCGTTAGGATCTCCAGTTCTAATGTTTTTAATATATAAAGACAAAAATCTACAAGTGATTGAGAGTAATAATAGTAAAAGTGTAATTCCTAACATTATTTATTTAATTTTATTGCTCTTTCTTCAAATGACTTAGCTATTTTATTAAGTCCTAGCTCAAAAGATTTTTTCATAATTGAATTTAAGATAGGATTTTTTAATTCAAAATCAATGAAAAATTCTAATTGTGTGGCATTATTTATCTCTTTAAATGTCCATTCATTTTTTAAATGTTTTAATGGTCCATCAAGATTGGTAACTATAATTTTGTCTTTCTCTTTATAATAAGAAACGTGGCTTGAAAAAGTTTCACTAAGAATACTTTTTCCTACTTTTAAGTCGCCTGTAAAGGTAATTATATCAACACTTTCGTTTTTGTTACACACTTTACCTTCAATGCACCACGGGACAAATTCTGGATATCTTTCTATATCAAGAACCATTTCGATAAGTTGTTTTTTTTTACAAGGGATAATTTTTTTTATTGATGCGGATGACATTCAAGTTGCTTGTTTCTTGCGTCTTTTAATTTTCTAAAATCTTGATCCGCATGATAAGAGGATCTAGTTAAAGGAGAAGAGGACACTAATAAAAACCCTTTTGATTTAGCTAAAATTTCAAATTGTTTGAACTCATCAGGATGATAGTAGCGATGTAAAGGATGATGTTTTGGAGATGGCTGTAAATATTGTCCTATAGTAACGAAGTCAACCTCAGCAGATCTTAAATCATCCATAACTTGAACAATCTCTTCTTTATGTTCACCTAGTCCAACCATAATTCCAGATTTAGTAAAAACTTTTTTGTTAAATTTCTTTGCATTTTTTAAAAGTTCCAGCGAAGCAAAGTATCTAGCTCCTGGTCTAACTGCTGTATAAAGCCTCGGTACAGTTTCAATATTATGATTAAAAACATCAAGGTCTGCTTCAAGAATTTTTTTGTACGCTTCACCTTTTCTTAAAAAATCGGGTGTCAAAACTTCTATAGAGGTATTTGGATTTTTTTCTCTAGTTGCTTTTACAACTTTATAGAAATGATTTGAACCGCCATCTTCGAGATCGTCTCTGTCAACAGAGGTAATAACTACGTGTTTTAAATTTAATTTTTTAACCGCATTAGAAATTTTTGCTGGTTCAAAAATGTCTAGACTTTTCGGTTTTCCAGTTTTTACATCACAAAAAGCACAGGCTCTTGTGCATGTATCACCCATAATCATAAATGTTGCGTGTTTTTTGCTCCAGCACTCTGTAATATTTGGGCAGTTCGCTTCTTGACAAACTGTTACTAGATTATTCTGGTTAACAACTTGTTTTGTTTCAAAAAAAATTTTTGGGTCTATTATTTTGGATCTTATCCATTCTGGTTTTTTTTTAAGAGGATTAATTGGTTTATTTATCTTTTCAGGATGTCTAATTTTGTTGCTCATTTTAATTTTATTAAAATTTCATCTTTGGTTCCAAATTTTAATTTTTCTCTATATAATATATCTAAATAATCCAAATCATTATTTGTTATTAATTTAATCTTTTGTTTAAAGTCCTTAAGCTCATTGCTAACAGATGCTTCTTCTTTTAAAAGGTTGTCATATACTTTGTTTTTTTCGAAATAAGAAATTAAACCTCTTTCTCCTCCAATAAGATTAATGCTAACATAAAGCATTAAAAATATATTTAATAATACAAGTTTTTTCTTTTTAAAACTTTCAATAAGCCGCATATTTAGATTTTAGCCATTTTGGCTTGATTTCCAAGTTCTTCTTCGATGCGTAACAACCTATTATATTTAGCCACTCTTTCAGATCTTGCTAAAGATCCAGTTTTTATTTGAGATGATTCTGTTGCTACTGATAAATCGGCTATAAACGTATCCTCTGAGTCACCTGATCTATGAGAAATAATTGTATTAAAATTAGCTTTTTTTGCCATTGTAACAACTTCTAATGTTTCAGTTAAAGTCCCGATTTGATTTGGTTTAATTAAAATACTATTAGCAGATTTGTTATCTATTCCTTTTTTTAATCTTTTAGAATTTGTTACAAATAAATCATCACCTACAATTTGAATTTTTTTTCCAATCTCAGATGTAATTTTTTTCCATGAATTCCAATCTTCTTCAGCAAAAGGGTCTTCGATTGATTTAATAGGGTAACTCGAAATCAACTTTTTATAGTAAACAATAACATCATCAACTGTATTATAATTACTTGATTGAATTGAATATTTGCCTTCTTTATTCATTAATTCATTGGCAGCTACATCTAAGCAAATTACAATATCTATACCTGGTTTTAAGTTTGCCTTTTCAATGGCCTGTACAATTAATTCAAGAGCTTCTTCATTAGTATTAATTGATGGGGCAAAACCTCCTTCGTCACCAACGTTAATAAGCATTTTTTTTGATTTTAATAATATTTTCAAATTTTGAATGACTAGAAAACATTTTTCTACAGCATCGGTAAAATTTTTTGCAGAGTCTGGCCTAATCATAAACTCTTGAATTTTTAAATCATTATCTGCATGAGCTCCTCCATTAATTATATTCATTAAAGGATTGGGCAAAGAGAAAGATTTTCCTAAACTTTTATAAAGGGGGCTTTTAAATGATAGAGCTGAAGATTTAGAATTAGCTAAAGATACTGCTAAAGTTGCGTTTGCTCCAAGATTTTTTTTATTTTCGCTGCCGTCTAAATCTAATAAAACTCTATCAATTTTTGACTGGTCGGCTGGATCTAATCCCTTTAAACTTGATCTAATCTTTTTATTAATATTTTCAACAGCTTTTTGAACACTCTTACCTAAAAAATTATTCTTGTCTTGATCTCTTAGTTCGTGAGCTTCAAAAGCCCCTGTTGATGCTCCAGAAGGTGATATAGCTGTAGCTGAAATATCATTGTCTAAAAAAACTTCTGCTTCAACAGTTGGGTTTCCTCTGCTGTCAAAAACTTGACGACCTTTTACGTTGGTAATTTTTGCCATCTACTTATTCTTAATTAAATTATCTATTTCAATTAATTTTTTTAATAAATTCTTCAATTCATTTAATGGTACCATATTCGGGCCGTCTGATGGCGCGTTATCTGGATCCTCATGTGTTTCAATAAAAATTGCTCCAACACCTACTGCAATTGCAGCTCTAGCTAAATGTGGAACAAATTCTCTTTGTCCTCCACTTTTTTCACCCATTCCACCAGGTTGTTGAACTGAATGTGTAGCATCAAATACAATTGGAAAACCAAATTTAGACATAATAGGTAACGCTCTCATGTCTGATACTAAAGTGTTATACCCGAAACTTGCACCTCTCTCTGTAATTAAAATATTTTTATTTCCAGAGTCCTCTATTTTTTTTATAACATTAACCATGTCCCAAGGAGCTAGAAATTGACCTTTCTTAACATTGATAATTTTTTTTGTTTTTGCGGCAGCAATAAGCAAGTCTGTTTGACGACATAAAAATGCAGGTATCTGTAAAACATCAACATGATCTGAAATAATTGAACATTGTTCAGTAGTATGGATATCTGTTAAAACTGGGACACCAACTTCTTTTCTTATTTTATCAAAAATAGGTAAAGATTTTTCTAATCCTATCCCTCTTTTGCCTTTTAGACTGGTTCTATTGGCTTTATCAAATGAAGTTTTGTAAATTAAATTAATTCCAAGTTCATTGGTTATCTTTTTAAGTTCAGTAGAAATTTTAATTGCATGTGCTTCGCTTTCAAGCTGGCACGGGCCAGCGATTAAAGTAAATGGTTTATTGTTTGCGATTTCAAAATTAGAACATTTAACGTTATGATTTATCATTTTTTTGAATTGATTTTTGCTGCCTTTATAAAAGATGAGAATAAAGGATGCGGTGCTAAAGGTCTAGATTTAAATTCAGGATGAAACTGTACTCCTATAAACCAAGGATGATCCTCTAGTTCTATTATTTCAGGTAAGTTATTATCTGGTGATATTCCTGAAAAAATCATTCCTTTGTTTTCAAAATCTTTTTTGTAATTAATATTAACTTCATATCTATGTCGATGTCTTTCGTATATTTTTAATGAATTATAAATCTTACTTATTTTTGTGTCCTTTTTAAGTCTCGCTTCATAGCTCCCTAAGCGCATTGTTCCACCTAAATCTTTATCAGTCCCTTTTATTAACTTTCCATCCTTTGACCATTCACTCATTAATCCAACAACCGAGGCTTGGGAAGGGCCGAACTCACTAGACGTTGCTTTCTTAATGTTTAATTTATTTCTTGCAAATTCAATAACTGCCATTTGCATTCCAAAACATATACCTAAAAATGGAATTTTGTTTTTTCTAGCAAAAGTAATGGCTGCTATTTTTCCTTCTGTTCCTCTTTTGCCAAAACCACCAGGTATAAGTATTCCTGAAACATTGTTTAATTCCTTTTTTATTTTTTCAGGTTTTAAATAGTCTGACTCTAATCTTACAAGGTTTACTTTAAGGTTATTAGCTATTCCCCCATGGGTTAATGCTTCATCTAAAGATTTATAGGCATCTTTAAGTTCTACATATTTTCCAATAATGGCAATATTTACTTTACTTTTTGAATTTAAAACTAACTTTGTAATCTTTTTCCATGGTTTTAAATCTACTTTCTTTTTAGACTTTATTTTAAAAAATTTTAATACTCTCTTATCTAATTTCTCTTTGTTAAAACTTATCGGAGCCTCATAAATCGTTTTTACATCGACAGTTTCTATTACATCATCAATTGAAACGTTGCAGAATAAAGAAATTTTCTTTCTTTGGTCTAATGGAATAGATCTCTCTGATCTACAAATAATAATATCTGGCTGAATACCAATGCTTCTTAATTCTTTTACTGAATGTTGAGTTGGTTTTGTTTTTATTTCATCTGAAGCTTTCATGTAAGGAACCAAAGTAAGATGAATAAATAAAGTATTTTTTCTACCTAACTCGTTTGAAAATTGTCTTATCGCTTCTAAAAAAGGTAGGCTTTCTATATCTCCAACGGTTCCACCTATTTCACAAATAACAAAATCCTCTTTTGCAACATCGTTTTTAATAAACTCTTTTATTCTGTTAGTAATGTGTGGAATAACTTGTACAGTTTTGCCTAAGTATTTTCCCTGACGCTCTCTTTTTAAAACATCACTATATATTTTTCCAGTTGTAATATTATCAGTCTTTTTTGCCGAAATTCCAGAAAATCTTTCGTAATGACCTAAATCCAAATCCGTTTCTGCTCCATCATCTGTCACAAAAACTTCACCATGTTGAAAAGGACTCATTGTTCCAGGATCAACATTTAAATAAGGATCAAGTTTTCTAATTCTAACTTTGTATCCTCTAGATTGTAATAAATATGCTAGAGATGCAGATGATAATCCTTTGCCTAAAGATGAAACCACGCCGCCAGTTACGAAAATATATCGCGCCATGGAAGTATGTTATACTTCATTAATTGTTAAATACAAAGAATTTAATTTATTTTGATTGAGGAATTTGTGGAAGACTTGAGTCTTCTTCTTCTTGTTTCTCAAGAACTGATTGTGTTTCACGAAGTTCATCTCTAGAAATGGCAACTATTATTACACTACAAATGATAAATAAAGTTGCAATAACTGAGGTAAATTTCGTTAAAAAAGTTCCAATCGATCTTGTAGACGTGAAATTATCTTGTGAAACACCAAGGCCTAACGCTCCACCTTCTGATCTTTGTAAAAGAACAGCTATTACTAAAACTATTGCAAGTATAATGTTAATTGTTATTAGAAGGCTTTCCATAAGATTTATGTATAGTAATTTTTTATTATATCAATAAATTTTTTGGAAGATTTTGATGCTCCACCAATCAAAAAACCATCGATTTCTTTAATTTGTTTGAATAAATTTACACTGTTTTCATCTACAGAACCGCCATAAAGAACTATAGGCGTCTTTTTTTTCAACATTTTCTTAACTATACTTTTGATAAAAATTGTAGATTTTGTTAATTCATTTTTACTTGGAATTTTTCCTGTTCCAATTGACCAGATTGGTTCATAGGCAATGATAATATTATCAATTAACTTTTTTTCCAAAACGTTCATCAATTGTTTTTTTAAAACGCTGAAGGTTTTTTTTTTATTTTTTTGAAATTTGTTTTCACCTATACAAAAAATAATTTTTAAATTATTTTTCGAAGCAAATTTAACTTTGTCTTTTAAAATTTTGTCTGTATCACCCTCTTTTCTGTTGTCAGAATGACCAATAAGAGTGTATTTGGCTCCAACGCTTCTTATCATAAAGGGACTTATAGCTCCAGTATCAGAAGAAAATTTCTCTTTTTGATAAGAATTTTGTGCTCCAATAGAAATTTTCTTATTCTTAAAATGATCAACAAACGTCTGTATAAGAGTAAAAGGTGGGGTAATAATTACTTTGTATTTCTTTTTATTTTTGTCTCTTGAAATGAAATAATTAACTTTATTTAGTATACTAAGTGACTTTGGGGTACCAAACATTTTCCAATTTCCAATAAAATATTTCATCATTTGCCTTAATTTACAATTTGATCTATAGGTGTATAGTTTTAAAGACTTAATAGATTATTAATATGACAACTTCAATAGTAAAATATTCAAAATCTTTTTTTGTTAAGATTCTAGTAGGAATTATTACTTTGCCATTTATTTTTTGGGGAATGGGAGACGTTTTTAGAGGTGGCAATCAAAATGTAATAGCTACGATTGACTCAAAAAAAATTAGTACTCAAGAATTTATGAATTATTTAAACAAATTAAAGCTTAATGATGAACAAATCAAAAATTTACCTAAAACTAGTTTAGTTGAGGAAATATTATCTCAATACATTGGAAAAAAAGTCATGAGTTTAGAGATAGAAAAATTAGGTATTGTATTAAGCGATAATTCTTTGAGAGATATAATTAAAAATGATGAGTTATTTAAGAAAGAAGAAAAATTTTCTAGAACTGAGTACGAAAAATTCCTTTTAAAAAGCGGACTTACAGCTCCTGTTTTTGAAAAGAATATAGTAGATCAAGAGTCAAGAAGACAGTTTATTAATTATTTATCAGGGGGACTTTCTATTCCTCAGTCATTAGTTAAAAATGCTTATGATAAAGAAAACCAGACTAAATCAATAAAATATATTGATTTAGATAAATTTTATACTAACAAAAAAATTTCAAACAAAAAAATGAGAGAAGTATACGAAAAAAATAAGAATATATTTGTTGAAGAGTTAAAAACATTTAAAGTGGCAAAAATAACTCCACAAATAATTGGTGGAAATGAATTTAATGAGGTTTTTTTTAAAAAGTTAGATGAAATAGAAAATAATATTTTAGATGGTCAATCTTTTAAAGATGCAGTTCAAAAGAATAATTTAGATGTAACACGGGTAGAGCAAGTAAATCAAAAAAAAGTAAAATCAAATGGACAAAAAGTTGATGATATTTCAGATAATATCTTTAACAAAATATTTAAGATAAAAAATATTAATGAAGCTCAAATATTAGTAGAAAAAAACAATTATTATTTAACAGAAATTGAAATTATTAAAAAAGAAAATAAAGTTTTCGATAATCCAGATGTTCAAAAAACTTTGAAAGCTAGAATCCGATTTGAGAATAAAATTGAGGCTAATTCACAAATTATTAAAGATATTTCTTTAGGTAAATTTAAT
>CABYCK010000005.1 GCA_902517535.1 uncultured Pelagibacteraceae bacterium | reverse complement strand
AGATGTATATTATAAACCTGGTAAATTTTTAAACGCTTCTCTTGACAAAGCAAGTGAAGATAATGAAAGGAATTATTACAGAGTTAAGTGCAACAAAACTGGAGAAGAAATCATAATTGTACAAATTGCAGGTCTAATTGCCAGAAGAATAGTTTGTGAAGTAGAAAAAGGACAAGAATTGAATCAAGGTGATAAAATTGGAATGATACGATTTGGAAGTAGGGTAGACATTTATTTTAAAAACAAAAAAACTTTAGCTAAAATCGGCCAAAACGTAGTTGCAGGAGAAAGTTTCATTGCTTCAGTATAATGGTAGAAAACAAAAAATTCAAAATAGTTTCGTCAAAAAAGACTAGATATCTTTTACCTAATATTCTTACTTTAGGAGGAGTTTGCCTTGGTATTAGTTCAATAAAATTTTCAATAGATGGAAATTATAGTTTAGCAGTAATATTTATTTTGTTTGCAGCTATTTTAGATGCACTAGATGGAAGAGTTGCAAGACTCATCAAAGGTACTTCAGAATTCGGAAAAGAATTGGACTCGTTAACTGATTTTGTAAGCTTTGGAATAGCTCCAGTTTTTATCTTATATTTTTGGGAATTAAATAAATATGGAAAACTTGGCTGGGCAATAACATTAATATATTCAGTATGTTGTGTATTGAGATTAGCAAGATTTAATTTAACTAAAAGTAACGATCAGCATATTTGGAAAAATAATTATTTTGAAGGAGTGCCTTCACCTGCAGGAGGATTGTTAATTCTAATGCCTTTAATTTTTGAACTTTCAGATTTAAATTTCGACTTTAATTTTAAAAATTTGACACCATTCTTAACAGCTTTCATAGCAATTTTATTAGTTAGCAAATTACCAACTTTATCATTGAAAAAAATATCAATTTCTCCAAAAACTACTGTTTTTATCTTGTTAGGAATTGGCACAATATTTATTTCATTATTATTCTATACTTTTGAAACTTTACTAGTTTTCGGAGCACTATATTTATTTTCTATCCCAATAAGTTTTATTATGTACAGAAACCAAAATAAAAAAGAAATTTTAGAAACATCTGAAGATGACCATGAAGATGTTTTATAATGAAAAAATCAAAAAAGCACAAAAAAAGCAACACTTGGAAAATTAAACAACATAGAGATCAATTTTTTAAAAAGTCTAAAACATTAGGTTATCGTTCAAGAGCCGCTTTCAAATTAATAGAATTAAATAATAAATTTAGATTTATTAAAAAAAACACAAATTTACTTGATATTGGTTCGTATCCAGGTGGGTGGTCTCAAGTTTCAAGCAAAATTATTACATCAGGAAAAGTTTTATCTGTAGACCTTCAAAAGATCGATGAAATAGAAAAAGTATCTTTTCTGCAATGTGATTTTCTTGAAGAAAAATCAAAAGAAAAAATTACTAATTTTTTTGGAACTAGATTAGATGTGATATTATCTGATATGGCCGCAGATACTACAGGAAATAAATCATTAGATTGCATAAGAACAAATCAATTATGCGCTGAAGTAATAGAATTTTCTAGCAAATGCTTAAAACCGAATGGAATTTTAGTATCAAAATTATTTATGGGGGAAGATTTTTTACAAGTTAAAGAATTAGCTAGATCAAAATTTAAAAAAGTGCAGTTTTTCAAACCAGAAGCGAGCAGAAACGAGTCAAAAGAGACTTATGTACACTGCGCTATATTAAATACTTTATAATTTTTAAAAATTGTATATAAGTGTTTATGGGAGCAATTAAAGAAGCATTAACTTTTGACGATGTACTTCTCATGCCTCGCTTTTCAAATGTTTTACCAACAGATGCGGATATATCACTTGATCTATCCAAAAACATAAAACTTAAAAACCCTTTTTTGTCATCTGCGATGGACACTGTAACCGAATCTAGAATGGCAATAGCCATGGGAAAATCAGGAGGCATAGGGGTTATTCATAGAAACCTAAATATAATTAAACAAGGTCAAGAAGTTGCTAAAGTAAAGAAAAAAAATTTAGTTGTTGGGGCAGCAATAGGAACTAGTGTTGAGGATATTGATAGAGCAAAAATATTAGTAAAAAATGGTGTAGATCTCATCGTTATTGATACAGCTCACGGTCATAGCGAAAAAGTTTTAAAAACTTTGTCAAAGATAAAAAAAAATTTTTCAAAAATTCCAATTTGTGTAGGCAACATTGCAACCGGAGAGGCTGCAAAAAAACTATACAATTGTGGAGCAGACATAATAAAAGTTGGAATTGGTCCAGGCTCTATCTGCACAACAAGAATGGTAGCAGGTATAGGTGTACCCCAAGTTACAGCCATAATCGAAGTAAGCAAAGCACTTAAAGGCAAAAAAATAAAAATTATTTCGGACGGTGGAATAAAATTTTCGGGAGACATCGCGAAAGCTATTGCGGCTGGAGCAAATGCAATAATGATGGGTTCTATATTTGCGGGCACAGAGGAGAGTCCAGGAAAAAAATTTAAAATTAAAAATAAATTTTACAAAAATTATAGAGGAATGGGATCAATAGGAGCTATGTCAGCAGGTTCTTCCAATAGGTACTTTCAAAAAAATTATAAGGACAAATCTAAATTTGTTCCAGAGGGTGTAGAAGGAAGGGTAGAATTTAAAGGAACAGTCTCTAAAATTATTTATCAAATAAAAGGAGGTCTTAAATCTTCTATGGGATATATTGGCGCAAAGAAATTAAATGATATAAGTAAAAACGCTAAATTTATAAAAATTACTAAAGCAGGATTTTATGAGAGCATGGTACACAGTGTTGAAACAATTGAACCGGATTTTAACTTCAAGTTATGAATATAAAAAATAAGATATTAATTATATTAATTTTTCTATTGCCGTCTAATTTATTTGCTAATACAGATAATTTTGGACAAGGCTTAATTTTTTTTGAAAAAAAAGAATTTGAAAAAGCAAAATTTAAATTCGAACAAGATTTAGTCATGAATCCAAAAAGTGAAAAATCTTATTTATATCTTTCAAAAATATTTAATTTTCAAAAAAAAAAAGATTTAGAGGAACAAAATTTAAATACAGTGATTTTATTAAATCCAAAAAATGAAGAGGCAACTTTTAATCTCGCAAAATTAAAGCTTGAAAAATCAGATTTTCAAGAAAGTAAAATGTTAATAGAAAAATTAATAGTTTTTTGTAAAAACTATTGTCAAAAAAGCAAAAAATTAAAATTAGAAATTGAAAATTCAATTAAAAATTAAATGCTACTTCAAAATCAAAAAGAAAAAATTATAATAATTGATTTTGGTTCTCAAGTAACAAAGTTAATAGCAAGAAGAATAAGAGAGTTCGGTGTTTTTTCAGAAATAATTACAATAAATAATTTAAAAAATATTAAAAATTTCGATAAAATAAAAGGTATTATACTTTCTGGAGGTCCATCAACTGTAACTAAAAAAAAATTTCCGAGTATTCCAATAGAAATTTTCCAGAAAAAAATTCCAATTTTGGGTATATGCTATGGTTTACAGTTGATTACTAAATTATTTGGGGGGTCTATAAAATCTTCAAAAAAAAAAAGAGAATTTGGTAGAGCTATTTTGATAAAAAAAAGAAATTCTTTACTTACAAAAAATTTTATAAATAAAAATAACACTTTAGTTTGGATGAGCCATCAGGATGCAGTTACAAAACTTCCAAAAAATTTTGAAGCAATTGCTTCAACAAATAAATCTAAATTTACAATAATTGAAAACAAAAAAAAAAAAATATATGGTATTCAGTTTCATCCCGAAGTAACACACACTAAAAAAGGAAAAAAAATCTTTTCTAATTTTTTATTTTTAATTTGTAAAATTGAAGATAAATGGAAAATATCTTCAGAAAAAAATAAATTAATTTACAACATTAAAAAACAAGTTAAGGATGACAAGGTTATTTGTGCTTTATCTGGTGGAGTAGATAGTAGTGTTGTTGCATTATTAATAAATAAAGCAATTAAAAAAAAATTGATTTGCGTCATGGTTGACACTGGTCTTATGAGAAAAAATGAATTCAAATATACTTACAATATTTTTAAAAAAAAATATAAACTTAACGTTAAATTAATAAATGCTTCAAAGTTATATTTGAAAAAATTAAATAATGTTAAAAATCCTGAAAAAAAAAGAAAAATAATTGGAAATTTATTTATTAAAATCTTTGAAAAGGAAGCCAAGAAATTCAAAGGTATTAAATATCTTGCTCAAGGAACATTATACCCAGATGTTATTGAAAGCCGGTCAACAACTGGTAGTAAATCATCTAAAATTAAATCTCATCATAATGTAGGTGGTCTTCCAAAAAAAATGAATTTAAAATTACTTGAACCTTTAAATGAATTATTTAAAGACGAGGTAAGAATTTTAGGTAAATCATTGGGTTTAATTGATCAAGTAAAAAACAAACATCCTTTCCCTGGACCAGGTTTGGCAATAAGAATAGTTGGAAACATAACCTCTGAAAAAGTAAAAATTCTTCAAGATGCAGATTATATCTTTATAAATGAGTTAATTGATAACAATTTATACGATAAAATTTGGCAAGCCTACGCGGCTTTACTTCCTATCAAAACTGTAGGTGTAATGGGTGATTCAAGAACATACGAATACACATGTTTATTAAGAGCTGTAACCTCAGAAGATGGTATGACTGCAGACTATTTTAATTTTCCTAAAGATTTTTTTGACAAAATCTCAAACAAAATAGTAAATGGTGTACCTGGAATAAATAGAGTGGTTTATGACATTACTTCAAAACCTCCGAGTACAATAGAACTTGAATAATGCTAAATAAAATAAAATTAATCGTAAAAAAAAAAAATAGAAAAAAAATTGTTAGTTTGACAGCATATTCAAAGAATATTGCTAAAATTTTAGATAAATATTGTGATATAATTTTAGTTGGAGACTCTTTAGGAAACGTTCTCTACGGAATGGACAATACTCATCAAACAACCTTGAGTAACATGATACAACATGGATTAAGCGTAAGAAAAGGCGTTAAAAAGTCTTTGCTGGTAGTAGATATGCCAAAAAATACTTACAATAGCACCCATGACGCTGTAAAGAATGCTAAATTAATTTTAAAAAACACAAAGTGTGATGCTGTAAAAATTGAAAGCAATTATAAGAATTCAAATATAATTAGATCACTAGTTAAGGCTAAAATACCTGTAATGGGTCATACTGGATATACACCACAATTTAAAAGTAGATTTAAAGTAGCTGGCAAAACAATTTTTGAAAGAGATAAATTAATACAAGACGCTCTCAAAATAGAAAAGGCGGGAGCATTTTCAATAGTGTTGGAGTGTATTATACCTAGTACAGCGAAAAAAATTACAGACGCACTTAAAATACCAACGATTGGAATAGGATCTTCATTATATTGCGATGGCCAAATATTAGTTACAGATGATATTTTAGGATTAAGCGGTTTCTATCCAAAATTTGTAAAAAAATATGTGAATTTGAATACAGCAATTGAAAAAGCTGTAAAAAAATATAGTAAAGAAATTATAGGCAAAAAATTTCCAAAAAAACAAAACTATTTATATGGAAAATAATTTAGAAAACAAGATTAATTTAATTCAAAGAATAAAAGAAAATGTCATAAAATTTAGAAAGACATTAATATCTTTTTTAATAATCTTAATTATTTTGTTAATAAGTTTTTTATATTTAAATTATCAACAAAAAAAACAAAATATAAAAATTTCTGAACAATTTATAAAAGCAGGAATTTATTTATCATCAAAAAAAATTGAAGAGTCAAATAAAATTTATAAAGAAATTATTATGAAAAAAAATAAGTTTTATTCGCCTCTAGCACTTAATAACATAATAGAACATGAATTAGAAAAAAATGAAACTGAAGTCTTGAATTTATTTAATGTCGTAGAAAAAATAAAATTAGGTAAAAAACAAAAAAATTTAATCAAACTAAAAAAAGGTTTATATTTAATTAATATTTCCAAAGATATCGAGGGAAAAAAATTACTTCAAGAAATTATTGATGAAGACTCAATCTGGAAAGATACGGCTATACAAATTTTAAGATAAAATATGTTTAGCTTAAAATCAAAATGATAATGAGAAAACTTTTAATATTATTTGTAATTTTATCAAATTGTTCTTTTGACAACAAAACTGGTATCTGGACAAATGAGAATGAGGTAACTTCAAAACAAGAGGATAAGTATAAAGAATTTGAAGATATAAATCTTAAGACAAAAATTTTTAATGAAATAATAGAAAAACCAATGAATTTAGAAGTCCCTATGAACCCAGTATTTAAAGTTTTTAAGTGGAATGATGAGTATTTTAATAATTCAAATAATTTTCTAAACTTTAGTTATAATAATCTTAATCAGGAAATTTCAAAAAGTAAAAGAATAACCAGATATGCAACAAAAGATAAAATTTTATATCTTGAAAACAAAATAATTTTAACTGATATCAAAGGTAATATTCTAGTTTATTCAACTGCTTCAAAAGATATCATTTATAAATATAATTTTTATAAAAAAAAATATAAAAACATTCAAAAGAGAATTTCAATAAAAGTGGAAAATAATATTATTTATGTGTCAGATAATATTGGATTTATTTATGCTCTAGATTATGTAGACAGAAAATTATTATGGGCAAAAAATTTTAATATCCCTTTCCGTTCTAATCTAAAAATATTTAAAGATAAAATAATACTAGCAAATCAAGATAATAAACTTTTTTTTATAAATAAGATTAATGGAGATAGAATTAAAGTAATTCCTACAGAACAAGTAATCCTTAAAAATAATTTTTTTAATTCTCTTGCATTAAAAGGAAATAATTTACTTTTTTTAAACAATTATGGATCTTTGTACTCAATTAATGCCAATAATGAGAGAATAAATTGGTTTTTAAATTTAAATGAGTCAATTAGTTCCAGATCAAATAATTTATTTTTTTCGAATCCCATAGTTATATATAAAAATAAATTAATTATATCTTCTGATCCAAATTTATATATTTTAGATTACAACACAGGAACAATTGAATATAAAAATACTATTTCTTCAATAATTAAACCAATAGTTACGAAAAAAAATATTTTTTTTATAACTAAAAATAATTTATTGGTTTGTTTTGATATAGTCAAAAAAAAGGTAGTTTATTCTATTGATATAAGTCAAATGGTTGCGGAATATTATGAAACTAAGAAAAAATCGATTAATATAAAATCTGCAGCAATTTTAAATAATGATCTTTACATTTTTTTAAAAAATTCTTATTTTATACAATTTAATGTTCTGGGTAAAATTGAAGATATTTATAAGTTTAAATCAAAAATTAATTCCGATCCAATTTTTGTAAATGACTCAATTATGTATTTAGATAAAAAAAATAAGTTGATAATAGTAAATTAATTATTTGATTTTCCACTTAATAAGGATAATTGTTTAATTTTTTCTTCTCCCAAATTATCTTCCGGTTTTACTGGGTAATCTCCTGTGAAATAATGGTCACTAAATTGCGGATATAGATCATTTCTTTTGCCTTTACCTAAAGCTTCGTAAAGACCATCTAAACTTAAAAATTTAAGTGATGTTGCATTAATATATTCACAAATTTCGTTGTTGCTTTTTTCATTCGCTAAAAGTTCTTTTTTTGTTGGCATGTCTACACCGTAAAAATCTGGAAATTTTATTTCTGGACATGCAATCCTTACATGCACTTCTTTAGCTCCAGCTTCATAAAGCATTTTTACTATTTTGTGGCAGGTAGTGCCTCTAACAAGTGAATCATCGATTAATACAATGGATTTATTTTCTACTATTGATTTTGTAGAACTTAGCTTTAATTTAACCCCTAAACTCCTGATGCTTTGAGTTGGTTCAATAAAAGTTCTTCCAACATAGTGGTTTCTTATGAGACCTAGCTCAAATTTTTTTTTTGAGTACTCTGCATAACCTAAAGCGGCAGGTACTCCCGAGTCAGGGACAGGCACTACAATCTCAGCATTTGTATTAGTTTCTTTAGCGAGTTGAATACCAAAATTCTTTCTATATTCGTAAGCACATTTTCCCTCAACAATGCTGTCTGGTCTTGCAAAATAAATATATTCGAAAACACAAGGTCTAGCTTTTTGTTTTGGAAAGGGTTTAATTGAGCGTATTTCATTATTCTCAATAATGACTATTTCACCATTTTCAACCTCTCTAAGAAAAGTTGCTCCAACAATATCTAAAGCACATGTTTCAGATGCTAATATGTAAGAGTTTTTTAATTTTCCAATTACCAAAGGTCGTATCCCAAAAGGGTCTCTAACACCTACGAGTTTTTTATTAGTCATTAATATTAAAGAGTAACCACCTTTGATTTGAAAAAGAGCGTCTATCAATTTATCTATTATTTTCTCTCTTTTGGATTTGGCAATTAATTGAACTATGGTTTCAGTATCACTTGTTGTTCTAAAAATAGCACCATCTTTTACTAAAGTTTCTCTCAAAGCTAAAGCATTTGTAAGATTTCCATTGTGGGCTACGCTCAACCCACCCATGTGTAGATCTGCAAAAAAAGGCTGAATATTTCTTAAAGAAGTTTCCCCCGTTGTCGAATAACGATTATGTCCAATAGCAAATTTTCCTGGAAGTTTTTTAATTACTTCACTTTTCGTAAAATGATCTCCAACTAAACCTTGTCTTTTTTCCGAATGATAATTTTTTCCATCATACGAAACTATTCCACAACCCTCTTGACCACGATGTTGTAGAGCATGCAATCCCAACGCAACTAAAGCAGATGAATCTTCGTGATTTGAAATTCCAAACACACCACACTCTTCTCTTAATTTATCTAAATTAAATTTTTTCAATTTTTTCTTTTGTATCTTTAAAGTCTTCACCTGAAGGAAACTCTTCCACTAGTACTTCACTACCTTTTTTAACAAAGTTAAAAGAAATAGACTCATCAGTTGATATACCCCAATTTTGGTATGGATAAAACCAATTTAATATAGAAAATAAACATACTGAAACTACATAACCTTTAAAAATACCAAAAAATAAGCCAAAAGTTTTATCTATTGAACCCACACCAGTCCAAGTTACAGCTCTACTCAATGCCTTTCCCATAACAATAGTTAAAAATAATGTGCTAATAAATATTACTACACCTATACCTACGTCATTAAGAAACTGAGATTTAATATAGTCACTTACCCAAGGTTGAAGTTTAGGAACCATTATTATTGTTACCACTATAGAAAAAATCCATTTCATAAATGACATTAAACTTAAAGAAAATCCTTTGGAATAGCATTCGATAATACTGTAAACAATTATGACACTAACTACTACATCAAACCAATTAATATTATTTGTAAGATATTCAAAAAATTCAGAAATCATTTTAATTTAAATTTTCCTGTCCAAATGGCCTAAATATTAATATAAGTTTAGGCAAAAGTGTCAAAACAGAAATCATCGCTAACAACATTGCTATTCCGGTAAAAATACCAAAGTAAATTGTTGGTATAAAATTTGATAAAACTAAAATTGAAAAACCAAAAACTATTGTTATGGAGGTATTTAGTATAGCTATACCAACTGTATTGTGGCAACGATCTATAGTTAATTCATAATTTTTGATTTTCTTAAACTCTTCTCTAAATCTATATATATAATGGATACTATTATCCACTGCTATCCCAATTGTAATAGCTGCTATCGTAATAGTCATCATGTCTAAAGGAATTTCCTTCAGACCAATTATTCCCAATATCAAGAAAGCTGCTATAAAATTTGGAACTACTCCGATAAATGATAGAGTTAAATTTCTAAATAAAATAAAAAACATTGCTGAAATTCCCAACATAACAATTCCCAAAGTTAATATTTGAGATTTAAAAAGACTTTGTAATAAATTATTGAACAGAATTAAAACCCCAGATAGCTTATATTCATTTTTTTCAAAACCAAGTTTTGTGTTAAGTTCTTGATTTATTTTATCTATTAAATCATTACGTTTAAGATTTTTCAGAGAGTCTTTAATTCTAACGTTTATCCTTGCCTCATCTTTTTCTACTGATATATAAGGGGATACAATTTCCTTTTTAATCTCTTCAGGTATTTTACTAAACAATACTGCAATTTCTAAACTCTGTAATTCTTTGTTATTTAGATCCTCTGCAACTCTCAAAATAGAACCAAATGATAAAACTTTGCCAATTTCTGGCAAAGAGTCTAAATAGTCATGGACTTTTAAAATTTTATCCATTTTATCTCTGGTAAACCAATATTTGGCTTTATTTTCATTGCTTTCTTCCTCGTCCCATTCAGAAAATTCATCATCACTATTAATAACTTTTTTCTCTTTTATCGGAAAATTTATTATTACATTGAGAGGAGTTGTACCCCCTAACTCTTCATCTATTTTTTTCATACCTTTGTAAATTTCTGTATCTTTGTCAAAGTAGTTTATAAAACTATTTTCTACCTCAAGTTTTGATATACCAAACAAACTAAGTATTAATATGATAAAAGTTGGACCTAAAATTAAAATCTTATTTTTTTTTGAAAAATTTCCAAGTGCAGAAGTAATTTTTGATTTTTCTGAACTCTGTAAATTAATGCTTTCATGTGTAGTAAACAAAGTAAGAAGTGAAGGTAAAAGAAAAAAAGTAATTAAGATTGAAACTATTAATCCCATTGTCATCATCCACCCAAAATCTATTATTGGTTTTATTCCACTAAATATTAATGACAAAAAAGCACAAATGGTTGTGAGAACAGTGTAAAGGATTGGCAGGAACATTTTTCTACTAGTTTCTAAGATTATTTCTGAGTTTGAAAGTTCATTTAACTCTTTTTTTAACTGAAGAAATCTAACAGTAACATGGATATTCATTGCCATATTTAAGATTAACATTAATGCTATGAAATTTGATGAGATAACAGTTACCTTCCAACCAATCAAACCAAGCAACCCAATCATTATTATTACTGAAGATGCACAACCAACTAGCGGTATTATCACCCATCTAATATTTTTGAAAACAATCCAAAGTGTTAATACGATAAATAAAAATACCCCCAATCCAAATACAATTATATCTTTTTTAATAAAACCAATCATATCATCGGCTATCATTGGAATTCCACCCAAATGAATTTTAGCGTTTTCTCCATACTTGTTGATCACGTCTCTTATCTCATTAATATTTTGGTGATTTCTTAAGTTATATAAATTTTTATATTCCTCATATTCTTTCAAAAATATTTTGTAATTATTTTTTTCTTCTTTATTAAGTTTTCCCTCTAATAATTGATTATAAAATTTATCTTTTACTTTTATATATTCAGATAATCTTTCATCCTTTTTAAGATATACAACTATCCCCGATGTTTTGCCGTCTTCACTAATCACGTAATTTTTATAAATAGGACTGTTTAAAATTTCATCAAAACCCTTTTTTTTGTCTATTTCTGGATGAGCCAACGTCTTATAATTTTTCAGTCTATCCATTAAGTTTTCATCTGTATTTTTGAGCAGGGGAACATCTATAATAGTAATAACACTGTCAACCCAAGACAATTTTTCAATTTTTGATTTGAGGAGTTGTAAATTTAAGATTGTTTCTTTTTCTTCAAAGCTAGAAACTGGAGAATAGGTTAATACTAAAAAATCTTTTGACTCATATCTTTCGTTTATTTCTCTTAAATATTTTAAATCTTTATCTCCTTCTAAAATTAGAGCGTCAGAAGATGCATCAAGATTAAAATCTTTAGAATGGTATAAACTGAAGATTAGAATTGATAAAATCAGAAATAGAGTTATTTTCGGAAAATCAATTACAAACTTTCTATAAATTTTATCAAACATAGACACATTTCAGATATATCTTAAAACATTGATGACTTAAAAGTTAAAATTAAGCTTAATTTTTTGTTAAATCTTTGAATTTCGTATAAATGCCTTCAAACTCAACCTTCACAGTCCCAGTTGGACCATGTCTTTGTTTCCCTAAAATAATATCAGCAAGTCCATTTACATCATTCATTTTTGACTGCCATTCTGCGTGCTCAATGGAACCTAATTTTGGCTGTTTTCTCTCTAGATAATATTCCTCTCTGTAAACGAACATTACTACGTCAGCATCTTGTTCTATAGATCCTGACTCTCTTAAGTCTGCTAATTGAGGTAACTTATCATCTCTTTGTTCTACAGCTCTGGATAGTTGTGATAATGCTAAAATTGGAACATTTAACTCTTTTGCTAATGCTTTAAGACCTTGAGTAATTTCTGAAATTTCTTGAACCCTACCTTCATTTTTTTTTATTGAGTTGGCTCTCATCAATTGAATATAGTCTACAACTATTAAATTAACTCCAAACAATCTTTTTATTCGTCGAGCTCTATTACTTAAAGTAGCAATAGTAATAGCAGGAGTTTCGTCTATAAAAAGAGGAAGATTATAAATGTTTCTAGATGTCTCTATGTATCGATTAATTTCCTCTTCAGTAACTTTTCCTCTTCTAATATCGTCCGATTTAATTCTTGCTTGTTCAGATAAAATTCTTGTAGATAATTGTTCAGAGGACATTTCTAAAGAAAAAAAAGCAACCGAAGATTTTTCTTGTCTGCTTAATATATTTTGAGCGGCATTATAAGCTATATTTGTTGCTAAAGCAGTTTTACCCATTGATGGCCTTCCAGCCAATATTACTAAATCAGACTTATGCAATCCTCCAAGTTTTTCATCCAGTTCTGTTAAACCAGTGGGAACTCCAACTATACCTCTGTCATTTTTCATGGCCAAAGTAGCCATTTCAATAGTTTGATCCAACGCTTTATTGAATTTCAAAAATGATTGAGAAAAACTTCCTCTCTCAGCTAAATCAAAAAGTGATTTTTCCGTATTCTCAATTATACTTTCTGCATCATCTTCTTGAGAGTTTAGAGTGTCCGAAGAAAGTTTATCTGAAATTAAAATAAGTTCTCTTCTTAAATACATCTCATGGATTACTTTAGCATAATCAAC
Source organism: uncultured Pelagibacteraceae bacterium (assembly GCA_902517535.1). Classification (GTDB taxonomy): domain Bacteria; phylum Pseudomonadota; class Alphaproteobacteria; order Pelagibacterales; family Pelagibacteraceae; genus Pelagilacustribacter. Next base: position 39,878 of record CABYCK010000005.1, on the reverse strand, counting down.
TGCTTGTTTGGAAGAGCCAGAGAATCTTGTTAATTTGACTAAATATTCTGTGCCTCCAACTTCGTTTAACATATTGTCTTTTTCAAAAAAATTTTTTAATGTTATAGGATTAGCTATCATCCCTTTATTATTTAAAGTTTCAATTACTTCAAAAATTTTTATATGTGCAGGATCATAAAAACTGTTTGAACCAATTATTGTAGAAACTTCATCAATGATATCATTGTTTACTAAAATTGAACCTATTAACGCTTGTTCAGCTTCAATATTCGAAGGTTGTTTTTTGTTTAAATTATTTTCTTTAAGTTTGATTTCTTCCACACATTTATAATAGGTTTACCTAAATGTAATTAAAGTCTAAAGTTACACACTTTTTGATCCGCCTGTGGAAAAGTTAAGCTGATTGAATCTTATCTATTTTGATTGTAATTTTTGCAGATACTTCGGAGTGGAATTTTATTTCTACGATAAATTTGCCAATTTTATTTAATTCTTCTTTCAAAATTATTTGCGATGGTTTTACCTCTAGTTTCGCGCTATTATATATTGTTGTTGAAATTTCTTTGGGTTTGATTGAACCATATAAATCTCCATTATCTTTACTTTCTTTTTTAAAATTAAATATTTTATTATTTATTGTTTGAGCAGTTTCTTTAAATTTCTTTTTTAGTTCTAAATTTTTTTTATTTAATTCATCTTTCTTTTTTGTAACGTAATCTAAATTTTCTTTATTAAATCTAAGAGCTTTACCTTTTTTTAATAAAAAATTTCTACCATATCCATTTTTTACCTCTACTTTGTCACCAATATTTCCTAAATTTATTATATTTTCTAAAAGTATAATTTCCATAACTATATTAAACCAAGCAATTTTGCTTTTTTAATCTCTTTAGTTAATTTTTTTTGCTTGCCACTAGAAACCGAAGTAATCTTTGATGAAAGAATTTTGCTATTTTCAGATATATATTTTTTTAATAAACTTATATTCTTGTAATCTATTATAGGAGCGTTTTTACTCGAAAGAGGGCAGGATCTATTAAATCTACCCTCAGGTTTCTGAAATAAACTTAACTTATTTAGAGAAGTAGATCCTTTTTTTTGAAATTTTTTTCCTCGTCTTTTCATCTTTTTTCTTTTGTAAAGTATTCGTTCTTAATATCTAATTTTTTATATTTAACAGTAAGATATCTTATAATAGAAGTGTCTACTTTCATTTTTTTATTAATTTCTTGCAGAGTGTCTTTGTTACCTTCAAACTTAAAGTGGATATAAAAACCTTTATTATATTTCTTTATTTTTCTTGCTAAATTTAACAATCCCCATTCCTCGATTTTAATAACTTTTCCTGAATTATTATTTATTAATTCGTTATATTTATCTCTTATTTTATTAAACTCTGTTTTAGGTAAGTCTTGTTTAGTTACCAAGGTATTTTCGTAAAATGACATAAATTATATAGTTTGTTGTAAATTAGTTAGCTTTTAAGTACATAAATATAGAAAAAGTTTTATACTATAATAATCATTTATATCAACACTAATTATTGCTAATAAATACTAATAAATGAAAGCTATTTTATTTCCAGGCCAAGGTTCTCAAGTAGTAGGCATGGCTTCTGAATTTTTTAACAATTTTGATATAGTAAAAAAAATCTTTGAAGAAGCAGACGATAAACTTAATTTCAAATTGTCTAAATTAATTCTAGAGGGTCCTGACAGTGATTTAAAATTAACAAAAAACACACAACCAGCAATTTTAACTGTTAGTTACGCTATTTTTAAAGTTCTTAGAGATGAATTTAATTATGATTTAAAATTTACAAAATACTTTGCGGGACATTCATTAGGAGAATACAGTGCATTAGTATGTTCTGAGTCTCTAAAATTTAATGACGCATTATATTTACTATTTGAAAGAGGAAAATCTATGCAGGAAGCTGTTCCGGTGGACGAAGGGAGCATGATAGCAATACTTGGAATGAGTATCGAACAAATTAATGAATTAATTAAAAAAATAAAAATTAAAAAAGCTTGTGAAATTGCTAATGACAATGCATTCGGACAAACTATTATTAGTGGAGATAAAGAAAGCATTAATTTACTTCAAGAAAGATTAAAAGAAAATAAAAAAAAATTTATTCCATTAAATGTTAGCGCGCCATTTCATTGTTCTTTAATGAAACCCGCTGCTGAACACATGGCTGAAAAAATAAATTCAATAGTTTTTAAAAAACCTAATATCGACATCGTAAGTAACGTTTCATCAAAACCAGAAAATGATCCAAATACTATCAAAAAATTACTTATTAGTCAGATTTGTTCTACTGTAAGATGGAGAGAAAGCATTATTAACATGTCAGAAAAAAAAGTTACTGATTATATAGAAATAGGGCCAGGAAAAGTTTTAAGTGGTATGGTAAAACGAACACTTAAAGACATAAATTGCTTTAGTATAAATTCAATAAATGATATTAAAAAAATAATTACATGAATCTAAAAAATAAAAAAGTACTTATTACTGGCGCGACGGGAGGAATTGGTTTTAGCTTAGTGAAAAAATTTTCTGAACATGGATCAAAGATTTGTGCTAGTGGAACTAATCAACAAAAATTAGATAATCTCAAAAAAGAATTTAGTGATATTACTATTAAACAATTCAGATTAGAAGAACATGATAAAATTGAATCATTTATTGAAAGTGTAGAAAAAGATCTGGGAGGTCTTGATGTATTAATAAATAACGCGGGAATAACTTTAGATAGTTTGTCGATAAGACTAACAGAGGAGAATTGGAAAAAAGTTTTGGACATAAATCTAACTGCATCTTTTTTAATGTGTAAGTATTCGATTAAAAAAATGTTAAAAAATAAATTTGGTAAAATTATAAATATTTCTTCTATCGTTGGGCACACAGGAAATATTGGTCAAGCAAATTATTCAGCTTCAAAGTCAGGGATGGTTGCTTTTTCAAAAAGTCTAGCGATAGAATATGCAAAAAAAAATATTAATATTAATTGTATATCTCCAGGTTTTATTAAAACAGAAATGACCGATAAAATTAATGAAGAATTTAAAAAAAATCTAATAAGCAAGATACCGTCTGGTGATTTAGGAACAGGTGATGACGTTTCCAATTGCGCAGTATTTTTAGCTTCAGATATGGCAAATTATATTAATGGAGAAACAATTCATGTTAATGGTGGAATGTATATGGCTTGACAATTCTATCTAATAATCTAATAAGAAAATATCATAAATATAAAAAAAGGAACTAATGTCAAACGATATAAAAGCAAAAATTAAAAAGATAGTCGCTGATCACCTCGGTATTGAAGAAGAAAAAGTTACCGAAGAAGCAAGTTTTATTGATGATTTAGGAGCAGATAGTTTGGACACTGTCGAATTAGTAATGGCTTTCGAGGAAGAATTTGGATCTGAGATATCAGACAGCGAAGCTGAAAAAATATTGACAGTTGGCGATGCTATTAAATTTATAGAAAGTAAGACAAACCAATAGGTTATTAGTTAATTCTTAGATGGGTGACGGTACAAATAATATCATGGTTATATTATCATCTCCATCAGGAGCAGGAAAAACAACAATAACAAAAAAAATTCAAGAAAAATATAAGTCTTTTAAAATTTCAGTATCTCATACAACTAGAAAACCAAGGCCAAATGAAGTCGATGGCGTCGATTATCATTTTATTTCTAACAATGAATTCAAGAAGCTTATAGACGAAGGAAAATTTTACGAATATGCAAAAATTTTTAATAATTTTTATGGAACTCTAAAAACAAATGTTGATGAGTTAATTAAAAAAAACGATATAATTTTTGATATAGATTGGCAAGGAACAAAACAACTGTCAAAATTTACTAATTTAAAATTGATTAAAATCTATTTATTGCCACCTAATAAAGATGAATTAAAAAATCGTTTAATTAAAAGAAATCAAGATACTCCTGAAGAAGTTACAAAAAGATATAAATCTTTCGATGAAGATGTTAAACATTGGAGCGATTATGATTATGTACTTGTAAATGATAATCTCGAGAATTGCTATAAACAAATTGAAAGAATTATTTTATCTAACAAAGAAAGTTCAATTAATTTAACTCATACTTCTTAGTAATATCATAATATTGGTCAGGAGTTAAATTTTCTGGTCTCAATTTTAGATCTAAATTATAAAATAAATCTGAACTTTTTTTTTTAAAAATCTTCTTAATACTTTGTTTTATCATTTTTCTTCTTTGAGAAAAAAAAATACTTGTAATTTTTTCCAAATTCTCTATTTTTCTAATTTCGTTTTTTCTATTTTTAGGTTGGAGGTGTAAAACCGTAGAGTTTATTTTTGGTTTTGGAAAAAAACAATTTGGAGAAACATTAAATTTTTCTTTATACTTGAGCCTGTAGTTACTTAAAATAGATAGTCTTCCATAGTCTTTAGTTCCAAATTTTCCAATTATTCTTTGTGCCATTTCCTTTTGAAACATCAAAATTAAATCTGTAAATTTTGGTGGCCAAACTTGGCTTTTAATTAATTTTATCAAAATTTGAGAGGAAATATTGTAAGGAAGATTTCCAAATATTATAGTGTTTTTTTTTATTATCTTATCAAAATTAAATTTTAGCACATCCTTATTAAAAACTTTTATATTTTTTTCTTTTTTGAATTTAAATACTAATTCTTTCGCAAATAAATTGTCTTTTTCAATAACAATTAAAGATTTTGGTTTTTGACTTAAGATATATTTTGTTAAAGCACCTTTTCCTGGACCAATTTCTAATATTTCCCTATTAGCGATATCTTTTAAGCTTATGATTTTTTTTAAAATATTTTGATCTGTTAAAAAATTTTGACCTAGTGACTTTTTTGCAAATTGCATTATTTCAAATTATTTATAAATTTAATACATTGTAATAAACTTGTATAATTAGATTTATTTTTACCAATTATATTAGTAGCTGTTCCATGGTCTGGTGAAACACGTATATAGTCTAAACCCAGAGTTAAATTAATTGCGTCATATTTAAACATAGATTTAAATGGAGCTAATACTTGATCGTGATACATTCCTACAACAACGTCATAATTTTTATAATTATCTATAAAAATACTGTCTGCTGCAAAAGGCCCCTCTATGACAAGTCTTTTTTTTTTAAGAAATAATACTGATGGCTTAATTTTTTTAACCTCTTCTGAACCATCTAATAATTCACTATTATGAGGGTTTAAACCAAGAAGACAAATTTTTGGTTTTTTTTTAAATAATTTTTTAAATTGAGTATTTAAAGTAAGCATTTTTTTAATGATTAATTTTGAAGTAATCTTTTTTGAAACTTTTTTTATATCAATATGAGTAGTAACAGGCGCTACTGAAAGTTTTTTATTGTAGATTAGCATTAGTTCAGATCTATCTTTTATTTTACATTTAGAGGCTAAATACTCCGTTACACCAGTTTTTTTTGATTTATGAATAAGGCCTTTATTAATTGGGCAATTTATCAATCCTTTAAATTTTTTATCATTAGAAAGTTTATGACCTAAATTTAAACTTTTTCTAATATATTCCGAAGAATTTTTATGAGTGACTTTAAATGGATTAGAAAAGTTTAGTGGTACATCAATAATTTTCAGTCCATTAATCTTTTGGTCATTATGAAAATTTTTTACTTTAATTAATTTTATTTTGAAATTAAATTTTTTCAATTGTAAACGAAACAACTCGAAATTTACAATCAAGTAAATTTTTTTTTTTATATTATTGTTAATTTTTTTCCAAGTTTTGTATATTATCTCAGAATTAATACTATTAGGATCTCCAGCTATTAAAACAATCTTATTTTTTGTCATTTGAAATTTATATAAGCATTATTTTTTATTTTAGACAAATGACTATTTGAATACAAATTAAGCATATCATTTTTATTATTGTTAATTATTGTTTCTCTTATTTTGTCTAAATTTGTAACGTCTATCTCAACAGATTTTTTATTTAATAATTTAAAAAAAGTAATAGAATTAGCTTGAATAAGTGGTCTTGAAACATCTCCAATATTCATTTCATTAATTATATCTAAAATCCTTTTTGAAATTATATTTGAGTTGATCCAACCTATGTTTCCACCCTCTAAAGCAGATGTAGAAGAGCTAAATTTTATTGCTGTATTTTCAAATCCAATTTTTGCAATTTGGCTTTCTATTTCTTTAATTTGTTGGTCAGAGCCTAGATCTTTTTCTATCAAAATTTCTATTTCAGCTAACTCATATTCATTTACATTTTTTTGATTTTTTATAATCTCGTTTAATTGACGGTCAATGTCAGAATCATTAATTTCCAATTTGTTAGCGTAAAGTTTAAAAACTAAATTTTGCCATGCGAATTCATTTTCTATTTCTTTTAAATAATAATCATAATCAATATTGTTAATCTCAAAAATTTTTTTAAATCCTTTTAAATCAGTATTAAATTTAAGATAAAAATTATTTAAATGATTTGCAACAGCTGCAGAGTTAGTGGAAATATTATATTTTTCTACTTCTATTTTTTTTAATTTATAATTTATGAGTGTTTTTAAAGCTAAATTTTTTGTTTTATCGATATTTTTCTGGTTTAATTCCTGATTGCTCAAAATTAAGATTGTTTTAACTTTATTTTTCAATTCATACGAACTTATTATTTCATTATCTATTTTAGCAATAACTTTATTTTTTATAACTGCATTAGAATTTTGAAAAAAGAAGAAAATAATTGTAATCCTAAAAATTAAATTTAACATAATTATTGACTAAATGATGGTGAATTTATATTTCCAAAAGGTGTTAATGTAATTCTAAACATTAAAGAATTCTCTGCTTCTAATTCTGAGTCTTCATAAAATTCTCTTCTATAAACTACTCCAGCTCTTAAACAATCATTTATATATTCATAACTTAAATTGTAGAATTCCGCAGAGTTAGTAATTAAGTTCCTTTTAGTTTGTGCAGTGAATATTCCATTTTCCCCTTTTCTAAATTCTATATTTCCTTGAAAATATTCTTGATTTCCAATATGTTTTTTTTCTTGCAAATAACTGAAATCAAATTTTACTGGATTGAGATCAATATTTGTTCCAATTTCGTTATAATTAATATTCCTATAATTGTGGTCTAATGAAAAATCATAATTTAAGGTAAATTTTTCGTTCATTTTAAACTCAGAATGTCCTACAAAGTCTGATAATTTTTCGTCCAGACTTGATGAAGAAGGCATGTTAGGATTTTCTTTTTCATTTATTATTTGTCCTCCTGAAAAATTAAATTCATTTTTATTATTTTTAAAAGAATAATCAAACCCAATACTAGAGCTTAATCCATTTTCAAAGTTATTTGCTGTATTTAACCTGTCTAAGCTGAAAACATTGGTGTGTTTCAGACGAAGTTTATTAGTTTCATTACGCATATGGCCGGGTGCGTATCTTAATAGAATTTTTGGGGTTAAAGTATGTTTTGATAAGTCATTTTCTTTAATTAAATCTAATTCAGTTAGATAACCCAAAGCACCAAAAAGCTCACTTGTTGTATTGTCTTTATAATTTGAAATATTGATTGATTCATAGTTAACATTTTTTATTTTACCTAAAAATTGTCCAGTTAAACCTGATTCAAAATTGAAATTTTTTGCCTTCCAATTTATGTCATTAATAAAAAACTTGGCTAATTTATTAGTATCGTAATTATGAATTTTTAAGTTAGATTGAAAATCTGCAATTCCAAGTTTATCACTACTAAAAATATTTTTTGAGAAAACAACATCAGGTAAAATATACTCATATTTGTCATTATATGTATCTTTTAGAGTTTCATATGCACTCGCTCTAAAACCTAAAAAAAGATCTTCATTGCTGTGCGAAAAGTCTAGAGTGTTTTCTAAAGTATCTGTTTCGTATTTAACTAAGTTTGTATCAATCCTATATAGTTTAAGATGTTTATTATCCGAAACTTTTTGAACAGTTAATTTTAAATTATTATCAGAATTATTTTTTCCTTGAAAATTATTAATAATTTTAGAAAAGAAGTGACTTTTACTCCCAGCCTTTTTGGTATCCGTTGTATTTTTGTATCCTTCTGAGTAACCAAAATCAAAAATTAAATTAGTATTTTTAAAAGCTTGTCTATATTCACCTAAAAAAAGAGGGTTCTCATCTAAAAATAGTTTGTTAGTAAAAGTTAAATCTCTATCTTTTCCTATATTCCAATAATATGGAATGGATATACCCTCTCCTAGATTTTTTGTATCTGTAAAAGAAGGAGGTAAAAACCCAGATCTTCGATTTACACTTGGGTCTGGATGTGAAAGTTTTGGAAAATAAAAAATTGGTATATCATAAACCTTAATAAGAGCATTATCATAATAAATAGTTTTTTTTTTATTATCATGTCTCATATTTGACGCTTGAACACTCCAAGGGGGACATTTATCATTTTCTCTATAATCACATAACGTAAAAATACTTTTATCGAATTCTGAATTTGTATTTTTTATACTTACTGTGTTAGCAAATACCCTTGGTTTATTCTTATCATTTATTTTAAAATTCTTATCATTCAAAAAAGCTTTTATGTCAGAACCTATAATTTCTCTTTTTTTTTCGTCAATGTAAATCTGTGAAAAATTATAAATATTATTTCTTACATCTATAACTTTTATTTTTCCAGTTGACTTAAAAAATTTATTTGCAGTGGAATATTCAAATTTTTCTAGATAAATTTTATTTTTTTCTTTATCTATAATGACAGCAGAGTCAGAAGATTTGATTATATTTTTCAAATTATCAAAAGTTATATTACTTCCGATTACTTCAAATCCCTCAGATGTTGTTAAATTAGTATCACCTTTACTTATTAACAAATTAAGATCTTTGTAGTATTCTGCATAATCAGTTAAGAATTTATTATTTTTATTATCTTTAGCTATTACATTGTCTTTAAAAATCGTAAGTTTATTTTTTTTTTCTATTGAGATGCTAGATGACTCAATATTTAGATTTTCAGCCCACAAAGGATCAAGATGTATTATAAAAAATAATATTAAAATAAATTTATTTTTCATTTATTTGTAAAATCCCTATAGAGCTAAATAAACCAATTGTAACAACAGGTATCCAAGCAGATAAAGATAATGAAACCCTATTTGTTTGACCTAGAGCTAATGATAAATCTTTAAAGTAGTAAATTATTACACAAGAGATTAAACCTACCAAAATAAATTTAAAATTATTTGATTTTTTTAGAGTATTCATGGTTAATATTGAAGCCAAAGCTGTCATTATAAATAAGAAAAATGGCAAAGATAACATAGAATTCAAATTTTGATCTAAATAGGCCTTGTTATAGCCCTGATTTTGGAGTTCTTTGTAATTTAAAATTAGGTCTAAAAATGACATTGTGTCAAAATTTTTAAACAAATTATTAATTTTTTTGTAGTCATATTTGGAAATAACTGAAAAATTTGTTTTTTTTGTTTCTTTCAATATTCCATTATCAAATTTATTTATTATAACATTTTTAAGCTCCCATTTATTATTAGAAATATTTGCTGTTTTAGAATAAATTTTATCTATCAAATTAAATTCACTATCTAGATTTAAAATTGTTACATTTTTCAAAATAAAGTTTCTTGTTTCATCAGCAGAGACAAATCTGTGACCCTCTAATGTATTTTCTTTAATCCATAATCCGTTTTTATTAATAGATACTAAATGGTCAATATCTTTGGAGTATTCAGATTTTTTTTGCTCATAAAATTTCACCATTGCAGATGTTACTGGATTTAAAGCAAATAAGATTATCCAACCGAAAATAAAAGAAGTAAAAGCCAATATAAAGAAAATTTTAAAATTTGAATACCCATAAACTTTTAATGTAAGCAGATCTTTACTGTTTCTTAAGTTTAACAAAAACCACAAACTCGATATAAAAATAATAAACGGTAATAATTTTATCATTAAGCTTGGTATATATAACGCTGTTAATGATATTGGTAAAAATACGCTAACATTCAAATTTTTGAAAAATTCGATTTCTTCAAATAAATTTAATATTAAACCAAAACAATAAAAAATTAATGTTACCTTTACTATAGATTTAAAGTAACCAGATAAAAGATAATTGAATAAAATTTTGTTCATTTTTTTTAAACTCTCAATGACTCCTTTGATAGTTTTATTATTAAAAAAAGATAGATTATAGGCACTAAGAAAAAAGGGGTGATTAAAAATATAATACCAAAAATTTTAGAAATTCCTGTAAATCGAATTATTAGTTCAGCATATAATAAAATTAAAAAGCTTAATGAAAAAATTGTATATTTATTGAAAAGATAATTTTTTTTGGAATTAACTTTTATAAGAAGAAAGGAACTTAATAAAGCTATGATAGGAATATAAAAAGGAAGCACAATTCTTCTGTTAAGCACTGTCACGATTTCCTTATGAGCATTTTTTTTACAATTAATAATTTCCTCTGATGATACTTTGGTAATACATTTTATAAGATCTTTTGTACCTGTTTCTTGTAATTTAGGAACTTTAATAGTATCAGTTTGTAAATTTTTTAAATCAATATTTAATTGTTCAAACTTAATTACATTACTACTAAAGTCATCTTTTTCTGTAGATAAAATCTGGCCGTTAAAAAGAATCATCTTTTTTTCATCTACAATTCCTTCTTTAGCGATTATTGTTGTTGTTTTTTTTTTTAATTCACCCGATGTTAAGTTTTTTAAAACATTAGAATTGTCATGAATAAAAACATTTTTAATTTCATTTTTAATTTTTTTTTCTACTAAGAATGTAAAACCTTGAAATGAGTCACTAAATTGTTGAATTCTAATAGTCGGTAAAAAAGAGTTAAAACCATCTTGATTCAATAAATGTCGTGACTTATTTAAAGCCAAAGGAGTTACAAAGGAAGAGAAGATAATGTAAAAAAATACTACAAAACAAGAGATTAAAAAAAAAAGATTTATCACTTTAATTTTTTTAACACCCGAGGTCCATAAAATGATAAACTCATTTTCTTGAATTTGTTTTAAAATAAAAATAATTAAAGCTACTAAAAAAGACAAAGGTATAAACTTAGTCATTATACCAAACAAATTTAAAAAAGAATATTGAAAATAAGTTACAACAGAGTAGCCACTTTCAACAATTAAATCTAAAAAATTAACCGCTCTTACAGTCCAAGCAATAACACTTAAGCCGAATAGAATAACTAAAAATGTTTTAGTTATTTCTAAAGTAAAATTTTGATAAATTTTGTTTTGTAGCATTACAATTTAATGTATATAAATAAAGCAACATTAGATAAAATTCAATCTATGGTTTAACAATGATCAATTTCCCATTGAAATCTGATATATTTGAACATATATACCATTCAACTCTATTGGAATTTATTTAAAAATATATGTCTATTAAAATTAAGTATCTAAACAAAATAAGCAGTAAGTCTTCGGCTAACCTGGTGTTATTTTCTAACGATAAATTTGACCTAAATGGTCTTAAAAAGTATCTTTCTAATTCTGAGTTTTCTTACATAAATGATTTATTAAAAACTAATGATTTAAAAAAAAAATTATTCGTTTTTGAGGTCAGCTCGAAAAAAAAGATAGTTTTAATATCAATTAAAAACAATTCAAAGATCTCAGACGTAGAAAGTTTAGGCGCAGAATTTTACGGGCGGATTAATTACGGAAAAAATAGTGAATACTTTATCAACTCTGATAGCATAAATAGTAAACATGATAACTTTCTAGGTCACTTTCTCCATGGACTAAAATTAAAGTCTTATAAGTTTGATAAATATAAAACAAAAAAAAAAACAAGACTTATTTCTATCAATATAATAGGAAATAAAAATAAAACCTCAGCTCAAAACCAATTAAAATTTAAAGCTTTAGAAGAAGGAACTTTTTATGCAAGAGATTTAGTTTCAGAGCCAGGAAATATTCTTCATCCAGATGAATATGCTAAAAGATTATATTCTTTAAAAAAAGATGGATTAAAAGTTAATATATATGATGAAAAAAAACTAAAAAAACTTGGTATGAATGCTTTGCTAGGAGTAGGGATGGGAAGTATTCGAGGATCGTATCTTGTAACTATGGAATGGAATGGAGCAAAGAATAATTCTAAACCTTTAGCATTTGTTGGAAAAGGAGTTACTTTTGACACCGGTGGTTATTCATTAAAACCAGCAAGATTTATGGAAGATATGACTTATGATATGGCAGGCTCTGCCGCAGTAGTTGGTTTAATGAAAAGTTTGGCGTTAAGAAAAGCAAAAATAAATGCTGTTGGCGTCGTAGGACTTGTAGAAAATATGGTGAGTGGTGTCGCTCAAAGACCTGGAGATATTGTTAAATCTTATAGCGGTAAAACTATAGAAGTTTTAAATACAGATGCTGAAGGTCGACTTGTTTTAGCTGATGCATTGACTTTTACAGAAAGAAAATTTAAACCAAAATTTATTGTTGATTTAGCTACTTTAACAGGCGCTATAATAGTTTGTTTAGGATCAGAATACGCTGGACTTTTTTCAAACGATGACATGTTATCTAAACAAATCTTAACCGCTGGTGAAAATGTCGAAGAGAAACTGTGGAGAATGCCTCTTCATAAAAATTATGATAAGCTTATGAATTCTAAAAATGCCGATGTTCAAAATATAAACTATGTTGGCGGTGCAGGATCAACAACGGCTGCTCAATTTTTACAAAGATTTATTTTAAACAAAACTCCTTGGGCGCATCTTGATATTGCTGGTATGGCTTTTTCGAAATACGGTGGTGCTTTAAATTCGGGGGGAGCAACTGGGTTTGGAGTAAGATTGTTAAACCAATTAATAGAAGAAAATTATGAGTAATATAGAACAAACGCTTTCAATAATTAAACCTGATGCGGTAGAAAGAAATTTGATAGAGAAAATTAAATCAATATTTACAAAAAATAATCTAACAATTAAAGAAGATAAAAAAATTCATATTACAAAAGATGAAGCGGCTGAATTTTACAAAGTCCACCAATCTAAGCCTTTTTACAATGATTTATGTACTTATTTATCCTCTGGTCCAATAGTAGTAATGATTTTAGAGGGCGAAAATGCCGTGGTTCACAATAGAAAATTAATGGGTGCCACAAACCCAAAAAATGCAGAAGAAAATACAATAAGAAAACTATATGGAATATCAATCGATAAAAATTCTGTTCACGGATCTGACTCAATAGATAACGCAAAAAAAGAAATTAATTTTTTCTTTAAAAGTTAGGTATATCTATAAATTTTTATTATAGCTTCTGAAAATGCTTTGTGTTCTAAACTTTGAGTTTTTTTTTTTAAAAACTTTACATTATCTTCTTTACTAATAAAAAAACTTTTCTGAATAATATTTTTACCATTATCTAATTTTTCATTAACATAGTGAATGGTACATCCTGTTTTTTTCTCTTTATCTTTTAACACTCTTTCAAAAGTATTTAATCCCTTAAACTTTGGTAGCAAAGAGGGATGTACATTAATTATTTTTTTTCCAAAACTTTTTAAAAAGTTTTTTGAAATAATTTTCATATATCCAGCAAGACAAATCAAAGAGATTTTGTATCTTTTTAGTTTTTGAAGAACTATGTTTTCAAAATTTCTTTTTTTCGTATTAATAATTAAATACGGAATAGAATATTTTTTAGCGTAAAAAATTCCTTTAGCATTTATCTTATTACAAACAACAAGACTAATATTAATCGGAAAAGTTTGATTTCTTGAATGATTGATTAAAGATCTTAAATTTGATCCATTACCTGAAATAAAAACACAAGCATTTTTTTTTACCATTTTATAGAATTGAAAAGATTTAATTTTTTGATATTTTGAGATATATAACCAATTTCGTAAGGCATGTAGTCTTTATTAAAATATTTTTTAATTTTATTGATATTTTTTTTATCTACTATTATACAAAATCCAACTCCACAATTAAAAGTTTTCAGCATTTCAAGATCTGATACATTATTTGATTTTAACCATCTAAATATTTTTTTTGTTTTAATCTTTGATAGGTCTATATTTATTGATAAATTATTAGGAATTGATCTTACTATATTTTCGATTATTCCCCCTCCAGTTATATGAGCAGAAGAATTTATTAAATTTTTATTAGTAAGTTTTAATATTTCATTCGTATATATTTTTGTTGGTCTTAGTAACTCTTTTTTAATTTTTTGAGAGATTTTTTTTTTTTTCAATATTGTTCTAACTAATGAGTATCCATTAGAGTGAATACCATTAGAAGGAATAGCCAAAATTAAATTATCTTTTTTAACATTTTTCTTATTTAAAATTTTTTTTTTGGATACAAGGCCTACACTGAATCCAGCTAAATCAAATTTATCCTTAGAATAAATACCAGGCATTTCTGCTGTCTCACCACCTATTAAATTGCAACCCGCTGTTTTACATCCTTTTAATATTCCTTTTAAAATTTGTTTTATTTTTTTTAATTTTAGTTTTCCAACTGCAATATAATCTAAAAAAAATAATGGTTTCGCGCCTTGCACTATTAAATCATTTACACACATCGCTACTAAATCAATTCCGATTGTATCAAATTTGTTAAATCTATTTGCTAGATCAATTTTTGTACCTACTCCATCTGTACAAGAAACAATTACAGGATCTTTTATTTTTATGTTACTTAAGTCAAAAGCAGATCCAAAAGCACCAATATTATCTTTATCAAAAGAATTTGCAGTTTTTTTGACATTTTTTTTTGATAATTTAGCTATGTGACTAACAAATTTATTTGCCACAGAAACGTTTACACCGCTTTTTTTGTAACTATTTTGTATTTTTTTCATCAATAAAAATGATAATTAGCTAGTTATGAAAAATCTTATATATATATTTTGTATAATAATTGTTTTATTTAAAACTGGAAATGTTTTATCAAATTCAAACTTATTTAGTGTTAATAATATTGAGATAGGAAGTAAAAAAATTAAAAATAAAGAAAATTTAGTTAATAGAGCCTTTAAAAAAGGGTTTAACGAATTAACTGATAGGTTGTTATTAAAAGAAGATTTTAAAAAAATTTCAACCACAAATTTAGATCAAATAAAGAAATTAATTTCTCATTATCAAATAATAAGCCCAAATTTTAAAGAAGATAATCAAAATTTTAATGTGAATATTTATTTTGATAAAGAAAAAATACATAATTTCTTTTATGAAAATAATATTTTGTACTCTGATGTACTGGATGTTGAAGTTATGCTTTTTCCTTTATTGGAAAATAATAAACAATTTTTCTTTTATACTAAAAATTATTTTTATGATAATTGGAATAAAAATGAGTCAGAGGGAGCGATACAATATGTTTTACCTGTAGAAACTTTAGAAAACATAAGACAAATTGAAATGAATAAAGAGAATATTTTAAAGTTGGATCTTGTCAATTTTTTTAAAGAGTATGAAAATGAAAACAAAGTATTTGCTATTATTCAACTTGATGGTGATACAGCGAAGGTTTTTCTTAATTCAATTATATCAGGAAAAAAATTGAACAAAAATCTTCTTGTAAAAAGAGAAGGGAAAAAAAAAGAAATATTTTATAATCATATTATTAATGAAATAAAAAATACATTAAAAGATATGATAAAATCTCAAAACTTAATTGATGTAAGAACACCATCTTTTTTAAACGTTAAATTAAGATTAGAAAAAAATAACAATTTATTTGAATTTGAAAAAAGGTTAATAAATATAGATTTAGTAGAGAATTATTTTATACAAAAATTAAACAAAGATTATGTTTTAATAAAAATTAAATATCACGGAAAAATAAGTAAAATTATGAGTAAACTTAATACTCAAAAAATTAAATTAAAAAAAGCTGATGGAGAATGGCAAATTAATTTAAATTAATGGATCAATTAACATTTAAATTTCCTTTTAAAACGAAGTATTATGAACAAGATTATTACATTTCCAGCAATAATTTTTCTGCTTATAAGTTAATTGAAAGTTGGCCAAATTGGCCAGGCAAATGGATTAATATCCATGGACCTGCAGGATGTGGAAAAACTCATTTATCAAGTATAATACAAAAAAAAGTTAATTTTACTAAAATGATTAATGCAAAAGATATTAGCAATGAAACTTTTCTAAACGTCGATAAAATAGAATGTTTAATAATTGACAATTATCAAAAAGATATAAATGAAAAAATACTTTATTCTATTTTGAATCATTTAAAACAACTTGATTGTTTTTTAGTGATTAATTCACTTTTTCCTATGAAAAAAATGAATTTTAACCTTGTTGATTTAAAATCAAGAGCGCAAAGTTTTGTTAGCTTAGGTATAGAGTCCCCAACAGATGATTTACTAAGAGTTATTATTTCTAAACATTTCTCGGATAAACAAATCAGAGTAGACCCAAAGGTATCTGAATATATTATCAAAAATATTGATCGTTCTTACGAAAAAGTGTCTAAATTTATAAAGGAAATTGACGAATTGTCTTTATCTTCTGGCAAATCAATAAATATTAATTTAATAAAAAAAATACTATTAAATGAATAAATATAGAACTCATAATTGTTCAGAATTAAACGAAACTGATGTTGAAAAAAAAGTCTCGTTATCTGGATGGTTACATAGAAAAAGAGATCATGGAAATCTTCTTTTTATTGATCTAAGAGATCATTATGGTTTAACCCAATGTGTTATTGAAAATAATAATAAATTTTTTAAAACTTTAGAAAAAATCAAACCTGAGTCAGTTTTGACAGTAAGTGGAAAAGTTGTAAAGAGAAGCAAAGATACAGAAAATTTAGAATTAGCATCAGGCAAAGTAGAAGTAATCATTGATACTATTGAGATTTTATCTGATGCAAAAGAATTGCCCATGCCAGTTTTTGGAGAACAAGAATATCCTGAAGATATAAGACTTAAATATAGATTTTTAGATTTGAGAAGAGACGAAATGCATAAAAATATTATATTAAGATCTAAAATTATCTCATTTATAAGATCTGAAATGTTAAAATTGGGATTCCTTGAATATCAAACTCCAATTTTAACTTCGTCTAGCCCAGAAGGAGCAAGAGATTTTTTGGTACCAAGCAGATTAAATCCAGGAAAATTTTACGCTTTACCTCAAGCGCCTCAACAATTTAAACAATTAATAATGGTATCTGGTTTTGATAAATATTTTCAAATTGCTCCTTGTTTTAGAGATGAAGATGCTAGAGCTGACAGAAGTCCTGGTGAATTTTATCAATTGGATATCGAAATGTCTTTTGTAGAACAGGAGGATATTTTTAGAGTTGTAGAAAAATTAATGGTAAATTTATTTAAGAAATTTTCTAGCAAAAAAATTTTACATGAGAAATTTCCAAAAATTACTTTTAAAGAAACTTTATTGAAATATGGGACTGACAAACCTGATTTAAGAAATCCTCTTTTAATTTACGACATAACAGAAATTTTTAAAAGAGAAGATGTAAAATTTGATATTTTCAAAAAGTTGGTAAGCTCAGGCTCAAAAGTGAGATGTATAGTAACAAAAAATACAAAAAATAAACCCAGAAGTTTTTTTGATAATATTGATAAGTGGGCAAAGGAACAAGGTTCATCAGGCCTTGCTTATTTTACAATTGAGAAGGTTAAAACAATTACTGGAAAAGGCCCAATAGGCAAATTTTTTAGCGAGGAATCACTAAAAGAAATAATGAAAATTTGTAATGCAGAAGAAGGAGATAGCATATTTTTATCTTGTGGAAAAATACAAGATGTGTTGAAAATTTTGTCAGTTGCTAGAAATAAAATAGCCAGTGAGTTAAAAATTATAAATGATAATGAATTTGCATTCTGCTGGATTGTTGATTACCCAATGTATGAGCTGGACGAACAAACTAAAAAAGTTAAATTTAGCCACAATCCTTTCTCCATGCCTCAGGGAGATATAGATAAAATAGATTTCGAAAAACCATTAGACATCAAAGCTTTTCAATATGATATAGTTTGTAATGGAATCGAATTATCGTCTGGAGCTATTAGAAATCACTTACCTAATTTAATGTATAAGCTTTTTTCTGTTGCAGGGTACGACAAAAAACAAGTTGAGGAAAAATTTAGCGGAATGCTTAATGCTTTAAGTTATGGAGCTCCCCCTCACGGTGGAATAGCTCCGGGTTTGGATAGAATAATAATGTTACTTGCAAATGAAAAAAACATCAGAGAAGTTACTCTTTTTCCAATGAATCAAAATGCTCAGGATTTGATGATGAAGGCGCCTTCTAAAGTTGAAGATAATCAACTTAAAGAACTTGGTATAAAAATTATCACAAAAAAAGATTAGTTTTTAGATTTTAAATTAATTCTAACATCCGAGAGGTCAACTAACTTTTCTTCGTAATTGCTTCTTACAAAACCTTTTGAGGTTATATTTTTTACAATTTTCAAAAATTTGTCGTCTGTAGTTTCACTACTTATGTCTTTTGTGCTAGCAATTGAAGGTGTGTGAGCCAGTTCTTCTTTTCCTAAATAAGAAATAGCCAGTTCTCTGAACACGTAATCCAAAATAGAGGAAGCACTTAAAATTCTATCATTACCCAAAACATTTCCAGATGGTTCAAATTTAGTATCAATAAATGCGTCAACATATTCATCTAGAGGAACTCCGTACTGCAAACCAAGCGATATCGCTATAGCAAAATTATTCATCATCGCTTTCACCAATTCACCTTCTTTGTTTGTATCAATAAAAATTTCACCAATTTTTCCATCATCATATTCGCCAGTATGTAAGTAGACCTTATGATCACCAATTTGTGCTTTTTGTATATAACCTTTTCTACGGTCGGGCATTTTAAACCTTGAATTATTTTTTACTTTAATTGGGTTTTTAAAATCTTCAGTTGTGGGTTTATTATTTGTAGTAATTTGTTTGGAAAGTGATGATGGCAAAGAGTCTTCAATTTCTTTTGATTTTTCTAATGATTTTTTCTTGTCACCTATTTTTTTTGTTTTACGATTATTTAGTTTTACGTCAATAACTTCAACATCTCCGTCAGTTCTAGCATCAATTTTTGATAATTCTTGATCATTCAGACTGTCTAAGGTGTGCACAGTTTTAAATGTGCAAGTATAATAAGTTTCTACAATAAATTTTTTCATTTAAAAGGAATCCGTAAAGATTGATATATAGCAAATATGATGAGTGTCTGATATAAATAATTATACACTTATTAGGTGTGTGGATTTATAGAAACTTAAAAATGAATTTAAAAATATTTTTTACCTGGTGGAACAGACAGACATTCGGAACTTTTCTAAAAACGCTTTTTTTTGGAAAATTAGTTGGAAAGGATGAATTTGGTAATAAATATTATAAAAATAATAAAGATGAAAGATGGGTAATATATGCTGGTCAAATAGAGTCTACAAAAATTACGTCAGATTGGTTTTTATGGATTCATCATACAATTGACTCAATTCCAGATAAAAATATTGATAAAAAATATTCCTGGCAGAAGGGTCACTTAGAAAATAAAACTGGTACTAATGAAAAACATCAACCAATTAAATTGAAAAAAAATATAAAATTAAAAAAATATGAAATTTGGAAATAAATTTTTTTTGTTAACGATAACTCTTTTCGTAATTTCTATCATTAATTTGGGAGCTGAAGACAAAATTATTTCTACACCCCTCATTAATTTAGAAAATTTGGAACCCAGTTTTGAGTTAGAAGAAAAAAATATAAAAGAAAGCACTCCAAATAATATTTCTTTAAATAAAAAAACAATAAAAGAGAATAATTCTTCATTTGTAAAATTGATAGGGTTAGATAAAATTACTGCCAAAACTACAGAGATTAATTTAAATCTTGGTGAATTAAAAAGATTTGGTCCCCTTGAAATTAAAGTTTTAAAATGTGGTAAAATAAATTCCAAAAGTTCTTCAAACAATGTAGCGTATCTTCAGGTAAAAGACTCAACTAAAAATGAAAATGAAAAAGTTTTTATTTTCAATGGGTGGACTTTTTCTTCAGACCCAACTTTAACTCCTTTCGATCATGCTATTTATGATCTTCAATTAGTAAGTTGTAAAAAAGTTTAATAAAATTTTTCAATACCTAACCAATTGGTATCGAAATTAGATTTAATAAATTTTTCATGATTTAAAATTTTTTTATGTAGATCAATAGTTGTTGTAATTCCCTCTAACACAAATTCGTCTAAGGATCTTAATGTTCTTTGTATCGCCTCGGTTCTATTTCTTCCTTTGCAAATAACTTTGGCTATTAAACTATCGTAGTAAGGAGTAATCTTACATCCTTGAAATATTGAACCATCTACACGTGTTCTAAAGCCAGATGGTTGATGACACACACTAATTACTCCTGGACTTGGTTGAAAATCTAGAGCTGGATTTTCTGCATTAATCCTACACTCAATCGAATGTCCCCTCGGGTCTATATCACTTTGTTTTAATGCTGTTTCTCCGGTAAAAGCTATCCAGAGTTGTTCCTTTACAATATCAATTCCAGTTTGAACTTCTGTAACAGGATGTTCAACTTGAACCCTAGTATTCATTTCTAAGAAATAAAATTTCCCGTTTTCAAAAATAAATTCTACAGTCCCAGCACCTTCATAACCAATTTGCTCAACCATTTTGACTGTTTTGTCTAAAAGATCTTTTCTTTGTTTTTCAGTAAGTACAGGGCTTGGAGTTTCTTCTATTAATTTTTGGTGGCGTCTTTGAACAGAGCAATCTCTTTCACCTAAGTGAATTGTTTTGCTTTTTCCAGACATAATTTGAACTTCGATATGTCTTGGATGCTTAAAGTATTTTTCAATGTAAAGTTCGTCATTTCCAAAATATTTTTTAGCTTCACTCTTAGCTAATAAAAATAAATTTTCTAATTTCTTTTCTTCTTCGACAATTTTCATTCCTTTTCCTCCACCTCCTCCCGCAGCTTTAATTAAGACTGGATAACCAATCTCTTTACAAATAGATTTGGCCTCGGAAATTGACTTTACCCCTCCCTCAGATCCTTCAATTACTGGTAAACCATATTTTTTTGCAATTTTTTTAGCTTGGATTTTGTCTCCCATTTTGGAAATAAGATCTGCTTTTGGTCCAATGAATTTAATTCCATGTTTGTTTACTATTTCTGCGAATTTAGCATTTTCAGATAAGAAACCATAGCCAGGATGTATTGCTTCTGCACCAGTTAAGTCTACAGCTGACATGATTGAAGAAACATTTAAATAACTGTTTTGAGGTTGATGAGATCCGATGCAAACACTCTCGTCAGCTAGTCTAACATGCATTGAGTCAGAGTCGACATCAGAATGAACAGCCACTGTCCCTATACCCCATTCTTTACAAGCTCGTATAATTCTAACAGCAATCTCCCCTCTATTAGCTATTAAAACTTTTTTAAACATTATGTTTTATTTTAGAAGAATTAAAGATTGACCAAACTCAACTGGTTGACCATCATTTACTAAAATTTTTTTAACTGTACCGTCACTAGTTGATGGAACATGATTCATAGTTTTCATCGCTTCTACTATCATAACAGTCTGCCCTTTTTTTATTTTATCTCCAATTTCAACAAATTTTTTACCACCAGGTTCTGGAGCCAAGTACGCAGTTCCAATAATTGGAGATTTAACTCTAATTTCATCTCCATCATCTGATTTGTTTAAAACAGCTTTATTAGGAGAAACAACCGAAGCAGATTTAATTTGTTCAATTCCTTTTGATGCTTTTGATACTTTAATTTTGGTTTGACCTTCTTGATATTCAAGTTCAGTTAAATTGAACTCACTTAAATGATCTACCAATTCTTTAATTAGTTTTTTATCTATTTTCATTTTTCAAAAATGATTTCATTGCTTGTAACGCCATGATATAACCTTCAGTTCCAAAACCACATAGAACACTAGTAGCCAGATTACTAATTAGTGATTTTTGTCTAAACTCTTCTCTATTATAAATGTTAGTAATATGCAATTCAATAATAGGTATTTTAAGTATTTTTAATGCATCATGTATAGCGACCGAGGTGTGTGTGTAACCTCCGGCATTTATAATTAAACCACTCTGCTTATTTCTTGATTTTTGAATTTCTTCAACCAATTCTCCCTCAATGTTTGATTGAAAGAAGCTTAATAAAATGTCATTTTTTTTAGCAAATTCCTCACAATTTTTTTCTATAACTTTCAGTGAAATATTACCGTATTTTTCTTTTTCTCTTTCACCTAAAAGGTTGAGGTTTGGACCATTAAGAATTATAATTTTATTCATCTTAGAATTTATAGAGTACTTAATTAACTCAATTATGGCAAAAATACAATTAAATGGAAAAAAAATAACTATCAAACCTAAAGAAACTATTTATAGCTTGTTAAAAAAATTGAAGCTAAATAATACAAAAATAGCAATTGAATATAACGGAACCATTATACCAAAAATGATTTTTAAAAAAAAACTTTTAAAAAATAAAGATAAAATAGAAATTGTTCATTTTATAGGTGGAGGTTAATGAAAAAAGATATATTTAAAATTGAAAAAATAAAACTTAAATCAAGACTGATCGTTGGAACTGGCAAATATAAAAATTTCAAAGAAACAGCCTTAGCCGTCAAGGAGTCAGGTGCGGATATGGTAACTGTAGCTGTTAGGCGGGTAAATATTACAGACAAAAGAAAACCTATGTTGACAGATTATCTAAATCCAAAAAAAATAATTTTTTTACCTAATACGGCAGGGTGTTTTTCATCTAATGAAGCACTTAGAACTTTAAGACTTGCAAGAGAAATGGGTGGATGGAAATTAGTTAAACTCGAAGTTTTAGGAGATAAAAAAACTTTATATCCAAATATGATAGAGACGATTAAATCTACGAAAGTTCTAGTTAAAGAGGGATTTAAAGTCATGGTTTACTGTACAGATGATCCATTGTTAGCAAAAAAATTGGAGGATTGCGGAGCATCTGCAATTATGCCATTAGCTTCGCCAATTGGCTCAGGATTAGGAATTAAAAACAAAATAAATATATCTTTAATAATTAAACAATCAAAAGTTCCAGTTATTGTCGACGCAGGAATTGGCACTGCTTCAGATGCTACTATAGCTATGGAAATGGGTTGTGATGGGGTTTTAGTAAATAGTGCTATTGCAAAATCAAAAAATCCATTAATTATGGCAAAGGCATTCAAAAATGCTGTGGTATCTGGAAGAAACGCTTTTTTAGCTGGAAGAATGAAAAAAAATTACTTTGCTATACCTAGCACTTCAAATGATGGATTAATTTAAACACTTTTTTTTCTTCTTACCCACAATGTTCTTAATTTTTTTTTCTTCTTTGTAACTTTAATTTTTTTTGATTTTTTTAAATTAGTTTTAATTTCATTTGAGCTAGTTTTTTTTAATTCATTATTATTGTTTTTTTTAAGAGTTGCATTTATCTTATTAACATTTTCAAAAACATCTATTATTTTCTTTGATTTGTTTAGGAGTTCAATCTTATATTCTGGGATAATTAGTTTTGAGTCTGACAAAAAATTTATCTTAAATAAGAATTTTTTTTGAAAATAATCAATTTCTTTACTTAATGTTCCTTCTATATAAAGTTTAACTTTTTCAGGGATAAAAGCTTTAATTATTTTTACCTTGTTTGTAAAAGCTAGAAGTTCAATCTTTTTAATTATTTTTTGAGAAAACGACTCTAAGGATAGAACAGTTTCCCAATTTATTGACGCCTGTCTTAATCTTTGTCTTGTCATCTCTAACAAACCAAAATTACTTATCTTTCCCACTTGGATTCTTGCTCTATCTTTTCTAATACTTTCTCTCATCTTTTTTTCCACTGTTCTTCTATTATAAAAGTTCATCATATCTATAAAATCTATTACAATAAGTCCTGACAGGTCTCTGAGTTTTATCTGTCTTGCAATTTCTTCAGCAGCTTCTAAATTTGTATTAAGTGCTGTTTTTTCAATATTAATTTGTTTTGTAGATTGACCAGAGTTAATGTCTATGGACACCAAAGCCTCTGTTGGATTGATGACCAAGTATCCTCCCGATTTTAATTTTACAGTAGGTTCAAATATATTATTAAGTTCCTTTTCAATATTAGCTTCATGAAATAAAGGAATTTTTCCACGGTATTTTTTTACATTCTTCACATTTTTAGGCATTAATTCTTTCATAAATTTTTTTGCCTTTTGATATGCATCGTTACCATCAATATAAATATTTTTTGTGTAATTATCATACGTGTCTCTTAGTGTTCTTTTAATAATATCTCCCTCTTCATATACTAGTGAGGGAGCGTTTGAATTTAACGCTTTATTTCTAATCTCTTCCCAGGTTTTAAGAGTATTTTGAAAATCTTTTTCGATTTCATTTTTTGTTTTATTTGCTCCAGCAGTTCTGACTATAACTCCCATTGTTTTTGGTATCTCGATTTGATTAAGTATAGCTCTTATTTTTTGTCTGTCCGTAGAATTAAATATCTTTCTAGATATACCACCTCCTTTCGGAGTGTTTGGCATTAACACCATGTATTTACCTGCTAAAGAAATAAAAGTTGTTAGTGCAGCACCTTTTTGCCCTCTTTCTTCTTTCATAACTTGAATTAAAATTACCTGCCCAGGTTTAATCACTTCTTGAATTTTATATCGTTTTAATCCGTAAGAAGATTTTAATTCTTCTCTGTATTCTTTTTTTGACTCTTCATCAGTTTTAACTTGATTTTTTTCTTCGCCGTTTTCTGTTGTTTTTTCATCTTGACTCAAAACTTGTTTATCATTACTAACCTCTTCAAGAGTTTTGTTTTTAAGGTTTTCTCTTATTTTTTCTTCTGCATCTTTAATTCTCTCTTTGTCTTCAGAAGGTATTTGATAATAATCTGATTGAATGTCGTTAAAAGCTAGGAAACCATGTCTAATTCTGCCGTAATTAACAAATGCAGCTTGCAACGAAGGCTCAACTCTACTGATTGTACCTAAGTAAATATTGTTTTTAAAATTTAATTTATTCTTGTCTTCAAATTCATACTCCTCAATCGAAGTGTCAGATTTAAGAACAATACGAGTTTCATTTGGATGCGAAGCATCAATATATAAATTTTTTTCCATCTTGGTTGAATTCCTTTTAAAGAGTTAAATTGTAAAATTTTGTTTTTTGACATATTTTAATAATATACATTTTTTAATAAATTGCATACATAATAAATATTTAATGCCCAAAGATAGCCAAATTTAATGAATATGCTTAATCAAATGTTTAAATTTTTAAATTTCTCGTTAAAATTTATAATTACATTTATTCTAATATGTATTTTTTTTGTTTTCTCCACTTTTTGGTATTTTTCGATAGGATTACCTGATTATAAGAAATTATCGAAATATCAACCTCCGATTTCAAGCAGAGTATATTCTCAAGATGGAAAATTAATTGCAGAATACGCGATAGAGAAAAGATTATTTATTCCTTATGAGTCTGTTCCAAAGAAAGTGATTAATTCATTTTTATCTGCAGAAGACAAAAATTTCTTTAATCATCCAGGGGTAGACGCAAAAGGGATTATAAGAGCAATTATCAAAAATTTAAAAAACATATCAAAAAATAAAAGGTTGGTAGGAGCGTCTACAATTACTCAGCAGGTTGCAAAAAACTTTTTGTTAACCAACGAAGTTTCTTTAAAGAGAAAGTTTAAAGAAGCTATTTTAGCTTTTAGAATTGAAAGAGCTTATTCTAAAGAAAGAATTTTAGAATTGTATTTAAATCAAATTTATTTAGGCCAAGGCACTTATGGTATAGCTGCAGCAAGTTTAGAATATTTTGACAAGTCTGTAAAAGATTTAGATTATTCTGAGGCCGCCTTATTAGCAGCATTACCCAAAGCTCCAAGTAAATACGATCCATTCAAATTTAGTGAATTAGCAAAATTTAGGAGAGATTTAGTTTTACAAAATCTTAAAAATAATAATTATATAAGTAAAAAAGAATTTAAAAAATATAAGAATTCACCAATAAAACTTAAAAGACGGAAGATAGAAATTGTTAATGAAGCAAATTCCTATACCGAAGAAGTAAGAAGATCCATTAAAAATGAGTATGGTTTTAAAACTCTATATTCTGAAGGACTGTCAATAAGAACCCCTTTAAACATAGATTATCAGATACAAGCAATTAAATCCTTAAGAAAAGGAATAGAGTCTTACGATAGAAGACATGGTTGGAGAGGTGTTATTACTAATAAAAATAAAGATGCCAATTGGAAAGATATAGTAGATAAATTTAAAATTGATCCAACTTTAAATTGGAAAAAAGCAGAAATCATAGAAATTCAAGAAGGCGGTATTTTTTTTAAAACTTTTGAAGATCAAAAGGGCAGTATTCAGACCAGAAAACTTAAATGGGCTATTCCAAAAAAAAAAACTATAAATAATGTTTTTAAAATTGGAGATATTATTCTAGTAAAAAAAGAAAAAAATTTATGGGATTTAAAACAATATCCTAAAGTTAATGGAGGAATAGTTGTTATTGATCCATTTTCTGGAAATGTTAAAGCTTTGGTTGGAGGTTTTAATTTTAAGTCAAGTGAATTTAATAGAGTAACACAAGCTAAGAGACAACCAGGTTCAGCTTTCAAACCAATAGTTTATGCCGCTGCTCTAGAAAATGGATTTTCACCTAACTCAATAGTTCTAGATGCGCCATTTGTAGAGGCGCAAGGTGTGGGACTTAAAAATTGGAAACCCGAAAATTATGGAAAAAAATTTTATGGACCAACTACACTAAGAAAAGGAATTGAATATTCTAGAAATTTGATGACAGTAAGAATTGCAAAGTCATTAGGTTTAAAGAAGATACTTGAATTGTCAAACAAATTAGAAATTTATGATGAAATTCCTGAACTTTTATCTGTCACTCTTGGATCAGCTGAGACTACTTTAATCAAACTTACATCTGCTTACGGTTCATTTGTAAATGGGGGAAATAAAATTGAAACAAATTTAATAAGCAGAATTCAAGACAGAAGAGGTAAGACAATCTTTAAATTAAAAAATAAAGAATGTGTTGGGTGTGATAAATTTTTAAGTGAGTCAACAGATTATCCAATTATTAGATATAATAATGAGAGAATATTAAGCAAAGAAACAGCTTATCAAATTACATCTATCCTGGAAGGAGCTGTTAAAAGGGGGACTGCAAAAAAATTAAGAGACATGAAAGTTCCAATAGCGGGAAAAACTGGAACTACAAATAATAATTATGATGCTTGGTTTATTGGCTTTACTTCAGATTTAGTAATAGGAGTATACGTTGGTTTTGATAGCCCTCAATCATTAGGTAAATATGAAACAGGTTCTAAAGCGGCACTACCCATTTTTAAAGATTTTGTTAAAAATGCTATATTTAAAGAAGAATTCAAAGAGTTTGATATACCTGAAGGTATATATTTAACTTCTATTAATTATGACACTGGCACAAAATCTTCTTTAGGAGAAAAAAATACAATTATAGAGGCTTTAAAATTCAAAGATATTAACAATATAGACAATAACAAATTAATTTCGATTGGTAGTTATGATAAATTAATTAAATATAGGCAGTTTTATTAATGCAAACTTTTGAAAATAATCTAGAAATAGCTGAGAAAACCCTAAATAATATTAGGGGGTATCTTTGAAAAAAATAAAATTTCTTCACGAATAGCAGAATTAGAACAAATTTTATTAGCTGATAATTTTTGGAAAGATCAAGATAAAGCTAAAAAAATAGTAAAAGAAAAAAAAATTTTTGAAGAAATTCTAAGTTCCTTTAAAGAGTCTTGTGAAGAAATTGATAATCTCAAAGATCTGTATAATTTAGCTTTAGAAGAAAAAAATGAAGAAATCTTAAAAGATTGTAACAATAAAATTAATCAATTGTTAGAATATATAAAAAAAAATGAAATAAGTTGTTTTTTATCAGGAGAAAATGACGACTATAATATTTTTTTAGAAATTCACGCAGGAGCAGGTGGAACAGAGAGCCAAGACTGGGCTGACATGCTTAGAAGAATGTATCTTAAATGGTTTGATAAGAAAAAGTTTAAGTATGAGATAATTAGTGAGCACAAGGGAGAGGAGGCCGGAATCAAATCTTCGACATTAAAGGTTCAAGGAAATTATCTTTATGGGTTAATGAAAGCAGAGTCCGGTGTTCACAGACTTGTTAGAATATCTCCCTTTGATAGTGGAGCTAGAAGGCACACAAGTTTTGCTAGTGTGTGGGTTTATCCCGATGTAGAGGATAATATAAATATAAAGATTGAGGAAAAAGATTTAAGAATAGACACTTATAGATCAAGCGGGGCTGGAGGACAGCATGTTAATACTACAGACAGCGCAGTACGAATTACACATTTTCCAACTAAGATCGTTGTTCAATGTCAAAACGAAAGATCTCAACATAAAAATAAAGAGACTTGTTATAAAATGCTTAAATCTAGATTATATGAGCATGAATTGCAAAAAAGAGAGCAAGAAAATCAAAAAACATTAAGTTCTAAAACTGACATTGGATGGGGACACCAAATAAGATCTTACATATTGCAACCATATCAGCTAGTTAAGGATTTGAGGAATAAAGAGGAAAATACTAATCCGAATGACGTATTAAACGGAAATATTGATCAATTTATCGAAGCTGGAATTATTAATAAATAATGAAAAAATTTTTTCAAATTTCCCTTTCTTTTTTAATTTTCATTTTAGTAAGTTTAATTATTATATTATCAACAAAAGGTATAGAGACAAGTAAATTTAACAAAATTATTTATCAAAAAATAGAAAATAGTGACAACGATATTTCCATACAATTAAAAAAAATTAAGTTTAAATTCGATATTAAAAATTTTAGTTTATTTTTGAAAACCTACAACCCAATAATTAAATATCAAAAATTAAATTTGCCAATCCAAGAAGTAAAAATGTATTTAGACATATTTTCATTTATAAAATCTAAAACTAAAATTGAAAAAATTAATGTAATCTCTGGTGAAATAAATGCAGATGAATTAAAAAAGATTATTTTAAAAACAAAACCTTCCAATTTAAATAGTTTGATTGTTAATAAAATCAACAAAGGTACTTTAAAAGCAGAATTAGAATTATATTTATCTGAAAATTTAGAAATCGAAAATATAATTGTTCGAGGAAAAGTAAAAAAAATGAGCGCAAGTATTGATGATAATTTGAATTTACTAAATACAAATTTTGATTTTTTTGCAGATCCTACAGACATATTGATCAAAAATTTTAATTCTAATATAGACGGATTTGAAATTGAAGATGGAGATGTCAGAGTGGAAAAAAAAGAATTAATAGTTTTAAAATCTAATTTTTTTTCAAAGGTGAAAATTGATCAAGAAAATTTTAGAAAATATTCTAAATTTTTAAAAAATATAAATATTTTTAATGAAGAAAAAATATTTCTATTAGCAAATTTAAAACATAATTTAGAATTAAATTTTGATCAAACATTCAAGTTGATTGATTTCTCATATGACACAAAAGGAATAATTGAAAAGCTATCCCTAAGATTAAAAAAACCTTACAAAAGTCAATTTTTAAAAAAAGAAATCCAAGATATAAGTTTAAACAAAACTAATTTAAGTTTTAATTACAACCCTAAAAAAGAAAATATTATTAATATTGAGGGGACTTACACTTTAGATAATATTAAATATCAGAATTTCAAATTTAAAAATAAATTTTTAGACAGGTCTTCCAACATCAGCTCAGAGATTGAATATGAAGATACTTTAAAGTTAGATGTTATTAATTTTAAAAAAAAGGAGGGAAATAAAGCTCGAGTTTTATTAAATGTCCTAAAAAAAGATAATGAATTTTTTATAAAAGATTTAGATTACGAAGACTCTAGCAACCAAATTTTAGTCCGTGAGCTCAAAATTAATAAAAAGAGAATTATTTCTTTAAAAAAAATTAAAGTAAAAACAAACAATAAAAATAATATAAATAATGACTTCAGTATTGAAATTGGAAAATCTATCAAAATTAATGGAAATAGATATGATGCTACAAATCTTAACCGGATTATAAATCAAAAAGGAAACAATAGTTTTTTTGAAAATATAACTAAAAACATTGACATTGAATTAGAAAAAATCGAAACACCTCTAGATAACGAACTTAATAATTTCAAACTTCTTGGAAAAATTCAAAAGGGAAAATTTACAAAAATATCTTCCAAGGGAGATTTTGGAAATAATAAATTTTTAGATATTACTCTCAAAAATGATAATAATAATAAAAAAAAATATCTTGAAATCTATTCTGATTTACCACGTCCATTATTGTCCGAATATAATTTTTTTAAAGGTTTAATAGGGGGAACTTTAACATTTTCCTCAGTTATAGAATTGACAGAAACTAATTCTAAATTAACCATAGAAAATTTTAAAATTAAAAATGCACCTGGATTAGTTAAATTGTTATCACTGGCAGATTTTGGTGGGCTTGCAGATTTAGCTGAAGGCGAAGGTTTGTCTTTTGAAAAATTAGAAATGATAATGAATAACAATAAAGGTTTTTTAAAGCTCGAAGAACTTTATGCAGTCGGCCCAAGTATCTCCGTCCTTATGGAGGGGTACAAAGAATCTAGCGGACTAATTAGCTTAAGAGGAACACTTGTTCCTGCAAAAAATTTAAATAAGTTTATCTCCAAGATTCCTGTAATTGGAAAAATTGTTATCCCAAAAGATGTTGGAGAAGGCCTTTTTGGTGTAAGTTTTAAGATAAAAGGAATGCCCGGTGAAGTCAAAACAACAATTAATCCAATTAAAACTTTAACACCGAGATTTATTACTAAAGCTTTAGAAAAAGCAAAAAAATCTAAATAATTTTAATTAAATAATGTTTTTTTTTGCCAAAAGATATTTTTAAAATTTTTTCATTATTAAAATCAGTTATATCTAATACTTTTTTTTCATCAGAAATAATTAAATTATTTATTCTAATGGCTCTGTTTTTGATTGCTCTTCTAGCTTCACTTTTAGAAGTCATTATATTGTTTGAAGATAGCAGTTCTAGAATATTTATACCTTTTGTTACATGACTCTCTTTTAATTTTATTTCTGGCAAATCTTTTCCAAAACCACCACTTTCAAAAGTTTTCTTCGCTGTCGACTCAGCTTTCTTTGCAGATAATGGTCCATGTAGCATTTTAGTTGCTTCATTAGCTAGCAATATTTTTAGATTGTTAATATTTTTTTCGCTTCGCATCAATTCTTCAATTTTAGATACTTTTATTTCTGTAAAAAACTTTAAAAAATTTTCTATATCTCTATCATCTGTATTTCTCCAAAATTGCCAATACTCGTATGAAGAAAATAAATTTTCATTTAACCATACAGCTCCTTTTTCAGATTTCCCCATTTTAGCTCCTGAAGCTAAAGTTATTAAAGGGGTGGTAAGGCCGTAAGCCTCTTTTTGAAGCATTCTTCTTATCAATTCTACTCCATTTACTATATTTCCCCATTGATCAGAACCACCTATTTGTAATAAACAATTGTTCTTTTTAAATAATTGATAAAAATCATAAGCTTGTAAAATCATATAATTAAACTCCATATAACTTAAAGACTGTTCTCTCTCTAATCTTAATTTAACACTATCAAAAGTTAGCATTTTATTAATTGTAAAATGACTTCCTACATTTCTTAAAAAATCGATGTAATTCAATTTTTGTAACCAATTAAAATTATCAACAAATATCGGTTTAGTTTTTTTATTTGACATATTTAAAATTTTAGAAAAAACTTTTTTTATGCTTTTTATATTCTTTTGAATATCTTTTTGTGTCAAAATTTTTCTTGTAGAGTCTTTACCAGAAGGATCACCTATTAAAGTTGTTCCGCCTCCTAAAAGAATAATTGGACGATGCCCATGTTTTTGCATTAATTTAATAATCATTATTTGCAATAGGCTTCCCACATGTAGACTGCTAGCCGTACAATCAAAGCCAATATAAGCTGTTATCTTCTGCTTATTACAGATATCGTCTAATCTATCTAAATTTGTGCATTGATTTAGATAACCTCGTGATTGCATTTCTAATAAAAAGGCATTTTTCATAGAACAATTTTTTTAATCCACTATTATACAAAAATTATTATAAATAAATAAAAATATGGTCAAAGAATACACATCTTTGGGTTTAATGAGCGGCACTTCAGGAGATGGGGTGGATGCTTCTATAATAAAATCTGATGGAGACACGAAATTTAAGGTTATCAAAGATAAATATTTTGAATATGATAATGATATTTTTCAAAATATACATAGGTTAAGAGAAAAAATTAATTCAAAAGAAGATTTAAAGAAATTTCACAAAGAGATTGAAAAATTAGAAAAAAAAATAACAATATTTCATGCAAAAGTTATACATGAAATTAGAACGGAGTCCGAAATTGAACTAATTGGTTTTCACGGCCAGACAATTTACCATAATGGCAAAGAAAAGATTTCTCTACAGCTTGGTGATGGAAGACTTTTGTCTCAATTGACAAAAAAAAATATAGTATTTAATTTTAGAAATGAAGATTTAAAGAATGGAGGAGAAGGTGCTCCTTTGTCTCCTATATTCCATCTATTAATTTCAAAACAATTAAAATTGAAGCTACCAGTATGTTTTTTAAATATCGGAGGTATTTCAAACTATACTTTAATAAACAACCTTGTAAAAACTCAAAATTTTTTTAGTAGAGATATTGGACCAGGTAATTGCATGATTGATGCTTGGATACGATGTAATTCTCAAGATAAATTTGATCGAGATGGGAACCTAGCCTCCAGAGGGACGATAAACGAAATAATATTTGAACAAGCTCAGGAATTGTTTTCAAATAAACCTGATCAGGATATTTTATCTTATGATGTAAAAGATTTTGATATTTCGTTTGCCAGAGGATTGTCGCTAGAGGATGGAGCAGCAACCTTAACAAGTTTTACAGCAAGTGTAATAGGAAATTCATTGAAATCTACATTTGGCAGTTCAGAAAATGAAAATATTGAAATTATTACTTGTGGTGGTGGTAGAAAAAATAATTTTTTAATTGAATGTATTAAAAAAAATATTTCTTCAAGTAAAGTTATCAAACCTATTGACGATTATGGAATTAATGGTGATTTTATAGAGTCTCAAGCATTTGCTTTTCTTGCAATAAGGTCAATATTAAAATTACCCATTTCTTTTCCTAACACCACTGGTTGTAAAAAACCTGTTTCAGGAGGAGAGATTATTAAATTTAGATAAGGGCAGTCTTTTCTTTAATATATTTTTCAACTTCTAAAGCTAATTCTTTTTCTTTATTTTTAAAAAAATGATTTGAATTTTTTATTTTTGAAAAAATAACTTCAACACCCTTTTGATTTTTAATTCTATTATCAAGTTCTATGATACTTTCTTTAGTAACTAACTCATCATTTTCACTATACACAACTTGCCCTGATGTTGGGCAAGGAGCTAAAAAAGAAAAATCATAAACATTTGGTTGAGGAGATATTGCTATGAAATTATTTACTTCCGGTCTTCTCATAATTAATTGCATACATATCAACGAACCAAAGGAGAAACCAGATACCCAGCATTGGCTATAATCTAAATTTTGTCTTTCAATCCAATCTAGAGCTGCTGCCGCATCTGAAAGTTCTCCTTGACCATTATCAAAAACACCATCACTTTTACCTACACCTCTAAAATTTACTTTAATTACTGAAAATCCATTTTGTAAAAAAATATTATACATTGACTGAACAATTTTATTATTCATTGTTCCTCCATATTGAGGGTGAGGATGCAAAACAATTGCAACTGGTGATCCAAATTTGGGATTTTTATAATATTTGGCCTCAAGTCTTCCCGCTGGTCCTGGTATAAAAATTTCTAAACTTTTTGGTTTCATTTTTAATAATGATTATTAATTTCAAAAAAAAGATAGTCTTTATAACATGTTTTAATGCGTCAAATAAATTTTTTTAAACCCGACTAAAGTAGTAGGAATTGAGTTAAAATTATTGTATTACAACACTAATTTATGAAACTCACTACTAAAGGACGATATGCTGTAATGGCTATGGCTGACTTAGCTCTAAATACTAGTGTAGGTCCGATAAGTTTAGCCGAAATATCTTTAAGACAAAATATTTCTCTTGCTTACTTAGAGCAAATTTTTATTAAACTTAAAAGAAAAAAATTAGTAAAAAGTGTAAGAGGGGCCAACGGGGGATATATTTTGGAAAAACCTGCTACAGAAATAAAATTATCAAATATAATATTTGCAGTTGATGAAGAAGTCAGAATGTTAAGTTGTAAAAAAAATTCAAAAAAAGGTTGTAACAACAAATCATCGAAATGTATTACGCATAATTTATGGGATCAACTGGATCAACATATTAATGGTTTCTTTGAAAAAATAAAGTTACAAGATTTAGTGAAACAAAATCAAAATTATTAAAATGAAAAATCAAGATTTACAAAATAATCAAGAGTACAAATATGGTTTTACAACCGATATTGAAAATATTAAAGCTCCAAAAGGGCTTTCAGAGGAAACAATTCACTTTATTTCAAAAATAAAAAAAGAGCCTAAATGGATGTTAGATTGGAGATTAAAAGCATTTAACAGGCTTAAAAAATTAAAAGAACCAAATTGGCAAAAACCAAAGTTTCCAAAAATTAATTATCAAGATTTATATTACTATTCTGCCCCAAAAAGTATGAAAGACAAACCTAAGAGTTTAGACGAAATTGATCCAAAACTTATAGAAACTTATAAAAAACTTGGAATTCCTTTAAATGAACAAAAAAAATTAAGTGGAGTCGCAGTAGACGCTGTGTTTGATTCAGTTTCAGTGGCTACAACTTTTAAAGATGAATTGACTAAAAAAGGTATTATATTTTGTCCAATTTCAGAGGCTATACAAAAACATCCCGAGCTAGTAAAAAAATATTTAGGATCTGTAATACCAATAACTGATCATTATTTTGCTACCCTGAATTCTGCAGTTTTTACTGATGGATCTTTTGTATACATACCTCCCAACATAAAATGTCCTATGGAATTATCTACATATTTTAGAATTAATGCTTCTGAAACCGGTCAATTTGAAAGAACTTTGATAATTGCAGACAAAGGTAGTTACGTAAGTTATCTAGAAGGATGCACTGCCCCCATGAGAGACGAAAATCAATTACACGCTGCTAATGTTGAACTAGTAGCTTTAGATGACGCTGAAATAAAGTATTCTACAGTTCAAAATTGGTACCCTGGTGATAAAAATGGAGTAGGCGGTATTTATAATTTTGTAACAAAAAGAGGAGCTTGCAGAGGAAAAAATTCTAAAATTTCTTGGACACAAGTTGAAACAGGCTCTGCTATAACTTGGAAATATCCTAGCTGTATTTTACAAGGAGACAATTCTGTTGGAGAATTTTATTCAATAGCCATCACTAACAATCACCAAAAAGCTGATACAGGAACAAAAATGATTCATCTAGGAAAGAATACAAAAAGTAAAATTATTTCAAAAGGTATATCAGCTGGAAAAGCCGATAATACTTATAGAGGACTAGTTGATATTGGAAGAAAAGCTTTAAACTCAAGAAATTATACTCAATGTGACTCATTATTGATGGGTAATAAATGTGGGGCCCACACTATTCCGTATATAAGGAATAAAAATTCTTCATCGACTATTGAACATGAGGCAACGACCTCAAAAATTAATGAAGATCAATTATTTTATTGTAATCAAAGAGGATTAAATCAAGAGGAAGCAGTGAGTCTTATAGTTAATGGCTTTTGTAAAGATGTCTTACAGCAATTACCAATGGAATTTGCTGTTGAGGCTCAAAAGCTTGTGGGCATAAGCTTGGAAGGAAGCGTAGGCTAATGTTAAGCATAAAAAATTTAAGCGCTTCAATTAACAACAAAGAAATACTAAAAGGAGTGAATATAAATATTAAGCCCGGCGAATTGCATGCAATCATGGGTCCTAATGGTTCAGGCAAAAGCACCTTAGCAAATGTTCTTTCTGGCAGAGAAGGATACAAAGTATCGGGTGAATTAAAATACCAAGGAAAAAACCTAAATGAAATCTCTATTGACGAGCGAGCGCAAAAAGGAATTTTCTTAGCCTTTCAATATCCTACTGAAATACCAGGCGTTAATACGAGAAATTTTCTTAAAACATCTTTTAACAAAGTTAGAAAGGCACAAGGAAAAAAAGAATTGGACGCACTATCATTTTTAAAAATATTAAAGGAAAAATCGAATGAACTAGGGATGGATGAAAAAATGTTATCCAGACAACTAAACGTTGGTTTTTCAGGAGGAGAAAAAAAAAAGAATGAAATTTTACAAATGAAAATTTTAGAACCAAATCTAGTCATTCTTGATGAAACTGACTCAGGCCTCGACATCGATGCATTAAAAATCGTAGCTGACGGAGTAAATTCTTCAAGAAATGATAAAAAATCTTTTCTAGTTATTACTCACTACCAAAGATTATTAAACTTTATTAAACCAGACTTCGTCCATGTATTAGCTGATGGAAAAATAGTTAAATCAGGAACTAGCGAACTTGCAATTCAATTAGAAAAAACTGGATACAAAGGAATTAATTAATATGTTGAACTTTAAGATAAATTTGAACGAAATAGATAAAATTGGAAAATTCTCAAAAGAGGAAAAAGATTTTAGATTAAAAAATTTAAATTATTTTAACAATGTTGGATTTCCCAACAAAAAACAAGAAGACTGGAAATTTTCTGATCTTAGAGAGATAGTTTCGAAAAACTTTTCAAAATTAAACATAAAATCGTCAGAGCAAGAAAAATCAAAAATTAATTTTATCAAAGATTTTGAACACAATTACATCGTTGTTATTAATGGTAGATTGACAGTTAGTGATTTTAGATTTGAGGAAAATGATAAGATTAAATTAAAATCTTTCACAAATAATGACTTTGCCGACAGAAAAGAGAACAATCCCTTAATTAATCTAAATCATGCATTGTCTGACAAAGGTTTTTTTTTAGAAATTGAAGAAAATTATAAATTTAAAAAAATTTTGGTAATATATAATTTATTTACAAATGATTTAAATGAGATAATTCTAAACAGTAAAAATAAGATTAAAATTGGAAAAAATTCAGAATTACATACTCTAAATTTAATTATAAACCAGTCAGAAAAGAATTTTTTTAATAATGTTTATGAAAATGTAGTTTTAGAAAAAGCAGCAATATTGAAAAATATTTGCGTTCAAAACAACAAGAGTTCTGGATATTTTCACAAATACTCGAAGCATGAATTATCTAATGCTTCAAATTTGACGACTTTTATATTTCCGTCTGGATTAAAGTTTAATAAATTAGATTTAGAGTTTAATCTTAACGGTGAAAATTGTGAATGTAATTTACAATCAGCATCTTTTCTAAATAAAATTGATCATCAAGAGATAAAAACAAGAGTTAATCACAATTCTCCAAATTGTAAAAGTTATCAAAAAGTAAAAAACGTTTTAGATTCAGAAAGCAAAGGTATTTATCAAGGAAAAATTTTTGTTAAGGATGTTGCACAAAAAACAGACGCATATCAACTAAGTAAAGCTATTTTATTAAGTGAAAGATCAGAGTTTGACTCAAAACCAGAGTTAGAAATTTATGCAGATGACGTAAAATGTTCTCACGGATCCTCATCAGGCAGTCTTGACAAAGACTCTATATATTACTTAATGACAAGAGGTTTAAGTGAAAATGAGTCAGTCGAATTATTAGTTAACGGTTTTCTTAGTGAAGTAATCGAGTCTATTAAAAGTGACTCAATGAAGAATTTCTTGAAAAAAAAATTAGCGGATCAATTAAATGGATATAAAAAAAATTAAATCTGAATTTCCAATATTTAAACAAAAAATTAATGGCAAACCTTTGGTTTATTTAGATAGCGCAAATTCCTCTCAAAAACCTCAAATAGTAATAAATAGGATGGCAAATTTTTATGAAACGGAGTTTTCTAATGTAGGCAGAAGCGTTCATACTTTAGCTGTGAAAGCAACCAATAGATTTGAGGACTCCAGAGATAAGGTTAAAAATTATATAAATGCAAAA
The DNA here is from genome assembly GCA_902517535.1 of uncultured Pelagibacteraceae bacterium. GTDB lineage: Bacteria > Pseudomonadota > Alphaproteobacteria > Pelagibacterales > Pelagibacteraceae > Pelagilacustribacter. The sequence continues at coordinate 1,628 of CABYCK010000005.1, read as the reverse complement.
CATAGAGAGGAAATCGTTTTTACCAAAGGAGCAACTGAGTCAATCAATCTAATTGCCTCCTCTTATGGTGAAAAATTTATAAGTAAAGGTGACGAAATCCTTACAACAGAATTGGAGCATCATTCAAATTACATCCCTTGGCATTTTTTAAGACAAAAAAAAGGAGCAAAAATTAAATTTGCACCTGTTAATGAGAGAGGAGAAGTTGAAATTGATGAAATTAAAAGACTTATAAATTCTAAAACAAAAATTATAGCTATAACTCACATTTCAAATGTAACCGGAGCTATTATGCCGATAAAAAAAATTGTTGATTTAGCAAGAGAGAAAGATATTCCAGTTTTAGTAGATGGAACCCAAGGAGCTCCACATTTAAAAATAGATATGGAGGAATTAGGATGTGATTTTTACGCTATATCGTGTCATAAAATGTATGGTCCAAATGGATTAGGAATACTTTTTGCAAAAAAAAAGTGGTTAGACGTATTACCTCCCTACCAAGGTGGTGGAGGTATGATTAGTGAAGTTTTAAAAGACAATGTAATTTTTGCAAATTCTCCTACAAGATTTGAAGCAGGCACAATGCAAACAGCAGAAGTTGTAGCTTTTTCCGAGTCCATCAGGTTTATTGAAAATTTAGGAATTAAGAATATTCAAACACATGAAAACGAAATACTTGAATACGGTATTGAAAAATTAAGAAAAAATAATTCAATTAATTTAATTGGCAATCCAAAAGTAAGAGGTTCTGTTATTTGTTTTACGATGAAAGGAGTTCATCCTCATGATATCGCTACAATTTTAGATGAAGATGGAGTTGCAATAAGAGCAGGTCATCATTGTTGTCAAATTTTACACGATAAGTTAGGAATTTCAGCTACTGCTCGAGCGTCTATTGGAGTTTACAACTCGAAAGATGACATAGATATTTTATGTAAAGCAATTGATAATTGTAAGAAAGTTTTTAAAATTTAAATGGAATTAAAAGAATTATATCAAGAAATAATTTTAGACCATGCTAAAAATCCTCGTAATAAAGGTAAATGCGAAGGATATAATCACGATGCTAAAGCTCACAATCCTTTGTGTGGAGATAAAGTACATATTTTTTTAAATTTAGATCAAGATAAGAATATAAAAGAATTAAGTTTTGAAGGAGAAGGATGTGCAATTTCTCTAGCTTCAGCATCAATATTAACAGATACTTTAAAAGGAAAAGATTTGTCTTTTACAAAAAAAATCATATCTGATTTTTTAAAAATGCTTACTCATAAAACTAAAATTACTATTAATAGTCTCTCAGATGATCAGATTACTACGATCAACTCTTTATCAGGTGTTCAGGAATTTCCAATGAGAATTAAATGCGCAACAATGGCTTGGCATACAGTGCTCTCAGCTCTTAATGAAAAAGTAGATAACTATGGACAACTTAAAAGATAAAATTATAAAAGAGATAAAAAAAATTTACGACCCTGAAATCCCAGTAAACATTTATGAACTTGGGCTTATTTATAAAATAGAAATAGAAAATAATATTGTTAAAATTGATATGACTTTAACAACACCTAACTGCCCCGTTGCAGATAGTTTGCCAAAAACGGTTAAAAATAATATACTAAGCATCG
>CABYCK010000004.1 GCA_902517535.1 uncultured Pelagibacteraceae bacterium | reverse complement strand
GGCAAATTCTTTAACAAAGACTTTAGTCACATAAAACCTAATTCATACCAGCTTGAAATAGATAAGTTTGTTGAAAATCTTGAAAATAAAAAAAGATGCTCTCCAAATGCAGAAGATGCATTCGAAGTAATGAAAATGATAGATTTTATTTACTCTAAATGATTTTATGAAATGTTTTAATAAAGACTACTCTAAAATTTACGATTCTCTTTATAAAAAAAAAAATTATAAAAAAGAATTTAATTTAATAAAAAAAATCATAAAAAAAAACTTTTTAACCCCGTCATCTTTATTAGACTTAGGCTGTGGTACAGGAGAATATTCACATTTAATGACAAAATTAGGATTAAAAGTAGTTGGAGTAGACAGAAGTTATCAAATGTTGAAAATTGCAAAAAAAAAATATTATAAAAATCCTAAATTAAAATTTTTGAAGTCTGATATTGAAAAACTTAATCTTAAAAAAAAATTTGATATAATCTCGGCTCTATTTCATATTTTAAGCTATCATACTACTAAATCAAAAATAGAAAGTTTTTTTTTAAAATCTCACAAACATCTTAAAAAAAACGGAATTTTAATTTTTGATTTCTGGAATAAAGATGGAGTGTATAATTTACAATCTCCTTTAAGAATAAGAGAAGTTGAAACAAATTATTTAAAAATTTTAAGGGTTACTATTTCTAAGTGGTATAAAAAACTGGATGTAATAGCTGATATACACAATGTAACTATACTTAACAAAAAAAATAAAAAAATTTCAAAATTTGAAGAAATTCATAATATGAGATACTTTAAATTATTGTATATTAAAAAACTTCTGAAAAAATATAATTATAAATTTCTAAACAGCCTTGATCTACAAACTGGAAAAAAAGTTTCCCCTAAAAGTTGGGGAGCTTTGGTTATTGCAAAAAAAATAAACTAACATGCCCAAAGAAAGAAAAGTTGGAATTTTTATAGACTCAAAAAAAAAATCTGGTGGCGCATACCAAGAATTTTTATATACGTTAAAAAATATTCATAAATATAATAATGGAGTAAAATTTGTAGTGATTTCAGCTTCTAAAGAGTTAAATATAAATTTAAACGATGAGAGTTTAGAAGTAAAATATTTTTCTTTAAATGCATTTGAAAGATATGTGTCTTATTTACGTAATTTTAGTCCTTTAATTAGAAAAATTAAAAGATATATTTTTTTTAAAAATAAATTTGAAAATTTCTTGTTGAATAACAACATTGACCTAGTTTATTTTGTTGGCCCTTCTCAATATTCTCTTTACTTAGAAGACACTAATTTTTTTATGAATATCCCAGACATTAGTCATAGAGAAAATTTTGAATTTCCTGAAATTGTTGACTCTTCTGAGTTTAGAAGAAAACATGATATTTTTGAAAAATCTTTACCTAGAGCACTTTCAATTATTACAAACTGTGAAATAATAAAAAAAAGAATAAGTTTTTTCTATAGAATTTTAGAGGAAAAAATATTTATAATTAATCATCAACCTTCAAATTCTATAACTGAGTTCAAAAAAGTAGACAATACCAAGCAGAAAGAGATAAGAACAAAATATAACTTACCGAAAAATTATATATTCTATCCAGCGATGTACTTACCTCATAAAAATCACAGAACACTTTTAGATTCTTTTAAAATATTAAAAGATAAAAATTTAGCTAATTTAAAAATGGTTTTTTGTGGAAATGACATTGGTTATCTTAAAAATTTAAAAGACTATGCAAAGAATTTAAATATATTGAGCGACATAAGTTTTTTAAATTTTGTTGAAGATGAGCATTTACCTTATTTATATTATGATTGCTCTGTATTATTGATGCCTTCTCTAATAGGACCGACAAATATCCCCCCATGGGAGGCATTTAAAATGCAGAAACCAGTAATTTATTCTAGTCTACCTGGAATTAAAGATGTTTTAAAAGACTCAGTTTTATACGTAGACCCTATGAGTAAAACTAACATCGCAGATGCCATTGAAAAAATTTTAAATGACGAAAGTTTAAAAAAAACATTAATTGATAATGGGGAAAAACTTTTACAAGAAAGTGACTCTGAAAAAAGTTTTCTGAAATTTTTTAAAATAATAGAAAATTTTAGAAAGTATCAAAGTACCTGGAAATTTTAAAAATTTCTATGATTAAAAAGGTTATAAAGTTTTTTTTACCAAAGTTTATAATAAAGATACGAGAAAATTTTTTAATTAATAAAAAGTTAAAAAAATTTTCTGAAATGGAAATAAAAGAAATATTTAGTGATATTTACTTAAGTAAATATTGGACTCCAGAAATAGAAAAAAAAGATTTTAAATTTTACTCAGGAATTGGTTCTCATTATAATGAGTTTACAAACCTGTACATTGAAAAAATTAAAGATTTCATACAGACTTTACCTCAGAAACCAAATGTTGTTGATTTAGGATGTGGGGATTTTAAAATTGGTTCTCTTTTAAGAAAATATTGCAAAAACTATATTGCAGTCGATATTTTTGATGAATTGATTAATTTGAATAAAAAAAAATATCAAAATCTAGATGTAGACTTTAGAACTATGGACATTACTAAAGATACGTTACCCGAAGGTGAAATATGTTTTTTAAGACAAGTTCTTCAACATTTATCAAACAAATCAATAAACAATTTTTTAAAATTAATTAGAGGCAAATATAAATATTTGATTATAACAGAACATCTTCCTGATAATAATTTTTCTCCAAATAAAGACATTTCAACGGGTCCTTACATAAGGTTGTTTAAAAACAGTGGAGTTGTATTAACAAAAAGTCCATTTAATTTAAAGATAATATTTGAAAAAAATATTTGTAATATTAAACCTAAATCAATAGATGGATTTGAAGGAGTCATAAATACTAAAATTTTAAAATTGATTAAATGAAAACAATAATCTTAGCAGGTGGTAAGGGAACTCGAATTTTGGAGTATACTAAGACTATTCCAAAACCAATGATTAGAATAAACAAAAAACCTATATTAATCCATATTATGGAACATTACCTTAAATTTGGCTTTAAAGATTTTTATTTAGCTCTAGGTTATAAAAAAGAAATAATAATCAATTTTTTTAAAAATTTTAAAAAACTTAACAAACCTTTTGTTTATTTCTTAAAAGGAAATAAAGTCTCAATAACACTTGTTGACACTGGTAAAAATACTTTAACCGGAGGAAGAATCAAAAGAATGAAAAAATTTATTAATCTAAATGAAGATTTTATGTTTACCTATGGCGATGGAGTCTCCAATATAAATTTAAGAAAGTTATTACTATTTCATAAAAGAAATAAAAAAATGATAACAGTTACTGCAGTTAGGCCTCCTGCAAGGTTTGGTGAAATAACAATTTTACAGAATAGAGTAAAAACCTTTAAAGAAAAGCCACAGGTACAGTCTGGTTGGATTAACGGCGGTTTTTTTGTTGCTAATTATAATTTTTTTAAACTAATAAAAAATGATCGCACTATTCTAGAAAAAGAACCTTTAGAGAAAGCAACCCTAAAGAAACAATTGTTTGCTTTTAAACATCAAGGATTTTGGAAGTGTATGGATACTAATAGAGATAAAGAGGTTTTAGAAAGTATTTTTAAAAAAAAATCATTTGAAAAAAAAAAATAAAAAAATACTTATTGTAGGTGGAACCGGTTTCATCGGGTATCATCTAGCTACTAAATGTTTACTAAAAGGGTGGAAAGTATTCAGTTTTTCCAAAAATCCCCCAAGAAAAAAAAGATTTTTAAAAAAAGTTAGATATTTAATAGGAGATATTTCTAACAGAAAGAATTTTAAGTTATTAAATAAAGATTTTAATTATGTTGTAAACTTAGGTGGCTATGTAGATCACACAAACAAAACAAAAACTTACAATAGTCATTTTAAAGGATGTAAAAGTTTGGGTAATTTTTTCTTAAAAAAGAAAATTGAGTCTTTTATACAAATGGGAAGTAGTGGAGAATATGGTAAGGCTAAATCTCCTCAGAAAGAAAGCTTTAAAAGTCGCCCGTTATCAATTTATGCAAAATCTAAGTTTTTAGCTTCAAAATATTTACTTCGATTGCATAAAAATGAAAAATTTCCTGTTACAATTTTGAGATTATATCAAGCTTATGGTCCTAAACAAGACACAAACAGATTTATACCAATCGTCATTGATGCTTGTTTAAAAAACAAAAAATTTAATTGTTCTGATGGTAAACAATTGAGAGACTTTATTTATATAGATGATGTAGTAGATGCAATTATTAAATCTATAAAAAGCAAAAGTTCTAAAGGACAAATTATAAATATTGGATCAGGTAAACCACAAAAGATTATTCAAATTATAAATTATATTGTTAAAAATTTGAAAGGAGGCCAACCCATTCTTGGTGTTATAAAGTTGAGAAAAGATGAAACTCACAAAATCTTTCCTGATATAAAAAAAGCTAAGCAATTTATAAATTGGAAACCTAAAGTTAATTTTTCAAAAGGGCTTTCAAAAACAATTAGGTACTATGAGAAATTACAATAACCCACTAGTAAGTATAATTATGAATTGTCATAATGGAGAAAGATATCTTAAGTCGAGCATTAATAGCATCTTAAAACAAGATTATAAAAATTGGGAATTAATATTTTGGGATAATAAATCAACTGATAAAAGTAAAAAAATTTTAGACTTTTATAAAGATAAAAGAATCAAGTATTTTAGATCTAATACTTTTATGTCTCTTTACAAAGCTAGAAATTTAGCTATTTCAAAGACTAAAGGAAAATATTTGTGTTTTTTAGACGTAGATGATTGGTGGACAAAATCCAAAATTTCTAGTCAAATTAACATTCTAAAAAAAAATAAAAAAATAAAATTTATATATTCCAATTTTTATTATTATTATGAAAATAAAAAAATAAAAAAAGTATTTTCAAATAATTTACTCCCAGAAGGAAAGATTACACAAGATTTGCTTAATAATTATAAAGTTGGCATACTAACTGTAATGATAAAAAAAGATTTATTTAAAAAAAAAAAATTTAATAGTAAATTAAAAATCATTGGAGATTTTGATTTTTTTATAAAATTAAGTGTTAAAGAGAAATTTCATTGTGTTCAAAAGCCTTTGGCGTATTATAGGGTACACAATAGTAATTTTTCAAAAAATTTTAATATTCATTCTAATGAAATGAATAAATGGATTATTAGAAATTCAAATTATTTTATAAAAAAAAATTATTCTTTAAATAAACTTCATTTTCTAAATACAAAGCTCAAAATTAAGAACCTATTTAGATTGGGACCATAGCTCATTGGTAGAGCACTTCGTTGACATCGAAGGGGTGGTAAGTTCGATTCTTACTGGTCCCACCATCAATTAAACTTTTACAAATATTTGCAATTATATTGATTATTATTAAGCTTTACATAAATCCCTAAAAACATTATAAAACTGTGCCTGGTGATTATTGCGAAGGGGCCACACCCGATCCCATCCCGAACTCGGAAGTTAAGTCCTTCAGCGCCGATGGTACTTTATCTTAAGATACGGAAGAGTAGGTCGTTGCCAGGCTTAAAATTATGAAAATAGCTAGCTCATTAAAGTCATTAAAAAAAAGAGATTTAAACTCTAAACTTGTTAAACGTAGAGGCAAACTCTATGTAATTAATAAGAAAAATCCTAAATTTAAAGCACGTCAAGGTTAATTATGAGTGACCAAGATTACAAAGATACTTGGAAAGGATTCACTAAATTTGTTTTGTGGGGAACAATAACTGTAATTGCGATCTTAGTGATACTTGCTTTAACCTTACTTTAATTTAAAAAATCATAAAATGATTGTTGGTTCAACTAAAGAAGATTTAACATTAGAAAAAAGAGTTTCATTAACTCCCGAAACTGCAAAAAATATTATAGGTTTAGGACTACAGGTATGCATAGAGAAAGATTACGCAAGTCATTTAGGAATTCAAGATAAAGAGTATAAAAAAGTTGGAGTTGAAATTAAAGCATCCTCTAATGAGGTTTTAAATTCAAGTAAAGCAATTATTAGAGTTAATTGCCCATCCGAAAATGAAATTAATATTTTAAAAGAAAATACAATTTTAATTGGAATGTTAAATCCTTCAAAAAATAAAAATCAAATTGACAAAATTATAAATAAAAAAATTAAAATTTTTTCACTTGAACTATTACCTCGTATCACAAGAGCTCAATCAATGGATGTGTTATCCTCTCAATCAAACTTAGCTGGGTATAGAGCAGTAGTTGACTGTGTTGCTGAATTTGAGAAAGCAGTACCGATGATGATGACAGCTGCTGGAACTGTGCCAGCTGCTAAAGTTTTGGTGATTGGCGCGGGCGTAGCAGGTTTACAAGCTATTGCTACCGCAAAAAGATTGGGCGCAATAGTTTCAGCCACAGATGTAAGAGCGGCATCAAAAGAACAAGTAGAGAGTTTAGGTGGAAAATTTTTAACTGTCGAACAAACAGAAAATTTGGAAACAGTGGGTGGATATGCAAAAGAAACTTCAGAGGATTATAAAAAAAAACAAGCTGAGATGATGAAAGAGGCATTAAAAAAAAACGATATTGTTATATGCACTGCATTGATACCTGGAAAACCTGCACCAAGAATTTTAACCGAAGACTTAGTAAAATTAATGAAACCCGGATCTATCATTTATGATTTAGCGGCAGAACAAGGAGGAAATTCTGCATATTCTGAAGCAGGAAAAATTAACACAGTCGATGGAATAAAAGTGATAGGTGTGAAAAGTTTAATGAACAGATTACCACTTACTGCTTCGAATTTATATGCTAAAAACCTATTTAGCTTCATACGAAACTTATATAGTAAAGAAAAAAAAGATTTTAATATTAATTTAGAAGACGAGATAATTGAAAAATCGTTAATAAAAGAAGTTTAATTATGGAAATAGATCCGTTTATATTTAGATTAAGTATATTCATTTTGTCAATTTTTATTGGTTACTATGTAGTATGGAGCGTTACTCCATCTCTACATACGCCTCTAATGTCTGTAACGAATGCTATTTCTTCAGTCATTATTGTTGGTGCTATAATTGCAGCTCTAGCCGGATCTTCGGAGAGTGTTTTTGATATATCAAATATTTTTGGATTTGCCGCTATTGTCTTAGCAGCAATAAACATTTTTGGTGGTTTTTTAGTAACTCAAAGAATGCTTCAAATGTATAAAAAAAAGAAAAATAAAAAGAAATGATCTCTGCAAATTTATCAGCTATTTTTTATTTAGTTTCAGGAATACTATTCATTCTTGCGCTAAGAGGATTGTCATCTCCAGACACATCTAGAAAAGGAAATTATTTCGGTATTGTGGGAATGATAATTGCAATTATAGTAACATTTTTATCAATTGGAAATTTTTCTACATCAATAATTTATGTAATAATGTTTCTAGTAATTGGTGGGGCAATTGGGGCCTTAATAGCTTTTAAAATTCCAATGACTGCAATGCCAGAATTGGTAGCGGGTTTTCATAGTTTAGTTGGTTTAGCAGCTGTTTTTGTGGCAATTGCAGCTTTTTTAAATCCAGAAGCTTTTAATTTAGGAAATGCTGGTGCAATTAAACTAGCAAGTCTTATAGAAATGTCTATTGGTGCAGCTATAGGGGCAATAACTTTTTCGGGTTCTATAATAGCTTTTTTAAAATTAAGAGGGATAATGTCTGGCTCTCCAATTACATTTAGCGGCCAACATTTTCTAAATTTAACACTCGGTATAGGAATTTTTGTATTAATTTTTTATTTATGTAAAACTCAGTCAGCAAATATTTTTTGGACTGTAGTTATAATTTCTTTTCTAGTTGGTGTTTTATTAATTATACCTATTGGTGGAGCAGATATGCCTGTAGTAATTTCAATGCTTAACTCTTACTCTGGTTGGGCTGCAGCAGGGATAGGTTTTACATTAGAAAACACTGCCTTGATCATTACCGGTGCCCTTGTAGGATCCTCTGGAGCAATACTTTCTTACATAATGTGTAAAGCCATGAATAGATCATTCTTTAGTGTAATACTTGGCGGTTTCGGAGCAGATAATTCTACTGATGATAAAAAAGAAAAAAAAGATCAAAAACCAGTTAAAAGTGGTAACGCGGAAGACGCAGCTTTTTTAATGAAAAATGCCTCTTCAGTAATTATTGTACCAGGTTATGGAATGGCAGTTGCTCAGGCACAACATGCCTTAAGAGAGATGGTAGATAAACTAAAGAAGAATGATATCAAAGTCACTTATGCCATACACCCAGTTGCTGGAAGAATGCCTGGTCACATGAATGTTCTTTTAGCTGAAGCCAACGTTCCTTACGATGAAGTGTTCGAACTTGAAGATATAAATAATGACTTTGCTAATTCTGATGTAGCTTTTGTAATTGGAGCTAATGATGTAACTAATCCGGTTGCTAAAACTGATCCAAAAAGTCCTATTTTCGGTATGCCCGTGCTGGATGTAGAGAAATGCAAATCAGTTTTATTCGTAAAGAGAAGTTTATCCCCTGGATATGCTGGCATAGATAATGAGTTATTCTATAGAGATAACACATTAATGCTATTTGCAGATGCTAAAAAAATGACTGAGGATATAGTAAAAAATTTAGATTAATGAAAACAAAAATATTTTGCGATATTGCTGACTTTAAAACAATAAAAATCTTTAATAAGAAATCTATTGTTGATGGTTTTACAACTAACCCTAGCTTAATGAGACTAGCAGGAGCAAAAAATTACAAAGCCTATTCTTTAAAAATATTAAAAGTTTGTAAAAAAAAACCTATTTCATTTGAAGTTTTTGCTGACGACCCAAATGAAATGCTTAAACAAGCCTATAAAATAAATACTTGGGGAAGAAACGTTTATGTTAAAATACCAGTAGTTAATTCTAAAGGTCTATTTATGGGTCAAGTTATTAAAGAACTCAGTAGCAAAGGTATTAAATTGAACATAACCGCTGTTTATACTTATGAACAAGCAAAAAAAGTTTATAAAAATCTAAACAAAAAAACAAAATCAATTATATCTATTTTTGCTGGCAGAATGGCTGATAAAGGCAAAGATCCTCTTCCAATATTTAAAAAAAGCATCTCTCTTACAAAAAATAATAAAAATATTGAAATACTTTGGGCAAGTACCAGAGAGGCGTATAACTATACTCAAGCTAAACAATTAAAATGTAATATTATTACTATGCCTCCAAAAGTGATCAATCAGATAAGCTCTTTTGGTAAAAGCTACAGGGTAATGACTCTAGACACGGTCAAAGGGTTTTTAAATGACAGTAAAAAATCTAAATTTAAAATTTAAGAGACTCTAGACTGTCTTTTTCTTTCGTGAGGGTCTAGAATTAATTTTCTCAATCTACAAGACTTCGGTGTAATCTCAAGAGCTTCATCTGTATTTAGCATACCTAGCTGTTCTGCTATTGCCATCTTTCTAACTGGAGTTAAAACAACATTTTCATCTGTTCCTTGAGTTCTCATATTTGTAAGTTTTTTTCCCTTCATAACATTTATTTCTAGATCTCCACTTTTGGATGCTAAACCGACAATCATACCCTCATAAACCGGGTCATTATGAGTTACAAACATTTCTCCTCTTGCTTGAAGGTTAAATATAGCAAATGCAACAGCCTTTCCTTTTTCCATAGAAATTAAAGCTCCATTCCTTCTTCCCTCCATATCTCCAGAATATTCTCCATAAGAGTGAAAAATTCTATTAATCACTCCGGTACCTTTAGTTAGTGTTAAAAATCTACTTGTATAACCCATTAAACCTCTGGTTGGTGCATGAAAGATTAATCTTTTTTTGTTTTTACCTGTATCTTTTAGCTCAATTAATTTTCCTTTTCTCCTATTCATTGAGTCAATTATTCTAGAAGAAAATTCTTCATCTAAGTCCATTGTAATTTCTTCTAAAGGTTCCAATTTATTTCCCTCTTTATCTTTTTGAAATAATACTTTTGGCGGACTAACAGTCATTTCAAATCCTTCTCTCCTCATTTGAGTAAGCAAAATTTCTAACATTAACTCTCCGCGACCACTTATAATAAAAGCATCTTTATTTTCATTTTCACTGAAGGATATTCCAACATTATTTTCTGCTTCTAAAATCAATCTCTCTCTAATTTGAGTACTAGTAAGCTTTTTACCTTCTGTTCCTGCAAGCGGTGAACTATTAACAGTAATAGTTATAGACATCGTTGGAGGATCAATAGGAGTAGCATCTATAGGTTCATTTATTTCTAAATCACAAATTGTATCAGCAACGTTTGCTTTTTCTAAACCAGCTATTATTACGATGTCTCCAGCTTCTCCAGTTTCAATAGGCACTTTTTTAGTTCCTTCATATCTAAAAATCTTTGTTAGTCTTCCCTCATCAATTTTTTCTCCTTTAAGATTTATTGCTTTAATTTGTTGATTAGCTTTTGCAGTCCCTTGCGCAATTCTTCCAATCAAACTTCTACCTAAAAAACTGTCTGCATAAAGAAGTGTAGATAACATTGCAAAAGGTTTTTTTTTGTCTAAGGCAGCTGGTTTGACTTTTTCAATTATTAAATCTAATAAAGGATGTAAATTTTCTCTTGGTCCATCTATTTCTTTACTAGCCCACCCAGATCTACCACTAGCATACAATACAGGAAAATCTAATTGTTCTTCGTTGGCATCTAAGCTAACAAATAAATCAAATGTTTCGTCTAGAACTTCATCAGCTCTTTGATCAGACTTATCAAGTTTGTTTATTATAACTATAGGTTTTAAACCCTGCTTAAGTGCTTTAGATAAAACAAATTTTGTTTGTGGCATCACTCCCTCAGCTGAGTCTATTAATAGTAAAGCTCCATCAGCCATATGTAAAACTCTCTCTACTTCAGCGGCAAAATCTCTGTGTCCAGGAGTATCTATTATATTTATTCTAGAATCTTTCCAATTTATCGATGTTGGTTTTGCTAAAATTGTAATACCTCTCTCTTTTTCAAGTTCACCAGAGTCCATAACTCTTTCTTCGACAACTTCATTATCTCTGAATAAACCACTTTGTTTCATTAAATTATCAATCAAAGTTGTTTTCCCGTGATCTACGTGGGCAATGATAGTTATGTTTCTGATTGTGTTTTTCATTTTTTGGTTGCGGGGGTAGGATTTGAACCTACGACCTTCAGGTTATGAGCCTGACGAGCTACCAGACTGCTCCACCCCGCGGTAAATTAAATCTTCTTTATATTTATTGCTTGAAGCTTATCTTTCTCTTCTTTTATATCGAATTTAATTTTTTGTTCTTCCTTTAAAACTCTAAGTTTTGAATTTTCTAAAGAAGAAACATGTAAAAATATATCCTTGTTTGTTTCTTCATCAGTAATAAATCCGTAACCTTTTTTTGCATTGAACCACTTCACTTTACCAGATGGCATTATTGAACCTTTCATTTTTAATTTTAGTATCTATTTCTAAGTTTTTGTAATTTTTTTATTCTTTTGAGATTTTCAGTTTGAACTCGTTTTTTTCTTTCAGATGGTTTTTCGTAAGTACTTTTCATTTTCATAATTTTGAAAAAACCTTCTTTCTGAAGTTTTCTTTTTAAAACTCTTATTGCTTGTTCAACGTTATTATCTTTAACTTCTATTTTAATAAAAACCTCCTGTTATTTTCTCGTTAACTATCATCTGTATAATTAATTGTCTACACAGAAGCTGATTGTATTTTTTTTTCCTCTCTAATTTTTGCTTTTTTCTCTCTTTCAACTCTTCTTTTTGCTTTGTCTAAGCTTTTTTGAAAAGCTTCTTGCGTGCATAAAGCTAAAATGACCGGGTCTCTTGGTTTTAAATTTGAAAAATTCCAGTAGCTTCTTTTTCTTATAAGTGACACAGTTCCCTTTGTGCTTCCTACAAGTTTAGAAATTTGTCCATCTGTTAATTCAGATGCGTTCTTACATAACCATAAAATGGCATCCGGTCTATCTTGCCTTTTTGACAAGGGAGTATATTTAGGTTTTTTTCTTTCTTTGATTTCTACTTCATCCACTTTCTTGAGTAATTTTATTTTTCTTTCTGTGTCTTTGGAGCAAGACTCTATTTCTTCTCTTGATAATTGACCAGCAAGTATTGGATTGTAAGCTTTTATTCCCTTAGCAACATCTCCGTCAGCAATTCCTTTAACCTCTAATTCATGTAAATTGCAAAATTCAGCAATTTGTTTGAATGTTAATGTTGTGTTTTCTACGAGCCAAACAGCGGTTGCTTTCGGCATAAATGGTGCCTCAGACATAATTTATTTTTTATTTCTTAGATTGCTAAATTTTTTATTATATTTACTTACTCGTCCTTTATCTAAAATTTTTTGCGATCCTCCTGTCCAAGCATAATGTGACTTAGGATCAATATCCAACTTTAGAGTATCGTTCTCTTTACCCCAAGTTGATCGTGTTTCAAATTCACTGCCATCTGTCATCATAACTTTAATTTTATGATAATTGGGATGTATGTTTTTTTTCATCAGGCGATTTTTATATGATTAAAGCTACTTACTCAATATCTTTTTTGGTAACTAAATCGCTTAATTCTTTATGAATATTTGAATTTGAAGCTAAAATGTTCTTTTTTAGTGGTGCATCATTATCTGTTTCAAAAAAATCAACAAATCCACCCGCTTCTTTTAAAATTATAATTCCTGCGGCTATATCCCAGTAATTTAATTCTCTTTGCCAATATCCATCAAATCTTCCACAGGCTACGTACGAAATATCTAATGCTGCACTTCCGAATTTTCTTATTGGTGACAATACATTTTTAGATACCTCAATAAATTCTGTAAAAATTTTTTCTTTTATTTTGCTGGAATGTTTTGGGCCACCTGTTACTAACAAAGCGTCTTTAATTTTTTTTTTTTTAGAAACTCGTATTCTTGAATTGTTTAAAAAAGCCCCACTTCCTTTTTCAGCATAAAACATTTCATTTTTAATTGGATCAAATATAACTCCACATTTAATCTCATTTTTTTCCTCATATCCAATTGATATAGCAAATTGAGGAATACCATTTAAAAAATTCATCGTTCCATCGATTGGGTCAATTATCCATCTGTTATCTTTATTCGTTTTATTAATAATACCAGTTTCCTCAGTGATAATTCCATAATCCGGGTGGGCTTTTTGCAATTCTTCAATAATTATTTTTTCTGTTCTTTTGTCAGCAGAAGACACAAAATCTCCAGGGCCTTTAGAAGACACCTGCAGATTCTCAATTTCTCCAAAATCTCTTATCAAAGATCTTGAAGCTTTCATGCAAGCTCTTGAAATTATATTCATTTGCGGTGAATTTAGTCTCATTAATTAACTCTCTTTACATATTCTAAAGTTCGAGTATCTAATATAATTTTTTCTCCACTCTCAATAAAAGGCGGCACATTAATCTTTATTCCACAATCTAATAAAGCCGGTTTATAAGATGAAGATGCTGTTTGATTTTTAATAGCAGCGTCCGTACTTTCAATAGTGCACTCTATATTGTTAGGAAGTTCTATTGAAATTGGTTTTTCCTCCATAAATGAAATTGTAACTTCAAGGTTTTCTTTTAATAATTTATATTTTTCTCCAACAATTGATTTTGGGATTTCTACTTGTTCGAAATTTTGATTATTCATAAAATGACAATTTTCTCCGTCTATGTATAAAAAATTAAATTTTTTTTCATCTACTTCAGCTTTCTCTACTGTTTCACTAGACCTAAATCTTTCATTTAATTTTGTTCCCTTAATAACACTTTTTAACTCTACTTGATTGAATGCACCACCTTTTCCTGGTTTTACATGTTGTGTTTTTAAAACATTCCAGTAATCATTTTTATGCTCAATAATCATTCCTGGTTTTATTTCTATCGCAGTAATTTTCATTTAAATTTTTTTATTGCTATTTCTGGTTTTAATTTTGGGTTATCCCAGATAAAACTTGATATTGCAATATATTTTGCCCCTGATTTTATTATCTTTTTATAATTTGAGTCATTAATACCTCCAATTGCAACGATTGGTTTTTTTATATTTTTTTTTGCCCATTTTAAAATATTTAATTTAGCTTTTTTAGCATGAGGTTTTAGTTTTGATTTATTAAAAGAACCAAAAGCCAAATAATCTGCTTTATCTTGAACTGCATACAATGCTAATGATTTAGAATTGTGACAGGTGACACCGACAATTTTTTTTTTTAGATATTTTTTTGCTTCAATTATTGAACCATCGTTTTGACCTAAATGGCACCCATCAGCGTTAGCACTTTTTGCAATATTGGGATTGTCATTGATTATAAGTTCAACTTTATATTTTTTTGTAATTTTTCTTATTTCTTTAGCAATTTTTATGAG
Organism: uncultured Pelagibacteraceae bacterium; assembly: GCA_902517535.1. Taxonomy (GTDB): domain Bacteria; phylum Pseudomonadota; class Alphaproteobacteria; order Pelagibacterales; family Pelagibacteraceae; genus Pelagilacustribacter. The sequence goes on along the minus strand of CABYCK010000004.1, from coordinate 56,335 downwards.
CTTTATTTTTTTTGTTTTTTTAATTCTTAATTGAAAAAATTTTACATTTTTAATTTTTAAGACTTTCTTCAAGTCATCGTAAAAGTTATCATAAATTTTATTTGGAGATATTAAGTATACTAATTTCTTCAAATTAATTAAGCTAAAGCCTCTTTTTCCAAATTTTCAGACCACTCTCCTTTTGAAGATAGTCCATTCATTTTAGCCCTATGATTAAAAGCTTTTTGGATACTGTTTTTATTATTTTGATCTTTACCAAAAGCTTTTAGAGCACTGGCTTGCAAACCTCTACCATAAGAGAAAGTAATTAAAAAATTTGTATCATTGATCTTATTTATTTCATTCAGGTTTTTGCTAGCTTCAATTTCTGATTGACCACCAGACAAAAAGGCAATGCCAGTCACAGCGCTTGGAACATTTTTTTTTAGACAATCTAATGTTTTTTTGGCAATTTCTTCAGCACTTGATTTATTTGTTGAGTCTGATCCAGGAATAATCATATTAGGTTTTAAAACTGTTCCTTTTAAATTAACCTTATGACTTTCAAGTTCATTATAGCATTCATTTAATACATCAGTTGTGACCTGGTAACATTTATCTATATCATGAGGTCCGTCCATTAGCACCTCAGGTTCTACTATTGGAACCATTCCAGCCTCTTGCACAAGAGCAGCGTATCTAGCTAGAGCGTGGGCATTAGATTTTATAGATTGGGATGAAGGAAATTTGTTGCCAATTTTATAAACCGCTCTCCATTTTGTAAATCTTGCTCCTAGATTATAGTACTCTTTTAACCTATCCCTTAATCCGTCTAGGCCTTCAGTTACAGTTTCATCAATTGAACCAGCAAGTGGTTTTGCTCCTTTATCAACTTTAATACCTGGAATAGCGTTGTTCTTTGAAATTAGCTCTGGAACAGTTGGTCCAATTGTAGTTTTTTGTTTTATAGTTTCATCAAAAAGAATAACTCCGCCAATATAATTTTTCATAGCTTCTGAACTAAAAAGTGTCTGTCTAAAGATTAATCTATTCTTTTCAGTATTTTCTACATTTATACTTTTAAATCTTTTTGCTATTGTTCCTGTGCTTTCATCCGCCGCTAGTATTCCTTTGCCTTTGGAACACATTTTCTTTGCAATTTCTTCTAAAGTCATAGCTGATATTTATTTTAAAACATTAAGGCCGGGCAAGTCTTTTCCTTCTAGAAATTCTAAAAATGCTCCACCTGCTGTTGATAAGTGAGTAAAAACAAATTTATTCTCACTTTTATTAATTGCTGAAATGGTATCTCCACCCCCTAGTATGGATATAAGAGATTTTCCGGCTGTATTCTCGGAGATCTTCTTGGCTATTGCTAAGGTACCAATTGAAAAATTCTTATTTTCAAAATATCCCGCAGGACCATTCCACAAAACTGTATTAGATTGGTCTATAATACTCCCAATTTTCTTAATTGTTTTTGGTCCAATATCTAAGATTATTTCTTCTTTATCAATGGAGTCTGGTTCTTTTATTTTCCCAGAACCTTTAAATTCAGAAGAGACACTGCAATCATTCGGAATAAAAATGTTACAATTATATTTTTTAGCTTCCTCATATATTTTATCAATTATTTCTTTACTGTTTTTTTCTACAAGAGACTTTCCAACTATAAAACCTTTAAAGATTAAAAAATTATTAGCCATAGCTCCAACAACAATAATATTATCTACTTTTTTTATTAAATTAGTTATTACGTTGATTTTTGTTGAAATTTTTGATCCTCCAATAATACATGTAACAGGGCCTTTTTTATTTTGTATAATTGCATTTATTGCTACAACTTCTTTTTTTAAAAGTGGCCCAGCATAGGACTCTTTTATATATTTTGTAATTTTATGAATAGAAGCTTGTTTTCTATGTGAGCAAGAAAAAGCATCATTGATATAAATATCACCAAGTGAAGCAAGTTTTTTTGCGAAATTATCATCATTATTATTTTCTCCATCAAAAAATCTAATATTTTCCAATAAAATAACTTCACCTTCTTTTAGGTAAGAGAATTTGCTTTTAGTTTCATCGTTAATATCTCCCATAAAAAAGTATACATTTGTTTCAAGCTGTTCTTTTAAAAATTTGTAAATAGGTGCTAGAGAAAGTTCATTATTCCTTTTTCCTTTTGGCCTTCCTAAATGACTTACAATTATTATCTTTGCCTTTTTTTTTATTAAGTTTTTTATAAAAGGCAAACTAATTGAAATTCTACTTTTATCTTGAATTATTTTCTCATTTAATGGAACATTCAAATCAAGTCTAAGAATTATTGTTTTGTTCTGAACTTCAAGATTTTCAGAAAAATATTTTATTTTACTCATTAAAATCTTATTTTTTTCTTAGCTTTTCTTGAATAACAAGTACGATTTTTTCTACCGATAAATTAAGATGTTCATATACTTTTTTATAAGGAGCACTTTCACCAAATTTATCGATACCTAAAGATATACCTTTGCCTCCTAAATATTTTTTCCATGATAAAACACTTCCTGCTTCAATTGTAACAATTAAAGACTCTTCATCTAAAATATTTCTCTTGAAATCATCAGATTGTATATCAAAAAGTTCTTGGCAAGGCATTGAAACTACTTTTGACTCAATACCAATTTTTTTTAATTCATCGTGTACATTTAAAGCCAATTCAACTTCTGATCCAGACGCAACTAATGTAACTTTTACATCATGTGAAGTCATTTTTACTATGTACGCTCCATTTTCACATTCATTCTTTTCGGAAAATTTAGGATTAATATATGGTAATTTTTGTCTTGATAAAGCAATTGCACTAGGCGTATTTTTACTTTTCAAAGCTATTTGCCAACATTCTAAAGTTTCATTTATATCAGCAGGACGGAAAACATTAAGATTAGGAATTGCTCTTAAGCCAGTTAATTGTTCTATTGGTTGATGAGTTGGACCATCTTCACCAAGTCCAATAGAATCATGAGAAAAAATATAAATTACTTTCAATCCCATTAAGGCGGCTAGTCTTATTGATGGTTTACAATAATCAGAAAAAATTAAAAAAGTTCCCCCATACGGAATGAATCCACCATACAACGCTAATCCATTCATAATAGCGGCCATTCCATGCTCTCTAACACCGTAATGAATATAGTTTCCATCAAAATTTTTTGAATTAATTACTTTAGAACTATTTGTTTTAGTATTGTTTGATCCACTGAGGTCAGCTGAACCACCAATTAATTGAGGAAAGATACTAGAAATACTTTCAATTGTAGCTGAAGAACACTGTCTTGTTGCCATACTTGGTTTAGAGTCAAAATATTTTTTTTTTTCTTTTTTTATTATATTTTCTAGTTCTTTTAGATTTGAATCTACATACGTGTCTTTTAATACAGATTTAATATTAGAATTTTTTTTTTCTAGTATTTCTAACCATTTTTTCTCTGATTTAATTCCTTTTTTACCAATTTCTCTCCAAGCACTTAATATATCTTCTGGAATCATAAACGCCTCACTATTCCATTTAAGTTTTTTTCGCACTAAAGCAATTTCCTCATCACCTAAAGGAGCGCCATGTGATGAAGCTTTTCTCGATTTATTGGGAGACCCAAATCCAATTATAGTTTTGCAAGATATTATTGTAGGTTTATTAGCTTTAGTTGCTTTAGTTATCGCTTTCGAGATTTGTTTTTCGTTATGGCCATTAATTTCTAAAAAGTTCCATCCGTAGCCTTCAAATCTTTTTTTGTAATCATCTGATACACTTAGTGAAGTAGGACCATCTATAGAAATTTTATTATTATCAAAAAAAACTATTAAGTTTTTTAGTTTCAGGTGGCCAGCTAAACTTATTGCTTCGTGACTTATACCCTCCATTAAATCTCCGTCGCTCGCAATTACATATGTTTTGTTATTAATTAAACTTGAACTGAATTTCTTTTTCAATATTTCTTCTGCTATTGCCATTCCTACTGCGTTACCCAAACCTTGTCCTAAAGGACCAGTGGTAGTCTCAATGCCAGACCCTTTTTTATATTCAGGATGACCTGCGCAAATAGAATTTAGTTGTCTAAAATTTTTTATGTCTTCAATAGAAATACTTTTGTAGCCAGTTAAATATAGCAAAGAATATAATAGCATCGAGCCATGACCTGCGGATAAAATAAATCTATCCCTATTGATCCAGTTAGGATTTTCAGGATTAAACCTCAGGTGGTATTTAAATAAAACTGTTACTACATCTGCCATACCCATAGGCATGCCGGGATGACCTGAATTTGCTTTTTGCACAGCATCAATTGATAAAAATCTTATTGCATTTGATAATTGGTTAAATTTTACTTTCACAATTAATTACCTATATAGACTTAAACTAAGTATATCAATAATATGATAATAATAAGATATGAGTATTTTTGAAAAAAAAGAAAAAAATTTAAATGAGCTCATAGATAAGTTGGATGTTTTAACTTCAACTTATTCACAATCTTCTTATGAGAAAGAGAAGATACATACAGAAAAAAACGAAATAATAAGACAAAAATTGGAAGTCGAAAAAAGAAATCAAGATTTAATGAGAGAGCACAAATATTTAAAAGAAAAAATTACAAGTCTTCAAAGAGAGATCAAAAAAAATTCAGATATTGAGGATAAATTTAATCAAGATATCGAAGAATTAAGTCAAGAAACCGAAAATTTAGTAGATGAAATTGAAAAATGGCAAACGTAAATATAAAGTTTAATAATAAAGATTACCTCTTATCTTGTGATGACGGACAGGAAGAATCGCTAAAAAATTTAACTAAGTTTTTAGACAAAAAGTATAGTGAGTTAAAAGATAAGTTAGGAAATATTGGAGAAAATAAACTTTTATTAATCACGACAATACAACTTATTGATGATTATTTTGATTTAAAACAAAGAGTTACAAATCAAAAAAAAAAATTAGATGATTTGGCAAAAAAATTTACAGAGTTGAAATCTTTAGCAATAAAATACAAAGATGGTAAAGATAAAGAAATAAGCGAACTTAATCAAGAATTAGAAAAATTTAAAAAAACCGTTGAAGAAAGTAATATTCTCTACGAATCTATGTTAGACAAAACAACTAAGTCACTGGAAAAAATTCTATTAAATACTGAGTCAAGTTCTAAAGTTCAGTAATGTTAAACAAAAATTCTTTAAGAAAAAAATTTTTAATTTTAAGAAAAAAAAGATATTTTGAAATAAAGCCAGAATTTTTTAATCCAATTATAAATTTACTAACAAAAAAAAATAAAGGAAAAACTATTTATTTATCAAGTTATTACCCTTCTAATTTTGAGGTCAATGTCCTTAAAATATTTGAATTAAATTTATCAAAAAAAATAAAAATTTTGTTACCAGTGCTCAAAGGAAATAAATCAATGTATTTTCATCCTTGGAAAAACAAAGATATTTTACAAATCAATAAATTTGGCATGCTAGAACCAGCTTTATTATCAAAACATAAAATACCCGATATAATGTTAATTCCTCTTTTAGCCTTTGATAACTTTAATAATAGATTAGGGTATGGGGGTGGATATTATGACAGATATTTAAACAAATTTTTAAAAAAAAATAGCAACATAATTACAGTTGGCATTGCTTTTTCGTTTCAAAGATATCATAAACTTCCAATAAACGCAGAAGATATTAAATTAAAATATATTTTAACCGAGAAAGGTTTTTTAAGATGAAGATACTTATGTTGGGAGATGTTGTGGGAAAATCAGGAAAAAATGCAATAAAAAAAAATTTGAGCAAAATAATTGATGAAAATAAAATTAATTTTACAATTATTAATGGAGAAAATTCATCTGATGACGGGCGGGGTATTACAAAATTAGATGCTGAAGATTTTTTTGAACAAGGAGTAGATGTAATTACTTCAGGCAATCATATTTGGGACAAAAAAGAAACTACAGACTTTATAAACAAAGAAAAAAGACTTTTAAGACCAGCAAATTTTCCAGATGGCACGCCCGGAAATGGTTATGGAATTTTTTCAATCAAAAATAATAATTTTAAAATTGGAGTTATAAATTTGATGGGAAACGTTTATATGAGAAAAACAGAAAACGTTTTTGATGTTGCAAAGAAAATAAAAGAAAAATTTGTTTTAAAAAAAAATGTAGATTTTATTCTTGTAGATTTTCATGGTGAAATTACGAGTGAAAAAATGGCGATAGGCCATTTTTTTGATGGTGTCACCACATGTGTAGTAGGGACTCACACCCATGTACCTACAGCTGATACAAGAATTTTAGAAAAAGGAACAGCTTATCAAACTGACATTGGAATGTGCGGAGATTATAATTCTGTAATCGGAATGAATAAAGAGAATTCATTAAAGAAGTTTCTTAAAGATAGCAATGCCACAACACATTTTCCGGCAGAAAAAGAGGCTACCATATCAGGTATAATAATTGAGGCAGATCATAAAACTGGTCTAGCAACAAAAGTTTTAAGAATTATTAGAGGTGGCAGTTTGAATATATAAAAATGGCAGGACATTCTCATTGGGCAGGAATAAAACACAAAAAAGGTCGCGCTGATAAAGAAAGATCTAAGATATTTTCTAAACTTTCTAGAGAAATAACAGTTGCAGCAAAATTGGGAGACAAAAATCCAGAAATGAATCCTAGATTGAGATCAGCAATTCAAGCTGCAAAACAAGCAAACATGCCTAAAGACAATATTGCAAGAGCCATAAGCAAATCAGAAATAAACTTAGATAAAAATTACGAAAATTTAAGGTACGAGGGTTTTGGACCGTTTAACACAGCATTTATAATTGAAACTTTAACAGATAATAAAAATAGATCTGCGTCAAGCATTAGAACAGTTTTGCAAAAAAATGGAGGCAGGTTAGGAGAAACAGGTTCTACAACTCACCTTTTCTACAGATGTGGCATTATCCAAATAGATAAAAATAAATATAAAGAGGAAGAGATATTTGAAACAGCAACAAATTCAGGTGCAAAAGATTGTTTAAACACAAATAGTTGTTATGAAATTATCACTGAAAAAGAGGATTTTTATAAAGTTAAAAGTGAGTTTGAAAAGAAGTTAAATAACTTTATATACTCTGGTATAGAGTGGAGACCATATAGTTATTTGAATTTTAATAAAAAAGATCAAAATGAGAAAATTATTGAAGTATTAGAAATTTTAGATGAATTAGATGATGTTCAAAATATTTATATAAATGTAAATTTGAAAGAAACAAAATAATGAAAATTATTGGAATTGATCCAGGTTTAAGTGGTGCAATAGCTATTTTAGAAAATAATAAAGTACTTAATATTTTTGAAATGCCAGTAATGTCAGAAGGAAAGAAAAATAAAAGACAACTTAATAGCGCTCAACTTACAAAATTATTAAAAGACAATATTTCTAAAAATGATGAAATCTCAGTTGTTGTAGAACAAGTGAACGCAATGCCTGGACAAGGAGTTACAAGTATGTTTAATTTTGGCCAAACTTTTGGAGCCATAAAAGGTATTTGCGCAGCTCTAGGTCTTCCAATTTTTTTTGTAAGACCATCGAAGTGGAAGAAACACTTTGAGCTTATAAACTCATCAAAAGACTCAAGCAGAACTAAAGCTATTGAAATGTACCCAGCTTTATCAGATCATTTAGCTAAAAAAAAAGATGTAAATAAATCGGATGCTATATTGATTGCAAGGTTTTATAGTGAGACTCGATTAAACGAAGATAATTAAATAATTTCACGTATATTTTAATTTAAAAGCGCCAAATTCATGACACATTCTAAAAGTAATTAATTCAAATGGAACAAGATATTGCAACTCAAGTAGTTGGCCTCGGTGGAAGTACAGATTTCTCATTATGGAAACTTTTTTTACGAGCTGATTTTGTAGTTAAATTTGTAATTGTTCTTTTAATAGCTAGTTCTGTTTTTTCATGGGCATTAATATTCGATAAATTTAAGTTATTCAAAAAAATTAACGCTTCGACAGAAGAATTTGAAAAAAAATTTTGGAAAGCAAAATCTGCTGAGAGTTTTAATAATAATCTACCTACCAATTCTTCAGATCCAGCAACCCAAATTTTTAAATCCGCAATGAATGAATTAATTAAAACAAAAAGGCAATCAGCAGCAGTTCAAGCAGCAAGAGTTGAAAGAATTTTAGAAATAGCTACGGATAATGAAATTAAAAAGATAGAAAAAAATTTTACTTTTCTTGCAACAATCGGATCTACTGCGCCTTTTATTGGATTATTTGGAACCGTTTGGGGTATAATGAATTCCTTTCAATCAATCGCGATATCAAGAAACACAAGTTTAGCAATTGTAGCACCGGGTATAGCAGAAGCATTATTTGCAACTGCTTTAGGTTTATTAGCTGCAATACCAGCAGTTGTTGCTTATAATAAATTTAGTAGCGACTCTAAAAGATATATTTCTAGAATAGATAATTTTTCTAAAAGATTTTTATCAATAATATAATAATGGCTTTTAAATTAAATCGCTCAAGAAATGAACCAATGAGTGAAATTAACGTAACACCTTTTGTTGATGTAATGTTAGTTTTACTTATTATCTTTATGGTTACTGCCCCTCTTTTGACTGTAGGAGTGCAGGTTGATTTGCCCGAGTCAGCAGCGGACTCTTTGCCGGACGATCAAGAACCTCTTACATTAACAATTAATTCAAAGGGTGAAGTTTTTATCCAAGAACATAAAGTTACATATCAAAAAATTGTACCTAAGTTATTGGCAATAGCAAAAAACAGAACTGATACTAGAATTTATGTGCGAGGTGACAAAACTATTAATTATGGAAGAGTGTTAGAAGTTATGGGAACATTATCAGGCGCAGGCTTTTCTAAAGTTGCTTTAATATCTGAGCCTTACAAGAATTAAATGAAAAATGACAAAAAGTTTGATTTATTCAATATCTCTTCATTTAGTAGTAATAGTATTAACTATTTTAAGCTTACCATTTATGATTAGACAACCTATAGATTTGCCACCAATTGTTTCAGTAGAGTTAATTCAAATTTCTGATAAAACAAACATTCCTTTTGCTCCCAAGGCTAGAAAAATAATTGAGGAAACAAAAAAAAAAGAAGAAAGAGTAGTTTCTGAACAAGCCCCACCAGCCGCTAAAGCTAAAGAAAAACCCGACAGAATTCCCCTACCAAATGATAAAAAAGAAAAAAAAGAGATAATTAAAAAAAAGCAAAATCCTAAAGAAGTTAAGCCAGAAATTAGACAAGCTTCAGAATTTGAAAAAAAAGAAATTATAGATACCAATCAAATTGCTGCTCTTATAGATAAAGCAAAAGAGGAGCAAGCTGTAAAACAAAAGACAACAAACAAACTTACCCAAAGTAGTGTCAAAAATTCTTTTGCAACTGGCTTAAGTTTATCTGAAGAAGACGCTTTAAGAGCGCAAATATTTGGTTGTTGGAGCATACCTCTAGGACTTCCTTATGAAGATAATTTGCTTGTAAGAATTAAACTTAAATTAAAAAAAGATGGAACAATTATGAAATCTGAAATTTTAGACCATGAAAGAATGAACAAACCTGGTCAAAAGTTTTATAAAATTCTTGCAGAAAGTGCGTTAAGAGCAGTGCGTATATGCCAACCTCTCAAAGTTCCTCCAACTGGATATGAAAAATGGAAGGATATTCAATTAAATTTTAATCCAACGGAAATGCTTAAAGGTTAATATGAAGAAAATAGTTTTATCAATTTTTATCTACTTTTTTTCAATACAAAGTTTAATTGCTTTAATAGAAGTAGATATTACACGTGGTAATTTAGATCCTCTACCGATAGCCGTTTCACCTTTACATGTTGATATCAAATCTCAAGATTATGAAGGGCTAAAAGTAAAAAATTTAGGTGATAATATTTCTAGAATTATAGAAAATAATTTTAAAAGTACGGGTTTGTTTAATCCTCTTAAAAAAGAAGCTTTTGTCCAAAAACCAGATATAGCACATCTCAAACCAAGATTTGAGGATTGGAGATTAATTAAAGCCCAAGCCTTGGTAACCGGTAAACTTTTGGTTAAAGATGGAAAATTAAAGGTAGAATTTAGACTTTGGGATTTAACCGCTGCAAAAGAAATGACAGCTTTAGCTTTTACAACAACACCAACAAATTGGAGAAGAGTTGCTCATATAATATCAGATAAGATATATGAACGTTTAACAGGTGAGGAGGGATATTTCGATACAAGAATTATTTATGTTTCTGAAAGTGGACCAAAAAGTCAGAGAGTAAAAAAATTAGCAATTATGGATCAAGATGGAGCTAACACAAAATATTTAACATTAGGAAATGAACTTGTATTAACCCCAAGATTTAATCCAACTAATCAAATGGTTACTTATTTGTCTTATTTTAGAAATATGCCAAGAGTTTATTTACTTGATATTGAAACTGGAGTTCAAGAAGTTGTTGGGAATTTTCCAGGAATGACATTTGCACCAAGATTTTCACCGGATGGAAAAAAAATAATTATGAGTTTTGCTGAGGACGGTAATTCAGATATTTATACCATGGATTTAGACACTAGGGTTGTTGAAAGAATTACAAATCATTCATCAATAGATACATCACCCTCATTTTCACCCGATGGAAAATTTATTGCATTTAATTCTGATCGAAGTGGCCTGCAACAAATTTATGTAATGAGAAATGACGGAAGCAATGTAAAAAGAATTACATTTGGCAAAGGTATTTATGGAACACCAGTATGGTCTCCAAGGGGTGATTTAATAGCTTTTACAAAAATGCGAAAAGGAAGATTTTACATTGGAGTAATGAGAACAGATGGATCAGGAGAAAGACTGTTAACAGAAAATTATTATCAAGAAGCACCATCTTGGTCTCCAAATGGCAGGGTTCTCGTTTTTTACAGAGAGACAAAAGCTGGATCAAAAGGAGAGGGTTTTTCAGCAACACTGTGGTCAATTGATATTACAGGCTATAACGAGAGAAAACTTACAACTAAAACTGATGCTTCTGACCCATCTTGGTCCTCATTACTATCAAAGTGAGGGTATTTTTTATGTAATTAATACTTGAATAATCTTTAATAATTTGAAATATTTCAACAATCAACTTAAGGGGAAAAAATGACATTTAAAAAGAATTTAAAGAACATATTTTTAGTAGTATTTGCGACACTAATTTTAAGCGCATGTTCTACTTCTAAGAAATCAGGGAATATAGAAGGAGATGTTTATACTGGAAAAGCAACAGTAAAATATTTAGCTTCTGGAGTTCCAGATAGAGTTTTTTTCGCAACGAATAAATCTTCATTAACAACCGCTTCAAGAGCTACTTTAAGAAAGCAAGCTACTTTTTTAAGAAAAAATAAAAAGCTTAACGTGACCATTGAAGGTCATGCTGACGAAAGAGGAACTAGAGAATTTAACTTAGCCTTAGGAGAAAGAAGAGCTAACGCTGCTAGAGATTATTTAATGACATATGGAATTTCAGGTAAAAGAATTTCTGTTATAAGTTATGGAAAAGAAAAGCCAGTTAATCCTGCATCAAGTCCTTTAGCTTGGTCTCAAAATAGAAGATCAGTTACAGTTAAAGTAAACTAATTATCTGTATACTTAAAGACCCTTTAATAACGCGTTTATTAAAGGGTCTTTTTTTTGCCATTTTGTATATTTAAAGATTCGATATGTTCTTTATTAAAAGAAAATTTTTAATTTTTCTAACAACAATATTAATTTTATCAAATTCTTTAATCAAAGCTGAAGAAGAAGAAGTTTTAATTCAAGGTATAATAGATCAAATACAAGTTTTAACTAAAGACTTAAAAACTCTTGAAAAAGCAGTTTATCAAAAATCTGATTTAATTTCATCATCATCATCAACACAATCTAGTGGACTTAATGAAGATATTTTGACAAAACATCTTTTAAAATTAAATGAAATTGAAGATCAGTTTAGAGATCTGACAAATAAGTTTGAAGAAGTTAACTTTAAGTTAGATAAACTTTCATCTAGAGTTACAAAAATACAATCAGATACTCAATTAAGATTTTCAGATATTGAAAATTCTGACACTACAATTAAAAAAACAAAAAAAATATTGCCAGGTTCTAGCAAGCCTAAAGATTTTGGTGAGGCTCCAGCGTATTCAGTTTCTAACTTACCTGAAAAACAAGAAACAAACTCTATTCAAAGTGCCCAGAGTGTCATCACAGAAGAAGCTGAAAAAAAAGAATCTTTATTACCAAACAAATCTTCTAAAGAACAATATGAATTTGCAATTAGTTTTATGAAAATAGGCGACTATGAAACTGCAGAATTTGCTCTCAAAGAATTTATTGATAAAAACAAGGATCATGACTTAGCAGGTAATGCTCAATATTGGTATGGGGAAACATTTAGAATAAGACAATTATATTCTGATGCAGCAACAGCTTATTTAGATGGATACCAAAATTATCCTAAAAGCAAAAAAGCTCCAGATAATCTTTTGAAACTAGGTATTACTATGGTTCAATTAGGTGAAAAAGATCAGGGCTGTAAAATGATAATTGCGTTAAAGAAAGAGTATCCAAAAGCAAGCAAGTCTGTGCTACAAAAAGCACAATATGAAAAGAAAAAATTCAAATGCAATTCTTAAAGATTGCTTTAAATACAATGCAGAGTTTCGGCCAATTTATTTGGATTTTAAACAAAAACTAAAATTACATAAAAACAAGACAATAGCCATCGCAGTTTCTGGAGGTCCAGATAGTTTAGGATTAACAGCCTTAGCCAAAGCTTACAGCTATGAAAATAAATGTAAAATCCAATATGTGCTTGTAAACCATAATTTAAGAAAAAACTCTTCTAAAGAGGCAGAAGCTGTTAAAAAATTACTAAAGAAAAAAAATATTCATTTGAATATTTTAAGTAATAAAAATCTGATAACAAAAAATATACAAAGCAAAGCCAGAGTAATCAGATATGATTTAATCTCAGCATTTTGTAAAAAGAAAAATATAAAAAAAGTTGTGACAGCTCACCATTTGGAAGATCAAGTGGAAACTTTTTTTATTAGGTTATCAAGAGGAAGCGGATTACATGGTCTATCATCTATGCGAACAATAACTAAGATTGGACCAAATCTCCATTTAGTTAGACCATTATTAAATGTAAAAAAAAATCAGTTAATTAAGATAGCGAAATCAATATTTGGCAAATTTTTTAAAGATCCAACTAATAAAGATAAAAAATATTTAAGAACAAGAATACGTAAGCTTAAAAATATTCTTGAAAAAAGTGGAATAAATTATGATCGAATAACTCAATCAATAAATAATCTTGCTTCTAGTAGAGATACTTTAGACGTCTATTTGAAAGATAGCTACAATTCCTTGATAAAAAAAAGAAATAAAAAAATTATCATTAAATTAGATGATTTTAATTCTCTTAATCTAGAGATGAAAATACGATTCACTCAAAAAGCTATAAAAGACTTGACAGGCTCATATTATACTCAGCGAACAAAAAAAATTGTTAATTTAATTCGAAATATCGAGACGAATAAAAATAATAAGAATTCTTTAGGAAAGTGCATAATTTTAAGAGAAAAAGGCCTCATTACTCTTCAAAAAGTTAAAATTTAGCAAATTTGCTATATTTTGACTTATTTACAACTAGATTTTTTTTTAAGATAAACTTGTTAATTATAAAAAAGTGATTATGTAGAAATTATGAATTTAAAAAACTTAGCAATGTGGGCTATCATAGTATTACTTTCAGTGGGCCTATTTAACATGTTTCAAGACCCTAATAAGATTAATTCTGAAAAAAACAACTTATCATTTTCTAAATTCCTTGAAGAGGTAGAGTCAGGACGAGTTGTTGAAGTTCGAATACAAGGAAATAACATATCTGGAGTCTTGGCAGACGGTAATAATTTCTCAACATATTCTCCTAATTATCCTGAATTAGTTGAAAAACTTTCTTCTAACAATGTAAGCATAATCGCAACACCCCTAGAAGATAAGATGCCATCTCTTTTAGGTATTTTACTATCTTGGTTTCCTATGCTTTTGCTGATTGGTGTGTGGATATTTTTTATGCGTCAGATGCAAGGAGGAAAAGGTGGAGCAATGGGTTTTGGAAGATCTAAAGCTAAATTATTAAATGAAGCCCAAGGCAAAGTTACCTTCAATGATGTAGCTGGAGTAGAGGAAGCTAAAGAAGAAGTCGAAGAAATAGTCGAGTTTTTAAAAGACCCAAAGAAGTTTAGTAGACTTGGAGGTAAAATCCCAAAAGGTGCACTGTTGATTGGCCCTCCAGGAACAGGAAAAACTTTACTAGCAAAAGCTATTGCAGGCGAAGCTAATGTACCTTTTTTTTCTATCTCAGGTTCAGACTTTGTAGAAATGTTTGTTGGAGTGGGAGCTTCCAGAGTAAGAGACATGTTTGAGCAAGGAAAAAAACATTCTCCTTGTATTATATTTATAGACGAAATTGATGCTGTCGGCAGGAGCAGGGGAGCTGGACTAGGCGGTGGAAATGATGAGAGAGAGCAAACACTTAACCAGCTTTTAGTTGAAATGGACGGATTTGATACAAACGAAGGTATAATTTTAATAGCCGCAACAAATAGACCTGATGTTTTAGATCCTGCGCTATTGAGACCGGGAAGATTTGATAGACAAGTTGTTGTAGGTAATCCAGATATAATTGGAAGAGAGGCTATTTTAAAAGTACATGTCAAAAAAATAAGTACCGGACCAGATGTAAAATTAAGAACTATAGCTCGAGGAACTCCAGGTTTTTCTGGGGCAGATCTAGCTAATTTAATTAATGAGTCAGCTTTATTAGCCGCAAGAAAAAACAAAAGAGTTGTGACCATGTCTGACGTTGAAGAAGCTAAAGACAAAGTGATGATGGGAGCAGAAAGAAGATCCATGGTTATGTCGGAAGACGAGAAAAAATTAACCGCTTACCACGAGGGCGGACATGCAATTGTTGCATTAAATGAAAAGGCATCAGACCCAATTCATAAAGCAACTATTATTCCTAGAGGTAGAGCCTTGGGTATGGTTATGAGATTGCCTGAGAGAGATCAACTATCCGTAACAAGAGAAAAAATGCACTCAGATATTGCTGTGGCTATGGGAGGAAGAATCGCTGAAGAAATAATTTTTGGACATGATAAAGTAACTTCTGGAGCTTCCTCTGATATAGACATGGTTACGAAGATGGCAAAAAATATGGTAACCAAATATGGAATGAGTAAAGAACTTGGTACTATAGCTTATGGAGAAAATGAGGAAGAAGTATTTTTGGGAAGATCAGTTACAAAGCAGCAAAATATGTCAGAAGATACTGCAAAAAAAGTTGATGAGGAAGTTAAAAAGATAGTAGACAAAGGTTATGAAAGAGCAAGAAAAATTCTTACAGAAAAAATTGACGATCTTCACAAAATAGCCAAAGCTCTTTTAATTTACGAAACCTTGTCTGGAGATGAGATAAGGGACCTAATTTTGAAAAATATCAAGCCTTCAAAATCTTTTAAAGAAGAGGACGAAGATGATGGCAAAACTTCTTCAGCTCTTGGTTCACTAGGGTTAAAGCCAAAGCCAGCAATTTAAATATCCATGACAAAATATTACACAAGAGCGTGTAATTTTTATCACGGAGCTTATGCTAAGTCTCTTATCAAAAAAAAATTTGCGTTGCCTTTGTGCGGTGGTCAAAATATTGCCTTTGATAAAATTGAAATTATCAAAAGAAAAAATAATAAGATCACATCAAAGACTATTAGTGTTAAAAAGATCAATACTTTAAATAAATTACTTAAAAAAAAAATTAAGCAAGATCTAAAAAAAATAGTTCTTAAAAGAAAGAATTTTTTAAATAATGTAAATTTTTTAGAGCCATCAATAATGGGAATTCTCAATTTAACCCCAGATAGTTTTTCAGATGGAGGAACATTTAATAGCCAGAAGAAAGCTCAAAATCATATTTTAAATATGATTAAAGCTGGAGCAAATATTATTGATATTGGCGGAGAGTCAACTAGACCTGGATCTAAAACAATTTTACCAAACGTTGAATGGAAAAGAGTTGCAAAAACTTTGAAAAATTTTAAAAAAAAATATAAAAACACATGTTTGTCTATAGACACAAGAAAATCAGAAGTAATGATCAAAGCTATTAAATGCAGAGCAGATTTAATAAACGATGTGTCAGGCTTTAAATATGAAAACCAAACTTTATCAAAGTTAAAAAGATATAATATTCCAAAAGTCCTTCATCACATGCAAGGCACACCAAATACAATGCAAAAAAAACCTAAATATCAAAATGTTTTATTAGATATTTACGATTTTTTTGAAAAAGGAATACAAAAAATCGATAATAAACAAATAATTCTAGATCCTGGTATTGGTTTTGGTAAAAATTTGAAACATAATTTGACTTTAATTTCTAGAATATCTTTGTTTCATAGTCTTGGACTTCCTATATTGATTGGAACTTCTAGAAAAAGATTTATTAGTCAAATATCTGGAAAGAATGATAGCAAAGAAAGGGTGGGAGGCACAATAGCATCTGTTTTGTTTTTGCTATCTCAAGGAGTTCAAGTTTTTAGAGTGCACAATGTTAATGAAGTTAAACAAGGCATATTAGTATTTAGAAAAATCTTATCAAATTTTAAAAATTAATGAAAAATAAATATTTTGGAACTGATGGTATACGAGGGACTGTCAATCAAGGTAATATAACTGGTGAAAAATTTTTTAAATTTGGTTTGGCATCAGGAACATATTTTAAGAATCAAAAAAAATCTAAACAAGTTGCTATTATAGCTAAAGATACAAGATTATCAGGATATACTTTGGAGCCGGCGCTGGTATCGGGCTTAGTTTCTGGAGGCATGCATGTTTTTACATTAGGACCTTTGCCAACCAATGGACTCGCGATGCTAACAAAATCTATGAAGGCTAACATGGGAATTATGATTACAGCGTCTCATAATCCTTATCATGATAACGGTCTTAAATTATTTGGACCAGACGGTATGAAATTATCCAATCAAATAGAAAAGAAAATTGAAAAACTTATTGACGCAAAAAATACAAAGCAATTAACAAATCCCAAATTTTTGGGCAGGGTAAAACGATTAGAAGACGGAAATGATAAATATATTAAAATTTTAAGAAAAAATTTTCCTAAAAATTTTAATTTAAGAGGTACAAAAATAGTTTTAGATTGTGCTAATGGAGCAGGGTATAAAGCAGCTCCAAAATTACTAAAAGATCTTGGAGCAAAAGTAATATCTATCGGCATAAAACCTAATGGCCTAAACATAAATGATAAATGTGGATCTACTTCTCCAACTAGGATGTGTTCAGCAGTAAAAAAAAATAAAGCTCAAGTAGGAATATCATTTGATGGAGATGCTGACAGAATTATTATGTGCGATGAAAAAGGTAAGATAATTGATGGAGACCAAATAATTGCTATGCTTGCAAGAAGATGGAAATCTAAAAGAATATTAAGGGGTGGAGTAGTGGGAACTTTAATGTCAAATTATGGTTTAGAAAATTTTTTAAGAAATGAAAAGATTAAATTTTATAGATCAAAAGTAGGAGACAGATATGTCAAGGAGTTGATGAAAAAATTAAATTTTAATTTAGGAGGAGAACAATCAGGACATGTAATTCTTGGAAAATTTGCAACAACTGGTGATGGATTAATGGTTGCATTAGAGGTTTTATTTTCTTTGAGAAAAAGAAAAAAAGCTAGTAAATTGTTAAATGTTTTTAAACCTTTGCCTCAAATTTTAGAAAATATAACTGTTAAAGATAAGAATATTATTGATAGATTTAAGTGTAGAATAGCAATCAAAATGGCAAAAGCACTTATGGGTAATGCCGGTCGGCTATTAATAAGAAAATCTGGAACTGAGTCAAAAATAAGAATAATGGGTGAGTCACATGATAAAAGATTAATTCTAGAATGTATAAAAATGATTAAAAAATCGATCAAATAACTTGAAACTTAAGTCTAAAATTTTAATAATAGCAGGATCAGACTCTTCGGGTGGAGCAGGAATTCAAGCAGACATAAAAACAGTAACAGCTCTTGGAGGGTACGCAATGACAGCAATAACTGCAGTCACAGTTCAAAATACTAAAAGGGTAGTCTCTGTAATTCCTATTAAACCCATAGAGATAGCTAAGCAAATTTTATTTACGTCTAAAGACATAAAACCAAATGGAGTTAAGATTGGCATGCTTCATTCGTCTGAAGTAATTAAATCTGTAGCTAAATCTTTAAACAGTATAAAAACTTCAAAAATTGTTTTAGATCCTGTTATGGTTGCTAAAGGTGGAGCTAGATTAATTAATCAATCAGCAATAAAAACTTTAAAAAATAAGTTAATAAAAAAAGCTTATTTACTAACACCAAATATTCCTGAAGCAGAAGTTTTAACAAATACAAAAATTAAAAGCACAAAGGACATGATTCATGCAGCTAATATTTTAATGCAGTTTGGTGCAAGAAATGTTTTGTTGAAAGGCGGTCATGGAAGATCAAAAAATATCGAAGATATTCTTTTAAACAGAAAAGAAGTTAAAATTTTTAAAAGTAGAAGAATTAAAACCAAAAATACCCATGGAACAGGTTGTACATTAGCCAGCGCTATTACAACTTTTTTATCATGTGGAAAACCTTTAAAAAAATCATGTGAGTTAGGAATTAAATATGTTAACCAGGCTATAGGATCAAATCCTAATTACGGAAAAGGAAATGGTCCAATAAACCATTTAAACTCAATAATAATAAAGAAAAAATTTAAATAATGAAAAATGTTGTAGTTGTAGGTTCGCAATGGGGAGATGAAGGAAAAGGAAAAATTGTGGACTGGCTATCAAGTGAAGCAGATGTTGTGGTCCGTTTTCAGGGAGGCCATAATGCTGGACATACATTGGTAATTGATAAAAAAGTATTCAAATTAAGACTACTACCTTCAGGTATAGTTCGAGAAGGAAAAATATCAATTTTGGGAAATGGCGTTGTTATAGATCCTTGGGCACTTTTGGAAGAGATTAAAGAAATTAAAAAAAAAGGAATTAATGTTAACCCTGAAAATTTTATGATTTCAGAATCAGCCTCATTGATTCTACCATTTCATCAAGAAATGGACGAAATACGAGAGGACGCTGCAGGTAAAGGCAAAATTGGTACAACAAGAAGAGGAATTGGCCCTTGTTATGAAGACAAAATTGGAAGACGTTCAATAAGAGTAATGGATTTAAGATCTAAAACAAATCTTAACAAAAGGTTGGAAAATGTTTTGTTGCACCATAATGCTATAAGAAAAGGCTTGAAAAAGAAACTTTATAAAAAAGATGATCTTAAAAAAAAGTTACTCAAGATTGCACCTGAAATTTTGAAATTTGCTCAACCAGTGTGGTTAAGATTAGATGAATTTATAAAGAATAGAAAAAAAATATTATTTGAAGGAGCCCAAGGAATTCTTTTAGATGTAGATCATGGTACTTATCCTTTTGTAACTTCCTCTAACACAGTACCGGCGATGGCTGCTACAGGTTCAGGTTTAGGACCAAATAATATTAAATATGTGTTAGGTATAACTAAAGCCTATACCACAAGAGTTGGTAGTGGACCATTTCCAACAGAACTAAAAGATCAAATTGGTGATAGTTTAGGAAAAAGAGGAAAAGAATTTGGAACAGTCACTGCAAGAAAAAGAAGGTGTGGTTGGTTTGATGGAGTTTTAGTAAGACAAACAATTAAAATAGCAGGAATAAACGGAGTTGCATTAACAAAATTAGATGTTTTAGATGAATTAGATGAGATAAAAGTTTGTATCGAATATGAATTAAACGGGAAAAAGATAGATTATTTACCTGCTTCTTCGGAAGATCAATTTAATGTAAAACCAATTTATAAAACTTTTCCCGGCTGGAAAAGTTCAACGCAAGGTATTAGAAACATTCAAGATTTACCCGAAAAGGCAAAAAATTATATTTATGCTTTGGAGGATTTTTTGGAGGCGAAAATTTCAAGCATTTCTACTAGCCCAGAAAGATCTGATACAATTTTAATCGAGGATCCTTTTAAAGTTTAATTTTTGGTTAGTAAGTTTTTTGATTTGCTAGAATTAATCATAGATTTTTGCAATTTTTCAAATGCCTTTGTCTCAATTTGTCTAATTCTTTCTCTACTAATATTATATTTTTGACTTAAATCTTCTAAAGTTTTTGGATTTTCAGAAAGTCTTCGCGCAATTATAATTTCTTTTTCTCTTTCATCTAAAATTTTCATTGCTTCATTTAACAATTCTTTTTTATCATTGTATTCTTGTTTTTGAGAGATTAATAGTTCTTGATCTAAAGAGTCATCTACCAACCAATCTTGCCATTCATCTGTTTCTCCACTTTTAATTGGGTCATTTAATGATTTTTCTTGGCCCATCATTCTTCTATTCATATTAACCACTTCACGCGAGTCAACATCTAATCTTTTCGAAATTTCATTGACTTGCTCGTCTTTTAAATCTCCATCTTGGCCAGGCGCTATTTGATTTTTTAATTTTTTTAAATTGAAAAAAAGTTTTTTTTGCGCTGTAGTAGTACCCATTTTTACTAAACTCCAAGATCTTAGAACATATTCTTGTATTGAAGCTTTAATCCACCACATTGCGTATGTAGCAAGTCTAAAGCCTTTGTCTGGATCGAATTTTTTAACAGCTTGCATTAATCCTATATTTCCCTCTGATATTAGCTCATTTACTGGCAAACCATAACCGCGATAGCCCATAGCAATTTTTGCAACTAATCTTAAATGGCTAGTAACTAATTTATGAGCAGATTTTAAATTTCCTCTCTCTTTCCAGTTTTTTGCTAACATGTACTCTTCTTCAGCATCGAGCATCGGAAACTTTTTAATTTGAGCCAGGTATAAAGAAAGACCCCCTACTGATGGTGTAGGTAAGTTACTAATTTTATTTCTATCACTCATAATTTATAATTATACATCAAATTTAATTTTTCAACTATCAAGTTTTTTAAGTATTTCGAGCAATTTTTTGAAATCGTTGGGTAAACTAGAATCAAAATTTACCCATTTGTTTTTAGTAGGATGCATAAAACCAATACTTTTTGCATGCAAAGCTTGACCATTAAGACAATTGAGCTGTTTATCAAAATCTTCATTAATTTTTTTAAATTTTAAATTTTTCTTTCCATATTGTTGATCACCCAATAGAGCAGCGCCTTTGTACTTCATATGCACTCTAATTTGATGTGTTCTTCCAGTTTCTAACTTGCATTCTACTAAACTAATTCTAGGAACATCTTTTATATTAAAAACTTTTATAGTTTCATAATTTGTAATTGCTGTTTTTCCATTTAATTCACTAACCGTCATTAATTGTCTATTTTTTTTGTTTCTACAAATTAAAGTTTTTATACTACCTTTCAAAGGTCTTATTACTCCCCAAACCAAGCATAAATATTTTCTTTTAATAGAATGATCGCTGAATTGCTTTCCAAGGGTTGCGTGTGAAAAATTATTTTTAGCTACAACCAACAAACCACTAGTTTCTTTATCTATTCTGTGGACTATACCCGGCCTTAAATTACCATTTATATTTGATAATTTTTTTTTATATTTGTATACAAGCGCGTTAGCTAATGTATTCTTATTGTTTCCTGCACCGGGATGAACAACCATTCCTTTTGGTTTATTTACTATTAAAATATCACCATCTTCGTATTGAACATCCAATTTAATTTTACTGGGTAATAAGGAGTGATTGTCTTTGTTTTCAAAGTTTATTTCTATTTCATCATTTAATTTAACTTTCTTCGAAGAAAAATTAGTAATTTTTTTATTGATTTTGACATTATTCGACTCAATTATCTTTTTAATATTTGATCTAGTAAATTGATTTATTCTTTTTGATAAGCAAATATCGAGTCTTTTTCCATCATCTTCTTTTTCAACTAATAATTTCATTGTGTTATTCATTATTTAATTTAGATTATAGTCAAATGCGTTCGTAGCTCAACTGGATAGAGCGCCTGACTTCGGATCAGGAGGTTGAGGGTTCAAATCCTTCCGGGCGCACCAAAAAATTAACGTATATTACTCTACCTCGAATTTTTTTTTAATAGCTAAAACATTGTCTTGAAACTTATCCCATCTTTTATCATATTGATGAACTACAGAGTAAGGCTCACTATTTACATTTACCAGTTCATTTTTTTCGTTGAAAATTATTTTTTTTAAATGAAATACCGTAGCAATAGGACCACTCTCATTACTATAAAAAGAAGTGTCAGATATTAAATTATTATGTGCGATAAAATTTCCATGAGATTGATCTGAGCCCCTTGCTCCTTTATCTCGTCTAAATGTTAATAGATATTTTAATCTTTTTTTATATTTATGTTTTGATAATTCACTGATCATTAATGTTAAAAATTTTTCCATACTTTCGTGATTAGCAAGAATAGTCCCGCCGCAAGAAATCGTTTTTTCGGAAAGATCTAAAAAAGTTGATTGTCCATACGTTTTAACCATCCAATGAGTATTGAAGGGACAATCTTTAATCTTTTTATCTTCCAGAAAAAAGTTTATTGATCCTTTAAAATTATAATCAAAAGGATTTGATTGAAAATAAATATCTCTTGAGTCACAAAATAAAATATTTTTATATTTTTTTTCTTTTAAAATCTTTAAAAAAAAGGAATACCTTTTTAATTGTATATCAAATTTGTGAACATTGACCTCAAGAAAATTACATTTAAAGTTTCCAAGAAGTTGTTTAGTTTTATAGTCTTTTTTACCAACTAAAAAAAATACATCTTCATTGTAAAATTTCCTTAGACTTTTTAAAAAGAAATTTATTTGAGAGGGTTCTAGACCACATGCAGCGCTTAATACAAGGTTTTTCATTATTTAGAGCAAATATTTTTAAACTATCCAGTCTTTAAAATTATCTTTATTTTTATATATATATTCAGGGAATTTTTCATCTAAATCAATTTTTTGAAGCTTAAATCCTCTACCAAAAATATCTTGTTCTTTCTCAATTTTCAATTTTATACTTTCTTTATTTGAAATATCATCTTTATTAAATTCACCATGAGCAAATGATTTGATCTTTTTTGAGATATTTTCTGGAGTCTGAAGATATGCAAAATGCCAACCACCATTTTCAATAATTTGTAAATTTCTAACTTTGTCAATTCTCCAAAAAGGGTAATTTTTAAATTTTAGATCCCTTAGCCATTGTGGAGACTTAAAATTTTTTTTTAAACAAATTTTTGATCCATGCCAATTATTTTCTTCTAAGTTTAGAAGATTTAGTTTGTACATAAACATTTTTTGAGAAAAAACTGCGTATTTGCTTTTATCATATAGATTGAGTTTAGTTAAATCCGGAATTTCATCAACATCAGACAAAATAATTAAATCATTATCGTTAGCTTTATTTAGCCCTTTCATTATAGAATTTCTTTGGTGCTGCTCTACCAGGGACTCTCCTCCTCTGTGGGGCTTTTTTATATTTTCTGGAGTGTCATCTACAATGATATAATTTATTTTATTTTTAAATTTTTTATATTTACTAATATCAAAATGTAATTTTTTTGGATTACCTTGATGATTAACCGTAGACTCTACTATTATAAATTTGTCTACATATTTATTTAAAATATTAAATCTTAGATCTGCTATATGATCTTCATTAAAATATTGAAAACAATCGTAAATTGCCATTATAAATTATTTCTTAGTAAAGGTGGCGATTCCTATTTTCTTACCTTCAATAACTGATGAAGAGCAATGTAAATGAGTTCTATCAAAAATCAACATTGAACCAACTTCCCACTCATAAATCAGCTCTACTTCTAAACCTTTTAAATTATTTATATTTTCATGTTTTAAATATTTTGCGTGTATTTCTTTATCAAAAGGTTTATCGCCATATAAGGTTAAATGCTCAGATGATCTTTTATTTTGTCCATAACCTAAATTTTTTTTTTTCAATTCTTCAGGGTCTTGAGTAAAACTAGTTGAACCTTCATAGAACCTGTTTTTAAAAATTACAGTGCTACCAACAGAGGAGAGAGGAATTAGACTTTGTTTGTAAATTTGATTTTTTAATTCAAAGCCGGCATCTACGTGTAATCCAATAGGCGCATGGCTTTCTTGTATAAGTCCAAAAATATCTTTTCCGTTATCATCTTGAAGATTATCCATTTTAAAATCTCCAATTTCTTTTTTAAGCCTTTCACAGAATAATTTCTCTAATTTTTCATTATAGCCTTGTAGCCATCTTTTTTTGATGACATTTTGTTTTTTGTTATGAACAGTGGTTGGAAGATCTTTATATAATTTTAAAAATTCCTCAATTTCCTCTTTATTGTATAAATTCTTTATTATTTTCGGAGATGTCTCAAGTTTTTTTATATCTTTGATTCTTTCATTCATTTTATATTATTCACCCATGTTTATTAATGTTCCTCTCTGCTTCGCCCCTAAATAAGAAGAATAAAAAATTATAACACCTAAAATAAAATAAACTATAGATATAGATATTGATTTAATTATGTCTAAATAATTAACAGTATTATTTAATAAAATATTTCTCATTTCTTCGAATATATGAACCAAAGGAAGACCTTTTGCTATTATTTGTAGAGAATAGGGTAAAATTTCAATGGGGTAATATATGCAGCCCAAAGGAGCTAAAAAAAATAAACTTGCCCATGCAATGTTCTCGAATGAAGGTCCAAATCTTAATAACCCTGATGTTACCAAAAGTCCTAAAGTAACGCCAAAAAGATATAACGGTAATAATAAGAATAATAGCGGCAAACCAAGTTTAAAAACTGAAACACCAAAAAGGGGTATTGCTAAAATTGCAGCAGGCACTAAACCAATAAGTGCTCTTAAAATCGCTGTTAATGTAAGGGAAGTAATTATCTCACTTATTCTAATTGGAGCTATAAACAAATTTGTAAAATTTCTGCTCCAGATTTCTTCTAAAAACATCATATTAAAACTTATACTAATTCTAAATAGGAAGTCATATAAGATTGCAGCGGTTAAAATAATGCCCACTGTGTTGCTATAATAATCTGAACTTAAAGTAAAAAATTTAGATATAAAACCCCAAAGAAAAATCTGTACAGTTGGCCAGTAAATTAAATCTATAATTCTTGGTAAAGAGTTGCTTATTAAATAAATATGTCTAAGTCCTAAAGCGTATATTTTACTGAAGTTCATCTTGGCTCCTGGCTAGTTTGAGAAATGTTTCTTCAAGATTATTCCTTCCATGTTTTTTTATAATTTCTTTACAAGTTCCTCTATCTATAATTTTACCTTTCTTCATCATTATTATACTATCACATAGCCTTTCAACCTCATTCATATTGTGCGAAGCAAGAAGAATTGTGACTTGATTTTTTGATCTATATTCTTGAATATAACTTCTTACAAAGTCACCAATATCGGGATCTAGACTTGCAGTTGGTTCATCTAAAAGCAAAATTTCTGGTTTATTAATTAATGATTTAGCTAATGATACTCTATTTTTTTGTCCTGAGGATAACTCACCTGTTTTTCTTTTAAAAAAATTTTTAATGTCTAAATCCTCTGATATTTCTAATATTCGTTCACTCAAATTTTTAACTCCGTACAATCTTCCATACACTTCTAAATTTTGTTTTACCGTTAGTTTTTTTGGTAGCTCAATGTATGGAGAGCAAAAATTTATTCTAGTCAATATTTCATCTCTTTTAAAAGAGTCTAAATTTTTATTATCTATAATTATTTCACCTTCAGAAGGTTCAATTAGACCAAGCATCATACCGATGGAGGTAGTTTTTCCACAACCGTTTGGCCCCAACAAGCCTACAGTTTTATTTTTCTCGATGTGAAAATTAATTTTATCAACTGCCAAATTTTTTTTAAATAGTTTAGAAAGATTTTTAATTTGAATAAACATTTAATTTGCAGCTCTTTTTAATCGATCATTTATTGCTATACCCACCCCTAGCTTTGGTATTTTTACAACGTAAATTTTTTTAAATCCTTTTTTTTTAATTTTTCTGAAGGTTTTGTATAAATTAGATGCAGCTTCTTTCAAGTCTGATTTTTTACTCAGATTGAAACAATTTGTCCTATCTTTATATTTTTTTCCAAATGTAATTAGAGCGCAATTATTATCCGCTCTTTTTTGATTTAATAATACTGGAATTCCTGGTGAGTAATGTTTTTTTAGCATGCCAGGTGAACTAATTTTTGAATTTTTTTTAATAATACTAATTTTTATAAATTTTTTAATGGTTTTAGCTCCAATTATTCCAGGTCTTAAAATTTTTGGTTTTCCAACTAAGCTAACCACTGTTGACTCAATTCCAATTTTTGAATTTCCGCTATTAACAATAATCTTAATTTTTTTTTTAAATTCATCTGAAACATCTAGAGCATTAACTGGGCTTATTCCCGAAGATAAATTTGCACTAGGCATAGCCAATGGAAAATTAAGTTTTTTAAGAACTGTTCTGGTAGTTTTGTGGCTTGGAAATCTTATTGCAACAGTATTCAACTTTGCAGTAGCTGAAGATTGAATTTTAGATTTACCTTTTTTTCTAAGGACAAAAGTAATGGGCCCAGGACAGAATCTTTTATACAATTTGTAAAAGTCTTTATTGAAGATCACGTCTTTACCAGCATCTTTGTAATTAAAATAATGTACAATTAATGGATTTTTTTTTGGTCTTTTTTTAAGATTAAATATTTTTTGTATGGCTTTCTTTGAATAAGCATTTCCACCTAATCCATAAACAGTTTCAGTAGGCAAGGCGATTACATTTCCCTTTTTCAAATTGGCAATAGATTTGTCCAGTGTTTTTTTGTTGAAAGAAAATATATTTGAATAGATATTTTTCATAATGTAATTATTATAAGACTAATGAAAAATGAAAATATTCCAGCTGACATCAAAAGTAAATCATTAAAACAAGCACGAGACGAAATAAACGAAATTTTAAATAAATTAGAAAGTAAAGATGTTGATTTAAGTGGTTCTCTCGCTGAATATCAAAGATTAATAATGTTAAATAAACATATTAATTTTTTGTTTAAAGCTAAAGTAAAAGAAATATCATCTAACAAGAAAATAAAGAAAAATGATAAAAAATAAATTAATTAAAAATGCAAAAAAGATAGACAGTTTTTTATTAAGTTATTTAAAAAAACAAGGAAAATCTTTATTGTCTGAACCAATGAAATATGGAGTAATTGGTGGTGGAAAAAAAATAAGATCAACAATAATCCTTGATGCAGGAAAAATATTTAATTTAAATCAAAAAAAACTAATTAATATTTGCGCAAGTGTTGAATGTATTCATTCATACTCTTTAATTCATGATGATCTTCCTTGCATGGACAATGATCTGTTTAGAAGAGGGAAACCATCAACCCATGTAAAATTTGGAGAAGCTTCAGCTGTTTTAGCAGGAAATTCTTTACTAACTTTAGCATTTGAAATAATTGCAGATAAAAAATTTTCAATTAATCCAAAATTTAAAAATGAATTAGTTAAATCTTTAGCTTTTTGTTCTGGTCACACAGGCATTGCTGGAGGACAAGAATTAGACTTAAAGTTCGAAAAAAAGAAAAAAAGTTTAAGACAAATTATAGAAATGCAAAAAAAAAAGACAGGTAAATTATTTAATTTTTGTTTCTTTTCTATCGGAGTTTTAGCAAATAGAAGCAAAAAAGAGAAAATGTTTTTAAAAAACCTAGGAGAGGAAGTAGGATTTTTATTTCAATTAGCAGATGATTTTTTAGATATAAAAGGACAGAAAAAGATTGTTGGAAAACCAATTAAAAAAGATGACAAAAAAGGAAAATCTACTTTAATAACCCTTATGGGGTACGAAAAAGCAAATAAGTATGCAAATAATTTAAAGAAAAAGATATTGCTTAAATTAAAAAAACATGGAAAGAAAGCAAAAGATCTATCAGATACTATAGAATTTATTTTGAAAAGAAATTTTTAATGACTAGACTAATTAAACAAATTAATTTTCCTTCTGATTTAAGAAAATTTAATAAAAACCAATTAAAACAAATTTCAGACGAATTAAGAGATGAGCTAATAGACGTAGTTTCAGAAACTGGAGGACATTTAGGAGCAGGGCTTGGAGTAGTAGAATTAACTGTTGCATTACATTATGTTTTTGACACTCCCAGAGATAAATTAGTGTGGGATGTGAGTCATCAATGCTATCCTCATAAAATTATAACTGGAAGAAGAGATAAAATTAAAACTCTTAGAAAAGGTGGTGGATTATCAGGATTTACAAAAAGATCTGAAAGTGAATATGATCCTTTTGGTGCTGCACATAGTTCGACTTCAATTTCTGCTACCTTAGGGATGGCTGTTGCAAAAAATTTATCTAATAACAATAATAATGTGATTGCAGTGATTGGAGATGGGGCAATGAGTGCTGGCATGGCTTATGAGGCAATGAATAATGCTGGAGCTTTAAAATCAAAGTTAATAGTTGTTTTAAATGATAATGACATGTCTATAGCCAAACCTGTTGGGGCAATGAGTAAGTATCTTGCGAAACTTTTATCTGGAAAATTATATTTCAGTTTTAGAGAAACAGTTAAAATGGTTATTTCTGCTTTCTCAAAAAGATTTAGTCAAAAAGCCGGAAAAGCAGAAGATTTACTTAGAGGACTGGTAACTGGTGGAACTTTATTTTCTGAATTGGGATTTTATTACATTGGACCAGTAGACGGACATGACGTTGATAATTTGGTTCAAATTTTTGAAAATGTTAAGAATTCTACCCATCAAGGGCCAATATTAATACATACTAGAACACAAAAAGGCAAGGGTTACAAACCTGCAGAGGACTCAGGTGATAAATATCATGGAGTTTCAAAATTTAATATTGCCACTGGTGAACAAACAAAGTCTCAATCTAATGCACCTTCGTATACCAAGGTTTTTGCAGATACTTTGATTAAACATGCAGAACAAGATACAAAAATTATAGGAATAACTGGAGCTATGCCTTCTGGAACTGGAATTAATCTTTTTGAAAAAAAATTTCCAGATAGAACTTTTGATGTGGGTATTGCTGAACAACATGCAGTTACTTTTGCTGCTGGTCTAGCAACTGAAGGTTATAAACCTTATGCAGCAATTTACTCAACTTTTCTTCAAAGGGCTTATGATCAAGTGGTTCATGACGTTGCAATTCAATCTTTACCAGTCAGATTTGCCATTGATAGAGCAGGTTTAGTAGGGGCAGATGGGCCGACTCACGCTGGATCATTTGATATTACTTATTTGTCAACCCTACCGAATTTTGTTGTAATGGCTGCGAGTGACGAGTCTGAATTAGTAAAGATGATAAATACTTCAGTGCATATTAACGATCGCCCATCAGCTTTTAGATATCCTAGAGGAAACGGAGTTGGCGTAGAATTACCTTCAATCAAAGATGTTTTAGAGATAGGAAAAGGTAGAGTTATTAAAGAGGGAAAAAAAGTGGCAATAATAAATTTTGGAACTAGATTAGAACAATGCATTAAAGCTTCAGAAATATTATATAAGAAAGGTATAGACATATCTATAATTGACGCTAGGTTTGCTAAACCTCTTGATGAAAAATTAATAATGGAAACAGCAAATAATCACGATGCATTAATTTCTATAGAAGAAGGTTCTATCGGAGGTTTTGGCTCTCATGTTATGCAATTTTTATCTGATAGAGGTGTATTCGACAGAGGTTTAAAATTTAGATCAATGTTTTTGCCTGATTTATTTATAGATCAAGATACCCCAGAAAAAATGTATGAAAAAGCAGGATTAGATTTTTTATCTATCGCTAACAAAGTAGAAGAGACGTTAAATTCAAATATAATTTTTGCTAAAAATAAAAATAAATTTTCTAATTAACCGCATTGAGCTCGATGCATTAATAAATGATCAAGCAATACACAACTTATCATCGCTTCTCCAATAGGAACTGCTCTAATTCCTACACAAGGATCGTGTCTCCCTTTAACTGAAATTTTTGTATTTTTACCCTTTTTGTCTATTGTTACACGACTTGTTAAAATAGAAGAAGTTGGTTTGACTGCAAAAGACGCTACAATGTTTTGTCCAGAAGAAATTCCTCCTAGTATTCCTCCCGCATGATTTGTTTTAAATTTTACTTTTCCTGATTTTTTTTCTATCTCGTCTGAGTTTTCCTCTCCACTTAAAAAAGCTGCATTCATACCTGAACCTATATTAACACCCTTAACTGCATTTATACTCATAAGGGCAGCTGCAATGTCAGTGTCTAGCTTGGAGTATATAGGTGCACCCAAACCTACTGGAATACCAGAAGCTCTTAATTCAATTATAGCACCGCAAGAAGATCCAGCTTTTCTTACTGCTAAAAGATATTTTTCCCAAAGCTTAACTGACTTTTTATCTGGACAAAAAAATGGATTTTTTCTTATTTCAGAGTCCTTCCAATTTTGTTTGTCACACGACATTAAACCTAATTGAGTTACCGCACCGATAATCTTAAATTTTGAACCAACAATTTTATTTAATACAATTTTAGCTACAGCTCCAGCAGCTACTCTACACGCAGTCTCTCTGGCAGACTGTCTACCACCACCTTTAAAATCTCTTATTCCATATTTTTTAAAATATGTATAATCTGCATGACCAGGTCTAAACTTATTTTTTATAGACTCATAATCTCTAGATTTTTTGTCTTCATTATTGATTAAAATAGAAATCGGGGTTCCAGTTGTTTTACCCTCAAACACTCCGGATAAGATTAATACTTTGTCAGATTCTTTTCTTTGAGTTGTGAATTTAGATTGTCCTGGCCTACGCCTATCCATATCTTTTTGGATGTCTTTTTCTGATATTGGTATATTTGGAGGGCAACCATCAATTACACAGCCAATAGCAGGCCCGTGAGACTCTCCCCATGTAGTAAATCTAAATATTTTTCCAAAAGTATTAAAAGACATAGATATTTAATGTATAAATTATTTTAAAGAAATTATGAATCAAAATAATGGCAAAAATTCACTCGGATTAGACAGGTGCTTTGGAGATCTGGATAACCCTATCGATTTGTTTAAAAATTGGTTTTCCGAGGCCGAGAAAAGCGAAATAAATGATCCTAATGCTGTTGCCGTGGCCACAGCAGACAAAAAAAACCAACCAAACGTCAGAATGGTTTTATTGAAAGGATTAAGTGACAAAGGATTTGTTTTTTACACTAATTTTAATAGCAAAAAGGGAGAGGAATTAAAAAATAATTTAAAATCTTCAATGTGCTTTCACTGGAAAAGTTTGAGGCGGCAAGTAAGAGTTCTTGGGACTGTCGAAGAAGTTACCGCTAGTGAAGCAGATGAATATTATAATTCTAGACCATACAAAAATAAAATAGGAGCTTGGGCATCTAACCAGTCAAAGCAGTTAGAACAAAGAGAAATTTTCTTGAAGAAGATAAAAGAATTTGAAAAAAAATATAAAGAACAAGACTCAATACCAAGACCTCCACATTGGTCTGGCTGGCGAATTATACCAAAAGAAATAGAATTTTGGTTAGACGGAGAAGGACGTATACACGAACGGTTGCTTTACGTGAAGGAAAACAAAAGCTGGAAAAAGAAATTGTTATATCCTTAAAAGGACCTGTTTAAACTAAAACTAGTTAAATTCTGCAAAATAGTTTTGTCTTCACTATCAGGAAATATTCCTAATGAGTCGTAAGAAACATTTACAAAATATTCAGCCCTTTTCATGCTTGCTTCTATTGCTTTATATTTAAAAATTAAAGAAAGTGTTTCGCTAAAATCATCTTCATGCCTTTTTTCTTTTTGCATTATTTCAATTAAGAAACTTCTTTCTTCATCATTTCCTTTTTGAAATACAATGATAAGTGGCAGTGTTACCTTACCTTCAAAAAAATCTTTTCCTATTTCTTTACCAAAAAATTTATCTTTTCCATAATAATCTAAAGCATCATCTGCGATTTGAAAGGCAAGTCCTAAATTTTTTCCATAAGACTCTAAAGCTTTCTTTTCTTTTTCATTACTTCCCGCAATACACGCTCCTGTCTTTGTTGCTGCTGAAAAAAGAGAGGCAGTTTTAAGATTTATAATATCAATATAAGTATCTTCTAATAAATCTGCTTCACCTTTGTGTTGCAATTGAAGGACTTCTCCTTGAGCTATTTTAGCAGAGGTAGATGATAATAATTTTAAAATTTCCAAATCCCCATCTTCAACCATTATTTCAAAACATCTACTTAAAAGATAATCACCAACTAAAATAGATGACTGATTCCCCCAAATAGAATTTGTAGTTTTTACACCCCTTCTTAAAGCGCTTTCATCTATAACATCATCATGTAACAAAGTAGCAGAATGAATTAATTCAACGCATGCAGCTAAATTTATATCTCTCTCACCTAAAACATAGCCAGATAATTTTGCAGACCCAAGCGTTAGCAAAGACCTGAGTCTTTTTCCTCCAGATTTAAGATGGTGGTCGCTCATCTTTTGTATAAGATTAACGTCACTTTTTAATTTTGATTCTATTGCTTTTTCTACTTTATTAAGTTTTTTACCAAGTAAGTTTTTAAGCTCCAAGTAGGCAGAACTTGCAGATTTTTTTAGAGGTATTACCGATCCCATATGAAAGAAAGTTTATATTTGATTTGCTTAATAATATATTTTTAATTTATTCCGTTATGACGCACCCACAATTCAACTAGAAGTAGCGTAAGAAAAATATTAAAATTTAGTTTATTACTGTTATAAGTGTATTAATCGATCATTAAAATATGTTTTCAATATTTAAAAAAAAGACTGTAGTACCACATGTTAGATTAACAGGGATAATAGGTTCAGCCGGAAGATTCAAACAAGGAATGGAATTAGCCAATCAGAGGAATATATTAAAGAAGGCGTTTTCGGTAAAAAAAATTTCTCACGTAGCAATTTCAATAAATTCACCTGGTGGTTCACCAGTCCAGTCTCATTTGATTTATAGTTATATTAGAGAACTTGCAAAAATTAAAAAAGTAAGAGTTATAATTTTTGCTGAGGATGTTGCAGCTTCAGGAGGATATTTTATTGCTTGTGCGGGAGATGAAATTTTCGCTAATTCTAGCTCAATAATAGGTTCAATAGGAGTTATTTCTGCATCTTTTGGTTTTAAAGATTTGATACAAAAGATTGGTGTACAGAGAAGAGTTTATACAGCAGGTAAGAACAAAAGCACCCTTGATCCTTTTGTCGACGAAAAAGAAGAGGATGTAAAAAGATTAAAAGATATTCAATTAGAACTTCATTCAGATTTTATAAAAGTTGTAGAAAACAGCAGAGGCTCAAAACTAAAAGATCCAGAAAAAAATAATATTTTTACTGGTGAATTTTGGACTGGCAAAACTGCTTTAAAGCTTGGTTTAATCGATGGAATTGGAAATGCAGATCAAGTTTTAAAAGAAAAATTTGGAGAAAAAGTTGTAATTAAAAATTTTGAAAAACCAAAAGGGTTTTTGGCAAAAAAACTATCATCTTCAATATCTGATCCTGTTGATAAAATAATTAGTGCTTTAGAAGAAAAATCGATGTGGCAAAAATTTGGTTTATAAATGCCAAAGAAAAAAAAATTAAAATTTTTATCGTTCCAAGATATAATAATGAATCTGCAAAAATTTTGGGGACGATATGGTTGCATTTTACTACAACCTTACGATTTAGAAGTTGGGGCTGGAACTTTTCACCCGGCTACTACCTTGAGATCTTTGGGTTCTAAGCCATGGAAAGCTGCCTATGTACAACCCTCAAGAAGACCAACTGATGGTAGATATGGAGAAAATCCAAATCGTTTACAACATTATTATCAGTATCAAGTAATAATCAAACCATCTCCGAATGATATAAAAAAAGTTTATTTAAGAAGTTTAGCAACAATTGGTATTGATGTTAAAAATCACGACATTCGTTTTATAGAAGACGATTGGGAAAGTCCGACTCTTGGAGCAGCTGGTTTAGGCTGGGAAGTCTGGTGTGATGGAATGGAAATTACACAATTTACATATTTTCAGCAGATGACAGGTTTGGAATGCAAACCTGTTCCAGTTGAGATAACTTATGGTCTTGAAAGATTGTGTATGTTTGTTCAAGGGAAAAAAAATATTTTTGATCTGGATTGGAATAACGATGGCATAAAATATAAAGACGTATTTTTCCAATCAGAAAAAGAATTTTCTGCATACAATTTTGAATTCGCTAACACCGATACTTTATTAAAAAATTTTGAGACAACAGAGTCCGAATGTAAGTCCTTATTAGACAAAAAACTTTCATTACCAGCTTATGACCAATGCTTAAAAGCGAGTCATATATTTAATTTACTTGATTCTAGGGGAGTTATAGGAGTAGCAGAAAGAACAAGTTATATAAATAGAATTAGGGAGCTAGCCAAAGGGTGTGGTTCTCTTTGGTTGAATAGTCAAAATTAAAAAATTATGCCTGAATTTTTGGTTGAACTTTATAGTGAAGAAATACCTCCCAAACTCCAAACAAGTGCTAGAAATCAACTTAAACAAGAGCTTGAAAATTTTTTTCAAGAAAAAGAAATTAAATATAAGAAATGTGTTGAATTTTCTAACCCAACAAGATTAGTCATCTTTTTTAAAGATCTTCCTGAAAAAATTAAAATTCCATCTAAAGAAATTAAAGGTCCTAAAATCCAAGTTGCAGAGAATGTATTAGAAAGCTTTGCAAGATCACATAATGAAAATGTGAAAAATATTTTTAAAAAGAATACAAAAAAAGGAGAATTTTATTTTATAAAAACTAACGAAAAAAATATTTTTATTGAGGAATTACTAACAAATAACTTACCTAAATTGATATCTGCAATAACTTGGAAAAAGTCCATGAAGTGGTCGGTTAATAGTCTATTGTGGGGAAGACCTCTTAGATCAATATTAGCTATATATAATAAGAAAAAATTAGTTTTTAAATACCATCATTTAGAGTCAACAGATAAAGCAACTGTTGAACAAGATCTAATTACCAAATCAAAACAAATTAAAAGTTTTAGAGAATATATATCGTTTCTCGAAGAATATAAAATTATAATAGATCAAAATGAGAGAAAAAAAATTGTTTTAAGTAAATTTCAGTCAATTTCAAAATCTAAAAACTTTAAACAAATCTACAACCAAAATCTTTTGGATGAAGTAATTAATATAGTGGAAGATCCAAATGTATTATTAGTCGATTTTGACAAATCATTCTTAAATATTCCAAAAGAAATCATCATTTCTACCTTAGAAAAACATCAAAGATATTTTCCAATATTTGATAATCGAGATAGGTTAACAAATTACTTTTTTGTTGTAGCAAATAAAAGAGATGAAAAAAAATTAATATCAGAGGGAAATAGAAGAGTAGTTAATGCAAGGCTGTCTGACGCCAAATTCTTTTGGGAAAAAGATAGATCAAAAAATCTGATAAAACAAATAGGCAATCTTAAAAAGATTATTTTTTATGAAAAAATTGGATCTATATATGACAAGACTCAGAGAGTAAGAAATTTAGCAAGTTTACTCTCTGATGAATTAAATATTAATAAGGAGAAAATTCAAGTGGCTGCATCAATTTCAAAATCTGATTTGTGCTCTGATTTAGTGGGTGAGTATCCAGAGTTACAAGGAATAATGGGGAAGTATTTTGCTTTGTCTCAAGGCTTTGAAGAAGATGTTGCAAATTCTGTAAGCGAACATTATCTTCCAACAGGTTTAACCTCGGAACTTCCTAAGAAACCATTTAGTTATTCTATTTCTATTGTAGACAAGCTAGATACTTTGGTTGGATTCTTTATTATAAACGAAAAACCAACTAGCTCTAAAGATCCTTTCGCCCTAAGAAGAGCTGCAATAGGTATATTAAGAATTATTATCGAGAACAAATTATCAATTAAATTGAGAGATCTTATAAGTTATGCGATTAAACTTTATGAAGATCAAGGAGTTAAAATAAAAAATGACAAAACTGAGTTTGAAGTTTTAGAATTTTTAAAAGAAAGGATGAGAAATATTTTAAAACTTAAAAATATTAAAATCGATATAATTGAAGCATCCATTAGTTCCCATAGCGGTGATAATTTTTTAGATCTCTATAAAAAAAATATTTTAATGAACAAATATATTAAAAAAGACGTAGGTATAAATGCTATAAGTTCTTATAAGAGAGCTTCAAATATAACCGAAAAAGTTGAAAAATCAATTATGGGTAGACCTGATGCCGTACTATTCAGAACGGAAGAGGAAAAAATACTTTTTAAAAAAATTAATGAAATTCGAAAAGCGTTTACAATTAAAGAGGATAATAAAGATTATGAAAATTTGTTAATAAAATTGTCAGAAACAAAACAATCTACAGATAATTTTTTTGACAATGTGGTTGTAAATGATGAGAATCAGGATATTAAGAATAATAGATTAGAGTTATTAAAAATGTTTTGTAATACATTTAATAACTTTATAAATTTTTCAAAATTAGAAGGTCTAGAATGACAAAAATTATATTTAGTTTTGACGATACGTCCGCAAGTAAACTTAAGGACAAAAAAAATATTTTAGGCGGAAAAGGTACTAACCTTGGAGAAATGGGCAGATTAGGCTTACCAGTTCCCCCTGGCTTTACAATTTCTACTTCAGTATGTGATATCTTTTACAAAAATAAAAAAAAATTATCAAAAAAAATAATAAACAATATTAAATTTGAATTAAAAAAAATCGAAAAGAAAACCAAAAAAAAATTTGGTGACCTTAAGAATCCACTATTAGTTTCAGTAAGATCTGGGGCAAGAATATCTATGCCAGGCATGATGGACACTATACTGAATCTTGGTTTAAACGACAAAACAGTTGAATCGCTTAAAGAAAAAACAAACAATGGTAGGTTTGCTAAAGATAGTTATAGAAGATTCATTCAAATGTATAGCAGTGTGGTATTAGGAGTAGAAAATCATTTATTCGAAGAATTGATTGATAATTATAAATTAACAAAGGGTGTGCTATTAGATACAGATCTAGATGAAGGTGACTGGGATGGTTTAATTAAAAATTTTAAAGAATTGGTAAAAAAAGAAAAAAGAATTAATTTTCCTCAAGAAGTTGAATTACAATTACTTGGAGCTATCAATGCAGTTTTTTTATCTTGGAATAGTCAAAGAGCAAAAACATATCGTAAATTAAATCAGATACCTGATCATTGGGGTACAGCAGTTAATGTTCAAGCGATGGTGTTTGGAAATATGGGAAAAGATTGTTCAACGGGAGTTGCTTTTACGAGAAATCCTTCGACTGGTGAAAAAGCCTTTTTTGGAGAATTTTTAATCAACGCTCAAGGAGAAGATGTTGTGGCTGGAACAAGAACCCCTCAATATATTACTAAAAAAGCAAAAATTAAAGCAGGTGTTAAAGAACCTTCTATGGAAGAAGTCATGCCAAAAGTTTACAAACAACTTGCTCAAGTTTTTTTAAAATTAGAAAAACATTATAAAGATATGCAAGATATCGAATTTACTGTTGAAAATAACAAACTGTGGATGCTTCAAACTAGATCAGGAAAGAGAACTGCAAAAGCTGCAATTAAAATTGCAGTCGATATGGTAAATGAAAAATTAATATCAAAAAAAGAGGCTCTGTTAAGAATAGATCCTAACACTTTAGATACATTATTACATCCAACTTTAGATGAAAAAGTTAACAAGGAAGTTATAGCCTCAGGGTTGCCAGCGTCTCCCGGCGCCGCAAGTGGAAAAGTAGTTTTTACTGCAGATGAGGCCGAAAGATTGAACAGCATGATGCAAGACACAATATTAGTTAGATTAGAAACTTCTCCTGAAGATATTCACGGTATGCATGCTGCAAAAGGTATTTTAACAGCACGAGGTGGAATGACAAGTCATGCTGCGGTAGTTGCTAGAGGCATGGGAAGGCCTTGCGTATCTGGGTCAAGTGAAATCACAATAGATTATGAAACAAACCAATTTAAAGCAGGGAATGAAATTATAAAAGCTGGAGACACCATCACTATAGATGGAGGAACTGGAAAAGTTATGAAAGGTTTGGTTCCAACTGTCCAACCCGAGATATCGGGATACTTTTCTACAATTATGAAGTGGGCTGATGAATTTAGAAAATTAAGAGTAAGAACTAACGCTGAAACTGAAGTAGATAGCAAAACCGCTAGAGAGTTTGGTGCTGAAGGAATAGGTTTATGTCGAACAGAGCATATGTTTTTTGATGAAGAAAGAATTTTATCAGTAAGACAAATGATTTTATCTAAATCTATAGATGATAGAAATCACGCATTGTTGAAGCTTTTACCTCATCAAAAAGATGATTTTAAAAAAATATTTAAAGTAATGTCTGGTTTACCTGTTACAGTAAGATTGCTTGACCCACCACTACATGAATTTTTACCCAAAGCGGAAAAAGACATAGAGGAAGTTGCTCGATCTTTAAATTTATCATCAAAAGAAATTAAAGATAGAATTTCAGAACTTCATGAAGAGAATCCAATGTTGGGGCATAGAGGTTGTAGATTAGGAATCTCATTTCCGGAAATTTACGAGATGCAATGCGAAGCTATTTTTGAAGCATTAATTGAGCTAAAAAAAGAAAAAACAAAAGCAGCGTTTGTTGAAATAATGATACCATTAGTTTCAACAGATACAGAATTAAAAATTTTAAGAGCTTTAGTAAAAAAAATAGCTAAAAAAATTGAATTAAAAAATAAAACCAAATTAGATTATATAGTTGGAACAATGATTGAGTTACCAAGAGCAGCTTTACAAGCTAAATCAATTTCAAAACATGCAGATTTCTTTAGTTTTGGAACAAATGATTTAACACAAACTACCTTAGGTATTAGTCGTGATGACTCGGGTAAATTTTTAAATGATTATATCGATAATAAAATTTTTGAAGTTGATCCATTTGTGAGCATCGATCAAAGTGGAGTAGGTGAGCTTGTTGAACTAGCTTCTTCCAGGGGAAGAAAAGTTAATAAAAAACTTAAGCTAGGAATTTGTGGTGAACATGGTGGAGACCCAAAGAGTATTGAGTTTTGTTCTAGAACAGGTTTACATTATGTTTCTTGTTCACCGTTCAGAGTTCCTGTTGCAAGATTAGCTGCCGCTCAAGCTGAACTAAGAAGATAATTCTAAACTAACATCAAAAGATTTGGCGCTGTGTGTTATAGCTCCTACTGATATTCTATTAATTCCTGTATTTGAAATTTTCTTAATATTTTTTAGAGTTGCGTTACCAGAATACTCAGTTTCATATTTATTTTTACAAATTTTTAAACATTTTTTTAATTGTTTTGGACGCATATTATCAAATAAAATTCTTTTAAATTTTATACCTAAAACTTTATTTAATTGTTTTGAATTTTCTATTTCAACAGTAATAATTTTTTTAGTTTTGATAGCTTTTTTGATTAATTTTTTTAAATTATTTTCAGCACTTATATGATTATCTTTGATTAATATTTCATCACTTAAATTATAACGATGATTATATCCCCCACCTTTTGTTACGGCATATTTTTCTAACAACCTGAGATTTGGTGTAGTTTTTCGAGTACAGCATATTTTAGTTTTTTTATTTACTTTTTTTACATATTGGTTAGTTAAGGTAGCTATACCTGAAGCATGATTTAAAAAATTTAAAGCAGTCCTTTCTGCAATTAAAATCGTTTTTGTTTTAGCTTTTATTTCTGCAATAACTTTATTTTTTTTAATCTTTCTTCCATCTTTTATTTTTGCTTTAAAAGTTGTTTCTTTCCCGATTAATTTGAAAGCTGCTTTACAAAAGTCTAGTCCAGCAATAATACCATTTTGTTTTGCAATGATTTTTGCTTTTGATTTTTTATTTTTAAAACTAATTAAATTGGTTGTAATATCTCCTTTAGGTCTTAAATCTTCATCTAGAGCTTTTTTAACAACAGAGTTAATATATTTTTGGTTTAATTTTTGCACTGATCTAACGACCAATTTCAGTCATTCTAATTACAGATTTTCGAGCAGCTTCGATAGTTTTATCGTCTAATAGTATTTCATTTGTTTCATTCTCTAAACAGTCTAAAATTTTCTCTAAGTTTATTTTCTTCATATACGGACATAAGTTACAAGGTTTGATAAATGATACGTTTGGATTATCTGCTTCAACGTTATCACTCATTGAACATTCTGTAACAAGCATAACCTTTTTAGGTTGATTATCTTTTACGTACTTTACCATGCCAGAAGTAGATCCTGCAAAATCCGAAGCTTTAATTACATCTGGCGGACATTCGGGATGTGCAATAACTTTAATACCTGGGTTTTGAGATTTAATGTCTTCTATTTCTTTTCCTGTAAATTGTTCGTGAACTATACAAGTTCCTTTCCATGAAATGATTTTAACTTTAGTATTTTTTGAAACATAATCTGCTAAATATTGGTCGGGAAGAAAAATAACCTTATCAACATTAAGTGACTCAACAACTTTTACAGCATTAGCAGAGGTGCAACAAACGTCTGTTTCAGCTTTAACATCAGCTGATGTATTTACATATGACACAACTGGAACACCAGGGTATTTTTCTTTTAACAATCTAACGTCTTTTCCAGTGATTGAACTTGCTAAAGAACAACCAGCTTCCATATCTGGTAAATAAACTTTTTTTGTAGGACTCATTAATTTTGCAGTTTCTGCCATAAAGTGAACTCCACATAAAATAATTTTATCCGCTGAAGTTTTAGAAGCTTCAACTGCAAGAGCGAGTGAGTCAGCCGCAATATCTGCTACTCCATGATAAATTTCAGGTGTTTGATAATTATGTGCTAGGATTATTGCATTTTTCTGACTTTTTAATTTATTAATTTTTTCAATTAAAGGTGCATGAATTTTCCACTCTGCATCAGGGATAAATTTAGAGATCTTTTTATAGATCTCTTCAGAGTTTGGTAAACTTTGTTGTTGAACAGACATACTTATTCTAATCTATCAACTTGAACTAAAATTGTCATTCATTTATTGTCGCATTATATATGCGGTCGTGCTGAAATTGGTAGACAGGCACGCTTGAGGGGCGTGTGGGTTTCCCGTGAGAGTTCGAGTCTCTCCGACCGCACCAAAATGTAAAGAAAACGTGTTTTTTTGAATCATTGTAAAGTGTTGTTAGTGACCAATTAAAGGTATAGAGCCATTAATATCTAAGCTTAATTAAATATAATTAATCTATTATGGAAAATTTTTTATCTTTGAAATTAGAAGAAACTCTTTTTGAGTCTTTAGCTAAAATTAATTTTAAAACCCCAACACCTATTCAAGCTAAAGCTATACCTATTGCATTAGATGGCAAAGACATTTTAGGCACTGCACAAACTGGAACTGGAAAAACAGGAGCCTTTGGCATTCCTTTAGTAAACCATTTACTTAAGACAAAAAAAGAAACTGCGTTAGTAATTACACCAACCAGAGAACTTGCAACACAAGTTATGCAAACTTTAAATAATTTAATTGGAAGAGGAAATATTAGAACAACTCTATTAATCGGTGGCGACTCGATGCAAAAACAATTAAAACAAATGCGAAGAAATCCAAGATTAGTCGTCGGTACACCTGGAAGAATTAACGATCATCTTAAGCGAAAAACTTTAAGACTAAACAATACATCTTTTTTAGTGCTCGATGAGTCAGATAGAATGTTAGATATGGGTTTTACGCCTCAAATTAATCAAGTGCTTCAAACAGTTCCTAAAAAACATCAAACTTTATTATTTTCAGCTACATTACCAGGTAACATTCTAAGGCTAGCTGAAAAATATTTGAATCAACCTGTTAGAATTTCAGTTGGTTCTACATCAACTCCAATTGAAAAAATTAAACAAGAAGTACTTCGCGTAAATGATGGAGATAAATATAATCAATTAATCAAAGAAATTTACACTAGACAGGGTTCTATTTTGATATTTGTTAAGACCAGACGAAATGCCGAAAGGATGGTTAAAAGATTGAAGCACGATGATCATGATGCTGATGCAATTCATGGAAATTTAAGACAAAACAAAAGAGATCGAGTTATAAAAGCATTTAGAAATAATCATTTTAGAATATTAGTGGGAACAGACGTAGCAAGTCGCGGTTTAGATATACCTGCAATAAAACATGTCATTAATTTTGATTTACCTCAGGTGCCTGAAGATTTTATTCATAGAATTGGAAGAACAGCCAGAGCAGGAGCTGAAGGTTCCGCATTAAGTTTTATTGGAAATGAAGATAGGGCAAAATGGAATGCTATTCAAAGATTAATAGATCCAAATTTCAGATCAGAACCAGGTAGAGATCAAAGACGAAGAAGAAAAAGAGGTGGACATAGTTTCGATAGACAAGATAGAAGAAATAAAAATAGATTTAAGAAAAGACGAGATAATCGGGGCACACAACATGAGAGTCAAAGTGAAAAAAATAGCAAGTCTTTTAATTTTAAAAAAAATTTTAATGGAAAGAAAAAAGATTTTAAAAAAAGGTTTTTTAAGAAAAGAAAACCATTTTCAGGAAAAAGACAAAATTTTAGAGATTAAACTATTTAATGAGATGATATTGTGCTCATTACAGTCTACTCTTGGAAAAAGTGTTGTGGTTAGTGGGGGAACGGGTAATGCCCCAAGGAGTTCGAGTCTCTCCGACCGCACCATTATTTGATATTTTTAATGTGATTTGACTCCTACTTTTAAATAAACTTTAATACTTTTATGCCTGGAAAATTAGTAAGCAGGATGTCCAAAAGGGAGTGTTTCACTCTAAACGACCAAGATACAATTAAAATAGCTAGCCAAAAACTTGAAGATAAAAAAATTGGCTGCATGCCAGTAGTAGATAAAAATAAGAAAGTAATTGGAATATTATCAGAAAGAGATATTGCCCAGTTTATTTGTAAAGAAAGATTTAATCTAAGCATATCTGTTTCTCAAATAATGACCAAAGAAATTATTTCTTGTGATCTAAATACTTCAGTGACTGAATTAATGGATGAAATGACAGAAAAAAAAATTAGACATATTTTAATTATGGAGGATAACAAGTTATTGGGAATTGTATCCATTGGAGATGTGGTTAATCATTTAATTGCAAAAATTAAAGAAGAGAATAAAAATTTAAAAGATTATATTAATAGTTATTAATTAAATGGAATTTTTTTATAAAAACAAAAGAATAATTTTAATCATTCTCATAGTTTTATTTATTGAATTAAGCGGTTATGGTATTTTAGCTTCTTTGTCTAGGTTTTTGAGTGCTTTATCACAGTAATGAAAAAAAATATTTTTTTTCAAGTATTTAATTATATTTTTATTTTTTTATTTTTATCTCTTTTAGTTTATACTTTTTATA
This sequence comes from uncultured Pelagibacteraceae bacterium, assembly GCA_902517535.1. GTDB lineage: Bacteria > Pseudomonadota > Alphaproteobacteria > Pelagibacterales > Pelagibacteraceae > Pelagilacustribacter. Next base: position 12,791 of record CABYCK010000004.1, on the reverse strand, counting down.
GAGCAGAAATTGTTCATAATTCAAATCAATTAGATTATTATCTAAAATACTACGTTATATTTTCTTTAGCACTAATTTTTTGGATCTTTGTTTTAATTTTAAATTTAGAATTTAAAATATTTTTCATAAATTCAGGGATTCTAATTTTACTTTTATTGTATGTGTTCGAAATAGTAAAATTTTACAATATATCTTTTATGAGTTTATTTTCTGAAAAAAAAATAGAAACACCATTAAAAAGTGAAAAAATGATATTGGTAGAACAGTTGGATAAAAAAAATAAAAACACTTTTCCTTCAATCATACCTAATATTTTTCTTAACAAAGGCGATATAAATCTTTTTCCTCTAGGCGGTGTATCTAATGCTACAACCGTTTTTTGCAAAGAAGGTCCAAAATTTTCCGTGTATAAAAGCGATAGATTTGGATTTAACAATCCTGATAACAATTGGAACTCAGAGATTGAAAATTTATTTATTGGAGATTCTTTTGCACAAGGAGCTTGTGTAAAAGAAGGTGAGGATATTGCGAGCCAAATTAGGCTTTCAACTAAATCAAAAACTCTGACTTTGGGCATGGCAGGAAACGGTCCCCTAATTGAACTAGCATCTTTAAAAGAATATTCCAAAAACATAAAAGTAAAAAATATATTTTGGGTTTATTTTGAAAGAAATGATTTAAATGATTTAAAAAAAGAAAAGAAAAATAAAATTTTAATTAAATATTTAGATAGAAATTTTTCTCAAAATCTAAAAGAAAAACAATCAATAATTGATAATATTTTGAAACAAAATATTATAAAAGAAAAAAAAAATTTTTTATCTAAAAATTCAATAGGTGACAAAAAAAACAAAGATGTATTTCAGAAAATTATAAGGTTAAAAATATTAAGAGATAAACTAGCCCTAGATAGAGGTTTAAATTTGCCAGTAGATTCTCTTTTTAAAGAAATAATTTTAAATGCCAAAAATTATGCTAACAAAAAAGGCTCAAATTTTTATTTTGTTTATCTTCCCGATAAGGAAACTTTTAAAAAACATAATTTATCTAAAAAAAATTTATTTAAGAAAGATCAAATTTTGAAAATATTAGAAAAAAATAAAATAAATTTAATAGATATACAAAGTTTAGTTTTTACTAAAGAAGAGGACCCAATTTCACTTTTTGCCCACAGAACATATGGGCACTATAGTGCAGAAACTTATTCTAAAATTGCTGCAGTTATAGTTGATAGTATAAAATAAGATAATAGAATAATTATCAATTATTAATTATTAATAGTATTATTTATTGAATTAAGTGGATAAGGAATTTTGGCTTCTTTATCTAGATTGCTAAATACTTTTTAAGATTAATGTTTCGCTCTAAATCTACTATGACATGCTGTACAATTACTCCACATCAATTCTTTTTGTATTGTTTTTAGGTTGTCTGCAGTTTCAATTGCTTTAACAAGTTTTATCATGTCGTCCGATGCTTTTTGCATTAAAGCATTAAATTCATCTTTGCTTTCCCAAATACTGGGTAGTGCTTCTGTTTTAAAACCCTCTTTAGTATTTTCAGGAAAATAATCTAATAATCTTTTATAATTTTCTGAAATTTTTTTCATTAAAGGTTTTGCCTCTTCAATTTTTTTAGATTTTAATAAAATAGATATTTTTTTTGCATTCTGATAATTTTCGCTAAACATTGCTTTTCTACCCTTAATAATTTCTTCTAGAGTTTGTGCGTTGGCAGAAAAAGGAAAGTTTAAGGAAAAAATGATAACAAAAATTTTTATTATTTTAATTCTTCGTATCATAAAATTTATATCTTCATGAATACAGAAGATTTTCCATCTTTAAGTTGATAAATAACATAGGGTTCATCTTTATCACCTGGCATTCCTGGTGTTCCAATCGGCATTCCAGGCAAAGCTATTCCATCAATATCAGGTTGTTCTATTAATAATTTATTTACCGCTTCAAAGGGAACATGACCTTCTATAAAATAATTACCCACAATAGTAGTATGGCAAGACTGCATTTCTACTGGAATATTATATTTTTTTTTTATTGTATGAAGGCTCCTCATATCTGTTTGTTTTACTTTGAATTTTTCTTCTTCTAAAAATAAAACATATCCATAACAACATCCACATGAAGGTGTTTTAAAAACTTCGACAATTTGTTTGTTGTTAATATCTGCCAAAGCATTTTTTTTTTCTGTGACAAAATTAAAGGTATAAAAAATAGAAAAGACCAATAATATTGAGAATGTTAATTTTAATAAATTGCTTTTTAAATTCATGTGTTAGTGTAGTTATTTATGAAAATTCTTAACAGCAAAAATAAATACGGACTATTGGCCAAATTGTTCCACTGGGTAACATTTATTGTTTTGATAACACAAGTTCCTTTTGGATTTTATCTAGTAGGGCTTGAATTTTCTGATGAAAGAATTGAGCTTGAAAATATTCATATACTGGTGGGTATAACTGTTTTCTATCTAACTTTGTTTAGACTAATCTGGAAATTTTTTAACCCAAGTCCATCTGAAACTAGAAGTTATTTTAAAGGGCAAGTCTTTATAGGAAAGGCCAACCATTTTTTACTTTATCTAAGTATTTTTACTATAACTACTTCTGGAATGCTAAAGAAACTTTATATGGGAGAAACACTTAATTTTATATTTTTCAAATACGGATTTAAAAAAGATAATTTCGTTTTAGCGGATGCATATTATGAAGTTCATATTTATGCTAATTATTTGTTATTAGCTCTAGTAGCTCTACACATTCTTGCGGTGATTGTTCATCATTATGTTTTTAAGGATAAAATTCTAGGCAAAATTACTTAATGGCAAGCTTCGTTGAATTTTTTTAATCTCCAGTAATTATATGGCCAAGGTGTAACAAATCCAACAGCTAACATTATTGGCACAACCCACCAAGTTAAAATAGCTCCTCCTGTAAGAAAATAGTCAGTAGCATTCATCGCAATTTCCATGCTCACCATTGAAATTAAACTCATCCCAACAGCTGTTTTAAAAGCTAACTTGAGCGAAAAATTTTGTCTTAATAAAATAATAGTTTCTAAAATTACACTTGTAATAATCCCATTCATAATTGCTAGACTCATAATTGCTAAAACAGGAAAGGGAATTTTTGTTAATTGAAAAAATAAAATGGTTCCAAAATCACCAATAGAACAACCTAGTAAACACCAAAATGTATTCTTCGCACTGGTATTCCAAGTATTTTTACAAGACCAATTAAAATTTTCATTAATAGTTGTCATGATACTATTTCAGCATTATCATTATTTATTTTAAGCATTTTATCTTTAAACACAGAAAATTCTGGATCAAATAATTTTATAAGTGCAAAAGGATACGGCTTATCAATTAAAATTTTACCAATAACATTATCATTATACTTTATTTCGTCACCGATTTTTACATTTTTTTCAGTTTTAATAGACATTAGTTGTCTTCTAATTTTATTTTTTAATTTCATCCTAGCTGTATTTTCTTGACCAACGTAACAACCTTTTTTAAAGTCAATTGCGTTTAATTTTTCAAAGTTTATTTCAAGTCCAAATAGTTGATTCTGCAAACTCATTAAACCTTCAACTGGTATTCCCTTAAGAAAAGCTTTTTTAAAATAAGAATTATTTTCTACTATCTTTAAATTTAGTTTCTTTATTGTTAAATAAAGTTTTTCAAGAGGAGATATTATTCTAGCTCCTAAATCACTATCTCTAGGATCGACAAAAATCGGGCTATCCCTAAAATGAAGAGTAAACGTTTGTTTGTTTAGCTCTTTTTGAATCATTTTGAAATTTTCATAATGGATTATTCCAACAACATTACTTGAAGATATGTCTTTTATTTCTACTTTTGATCTAATTTTATATTTAGACAAATTATCAATTAAACTTTTTACAGAATTTCCGTCACAATCTAACAAATATCCTCTATCATTTTTAATTACAAAAAAGTCAAACAGGTATTTACCTTGAGGACTTAACAGCGCTGAAAAAATTGAACTTGAACTGGACACCTTATCTATATCGTTAGTAATTATATTTTGAAGATATTCTCTAGCATCTTCTCCTATAATAGATATTAATCCTCTATTTTCCAAAATAATAATTTGATCTCTTTCCATATTAATAGAGTATATAGTATAATAAATTCTTAAAATATGTCTGATAATTTTAGTCTCATCATAAAAAATGGTTCTTGCTATATAAATGGAAATTTAGTTAAAACAGATCTAGGTTTATCCGGAAGCAAAATTAAGAAAATAGGTAAAATTGAATTAAACAGTTCTAAGGTCCTTGATGCTACGAATAAGGTAGTACTTCCGGGAATAATTGACACTCAAGTTCATTTTCGAGAACCAGGTTCAACAAACGCAGAAGATTTAGAGAGTGGAAGTAGGGCTGCTGTTTTAGGAGGAGTTACTGCTTTATTCGAAATGCCAAATACAAATCCACCTACTTCAAATTTAGTAGAGTTTGAAAAAAAACTTCAATTAGCTAAGGACAGGATGCATAGTAATTATGCTTTTTATTTCGGAGCAACACCTGAAAACACAGAACAACTTTCCCAACTTAAAAATTTAAAAGGATGTTGTGGAATTAAGCTTTTTGCGGGATCGTCGACAGGAAATTTATTAGTTGATAAAGAAGAAGACATAGAAAAAGTAATTTCAAAAGCTGATAGAGTAGTTTCAATTCATTCAGAAGATGAGGAAATGCTAAATTTAAGAAAAAAATTTATAAAAAAGGGGGATGTCCATTCGCATCCTGAGTGGAGAAATAGCGAGACAGCCATGTCTTCAACTCGAAGAGTCGTTAAAATTGCAGAACGATATAATAAAAAGATTCATGTATTACATGTGACGACCAAAGAAGAAGTAGATTTCTTAGCAATGCACAAAAAAAATGTAACCTTTGAAACTACACCCCAACATTTAACTCTTTATGCGCCTGACTGCTATGACAAACTAGGAACATATGCTCAAATGAACCCTCCTTTAAGAACAAAGGACCACTACGATAGATTATGGACAGCTATAAAAAATAATATTGTAGATGTTCTAGGCTCAGATCATGCCCCCCATACTAAAGAAAATAAACAGAAAGAATATCCTAATTCACCTTCAGGAATGCCAGGAGTGCAGACTATTTTTCCAATAATGTTAGATCATGTAAATAATAACAAACTTTCTTTAGAACAATTGATAAAATTGATGTGTGAAAATCCATGTAGGATATTTGGAATTAAAGACAAGGGCTACATAAAAGAAAACTTTGATGCTGATTTAACCATAGTGGATATGAATAAAGAGCAAATTATAAAAGATGAGATGATTGCAAGTAAATGTGGTTGGACTCCATTCAATAATTATAAAGTAAAAGGGTTTCCTGTTGTTACTATAGTTAATGGAAATATAGTAATGTCTGACGGAAAGATTGTTTCTAAAGCTCAAGGCAGACCTTTAAGCTTTTAATATCTTATTTTCAATTAAGTCAGATTTAATTTCATCTAAAATAGCGGGATCATCAATTGTAGCAGGCATTTTATAAGGCTCATTGTCAGCAATTTTTCTCACAGTTCCTCTTAATATTTTTCCTGATCTTGTTTTTGGAAGTCTCTTAACTACTATTGCAATTTTAAAAGCAGCAACTGGACCCACTTTATCTCTAACCATTTTTACACATTCAGAAATTATTACTTTTTTATCTTTTGTTACTCCTGCTTTTAAAGCTAGTAGTCCAATAGGTAATTGACCTTTTAATTTATCTGCAATGCCAAGAACAGCACATTCTGCAACATCTTTGTGTTCAGCTAAAACTTCTTCAATAGCTCCAGTAGAAAGTCTGTGCCCAGCAACATTAATTATGTCATCAGTTCTAGACATTATCCAAACATATCCATCTTCATCAATATGACCTGCATCGTAGGTTAAATAATAGCCAGGATATGTTGACATATAATTTTCTTTATATCTTTTGTCGGCCCCCCAAAGAGTTGGAAAAGTTCCAGGGGGAAGAGGAAGTTTTACAACTATATCTCCCATTTTACCTGGACCAACTTCTTTACCTTCTGAATTTAATACTTTTAAATCGTAACCAGGGACTGGTTTGAAGGCTGAACCATATTTCACTGGAAAAGATTCTATTCCTGTACAGTCTGATGTGATTGCCCAACTCGTTTCAGTTTGCCACCAATGATCAATTACTGGAGAACCTGATAGTTTTTCAAACCATTTTATCGTATCTGGATCTGCCCTTTCACCAGCTAGAAAAAGTTTTTCAAATTTACTTAAGTCATATTTTTTAAAATAGTCTCCATTAGGATCTTCTTTTTTAATAGCTCTTATGGCAGTAGGAGCAGTGAATAAAGATTTAACTTTATGTTCTGAAATAACTCTCCAAAAAACTCCAGCATCAGGAGTACCCACAGGTTTTCCCTCGAATAAAACAGTTGTACATCCATAAAATAGAGGAGCATAAACAATATAAGAATGACCTACTATCCACCCAATATCACTTGCGGACCACCAAACGTCATCTTGGTCAATATTATAAATATTTTTCATTGTCCATTTTAATGCCACAATATGTCCTCCGATATCTCTTACTATTCCTTTAGGTAATCCAGTAGTTCCAGAAGTATAAAGTATATAAGCGTAATCATTAGCATTCATTTTTTCACATTCAGCTGGCTGAACACCTTTGTGTGCTTCTTCCCAAGTAATATCTATAGAAGGATTTAATTCTGCTTTGTCTTTTTCTCTTTGAAAAATTATACATTTGTTTGGCTTATGAGTTGCAAGTTCGAGCGCTTTGTTTACTAAAGGTTTGTAATGCACTGTTCTTCCAGGCTCGTAACCGCAAGAAGCTGTAACTATTAATTTTGCTTTTGAGTCATCAATTCTACTTGCTAGTTCGTTTGCAGCGAAACCGCCAAACACAACAGAGTGTACTGCTCCAATTCTACCACAAGCCAACATAGCAATAACTGCCTCTGGAATCATTGGCATGTAAATAATTACTCTATCGCCTTTTTTTATATCTTGTTTTTTTAAAGCTCCTGCAAATAGGGCTACCTTGTCCCTTAAATCTTTATAGGAAATTTTTTTTGAAACACCAGTAATAGGGCTGTCATAAATTATTGCTAATTTTTCACCTCTACCCTTGTCAATGTGATGATCCAAAGCGTTGTAACATGTGTTAGTTACTCCATCTTCAAACCACTTATAAAAAGGTGGATTACTAGAATTAAGTATTTTGGTAGGTTTTTTGTACCAAAATATGTCTTTCGAGATATTTTGCCAAAATTGCTCTCTGTTATTTATAGAATTATCGTAAATTTCCTTATATTTTCGACTCAAATCACTCTCCCAAAAAAGTTAAATTTTTAGGAGTATTTCATAAATATCCCCAAAAAAAAATAGAAAATCCAATAAAAACAACGTTTTTTAAGTAAAAAAACACTTCACTGTAACAGCAATATTTACTATGGTTCCGCCAAGTTATTCGGTAGTAAGCAATTAGCTTATTTGTCCGGGTAGTTTATATATAAACTAAAAGAAAACTAACTAACGAGGGAGGTTTTCATGAGAAAATTAAGTCTATTTGCTTTAGCAACAGTTGCCTTTTTGGGTATTACTGGTTCAGCTAACGCAGCGACTCCATTGCTTGAGACAGGAGATTTCGTAGGAATATCTTTTTGGCTTGTATCAATGGGTATGATTGCAACAACTGTGTTCTTTTTCGCTGAAAGAGGAACAGTAGCTGCATCATGGAGAACATCAATTTCAGTAGCTGGACTAGTTACTGGTGTTGCGTTCATTCATTATATGTACATGAGAGAAGTTTGGGTGACTACAGGAGATACACCAACAGTATACAGATATATTGATTGGTTAATCACTGTTCCACTTCAAATGGTAGAATTCTATCTAATCTTGGCAGCAGTAAGAAAAGTGCCAAGTTCTATATTCTGGAAACTATTAATTGGTTCATTAGTAATGTTAATCGGTGGATACTTAGGTGAAGCTGGCTACATTCAACCATTTGTAGGTTTCGTAATCGGAATGGCTGGATGGATCTACATCTTGTTTGAAATATTCTCAGGTGAAGCTGGAACTATGGCTGCAAAAGCTGGTAACAGAGCTATGAGCACAGCGTTCAGCGCTATGAGAATAATCGTAACTATTGGTTGGGCAATATATCCTTTAGGATATATTTTTGGTTACCTAACTGGTGGCGTAGATGCAAATGCATTGAATATAATTTATAACTTAGCTGACTTCATTAACAAGATCGCATTCGGTCTAGTTATTTGGGCAGCAGCAATGCAAAATACAAGATTATCTTCTAGATAATAGACAATTAACTTAAAAAAGGGCGAGTATGTTTTTGCATACTTGCCCTTTTTCTTTTTATACTTATATTTAGTTCAATGGCTAAAATTACTTACACTGATCAACTTGGAAACTCTAAAACTATTGAAATTGAAAACGGTCTTTCTGTAATGGAAGGAGCAATTCAGAATGACATACCAGGAATTGAAGCCGATTGTGGTGGATCAATGGCTTGCGCAACTTGCCATGTTTATGTCGAAGAAAAATGGTTAGATAAACTCCCTAAAGCAGAAGAAGGAGAAATTGATATGATTGATATGGCTTTTGACCCTAAAAAAAACAGCAGGCTAAGTTGTCAACTTATAGTTAGCGATGAATTAGACGGACTTAAAGTTACAACTCCAGAAAAGCAATCTTAATGATAAAAAAAGATGTAATTATTATTGGAGCAGGACCAGTAGGATTATTTGCTGTGCATCAACTTGGAATTAAAGGTTTAACGGCTGTGGTAATTGATAATTTAGATAAAGTCGGCGGTCAATGTATAGAACTTTATCCCGATAAACCAATCTATGATATTCCAGCAGTTCCAGAATGTACAGGAGAAGAATTAACAAAAAAACTATCAGAACAAATTAGACCTTTTAAAACTGAGTTTTTTTTAAATGAAAGAGTAGACGAAGTTAATCAAGAAAAAAATCACTGGTTTGTAAAAACAAATAATAATAACAAGTTTATTGCGCCCAATATAATTATTGCTGGAGGCGTCGGTTCTTTTGAACCTAGAAAATTATCATTAAAAGACACTGATAAATTTGAGGGTAAATCTATTTTTTATTCAGTAAAAAATAAAGAACAATTTAAAAATAAAAATATATCAATTTTCGGTGGAGGGGACTCAGCACTAGACTGGGCTCTTGAATTATCTAAATTCTCTAAAATAAATCTAATACATAGAAGAAATGAATTTAGAGGTGCACCTCATACTCTATCTGAAATAAAGAAATTGGAAAAAGAAGGAAAAATTTTCATAAAAACACCATGTCAATTAGACTCTATTGAGGGAGAAAAAGCCATCAAATCTATAACAATAAAATTTGAAGATGGTAAAACTGAAAAAATAAGTACAGATGTAATATTAAGTTTTTTTGGATTAGTAATGAAACTCGGTCCTATTGCCGAATGGGGGCTTAATATGAATAAAAAAACTATTCAAGTAAATGCTGAAAATTTTGAAACAAATAAAAAAGGTATATTTGCAGTAGGAGATATTTGTTCATATCCTGGTAAATTAAAATTAATATTATCAGGATTTCATGAAGTTGCTTTAGCCTCAGTAGAGTGTTTTAAAAGATCACGACCCAATGAAAAATATAAATTTGAATTTACAACTTCTTCAAAAAGTATTCAGAGCAGACTTGGAAAAAAATGATTGAGCTTTTAACCGCTGATACGCCTAACGGTAAAAAAATATCAATCATGTTAGAAGAAATTAAGTTTGACTACAAAGTTACAAAAGTAAATTTATATAAAGATGAACAATTTAAACCAGAATTTAAAAAGCTGAGTCCTTTTAAAAAGATACCTGTTATTATTGATCACGATGAAAATTTAAGTCTTTTTGAGTCCGGAGCAATTTTAATGTATCTTGGAGAAAAGAGTGAAATGTTTTATGATAAGGACGAGAGAACTACAATTAATCAATGGCTAATGGGACAGATGGCATACATTGGTCCGATGTTAGGACAACACCACCAATTTCATCACTATAATACTGGTAAAAGTAAATTTGGTGAAAATAGATATTTTAAAATTGCTACACAAATTTATAAAGATCTAGATGAAAGACTATCAGTGTCAAAATACTTAGCTGGTAAAAATTATACAATTGCAGATATAGCCACATTTCCTTGGATAGCTAGGCATGAATGGCATGATATTGGTTTAAAAAAATTTAAAAGCTTAACAAGATGGTATGAAGAAATTTCCAGCAGAAAAGCAGTTCAAGAAGGATATGATATACTGGATAAAGGAGATATTATTCCTAAACCTTAATCTTCGACAAAAATTTTTTCATCTCTCTCATGTTTTTCCTGAGCTTCTATTGAAAGAGTAGCCACAGGTCTAGCCATCAATCTTTTAATACCAATTGGTTCACCTGTTTCTTCACAAAATCCGTAAGTCCCATCTTTAAGTCTTTGTAAAGCCGAATTTATTTTTGAAATTAATTTCCTACTTCTATTTAAAGCTTTCATTTCAACAGATTTATCTGTGTAAGAAGATGCTTGATCAACAATATCAGCCGAAGAAACATTATCATCTGATGAATTCAAAAGATTTCCCAAATTATTAGCTTTTATGATATCTTTTTTCCATTTAATTAATTCGTCGTTGAAAAATTTTTTGTGCTTTGCACACATATATTTTTCTTTGGAATTAGGTATATATTTTTTCTTAATTGTTTTTTTCTTAAGCATGTTAGAATTCGAGGGAGTATATGTTTGAATTTATTCGTGTCAATACCTTAAAAATTGTATTAATTTGCACAAATGTTTAAAAAAAAAAATATAAATAACGTTTTTTTAATATTTTTATTATTTCATTTAGTGGTTTGGACACTCGTTCCAAGCATTGTTAATGTAAATCTACCTTTGGATACAATTGAAGCATTAGCATGGGGAAGAAGTTTAGACTGGGGTTTCGACAAGCATCCACCTCTGAGTGCTTTTATAGTTGAAACTGTTTACCAATTTTTTGGAAATCAAGATTGGGCATACTATTTGACAAGTCAAATATTTGTTATAATTGCTTTTACTTATGTTTTTAAATTTTCTAAAGAATTTTTTCAAAATGGAAATCTTGCACTAATAACAGTTTTACTTTTAGAAGGTATCTTTTTTTATAATTTTACTACTCCTGAATTTAACGTAAATGTTTGTCAACTACCTTTTTGGGCTTTAAGTGTTTATTTTACTTGGAAATGTATTCAACAAGATAGAACGAAGGATTATTTACTTTTAGGTTTATTTATTGGTCTAGGCATTTTATCAAAATATTTATTTATCTATTTAGTGATTACAATAGAGATTCTTTTTTTATATTTGATATTTAAAAGAAAAAAAATTAAATCTAAAAATTGTTTTATTGCTGGACTAGTAGTTTTGATAATTTTGTCACCACATATATTGTGGTTAGTTAAAAATGATTATTCAACATTCACATATGCTTTTGAGAGGACTGGAGGAATAGGAAATTTGAAAGATCATTTAATTTTTCCATTAATTTTTTTTGGAAAACAATTATTGTTACTGACTCCGTTTTTATTAATGATATTTTTTCTAGTCAAAAAATTTCAATTTAATTTTAATTTAAAAAATGAAAAAATAATATTTCTAACATTTATAGTTTTAGTTCCTATCTTTCTTATTCTTATTACATCAATATTTATGGGTGCTAGGATTAGAACTATGTGGATGACACCGTTTTACTTATTTCTTGGAGTATTTTTTATTCAAGTTTTAAAAGAAAAAGTCATTACAAAAAACTTTGAAAAATTTTTAACAATTTTCTTTTTTTTGTTTATTTTATCTCCTTTAGCTTATTCTGGTATTTCAATTTTAAATGACGGCAAAAGAACCGCATATCCGGGAAAAGAAATATCAAGATTAGTAGAAAATAAATGGAACCAAAATTTTAGAAACGAAATTAAATTAGTGATAGGAGACGAATGGTATGCAGGTAATTTATCTTATCATCTTAGTTCTAGACCAAAATGGATGAAGAGATTAAAGAACGACAAATCTAAATTAGATATTTCTGGTGGAGTGATTTATACCGGAAATCCAAAAATATTGAAAAAGATATGTCCTGGAGTTTTTGGCACTATAAAACCAGTGGGATATTGTATGATTGGAATAAAATGAAAAAAGTTATTTTCTTAATGCCTGTTTATAATGATTGGGAGTCCCTCTTAAAACTTTTGAGAGAAATTAATTCAATTATCGAAGGCATAAATGGCTATGAGTTTAAATGTATTATTATTAACGACTCATCAAAAGTAATGAGTCCAAAAATTGAAAAACCAAAAAATTTTTTTTCTTTAAAAATCATTAATATGAGAGAAAATAGAGGACACGCTAGATGTAATGCTTTTGGTATTAGGTATATCAACTCTAATGAGAATTTTGATTATGTTATTTTGATGGATAGCGATGGTGAAGACAGACCTATAGAAATTAAAAGTTTGATAAAAAAAATAACTGAGAGCCCAAATTTGTCAGTAGTAGCAAAAAGAATTAAAAGATCTGAGGGCCCAATTTTTCAGACTTTTTACAAAATTCATAAGCTTATTACTGTTATTTTTACAGGTCAAAAAATTAATTTTGGAAATTACAGTTGCTTAACTAAAAACGATATTAATATTTTATCA
>CABYCK010000003.1 GCA_902517535.1 uncultured Pelagibacteraceae bacterium | reverse complement strand
TACCTTGGCAATGATAGCTCCTGTAACCAACGAGGAAAAGCAAAAGTTACTTGAGTCTATATCATTAAAAGAAAAAGTTTCAGCTTTAGAGAATATTATTAATTTTTATCTTCACGAAGTAAATTTTGATAATAATACTATCCAATAATTTAATTTGCAGTTTTATTCATCGAGTCAAAAAAATCCGCATTGTTTTTAGTATTTTTTAATTTAGAAATTAAAAATTCTATTCCGTCCATGGTTCCCATTGGACTAATGATTCTTCTTAAAACATTCATTTTTGACAAGTCATCTCTCTCGAAAAGCAATTCCTCTCTTCTTGTTCCTGATCTAGTGACATCCAATGCTGGATAAATTCTTTTGTCCGCTACCTTTCTGTCTAATATTAATTCAGAGTTACCCGTCCCCTTAAACTCTTCAAAAATTACCTCGTCCATTCTACTGCCGGTGTCGATTAAAGCTGTTGAAATTATTGTTAACGATCCACCTTCTTCAACATTTCTCGCAGCACCAAAAAATCTTTTTGGCCTTTGTAACGCATTAGCATCCACTCCGCCTGTTAAGACTTTTCCTGAACTTGGAATTACAGCATTATATGCCCTTCCTAGACGAGTTATAGAGTCTAAAAGTATTACAACGTCTTTTTTATGTTCTACTAATCTTTTTGCTTTCTCTATAACCATCTCAGCCACAGCTACGTGTCTTGAGGCAGGTTCATCAAAAGTAGAGGCAACTACTTCACCCCTAACTGATCTTTGCATGTCCGTTACTTCTTCTGGCCTTTCATCAATTAATAAAACCATCAAATAACACTCTGGATGGTTAGCGGTTATAGATTGAGCAATATTCTGAAGAATGATTGTTTTACCTGCTCTAGGCGGGGAAACGATAAGTGATCTTTGACCTTTGCCTATTGGACTAACTAAATCGATCAGTCTGGCTGTATTATCTGGTTTTTTTTCAACTTTATTTATTTCAACTTCCAGCTTAATTCTTTCATTTGGATAAAGAGGTGTTAAGTTATCAAAAGCTATCTTATTTTTTCCTTTTTCAGGATTGTCAAAATTTATCTTATTTACTTTTAACAAAGCAAAGTATCTTTCTGCATCTTTAGGCCCTCTAATTTCACCTTCTACCGAATCTCCAGTTCTTAGGCCAAATCTTCTTATTTGACTTGGACTAACATAAATATCATCAGGACCAGGTAAATAATTAGACTCGATTGCTCTTAAAAAACCAAACCCGTCCTGCAAAACTTCTAGAACTCCTGTCGCAGTAATTTGTTCATTTTTTTCCGCCAGTTTTTTTAGAATAGCAAAAAGAATCTCTTGTTTTCTTAATGTACTGGGATTTTCAATTCCTAGTTTCTCAGCTTCATTAATAAGCTCTGCAGGATTTTTTTGCTTTAACTCTTGTAAATTCATGTGATTTTTTTGTTATAGGTAAGTTACATAAATATATGTATTTTTAAAAATTTTTCAACCCCTTTTATAATGGTTTAAAAACAACAACAAAAACAATGACTATTAGTAATAAGGTAGGTATTTCATTAATTATTCTAAAAAATTTAGAGGTCTTTGGGTTATTATTTGTTGCAAAAAAGCGAATATGCTTTCCCAAATAAAAATGATAATGAGTCAAAATCAAGATAGCAACACCTTTAATTTGCATCCACAGTTCTAAAAAAATTGAAAAACCTAAAGAATGAATGAGCAAAACTCCAAAAATCCAGGATAAAATCATAGCGGGCATCATTATAAAATTATACAATCTTTTTTCCATAGTTTTAAAAACTTCATTCTGAGACTCATGCTTGGCTTCTGAATGATAAACAAAAATTCTTGGTAAGTATAACAGTCCCGCCATCCATGATATTACTGAAATTAAATGTAAAGATTTATATAGTAAATAAAAATTCATCTTAATTAAAATAGGTATCTTTTTACAAGGGTTTCTAAAAGATCTATATGATCTGCACTATCGTTCAAGCAAGGTATTAGATCAAAATTCTTTCCTCCATTTTTAATAAAGCTTTCTTTTCCTTGGATGCTTATTTCTTCTAAAGTTTCGACACAATCTGAAGCAAATCCAGGACAAATTACTAAAATATTCTTTAAACCTTTTTTTGGTAAGGTTTCTAATGTTTTGTCTGTATAAGGTTGAAGCCACTTCTGAGGACCAAATCTTGATTGAAATGTAGTTTGTATTTCGTAGTCTTTAAAGTTATCTTTAATTAACCTTGTGGTTTTTTGACAATAGCATTGATAAGGGTCCCCTTTATCAAAATAAGATTGTGGTATTCCATGATAAGAAGCAATAATAATATCAGGTTTCCATTTAATGCTATTAATTTTATTTTTGATACTTTTTATCAAAGCATCAATATATAAAGGTTCGCTTTCATAGTGTGGAATTATCTGCAAACTTGGTTGCCATCTCATTTTCATTAAAGATCTATAGACTTCATCACAAACGGTAGCAGTCGTTGCGGCTGCATATTGAGGATATAAAGGTAAGACAATTATGTTTTCGCAGCCTTTTTCTTTCAATAATTGTAATTTACTTTTTATGCTAGGGTTTCCATATCTCATAGCAAAATCTACAATAATATTTTTTGTTTCAATTTTTTCTTTTAATTTTTGAGCTTGAGACTTTGTGTAAAACAAAAGTGGTGACATGTTACTGTCTTTAAACCAAATCTTTTTATAAGCGTGGGCTGTTTTAGACGGCCTAAAAGTTAGAATAAATAGGTTTAATATTACTTTCCAAACTATAGGATTAAGTTCAATAACCCTTCTATCAGACAAAAATTCATTCAAATATTTTCTTATGTCCCACCAACTTGTGGAGTCCGGCGTGCCCAAGTTAACAATTAAAACTCCAGACTTTCCATAATTTATTTCCGGGTGTTTATCTTCTGTCATTTATAGTTTCTTACAAATTTAATTAATTTTTCCAAGTTATTAGGGTCTGTTTCTGGAACCAAACCGTGTCCTAAATTAAAGATATAAGGAACATCTCTGAAAATGTCCAAGTACTTTTTAGCTTCTTTTTGTATTACGTCATCAGTTTTTAAAAGAAACTTTGGATGCATTCCACCTTGTAGAACAACATTTTTTAGATTTTTTTTAGCCCAAAGTGGCTCCACTTCATAATCCAGGCTTATTCCGTTTGGCTTTACTATTTTATTAAATTCTGAATAATTTCTTCCAATCCCTTTTGGAAAACAAATTACTGGGATTCTTTTTTTTTTACAAAAGTTTACTATTTTCTGATTAGGTTTATAGCAAAAATCCAGAAGCTGATTTTTAGGAAGAAGTCCCGCCCATGAATCAAAAATTTGAACTACATTTGATCCAGCTCTAAATTGGTTTTCAATGTGCTCACATATATACTCTATTAATTTTTCTAATATAATTTTATTATTTTTTATTTGTCTAAAATCTATCCTGTTTTTCTTTTTTTTAAACCCCATCATATAAACCAATAATGTCCAAGGTGCGCCGACAAATGATATTAAAGATTTTTTATGGTCAAGCTTATTTCTAGTTTCTTTGATTGCTTTATAAATTGGATGTAATGTTTTTTTGAATATTTTTTTATTGGAGTTAAAAAAGATTTCTGGATTGAAGTTACTTAATCTTGGTCCATAGTTTTTAGTAAATTGAACTTTTTGACCTAATGCGTAAGGAACCATAAGAATGTCTGAAAAAATTATAGCAGAGTCTAAATCATATCTTTTAATTGGTTGTAAAGTTATTCTGCTTGCTAGTTTGCTATTTAAACACAACTTAATAAAATCTTTGTTTTTTGATCTGATTTTTCTAAATTCAGGAAGATATCTACCTGCTTGTCTCATAAACCATATAGATTTACAATCCTTTTTTTTATTAATTAATATTTTTTCAAGAGTCCTCATATAATTAATTATTAGTTTTAAACTTTTGGATAATAAGTAGGTCTTGTTAGTAAGTATTATAACTACTTATACATCTTTTATACAATCTGCTTTTAACAAAACCTTTAAGAAATCGCAAAAATTCAGCATTTTTAATAATTATAAACAACAATAGAATTATAAAATCAACACCTAACAAAATGTTAGAATAATGTTAATTATTGTTAATCATTTGAAAGATGATTTAAATATAATGAAAAAAACAGACTTATTAAAAAAATATTAACAGAGATATGAACGAAAAATACAATGTATATCTTGTGTCTGACTCAACAGGGGAAACTCTAGATAGAATTTTTTTGTCCTTAAAATCACAATTTGCTAATTTTGATTACGAAAAAAAGGAATTTGCTTTTGTTAGAACGGAGCAGCAGATCGACAAGATCATTAAAGAATGCACCGAGTTAAAAAACGCCATAATTCTTTATACAATTGTTGAAACAAAGTTGGCCAAATATCTCTCCAATCTCAGCGAAAAAAGCAATGTTCCTTGTTTCGGTATATTAGGAAATTTAATTTTGCATTTTTCAAAGCTTTTAAATCAAAAGGCAATTCATAAACCGAGCGCACAACACGTTCTAGATGATGACTATTATAAAAGAATTGAAGCAATACAATTTACAATGTCTCATGACGACGGAAAAAAATTGGACGATATTATATCTGCAGACATTGTTTTACTCGGAGTAAGCAGAACTAGCAAAACACCAACTTCAATTTACTTAGCTAACAGAGGCTTTAAAACTGCAAACATTCCTTTAGTCTTAGAACAAAAAATACCTGAAGATTTAGTATCAACGAATTATAAAAAATGTGTAATCGGTCTTGTTGCGGACCCAGAAAGGCTTGCAGACATAAGAAGAAACAGAGTAGCTATTATGAGGGATAATAATGTAAAAGAATATACAGATCTTTCTCACATAAAAGAAGAAGTAGACAAATCAAAAAAACTTTTCAAAAAATACAATTGGCCTATAATAGACGTAACCAGAAAATCAGTTGAAGAAACTGCAGCATCAATTCTTAAGATATTTGAAATACAAAAAAATAAATGAAAATAATACTAGCATCTAAAAGTGGGGTGAGAAAAAAAATATTGGATAAATACAATATAAAGACAAAAGTTGTCATTTCAAATGTAGACGAAGATCAAGTTAAACTTTCTTTATTAGCTGAAGGCGCTTCACCTCTAGATATCTCTAAAAATTTGGCTGAAATCAAGTCTTTAAAAGTCAGCACGAAACACCAAGACCAACTTGTTCTAGGTGCAGACAGCGTTATATCTTTGAGGAATGAATTAATCAACAAACCATCTACAAGAGAAGAGGCTTTAAAGATTTTAAAAAAGTTAAACAATTCTATTCATTATTTAATAAGTTCTGTTTGTATATCAAAAAACGGATCAATGATTTGGAATCACTCAGATCGATCAGAGCTGAAAATGAAGAACTTAAATGACTCAGACTTGAAAAGCTATCTTAAAAAAATAAAAACTGAAACTTTAATGGCATATGGCGTTTATCAGATCGAGGCTGAAGGTTTAAATCTTTTCGAGTATGTTAGAGGAGACAAAGATTCAATAATGGGATTACCAATAAAAGAAATTATTAAGTATATTAAAAATTACAAATGACTAAAAAATTTGCAATAATTGGAAAACCAATTTCTCATTCACTTTCTCCAACTTTACACAATTATTGGTTTAAAAAATATGATATAGACTCTCATTATTCGCTGATGGATGTTCATGAAAGTGACCTAGGGAATGTAGTAGAAAAAATAAGAACTGGAAAATTAAGTGGCATAAATGTTACTTTACCATTCAAACAAAAAATTATTCCATTTCTCGACGCTCTTATTAATGATGCCAAATCTACTAATTCTGTGAATACAGTGTATTTAGATAAGAGTAATCGTTTAGTAGGTGAAAACACAGACGTGTTTGGTGTACAGGCAGCTTTTCTCAAAGAAATTGTGAATGTAGAAAATAAAAATGCTTTGATAATAGGTGCGGGGGGTGTGGCTCCTTCAATTATAAAATCTTTTCAGACATCAAAAATTAAAAAGATTTCAATTGTCAACAGAACCTATGAAAAATCAGTTTTTTTAGGAAAAAAATTTAACCTATCTAATATTATAAAGTGGAATAACTTAAAAAATGAATTAAGTCAGTTTGATATAATAATAAACGCGACTAGCTTAGGTTTAAAAAATAATGATAATTTTGACTTTAATTTTGATAATATTAAAACTGGACTAATTTACATTGATACAATTTACAATCCTCTTGAAACTAGAAACATCAAATTGTTAAAAGAAAAAGGAATTAAAACTTTTAATGGATTAAACATGTTTATTTATCAAGGACAAAAGTCTTTTTATTTATGGAATAAGATTAATCCAGAAATTGATGACAGACTATTAGATTTATTGGATTCAAAATTAAAATGATCAAAATAGGCATAACAGGATCAGTATCTTCTGGTAAAACTACAGCCGGAAAGATTATTTCAAAAAAACGTGGTCCATTTTTTAGTGCAGATATAGTTGTAAAAAGTTTATATAAAAAACTAAAATTCAGAAAACTGGTTGCAAAAAAATTGGCTCTTAATTTAGATAAGAATTTTAAAGAATCAATTAAAAGAAAAATTTTATCAAAAAAAAAAAATTTAAAAGTTCTTGAAAAAATTATACATCCACAAGTTAGAAAAGAAATGTTTGCTTTTATAAAAAAAAACAAAGGAAAAAAATTCCTATTTTTGGAAATACCATTGTTGATAGAGAGCAAACTAATGAATAATTTTGATTTAATAATATTTATTAAATCAAAGAAAAAAAATAGACTTAAAAGATATTTGTCAAAAGGAGGAGATACAAAATTATTTTCTTTTTTGAACAATCAGCAATTGAAAGAATCAAAAAAAATGAAATTTGCTGACTATATAATTGTTAATAATAAATCTTTAATCTTTTTACGAAAGAGACTTTTAAATATAATAAATAAATATGGCTGAGATATTTTTAGATACTGAGACAACTGGTTTATCTTATAAAGAAGGGCATAAAATCGTTGAGATTGCGTGTATTGAAACTAAAGATCTTATTCCTACAAATAAGATTTTCCATAAATTAATTAATCCTAAAAGAAATGTTCCAGATGAAGCATTTAAAATTCACGGGTTTTCTCAAGAATTTCTCAGTACTAAAGAAACTTTTGATCAAGTTGCAAGCGAATTTCTTGATTTTATAAAAGATAAGAAAATTATAATACATAATGCTAATTTTGATTTAGAATTTTTAAACGGTGAATTAGGTTATCTAAAAAAAAATATAGTTGATAAAAAAAAAGTTGTAGACTCTCTTTCTATTGCCAGAAATAAATTCCCAGGAGTATCGAATTCTTTAGATGCTTTATGTAAAAGATTTAATATTGATATTTCAAAAAGAACAAAACATAACGCACTATTAGATTGCGAGCTTCTTAGAGAAGTATATATAAATCTTGTAGATGTAAAAGAGCCAAAATTTAATCTTTCACCAGATTTAAGAGAAAAACAAAAAATTCAAAAACAATTTAATGCTTACAATAAGTCGGTAATAGAGATATCTGAGAAAGATATTTTAAAACATAAAGAATTTTTAAAAACTGAAATAAAAAAAAATTTTTATTGAGTTTTTTTAAAGTTATAAAGTTCCTGAAAATTAACTTTTTCACTAATTTTGATATCCTTAAATCCTGATTGTTCAAATATAAAAATAAATATTTTTCTAAGTTCAGGATAAATCTCTTCTGGAACTTTTATAAGTATGATTTTTTCAATTTCTTTTTTGTTTTTTACCTCTCTAGAAAGCTCTATTATCGTAGAATAAACTATTTTTGTATTAATTTTCTCTAAATCATCGCTTTTGTTTAATAGACTTAGTGATGTTTCAATTTCAATAAGCTTTTGTTTAATTTGATTACTTTTAATGTCAATATTTATTTTATAATTTGAAATTTCTTTTGACAATAAGTAAAAAGTTTTAGGATTTGGAATTTTGAAATCTAGGTCTTTAATGTATTTGCCAATTATTTTATAATTCATCTTTCTTGTCTTCTACAATTTCTCCGTCTAATGTTTCTTCTTTTACATCTTTTATTTTTATATTTTTTTGTTTTACAAAAAAATTAATTATAATTTTCCTTGTAAAAGGTATTAACAAGAAAAATCCAACACCATCAGTAAAAAATCCTGGAACTATTAGTAATAACGCTGCAATTGCAATTGAAGCACCCGAAACCATTTCAAATACTGGTAATCTATTTTTGTATAGATTTAAAATTCCTGTTTGGACAGTTTTCAATCCCTCTCTTCTAGCAAAATAAATACCTGTAATTGCCGTTAGAAAAGTAAGTAGAACAGTGTTTAAAGCACCTATTCTTCCTCCTATTTCAATCATAAGAATGATTTCTAAAATAGGAATACCTATAAATATAAGAAAAAATGAGTTCATTTGTCTGATACAAAATTATATTATTAATGTATATTTATCAAATTATGAGTAACAATTTTGGTTATATAGACATAATTTTATTAGGAATGATTGCTGGTTTTATTATTCTAAGACTAAGAAATATCTTAGGTAGAAAAACTGGTCATGAGTCAAAAATCTATCCAGATTTCGAGCAAAAAAAATTCAATATCCCAAAAAGTGATATAAAAGTTGCTACTCAAAATCTTGAAGTACTAGAGGGTAATGAAAAAAAAGAATTTTTAAAAGGCGCTGAAATTGCTTATGAAACAATTCTCACTTCCTTTGCTAAAGGGGACACAAAAAAACTTAAGAGTTTATTAACCTCTGATATGGCTGATAATTTTGAACAAGCCATTGTTGAAAGAAATAAACAAAATATAAAATCCGAATTTACTTTTATTGGTATGAGACAGTCTAGTGTAGAAAAATATGAAAAAATTAAAAATGAACTTTATGCATCTGTGAAATTTGTTTCTGAAGTGATTTCAGTTAAAAAAGATAAAGATGGAAAAATTCTAGAAGGAAACCCTGATAAGATAAAAATGGTTACTGATTACTGGAAATTTTCAAAAAATATACTAAAAAAAGGTCCTAATTGGTATTTGTTTGAAATAGTTGGTAAGTGAATAAAAAAAAAGATATCTCAAAAAAAAATTTAGATATTTGGAACAAATACATTAAAAATCCAACTGATATAATCGATAAAGACAACTTTGAAATTAAAAAAGTGTCTCAAAAAAAAAGATTTAGATTTGATTTACATGGTTTTAATTTGGATGATGCTAATGAAAAAGTTAGAGAAATAATTTTATTGTGCTCTAAAAAAAAATTTCAAGGAAATATTATTGATTACTGGAAAAGGTATACATTCTAATACAAACAAGGATGTTTATGTGTCTAATAAACTTAGTAAATTAAGATTTTCAGTTCCTGAGTATATAAGTAATAATTTAGAATTATCTAATCGTGTTGTTTCAATAAAAAATGCTTCTAAAACTGATGGTGGAGAAGGGGCAATTATTATAAAACTCAAAAGTTTACAAAATAAATTTTGATAAGTCAGTATCTTTTACAAGATTTCCTAAATTATCGTTAACATATTTTTTGTCTACAGTTATATTTTCTCCAGCTTTATCTGTTGCGTTAAAACTAATATCATCCAAAACTTTTTCTATAATTGTATGTAATCTTCTAGCTCCAATATTTTCAACTGAAGAATTTACCTCAGCAGAAATCTTTGCAAGCATATCTATTCCATCATCTGTAAATACAAGATTAACGTTTTCGGTCTTAAGCAGCTCTTTGTATTGTTTAATAAGACTATTATCAGGCTCTTTTAAAATTCTTTTAAAATCTTCCTCGTTAAGTGCTTTAAGCTCTACTCTTATCGGCAGTCTTCCTTGTAATTCTGGTAATAAATCAGATGGTTTTGCCAGTTGAAAAGCACCTGATGCTATAAATAAAATATGGTCAGTTTTTATAGGGCCATGTTTAGTGCTAACAGTAGTTCCTTCGATTAACGGAAGCAGGTCTCTCTGAACTCCTTCTCTCGAAACATCTCCACCAACTCTATCACTTCTAGCTGAAACTTTATCTATTTCATCTAAAAAAACTATTCCATTTTCCTCTGTTGTTTTTTTAGCTTGTTTAATAATTTTATCTTCTTCAATCATTTTATCGGATTCCTGAGCTACTAAAATATCGTGTGACTCTTTTACAGTCATTTTCTTTTTTTTACCTTTTTTATTACCCATAGATTTTCCGAGAATATCTCCGAGGTTAACCATACCTACATTTCCGCCTGGCATACCTGGAATTTCAAAACTTTGAAGACCTGAAGTTTTATCTTGAACCTCTATTTCTATTTCGTTGTTATCAAGATCTCCATTTCTTAATCTCTTTCTAAAACTTTCTTTTGTTGCTACGCTTGCTTTATTTCCTACCAAAGCATCTAAAACTTTATCTTCTGCTTTTAATTCTGCTTTTGCTTTAACTTCTTTTCTTTTTTTCTCTCTTTCCATAGCGATTGCTATTTCAATAAGATCTCTTACTATTTGTTCTACGTCTCTTCCAACGTATCCAACCTCGGTAAATCTTGTAGCCTCAACCTTTATGAATGGCGCCTCAGCTAATCTTGATAATCTTCTTGATATTTCAGTTTTACCAACCCCAGTAGGTCCAATCATGAGAATATTTTTAGGAAGAACTTCATCTCTCATTTCATCTGAAAGAGCCTGTCTTCTCCATCTATTTCTTAATGCAACAGCAACCGCTTTTTTAGCTTCTTTTTGTCCGATCACGTATCTATCTAATTCAGAAACTATCTCTCTGGGTGACAAAGCACTTACAGCAGAACTTTTCTTGCTAGTTTTTTTTACTAGATTAAGATTTGTTACATTTTTAGAACCTGGCATTATTAAACTTTCTCCATAGTGACGTTGTTATTTGTAAAAACACAAATATCTGAAGCAACTTTTATAGATTTTTTAGCAATTTCCTCAGCTTTCATGTCTGTTTCAATTAAAACTTTAGCTGCTGCTAGCGCATAATTTCCTCCTGACCCAATTCCAATGATTCCATCCTCGGGCTCCAAGACATCTCCAGTTCCAGATATGATAAAACTATGATTTTTATCTGCAACTGCCATTAACGCTTCTAATCTTCTTAAATATTTATCACTTCTCCAATCTTTAGCTAATTCAACAGCAGCTCTTTGTAAATTACCTGCATGTTTTTCTAGCTTAGCTTCAAGTCTTTCAAATAAAGTTAAAGCGTCTGCAGTAGATCCAGCGAATCCTGCAATCACTCCTCTCTTTTCAATTTTTCTTACTTTCTTTGCTTTGCTTTTTAAAACTGTATTACCTAGGCTTACTTGGCCATCACCCGCAACTACTGTTTCACCATTCTTCCTAAGCAAGACAATTGTTGTTCCATGCCATTTTTCAGCTGTATTCATAATATTATATGTGGAGATTAATTTCGGATCTTCAATAGCAAAATCTGATTTATTGATAAAATGACCATTTATATATATATCAAAGATAAATCGTTATAGATTATGAAAAGAAAAGCTAAAATAAACAGAAAAACTAAAGAAACCAACATTTCAGTCGCAGTTAATTTAGATGGAAAAGGAATGTATAAAATTAAAACTGGGATTGGTTTTCTCGATCACATGCTTGAACAGTTGGCTAAGCATTCATTAATTGATTTAGAAGTTAAAGCCAAAGGAGATACTCATATTGACTTACACCACACTACTGAAGACACAGGAATAGCTATAGGTGAAGCTATTAAAAAAGCTGCGGGAAATCGAAAAGGGATCACAAGATATGCATCAACAATGATACCAATGGACGAAACATTAAGCAGAGTATCAGTTGACATATCTAATAGACCTTATCTTATTTGGAAAGTAGATTTAAAAATTGAAAAACTTGGAGAAATGGACACGGAACTTTTCAAAGAATGGTTTCAGGCATTTTCTCAATCAGCAGGAATAACTTTACATATAGAAAATATTTATGGTGAAAACAGTCACCATAAGATTGAGTCTTGTTACAAAGGTTTAGCTAGATCATTGAAAGATGCTTTAACAATTGATAAAAGAATTAAAAACTCAATACCATCGACAAAAGGTTCTATTTAAATTTGATGAACGTCACAATTGTTGACTACCAGTCGGGCAATATAAGCTCAGTCATTAACTCTTTTACAGAGGTCGCTAAAGATAAAGTGAATTTAGAAGTAACTTCAGATATAAAGAAAATTAAATCTAGTGACAAGATTGTCTTACCAGGTCAAGGTTCATTTAAAAGCTGTGTAGATTCTTTAAATAACATTAATGGATTAGTTGATACACTTAAAGAATTCGCATTTACCAACAAGAAACCTCTATTAGGAATTTGTGTCGGCTTACAAATGTTTGGTGATATTGGTTATGAAGAAGCAGAAACAAAAGGCTTAAGCTGGATTCCTGGTAAAGTTTCTAAAATTGATAATCAGAAAGGTAAATTTAAACTCCCACACATTGGTTGGAATGAAATTGAAATTCAAAAAGAAAGTAAAATATTTAAAGATATAAAAAACAAATCCCATATGTATTTTGTACATAGTTATGAGTTTATTCCTGAAGATAAATCAGTTATTTCAGCTACAACAAATTATTCATCTAAAATTGTTTGTGCAGTTGAGAAAGATAATTTATTTGGAACACAATTTCACCCAGAGAAGAGTGACAAAACTGGATTAAAAGTAATTGATAACTTTCTGAAATTATAATGAAAATATTTCCTGCTATAGACATAAAAGATAAAAAATGCGTGAGGTTAATCAAAGGAGACTTTGAAAATAAAACTGAATATGAAACTTCACCAGTTAATCAAGCTGCAAAATATAAAGATCATGGGTTTAAAAATTTACACATTGTTGATCTAGACGGTGCTTTAACAGGCAAAACAGTTAATTTAAATATTATCAAAGAAATAGTAAGTAAATATGATTTTAAGATTGAGATAGGTGGAGGCGTGAGAAATACAGAAAGTATTAATCAATATATCGATGCAGGTGTTGAGAAAATTATTTTAGGCAGCGGCGCAATTAAGAATAAAGAATTTTTAAAAGAAGCTTGTGATAAATTTAAAAACAAAATTGCTTTGGGATTAGACGCTAAGGATGGAAATCTTTCTGTTTCTGGTTGGAAAGAAAATCTTAATATTAAAACCATAGATTTTTTAAAAGAAGTTAATGATTTTGGTGTTAGTAGAATTATTTATACAGATATAAACAGAGATGGAATGAAAACCAGCCCTAATTTTGAAGAGACAGTTAAAATTGCTGAAATTTCTAATTGTCCTATTGTTATTTCAGGAGGTGTTTCTTCAATAAAAGATATTAAGAAAGCAAAAGATTTAGATAATAAAAAAATTGAAGGTATAATTGTTGGTAAAGCTATTTATGATGGTGATATTCAGCTTGATGAACTGGCAAAAGAAATAGATTAAAATGGTTGCTAAATTATCTACGATTAGGCGTAAAATAAGAAATGGAGAAAAACTTGGTTTTTCAGAAAGAGCTAGAGCTGTAAACAAAGGATTGTTAGCAAGCAAATCAAAAAGAAGAAAAAATGTTAAAAAATAGAATTATACCTTGTCTAGATGTTAAAAATGGAAGAGTTGTCAAAGGTATTAACTTTGTTGAATTAAAAGATGCCGGAGATCCAGTTGAACAAGCTAAAATTTATAGTGATGGTGGAGCAGATGAAATTTGTTTCTTAGATATCACTGCATCAAATGAAAATAGAGAAACAATAATTGAAATAGTAAAAAAAACTGCAAAGGAATGTTTTGTTCCCTTAACTGTTGGAGGAGGGGTTAGAACTATTCAAAATATTACTGATTTATTATTAGCTGGAGCAGATAAGGTATCTATTAATACTGCTGCAGTAAAGAACGTTGATTTTGTAAAAGAAGCTTCAAAAAAATTTGGATCTCAATGTATTGTAGTTGCTATAGATGCAAAAAAAGTTTCGGATAATAAATGGGAAGTATTTACACATGGCGGAAGAAATAAAACAGGTATTGATGCCTTAGAGTTTGCTAAACAAATAGAAGTCAATGGTGCAGGTGAAATTTTATTAACCTCAATGGATAGAGATGGGACTAAATCTGGCTACGATGTTGATTTATTAAAAACAATAACAATTAGTACTAATATTCCCGTTATTGCTTCAGGAGGTGTAGGGACTTTAGAGCACTTATATGATGGCATTGTAAAAGGTGGAGCAAGCGCAGTTTTAGCTGCCTCAATTTTTCATTATGGTGAACATAAAATCAAAGATGCTAAAGAATATTTGAATTCTAAAAATGTATCGGTAAGGTTATAAAATGTTTGAAAACTTAGAACAATTAATAAAAATAATCAGAGAGAGAAAAAATTCTTCACCTGATAAATCTTATACAAATAAACTTCTTAATGATAAAAACTTAAGTGTTTCTAAAGTGAAAGAAGAAATAGGCGAATTAATTGAATCTGTGGATCAAAATTCTAATAAAACACACGAAGCTGCTGATGTGATTTATCATTTGATGGTTTACCTTGAGGCTAATAATATAAAGATTGAAGATGTGATGAGTGAACTTAAGAAAAGACAAAAATGAGTTACGATAAAAATAACATATTTGCTAAAGTCCTTAGAGGTGAAATTCCTTGTAAGAAAGTTTATGAAAATGATCATGCCTTAGCTTTTCAAGATATCAATCCTCAAAAGAAAGTACATGTTTTAGTTATTCCCAAAGGTGAATACGTAGATCTTGATGACTTTAATAACAAAGCATCAGATAAAGAGATTATAGAACTTAGTAAAGCCCTAACGCATGTTGCTAACTTAATGGGCGCAAAAGATAATGGTTATAGGGCTTTAACTAATATTGGTAGCGACGGAGGACAGGAGGTTCCTCACTTGCACTATCATATATTTGCAGGTGAGAAGATTGGAAAGATGGTTAGCTAATGATTTCTAGAGTAAAAAGATTTTTTTTAGAAATAAAAGATTTCTCACAAAAAATTGATTTAAATCTACCTGAAAATTTTCAAATTACTTTAGATGACAAAGATAACTTTCACTTGAATAGGTTTTTCTATAAACAAATTGGAGTAGATCATTACTGGAGAGATAGATTGCTATGGTCTGATAGCGAATGGGTAAAATATGTTAAAAATAAAAATTTAGAAACTCACGTTCTTAAAAAAGGCGAGGATTTAGTTGGATATTACGAGCAAGAATATCATCCAGGCTCTAACGAAGTAGAATTAATTAATTTGGGAGTATTAAAAGAATATAGAGGGTCAAAACTTGGATCTACACTTGTAAACCATGCTATTGCTAGCGCATCTAGAAAAAATCCTGAAAGAATGTGGGTTCATACTTGCAGCTTAGATCATAAGTATGCTTTACAAAATTATAAAACAAAAGGTTTCGAAGTATTTAAAGAAGAAGAAATTGATTTTGTGGCTTAATTTTTTTTAGGAATTTTAAAAGTTCCTTTTTTAAAAACTTCATTCTTAGCAACAATATTTAAGGAGAAATTAATAATATTATTATACCGGTCAACAATCTTCCAGCCTTTTAAATTCAGATTTTTTCTTTCAAAAAAAATTGTTATCTCATCATCATAGAAATAAGTAATTTTAATAACCTTATCAGCTAATTCTAATTCTCCAGACTTTACAATTTCAAAAAGTTTATCTTTATATAAAATTTTTAAGAAAGGAGATTTTGAAATTGGATAATGATAAGTTTTATCATATCTTTTTTGTGTTATTGCTAACTTTTTATTATTTATAACTAACTCCTTTTCTTTTTCATCAAAGTAATCACATTTTAATTTTCCGGGAAATTCTAACAAGCAACCGCCTTTTTCTGTTTTTCCGTTAATTAATTGATTAAAAGTAAATTCTAAAGAATTTAAGTTACTTAATTGAGAAATTATTTTATCTTTAGTATCAGCATATAGATTTGCTGATAGTAAAAAAAAAACTGAAAATAAGAGTGTCTTTTTAAAGAACTTCACGTTTACCAACATGATTTGCTTTGCTGACGATACCTTTTTCTTCCATCATATCAATAATTCTGGCAGCTCTATTGTATCCAATTTGTAATTTTCTTTGTAGGAAACTTGTAGATGCTTTTCCTTCAGTTTTTATGATCTCAATAGCTTGATTAAACAATTCATCTTCATCTCCCTCGCTTTCAGAAGTCAATGAACTTCCCATATTTTCTTGCAATGTGATTTCTTCCATATAATCGGGCTCTCCTTGAGCTCTTAAAGAATTAGCAATTTTTTCTATTTCTTGTTCTGAAATGTATGGCCCATGAATTCTTACAATTCTATTTGCAGATGACATGAATAGCATATCCCCTTTTCCTAACAATTGTTCAGCACCTTGCTCTCCTAAAATAGTTCTACTATCTATTTTTGAACTTACCTGAAATGATATTCTTGTTGGAAAGTTGGCCTTAATAGTACCAGTAATCACATCTACACTTGGCCTTTGAGTTGCCATTATAATATGAATACCAGCTGCTCGTGCCATCTGAGATAATTTCTGAATATAATTTTCTATTTCTTTGCCAGCCACGAGCATTAGATCAGACATTTCGTCAACAACAACGACGATGTAAGGCATTTTAAGTTTATGTTTAGCATTATAACCGTCGATATTTCTTACACCCACCCTACTCATTAATTTATATCTGCTATTCATTTCTTTAACAGTCCACGCTAAAGCGGATGTTGCCTTTTTTGCATCCGTTATTACGGGAGTAAGCAAATGGGGAATTCCTTCATATGTTGATAGCTCAAGCATTTTAGGATCAATTAAAATAAATTTACAGAGGTCTGGGTTAAGCTTATAAAGCAATGAAACAATTATAGTGTTAATACATACTGACTTGCCCGAACCAGTTGTTCCCGCAATTAGTAAATGAGGCATTGATGTTAAATCACCTATAATAGGCATTCCGGAAATACTTTTTCCAAGAGCTATCGGCAATTTTACATCTTTGTTCTTAAATTTTTCATTTGAAACTATTTCTCTTAGAGTAACACTCTCTCTTTCTTCGTTGGGTATTTCTATACCAACTGTATTTTTTCCGGGAATAACAGAAACTCTTGTAGATGTAGAGCTTGTATTCCGCGCCAAATCCTCTGATAGATTTATAATTTTAGAAACTTTTACTCCAGGCGCAGGTTCAAATTCATAAAGGCTTACAACAGGTCCATTATTTATTGTATTAATTTTTCCATCAATACCAAAATCCAATAAAATTTTTTCCATAAATTCTGCATCTGGTCGATTTTTATTTATATCTGACGAACCTAATTTAGTTATTTTTTTTTCTAAGCAATCTAAATCCGGTAATCTATATTTTGTTTTTGTAACATTTTGTTCTTTTTGCAAATTGGTTTCAGTATCAAATAAAAAAGATTGTTGAGGTTTTACGATGTTTTCTTGACTACTATTGATATTTTCTGTTCCTAAGTTTGACTGGATGTTTTCAATAGGTCTTCTTTTCAAAAGAGTAGAAAAATTAATAAGTAATTTTTTATAATTGATTTCAGCTGAAAGCGAAAAAAAGATTAGAGTTAATAAAAGTAATCCATATGTTGAATAAATGTTGTCTATCCATGGCACCCAAGTATATAAAAAGTTATAAGTTATTTTTCCAACAAAACCAGAATTACCATTGTCAATAAGCCAAAAAGAATTATTAAAAGTAAGGTATATAAAAACTGTACCTAAAGTTAAGTAAGCAATAACTAAAAATAGTTTTAGTACTATTTTTTTTAACTCCTTTTTTATTATTAAGTTCAAACCCCAGAATAAAAAATTTAAAAGTAATAAAAAAGATACCAAACCAAAACTTTGAAGTAAGAAGTCAGCTATACTGCTTCCATAAATCCCAAGGAAATTTTTTATTTCAAAACTTTTATCTCCATAAATAAATGACGGATCCTCAGGAGAATATGTTGTAAAAGCGATTGCTAGTGCGACACTTGTTAAAACAAGGATTAAACCTAGTAATTCAAAGGTTCGCTTTTTCAAAAAATTTGTTACACTATTTAAAAAGTTTGTATTCATATCGAATCGTTTTACGTACTTTTTACCATTTTTATGAAAGTGAGAAAAATTTTATAATATGAAAAAACAGAGAATTTGTATAGTTGGAGACGGTCTAGCGGGTTTAATGACTGCTTTAGCATTAAACGAACTGCCTTCTTTAGATGTTCAAATTATAACAAAAAAAAATAAGCTTAAAAAAGATAAGAGAACTACTGCTATATCATCCTCAAATTATGAATTTTTTCATCACGTTTTAGACAAATTAGACAAGAGATTGTTCTGGCCATCGAAAAAAATAAACCTTTTTTATGAGTCTAACGAAAAAAATATAAATTTCTTAAATTTCAATGAAGAAAGTAACAATCTTTTATATGTATTTGAGAATGATAAAATTAAAGATGTTTTAAATAAAGAGATTAAAAAAAAGAAAATTAAAATCATACGAAAAAATATTAACAAATCATCCGATCTAGATGGATATGATTTAAAAGTCCTTTGTCTAGGAAGAAACTCTAAAATTTACCAAAACGTTATCAAAAGAAGATCTATAGAAAAAGATTATAAAGAAATGGCTTTAACAGGATATGTTAAGCATAACATAAAAGATATAAGCACTAATCAATTCTTTCTAAAGGAAGGACCATTGGCAATATTACCCTTTTCAAAAAATAATTTTTCTTTTGTATGGAGTGTAAAAAAAGAATTTGTAACAAAAAATATCAGCTCTACAATTAAATCAAAAATTTGTGAAATTTTAAAAGTTAAAAATATTAATATTACTAATATTCAATCTTACCCTTTAACATTAAATTTAAAAAGAACTTATTATAAAAATGATATTCTTATTTTAGGAGAAGGACTTCATACAATCCACCCTGTTGCAGGACAAGGCTTCAATTTAGTGTTGAGAGATATAAAAAAATTAAAAGAAGTTTTAAAGTATTATACAGGTTTGGGTATGTCGATTAAAAGCAGTCCTGCTCTTGAGGATTTTTCAAATCAAAGAAAATCTGAAAATATTATTACAGGTGTTGGTATTGATTTAACTCATAACTTTTTTAAACAAAATAAATTATTAGATCCTTTAAAAGATGTAATTTTAAAAAAAGTTTCAAAAAATAATACACTTAAAAAAATAAGTAAATTTATTTCAAATCAAGGTTTATCAATTTAATTCAATGAACATATACGCTCTTTCTTCTGGCAGAGGTCCATCAGGAATTGCTATTGTTAGAATTTCTGGAAACAGCAGTCTGCAGGTTTGTAAAAATTTAACTCAATTAAAAGAAATTAAATCTAATGAGGTGAATTTTTGTAAATTTTATGATCCTAAAACTAAGAATGTTATTGATCCCGAAGCTCTATTATTGTGGTTCCCTGCCCCTTATAGCTATACGGGGGATGATTTGGCAGAGTTTCAGGTTCACGGTAGTAACGCAGTTATTAATGCACTTTTGAAAGTACTGTCCGAACAAGATGATTGTAGGTTAGCTGAGCCAGGAGAGTTTACAAAAGTTGCCTTCCAGAATGATAAAATAGATCTTTTAAAAGCAGAAAGTATAGGGGATTTAATCCATGCTGAAACTGAGCTTCAAAGAGAACAAGCTATTAAATTAGTTCAAGGTAATGCTTCTAAATATTATGATGATTTAAGAAAAAAATTAATTAAATCCCTTTCATATATAGAAGCTAAAATAGATTTCGCAGAAGACGATCTTCCTGAAAAAGTTCTCAAAGAAGTACAGAGCTCGGTTAAGGACGTCTATGAAGATATTCATAAAATAATAGAGGACAATAAAATTGGAGAAAAAATAAGAGACGGCTTTAGAGTGTCTATTACTGGAGAAGTGAATGCGGGAAAATCATCCTTATTAAATTTAATTGCTAAAAGAGACGTGGCCATAGTTTCAGATGAAGCTGGTACTACAAGAGATGTTATTGAGACCTATCTAAATATAGATGGGTATCCAGTAATACTAGCAGATACAGCTGGTATCAGGGAGGCTAAAAATGAAGTTGAAAAAAAAGGTATTTCTTTAGCTCTAGGAAAATCGAAAGAAGCTGATTTAAATATTGTGGTTATAGATAATTCTTCCAAAACTATTAATAATGAAATTGAGAAAATGATTAATAAAGATACAATAGTTTTACTAAACAAATCAGACGTACAAAATAAGCAAAATCATAAATTTGACGTTGATACTGTTTTAGCTTCAGTAAAAAATAATAAAAATATTGATAAATTAATAAATTTGATAAAAACTAAGTTAAGTAAAAAATACACATCCAATAATAGCGCTTTAATTACTAGAGAAAGGCATAGAGTTAAGCTTAATGATTGCTTAAAAGAAATTAACAAGTTTCTTCAAAAGGATCAAAGCAAAGACCTCGAATTAGCTGCTGAAGACTTAAGAATGGCCACACGACATCTTGGTAGTATCGTCGGTAAGGTAGATGTCGAAGAAATACTTGGATCTATATTTAAAGACTTCTGTATTGGTAAATAAAATACTTCTTGTATTCTTAATTCAGAAGTTTACATTCACAGCATGATAAAACAAAGCTATGATGTAGTAGTTATAGGTGGGGGACATGCTGGATGTGAGGCAGCAGCAGCTTCCGCTAGAATGGGCGTAAATACTGCTCTTTTTACTCATAAAATAGAAACTATTGGCGAAATGTCATGTAATCCCGCTATCGGGGGGCTTGGAAAAGGGCACCTTGTTAGAGAAATTGATGCTTTAGATGGTGTGATGGGTGTTGTAGCTGATAAATCAGGTATTCAATTTAGATTATTAAATAGAAGTCGTGGTCCTGCTGTACAAGGACCTAGGACCCAGTCAGACAGAGCTCTTTATAAAGAACATATGCAAAAAATTTTGTTAAATTATAAAAATTTAGAGGTTATAGCTGACCCAGTAGTCAAATTCTTGTTTAAGAGTAACATAGTTATAGGATTTGTTTGTCAGAGTGGCAAAGAAATAAGAACGAAAGAATTAATACTTACGACCGGAACTTTTTTGAATGGTTTAATACATATAGGCGAAACCCAGATACCAGCGGGGCGCTATGATGAAAAACCATCAACTGGTCTGAGCGAACAATTGTCTAAATTTGAAATGCAGATAGGAAGATTGAAAACAGGAACACCTCCTAGACTAGATGGTGATACGATTAATTATGATGATTTAGAATTGCAGCCAGCAGATGATGATCATTATTATTTTTCTTTTTTAACAAATAAGACTGATAATAAACAAATTAAATGTGGAATGACTTATACAAATAACGAAGTACATAAAATTATAAGTGATAATATTTCTAAAAGCGCTATGTATTCAGGAAACATTAAAGGAGTGGGCCCAAGATATTGTCCATCTATAGAAGATAAGATTGTTAAATTTAAGGATAAAGAAAGACATCAAATATTTCTTGAGCCAGAAGGTTTAAATGATAACACTATTTATCCCAATGGTATCTCAACATCCCTGCCTGAGGAGATACAGTTAAAAATATTAAGTAAAATCAGGGGTTTAGAAGCAGTGCAAATGAAAAGAGCTGGGTATGCTATTGAATATGATTATGTAGACCCTCGTGAACTTACGTCCACTTTAGAAACAAAAAAAATTAAATCATTATATTTAGCTGGTCAAATTAATGGCACAACAGGTTACGAAGAAGCTGCCGCACAAGGATTAATAGCTGGTATCAACGCTGCTCTAAAGATTAAAAAACATAAATCATTTATTTTGAATAGATCTAATTCTTACATTGGTGTAATGATTGATGATTTGATAACGAAAGGTGTCAGTGAACCTTATAGAATGTTTACATCAAGAGCAGAATACAGACTTACGTTAAGAGCTGATAATGCAGATCAAAGATTATCTCCCTTAGGAATCAAGATAAATTTATTAAGTCCTACTAGAAAAAAATTATTTCTTGAAAAAAAAAATTATTTGCTTGTATTAAAAAATTCTCTACAAACAAAAGTTCTTTCACCCAATCAAGCTAAAAAATATTCAATTAAAATTGCCATGGACGGAGTTAAAAGATCCGTATTTAAAATAATGGGACAAAGAAATTTAAATATGGCTAAAATAAGGCATATATTTTCTGACATTCCTTTTATCAATACCCAGTTAGATAAGCAGGTTGAAATCGATGCACACTATCAAGGTTACCTGGATCGTCAATCTCGCGATATAGAGACTTTCAGTAGAGATGAGTCTTTTATAATACCTAATGATATCGACTTTGATCTATTAAGTGGGTTATCCAATGAAATTAAATCTAAGCTAAAAAAAATAAAGCCAAGAACATTGGGTCAGGCTCTTAGGATAGATGGTGTAACTCCAGCAGCCGCAATAATTATCATGTCTCATTTAAAAAGAGGAAAAAAACGAGTTTCTGCTTAATGAATAAAGCAGAGGTAATTAATTACCTGCATAAAAATCTTAATTTTTCAAAAGAGTCAATAAATAAACTGGAAATTTATGAAAAAATGCTTTTAGATTATAATCAACGTTATAATTTAATAGCAAAAAGTACAGAAATTAATATTTGGGATAGGCATATTCTTGATTCTGCACAAATAGTTCAGTATTTACCTTCTGGAACAAAAGGAATTAGTGATTTTGGCTCTGGTGCAGGTTTTCCAGGCCTGATCATTGCTATTTTTGATGCAAATTGCAAGTTTCACGTGAAATTGTATGAAAAATCAGCAATTAAAAGAGGGTTTCTAAGCGAAGTAAGCTCAAAACTGGCATTAAATGTTGAAATTTTGGGAAATGTGTACAGTGATAAAATTAAATCTGATGTAATAGTTTGCAGAGCCTTTAAAAAATTAGAGGAAATATTATCTATTTCACGTGAAAAAATTAAAAATAGACATAAATTAATAATACTTAAGGGAAAAAATGCACAAATAGAAATAAATAATGTATCTTTGAAATCTAATTACAGATATAGATTGGTGAAAAGTATAACAAATAAGGACTCAAAGATAATTATAATAGATGCAGGAAAAAATTAAAAAAAAATCTATCATAGCAGTTATAAATCAAAAGGGAGGAGTAGGGAAAACTACAACTGTTATTAATCTAGCATCATCACTGTCCATTATGGGTCAAAATAATTTAATAATAGACCTTGATCCCCAAGGGAACGCTACTACTGGATTAGGTAAATCAAATAATGACGAAGAAAAAAATATTTACAATATTCTAATACAAAAAATAAAAGTTAGAGATGCGTTACAACGTACAGATGTCAATAATTTAGATTTGATCGGATCAAATGTAAATTTATCCGGTTTAGAAGTCGAAACTGCTAATGACGCAAATAGAGCATTTGTTTTAAAACAAATACTGGATGAAGAAAGAAATAATTTATTATCTAAATATGATAATATATTTATAGATTGTCCACCTTCATTAAGTCTTCTCACTATTATGGCTTTAGTAGCATCGGATGAATTATTAGTTCCACTACAAACAGAATTTTTTGCATTAGAAGGAATTACCCAGTTAGTTAAAACAATTGATAGAATTAAAATTAACTTAAATCCTAATCTAAATGTTAAAGGAATTCTTCTGACTATGTTTGATAAAAGAAACAAATTATCATCGCAAGTAGATAAAGAAGCTAGAAATTATTTTAAAGAAAAAGTATATAAAACTGTAATACCAAGAAATGTAAGGCTTTCAGAAGCACCATCTCACGGATTGCCATGTGTAATTTATGACAAATCTTGCGTAGGTAGCAAATCATATTTTAAACTAGCTGAAGAATTCTTATCTAAAGGAAAAGAGAAGGTGGAAAGCGCGGCATGAAGAAAGCAAAAAAAAAAGGTTTAGGTAGAGGATTATCGGCTCTTTTTGGAGAGCAGAAAACGATAAACAAAAAAAAAGAGAATACTAATTTACAAAGGCTTAATGTAAATATTAGTGATTTAAGTCCAAATAAATATCAACCTAGAGTACATTTTGATCAAGCTAAATTGGCGGAATTAGCTAGTTCTATAAGAAAAAACGGTATCATACAGCCTATAGCTGTCAGAGAAGATAAAGTCGATCCAGGCCGATATGAAATAGTTGCAGGAGAACGAAGGTGGCTAGCTGCTCAAAATGCAGGTTTACATGAAGTGCCAATAGTTCTTTTAAATTTAAGCGATAACGAAGCTTTAGAAGTTGCCATTGTAGAAAATATTCAAAGAGATGATCTAAATGCAATAGAAGAAGCCAAAGGTTATCAAAGACTATCAGACGAATTTAATTATGATCATGAAAAAATAGCTAGCTTTATGTCTAAAAGCAGAAGTCATATAAGTAATACATTAAGACTTTTAACATTACCAAAAGACGTAATCGGAATGATAGAGGAAGGGAATTTAAGTGCAGGACAAGCTAGGCCATTAATCGGCTTGCCTAGTGCAACAAATATAGCAGAAGAAATTGTAGCAAAAAAATTAAGTGCAAGAAGCGTAGAACTTTTAGTAAGAGGTAAAAAAAGTCCTCAGAAACCTGGTTTTATAAGAATAGACTCGAATATTTTAAATGAAAAAAAAATTATTGAAGATAAGTTAGGACTAAAAGTTGATATTTTTAATAAAAGAAATAATAGTGGTAAAATTACAATCCAATATAAAAATTTAGAACAATTTGAATTAGTTTCAAAATTGCTTAAACGTGACTAACTGCAGCACACAATTCAACGAGCAGATTTTTGATTAACAAATCTTTTTTTACTGATGACTCTGATTTTAATTTTATTTCTACTGCATAAGTCTTTTGACTAGCTAATTTAAGATTTTCTTTATTCCATTTTTTAGATTGCAAGATCAATATTGGTTTTTCTTTCCAGAATACTGGTGGTTTCAGATTTGATACTATTGTCTCTACATTATTATTTTTTTCCTTTAAATTTTCAATTTCTATCAATTTGAAAATTCTTTGATTTAAAGTGCTTAGGTAGTAAAAACTATCCTCGTTATCAAAAGCAGTATCTGTAAGCAGCTCATTCGTTTTCCGCTTGTTACCGCATAAAGCCTCATTTTTTAACCTATTAAAATCTTCATTTATTGTAATATTTAGCAACTTATCTAAATCTTCAATATTTATAACTTTATCTTGAAAATAAGTTTTTATCTTCTCTATTTCGTTATTAACTTTTTCTCTATCCATCCCTGACACCTTAGTAATAATGTTAATTACTTCATTTGTTAAATTTTTGTAGTTTTTTAGTTGTTCAAGAATGATTTTTCTAATACCAATTTCATTATCTTGATAGCATGCTGTTATTCCTAATGATTTTGATTTTTCGAAATAATTTCTTATTTTAGATTTCTTTTCTAATAGATCTGAAAATAAGAAGACTTTAACATCTACAGTTTCATTTATTATCATTTCTAGTATTTCCAAAATTTTATCATTTGCATCATTAATTAAGATTATTTTTTCATTATGAAATAATGAACTATTTTTTACTTCATTAAAAAGATTATCTTGATTTTTTATTATTTCACCAGAGAATAGATTTATTATTTCCTTGTCTTTATTTTCGTTTATTATTCTTTTCTTAAAATATTTTAACAAACCTAAATTTTCGCCATAAAATAAGAAAAAATTGAATTTATAAATTTCTTTTAAATTATTTTCCAAAAGATATGATTTAAAGATCATTTAATTTTGTATTAATTTTATTTAGAATTTGTTTCGACAATGTCTCTATCAAGTCATCTGTCAGCTTTTGTTCATTACTTAACGAAGTTGAATAATTTTCACCTACTAAATAATTTCCGGAAACTGATGAACTAATATCAAATATCAAGTTATTGATTTTCATTTCTACATCTAATTTAGTGTTTAAAACTATTTGATATTTTGTAATTTCATTTTTTAAGTTCTTTTCTTTTACAGATTTTGTTTTTTTTGTATTTAATTTAACGAATATAATATTTTCACTAGTTTCTTTGTCGTTATTTAAAAGAAAATTTCTAATTTTGAAATTTACTCTTTTATCTCCAACAGCTGAGACATTTTGTATTTTAAAATTATTGAATTGAGATTTATCTGCTACTTTGAAACCACAACTTGTTACAAATGACATTAAAAAACAGTATAGTAATATTTTTTTCATCTTTATTTTACAATATAATTTATAATTTTATTTTTAATATAGATAGTTTTAACAACTTTTTTATCAACAATGTGTTTCTGAGCTTTTGATTTAGTTTTTATAATTTTATCTATTTCTTTTTCATTCATGTCTCTATTTATATTTAGGACATCTCTTGTTTTACCATTTACTTGTACAACCATATTTATTGCTAAATTTTCAAGTATCTTTTTGTTAATATTTGGCCATTTATTTGCATCTATGCATTTTAGATTAGCTAGACACTCGTGGGCTATATGCGGTGTAAATGGGATCATTAATTTTATTATATCTTTAAAATTTTCTTTTAATTTTTTGTTATCAATTTGAAAATCAATAGCATCATTCAAATATTTATAAACTTCGTAAAATTGCGCAATCGCAACGTTCAGTTGAAAATTATTAATCGCTTTGTCTATTTTAAATTTTGTAGAATTGATTTTGATTTCAAAATCTTCTAGTTCCTTTTTTAATGTTTTCTTTTCTTTTCTATTAACAATTAATTGACTTAAATTCCAAAATTTTTGAAGAAATTTACTTGCTGATATAACCCCAGTATCAGACCATTGAACATCTTTTTCAGGCGGACTATCAGATAAAATAAACCATCTAACAGCATCAGCTCCATATTGATTAATCATTGTTTCAGGATCTACTGTATTTTTTTTTGATTTTGACATAGACTCGGAGGGGCCAATTTTAACTTCTGATTTATCACTTTTTTTTAAAACTTTACCTGAAGACTGCTTATCTACTTCTTCAGGGTACAACCAGTTACCATTCGAGTCTTTATAAGTTTCATGACAAACCATTCCTTGAGTGAACAAATTTTTGAATGGTTCTGAACAATTAACTTTTTTATTACTTAATTTAATTGCTTTCATAAAGAAACGAGAATAGAGCAAGTGTAGAATTGCATGTTCAACGCCCCCAATGTATTGGTCAACAGACATCCAATAATTCACATCATTTAATTTGTAAGGAGCATCTTTGTAGTTTGGAGAACAAAAACGAATAAAATACCATGAAGAGTCTACAAAAGTATCTAGAGTATCTGTTTCTCTTATAGCAGGATTGCCAGTTTTTTTTTGAACAGTTTTTTTCCAATTTGTGTGATTTTCTAGTGGATTACCAGACGAATTAAGATCTACATCATCCGGTAACTTGATTGGTAATTCACTTTTTTCTACAGGCACTACAGAGCCATCTTCTAAATAAATCATAGGTATTGGACATCCCCAATATCTTTGTCTTGATATTCCCCAATCTTTAAGTCTAAATAAGGTCTTACTAATACCAATCTTTCTTTTTTCTATTTCCTGAATTATTTTTTGTTTTGCTTGAGCAATATTTAAATCGTTTAAAAATTCAGAATTAATCATTATCCCTGTTCCAGTATAAGCTTCCAAAAGATCACTTTTTTGGTCGTCTTTTTTTTCTGAAACAACTCTAATTATTGGAAGTCCATATTTTGTTGCAAATTCAAAATCTCTTTGATCATGAGCTGGACAACCAAATATTGCTCCACTTCCGTAATCCATCAAGACAAAATTTGCTAAAAAAATTGGAATTTTTTTACCTTTTATAAATGGGTGTTTAGCAAAAAGATTAGTATTATAACCAATTTTTTCAGCATTAGCCAAAGCCTCTTCTGTTGTTCCAATTTTTGAGCATTCTTCTTGAAATTTTTTAAAGTCGTTATTATTAACAAAATTTTTACTAATCTCATGATCGATTGAAACAGCTAAAAAACTAGCACCAAAAATTGTGTCGGGTCTAGTCGTAAAAACCTTAATATTTTTGTCTAGATTATCTATTTTAAAATTAATCTCGCAACCATAAGATTTTCCAATCCAATTTTTTTGCATTAATTTGACTTTATCAGGCCAGCCAGACAAATTTTCTAAATCTTGCAAAAGTTCTTCGGAAAACTTAGTTATGTTGAAAAACCATTGGGATAATTTTTTTCTTTCTACAACTGCATTAGACCTCCAACCTTTGCCATTAATCACCTGTTCGTTTGCTAAAACAGTTTTTTCAATTGGATCCCAATTTACATAAGTTTCTTTTCTAGAAACCAATCCTAGATTATAAAAATCAATAAATAATTCCTGTTGATGTTTGTAGTAATCTGGATTACACGTTGAAACTTCCAAATCCCAATCAATAGATAAGCCAAGCATTTTCAACTGCTTTCTCATTGTATTAATGTTTTCTTCTGTCCAATCTTTAGGTTTTAAGTTGTTTTGTCTTGCAGCATTTTCAGCCGGAAGACCAAATGCATCCCAACCCATTGGGTGTAAAACATTGAAACCTTTCATGTATTTAAATCGAGCGATTACATCACCAATTGTATAATTTCTCACATGACCCATGTGTATTTTTCCCGATGGGTAAGGAAACATTTCTAAACAATAAAATTTTTTACCTTTTTTATTGTATAAATTTGATAAAGCAAATTTTTTTTGCCATTTTTTTTCAATTACTTGAAAATTTACTCTTTCCATTTAAAATTATTTTTTCTTTTTTGATTTAGAATCTTTTTCTAACAACGCAGCTTTTTTTAATATAGCAATTCTTAATTCATCACTTATTTTTGATTTTTTAATTAGACTAGTTCCACAATTTTGATTAACAGAACATTTTTTTTTATGTACAATAATTTTTAAACTATCAGCTCTGATATCATTCGATAAAAAACGTACAGCTATTTTAATCGACTCATTATCTTTGGAACTTTCTCCAGAATACCAATCAGTAATTATTATCCCACCTGAGTAATCAACAGTTGTCATTGGCAGGAAGTCTAATATTTCTAAAGAAGCTCTCCACATAGGGTTTGAAGAACTAAATTCAAAATTTGTTCCTCTATTTCCTAGTAGACCACCAACACTTATACCTCTGCCCTCTTCTATATTTTTTCTAGCTCTTTCCTGACCCGAAATAGGCACTTCTCCAGTATTTACTCTTTCCGGCTTTAACGCTGCGCAAGAGCTTAAGAATAAAGAGATTAGATATAATATGAGGAGTTTTTTAAGCATATTCACCATTATTAGATAGCATCAATTTAACCAAATTCACTCTATTTAATTTAGAAAAAGTGTTGTAAATATACAACAATTTACAAAAAAAAGCTTAAAATAATAAAAAATATGACTATTTTTAAGCACTAAATGCTAATTTTCCTCAGTTTTAATTATTAAAACAATAACAAAGGATAACAATGAAAAATATAATGAAAACTTTATTCGTTAGTATTGCTTCATTATCTTTAATGTTTTCAGTAAATGCAGGTGAGATGACTGTAAATGGTACAGCTAAAGCTACCTACAATATGATTACTGGAGATCAAAGAGATAATGGTATTGGTATTACGAACGAATTAAACTTCACAGCAGCCGGCGAAATGGCAAATGGTTTTACATGGAGTTACTCTATGGAACTTGATCCAGATGCTACTGATGGAAGTGCGTTGAACGATGACTCACAAATGTCAATTACTATGAACGAAATGGGAACTGTAAAAATTTGTGTATCTGAATGTTCAAACAGTAAGAAGTATTTCTTTGACCAATCTGCTTATACAGTAATAACAGATACAAGTCTTAGCACGGGTGGAACTTACCCAGCTAACGAAATGAGTTATGCTTCACTT
The DNA here is from genome assembly GCA_902517535.1 of uncultured Pelagibacteraceae bacterium. Classification (GTDB taxonomy): domain Bacteria; phylum Pseudomonadota; class Alphaproteobacteria; order Pelagibacterales; family Pelagibacteraceae; genus Pelagilacustribacter. The sequence continues at coordinate 61,368 of CABYCK010000003.1, read as the reverse complement.
CAATACTCAACACCAGAACTACCTTTCGGTACGACGTTACAAGCTTCTTACGGACAAGGTAAAACTGAATCTCAAAGTGGTAACGCTGCGGGACCAACAGGTTCGCAAAACTCAATGGAAGGTTACTCAATAACAATGAATCCAGTAGAAAACTTAAGCTTAGCAGCTAACTACTACGATGTTAATGATTATTCTGACGGCGTCACTACTGAGAATCAGTTAGAAGAAGGTGGTGCTTGGGGTGTAACATACTCTTTAGAAAACGTTTCAATTGGTTATGGTAAATCATACAAAGCTCCTGAAGGAACTTCAATTACTACAGGTGCAAAAACAGTAGAATATTACGAAAATACTGGTATGAGTATTGGTTATTCTATAAACAAAGATGTGTCTGTGTCTTACTCTAGAGAAGAATTAGAGCAAAACATGTTAACATCTGAAACTACAACTTATGACATTGAAGTTGACTCTGTTCAAATAGCATACTCTCTAGGCGGTGCTACATTATCAGTAGCTAGATCTGACTACGAGAACAAAGGCTATGTGCAAAACGAAGATGCTACAGAAACTTTAATAGCTCTTACATTTGCGTTTTAAATAGAAGATAAGTTATTTAAAAAAGCCGGCTAAATATTTTAGCCGGCTTTTTTTTTACTTCAGACATTAAAGCAAGAGAAGTCGAATTAACTATATTCATTTTGTTTAGGTTATTTATATTGATTCCACCGAGTGGTGTTAAAATTTCTTTCCTTAAACGTGATAGTAGATTAAATCTTATTAATCCTAAAAAACCAGGTTTATTTTTATATTTAGTTTCAAATAATCTTGAGTAAATAAAGGACGAACAACCTTGAATATCTTTTATTTTTAGTTCTTTATAGTTATGTGCAGATCCGATTATTTTATATTTAGAATATTTGTATCTACACATTCTTAGATCAGTATTGTAGGCAGAGATATAAAGTCCATCAGCTTTAAGAATTGACATTAGTTTAAAGTCATTAGCTATATAAAAATCTATCCTTTTTGCTTTACAATTATTTCTAAATATTGATAACTTCTCAATATTTATTAATTTACTTTGATTTCTGTAAATAATAATAAATTTTTCAAAGATTTTTATACTTTTTAAGTCTATATCTTTGATATTTTCTATGATTAAAAAATATTTTTTTTTATATACAAACATATGAGCAACATAATCGAAAGATTTAACAAAATAAAATCCAATATAAACAATTCTAGCAATAGAGATAATATTAAGATTATTGCTGTTAGCAAAACATTTGATTTAAACCACATAATGCCCTTAATTGATCATGGTCATCTACATTTTGGAGAAAATAAAGTACAGGAAGCAGTGTCTAAATGGAAAGAAATAAAAAAAGCAAAGAGTGAATTGAAGCTTCATATGGTTGGCAAATTGCAAAGCAATAAATCTAAAAAAGCATTAGAAATATTTGATTATATTCATTCATTAGATACTCAAAAGTTAGCTGACGTATTGTCCAAATGTCAAAAGGAAATGAACAAGTCAATTAATTATTTCATTCAAGTAAATATTGGGAATGAGACCCAAAAATCTGGTATTCCCTTTAATGAAGTGGATTCATTCTATGATTATTGTACTAAAGAAAATCATATGAACGTTCTAGGTTTAATGGCTATACCTCCAAACGATGGTAATACTAAAAAATATTTCAAAAGTATGTCAGAATTAAATTATTCTATGGGTTTAAAAGAATTAAGTATGGGAATGTCTTCTGATTATATGTTGGCATTAAACAATAAAGCTACGTATTTAAGAATTGGTAGTTCTATTTTTGGTGAAAGAAATTAGTTTATTTTAACTAAAGTTTTTTTAACTATTTTTTTAACAATCTTTTTCATATCTTTTTTTTGTATAGCAATACATCCAGCTGTAGCTTTATAATTTTTTCTTGCTATATGTATGAAAATTGCACTACCTTTATTCTTTTTAGTTGGATTCATATTATAATTTAAGACAAGTACAATATCGTAAGTATTATTAGATCTATAAAGTTTTTCTGTTTTATAATTAAAAGGTAGCTTTACAAGCTTATTATATTTTTTAGACCTAGGATCATCACACCAACCCATGTTTTTTTTAATAGGTATTTTTTTGATTTTTGATTTAAAATTTGAAACCCGATCTTTCCTGTAGAGAAGACTTTTAATTTGAAATATCCCTTTTGGGGTGATTAGATCACCTTCCTTCTTTTTAAGCTTAATTCCTCTTTTACCAATGGCACATTTTACTTTATAGTCTAAAATTGAAAGTCTTTTATTTTTGATATGAATATGCATAAATTTAGTGTTTTAACATTTGGCTCAAAAAACTTTAACACTTCATTAGAGGAACTTAAAGATTATTTCAATTTTACATTAACTTTTCACTCAGAGAATTCAGAATTAGAGTCATATCAAGATTATGACGTATTATTAGTACATGGTGATTTTTTAGAAAAAATCGATTTTATGAAGAGTCTATTCAAAAAAGATGATCAAATTAAAATTGTTTTATCAAAACCCAATCAAATAATATCAGCTAAATTTCATGATAAATTATTACTTCCTTTTAGTGTTGATGAATTAAACAAGATTATTGAAAATTCAATTGTAAAAAAAAGATTTAGTAAAAATTCTGGTATTATAATCAAAGAATATAATTTAGATAAAAATGAAAAAAAACTTTCTAAAGGAAGTAACTTCATTGCTTTAACTGAAAAAGAGATTCATCTCCTTGAATTATTTTTAAAAAACTCAGGATCGATTCCAAAAGATGAAATTTTAAAAAAAGTTTGGAAATACGCAAAAGATGTAGATACTCATACTGTAGAAACTCATATTTATAGATTAAGAAAAAAAATTAAAGATAAGTTCTCAGACGAAAAATTTATTTTAAATGATAAAAAAGGTTATTACTTATGAAAAAAAGAAACAAAATTGCTTATGATCTATTCTCAAAAAAATATGGAAAAAGAGTAATTAAACCTAAAAAAGGTAAGGGAAGTTTTAAAAGAAAAAAAAAATAATTTATTTTAATCTTGCACCAATTATTTGGATGACTTGAGAAGACATTTTGGTTCCAATTTCTAAACTTTCTTTAATTAGTTTATTATTCATATAACCATGTAAAAAACCTGCAGCAAATAAATCGCCAGCTCCAGTTAAGTCTTTAATTTTTAGATTTTTAATTGCCGTACACTCTTTTACCTCATCCCCTTTAATTGCTAATGCCCCCTTTTCTCCACGTGTTATGACTATTAATTTTTTAATATTTTTTGAAAAATCAATCACTTCACTAAAGTTTTTTGCATCTATTAATGAAATTATTTCTTGCTCATTAGCAAAGGTTATGTCTAATTTATTTTTAACTAAATCAAGAAAATGTGGTTTGTGTCTTTCTACACAAAATAAATCAGATAATGACATTGCCACCTTATTAGAATTTTGGATAGCTTTTTCAAAAGCCTTTTTTGGTTCACCTTCATCCCAAAGATAACCTTCAAGAAATAAAATTTCACTTTTTTTTATTGTGTTTATGTCTATGTCGTCGTCACTAATTTTTCCAGCAGTTCCTAAAAAAGTAACCATAGTTCTTTCAGAGTCAGGAGTTATTAAAATTAAACAAGTTCCGGTAGGAATTGCTTCTTTTTTCTTCGAATAAAAATATTTTACATTCTCTTTTTTTAATCCTTCTTCGTATTTAGCACCAAGTTTGTCATCATTTATTTTGCCAATAAAACCAACTTTATTTCCTAACTGCGAAAGACCAACTATAGAATTTGCAACTGAACCGCCAGACACTGTATCTTCAATTTTAAGGCTTGATAATAATTTTGTAAATTCATTCTCATTGACTAGTTTCATAGTGCTTTTAGTTAGTTTATTCGTAGAAAGAAAATTTTCATTTACTTTGCAAATAACATCAACTATTGCGTTTCCTATTCCAATAATTTTCATTTAAGCTTTTTTGGTTATAATTGGTTTTTTTCTATTTGGATAACAGCTTTTACAAATTTTACAAGTTATTCCGTAGCAATCTCTTGCTTTACAAAATTCTCTGCCGTACCAAATTATTTGCAAATGAAGTTTGTTCCAATATTTTTTAGGGAACATACTTTTAAGATCTTTTTCTGTTTGAACTACGTTTTTACCATTAGTTAATCCCCATCTTTGAGCCAATCTATGAATATGAGTGTCAACTGGAAATGCTGGGTATCCGAATCCTTGAGACATTACAACACTAGCTGTCTTGTGCCCAACACCAGGAAGTTCTTCCAACTGTTTATAAGTACGAGGAACTTTACCTTTATATTTCTCAATTAAAGTTTTTGACAAATAATAAATACTCTTCGCTTTTATTCTAAAAATTCCTATTTTCTTAATTAATCTCTCTATTTTTTTCCTTCCTAATTTTGCGAAATGCTTGGGATGATTATATTTTGGATAGATATTTTTTGTGACATTATTAACATTTACATCAGTACATTGAGCTGAGAGCAGTACTGACACTAGTAATGTAAATATGTTTTTATAATTCAGGGGTATTGGAACTTTGGGATAAGTTTTATTTAAGATTTTAATAATGATCTTAGATTTTTCTTTATTATTCACTTAAAATTTAAAAGATCTCTCATTGAGTAAAGCCCTGGCTTTTTATTTTTTAGCCATTTTGCTGCTGCTAGCGCTCCTTCAGAATACAAAGCCCGATCAAAAGACTCGTGATTTAAAGTTACTATTTCTTTTCCACTTGAAAACTTAACCTCATGCTCTCCTACAATGCCACCTTTTCTTATTGAGTTAAAATTAATTTTTTTACTATACGGAAAAGATTTTTTGTTCAAATATTTTTTCCCCATCATGCTGTAAAAAGTTTTATTTTTACCTATAGAAATACCCTCTGCAAGCATTAGAGCAGTACCCGAGGGATAATCTTTTTTTCCCTTGTGATGAACTTCATAGACTTTGCTTAAAAATTTTTTTCCTAAAGATTTAGACGCAATTTCAGTTAAATACATCAATAAATTTACTCCTAAACTCATGTTCCCAGCCTTTAAGATAGGAATCTTCTTGGAATAATTTTTAATTATAATTTCTTGTTTTTTTGTAAAACCAGTCGTTCCTATTACAATTCTTTTCTTTTGTTTTACTGCAATTTTTAAAACTTCTAACGTACATTTAGGAATAGTAAAATCAATAATTACATCAACTTTTTTAAATGCATTAATTGTATTAAATTCAGGTTTAATTCCTTTTATTTTTTTATTTATTTTTCTGTTTTCCGTCAAAGAAACTAATTTAAAATTTTTATCTAAACTTGATGATCTAATTAGTTTTTGACCCATCTTACCCATACAGCCAGTAATAGCTAAATTGATTTTTTTCATTGTTTTATAAAGTAAATAATTACAATAATAATAAGTACAATTATAGCCCAAATAGATAAATTTTTCATAAATTGTTTAGTCTTATTATTTGAAGATAAAAATCCTGGAAGGATCAAAACTAGTACCGCAGTTAAAAAAATTGCAGACATTATTTGATCAGTTTCCATTTAAACTATGAACTTTTCCAAAACTTTTTTGCTTTTTCAAAAAAGCTTTTTATTACTGGATCAGGCTTATTTGTTTCTATTTCGTTAAATTCCTCTAAAATTTCTTTTTGTCTTTTTGATAGAGATGAGGGTACCTGAGTAATAACTCTTATATATAAGTCTCCAAAAATACTTCTTCTTAATGCAGGCATTCCTTTTCCTTTTAATCTAAATTGCTTACCATGTTGAGTACCAGCTGGGATTTTGATCTTTGATTTTCCTCCATCTATCGAAGGTACTTCTACTGTAGTGCCTAGAGCAGCGTTTGAAAAAGATATTGGTAATTCATAGTATAGATTTTCCTCAGATCTTTTAAAGATGTTGTGGTTATTAATTGATATAAATAAATAAAGATCCCCGCTAGAACCACCTTTAGATCCCGCCTCTCCTTTGCCGGATAATCTTATTCTCGTACCGTCATCAACTCCTTTTGGAATTTTTACAGTTACATTTTCACTTCCTTGAGTTTTTCCGTTACCACTACAAACTTTGCATGGATCTCCTATAGTTTCTCCATATCCATTGCATTGGGGACAAGTTTGTTGAATAGTAAAAAAACCTTGATTAGTTCTAACTTTACCTCTTCCAGAACAATAATTGCATTTTATTGGTTTGGAACCTTTTGCAGCTCCACTGCCCAAACATGAAGAACATTTTTTATAAGTAGTATACTTAACATTTTTTTCTAAGCCTCTATATGCTTCTTCTAAATTGATGTTAACATCGTATCTTAAATCATTACCTCTATTACTCGATCTTCTTGTTTGTCCCCCTCCGAAGTCACTAAAGAAATCTTCAAATATGTCTGAGAATGAAGAAGTATCAAACCCTCCAAAACCTTGTCCACCAGCTCCTTCAAAAGCCGCATGACCAAATTGATCGTAATTAGTTTTTCTCTTCTCATCAGAAAGAATGTGGTAGGCCTCACTAGCTTCCTTGAACTTTTCTTCGGAAGATTTGTCCCCTTTAGTTTTGTCTGGATGATATTTAAGTGCGAGTTTTCGGTAGGCTTTTTTAATTTCGTCTTTTGATGCTGACTTAGTCACACCTAAGACATCATAATAATCTCTTTTTGCCACAGGACGTCTCCTTCACAATTATCTTAGGCGCTTTTTTCTTTGTCTTCTTCCTTTTTTTCTTTTACATCTTCAAAATCTGCATCTACAACATTGTCTTTATCGTTTGTTTTGCCATCGTCTTTACCTTGAGTTTTAGCTTCAGGTTTTTGTTGGCTTTTATAAACTGCTTCTCCTAACTTCATAGAGGCCTGAATTAAACTTTGTGTTTTTTTCTTGATATCTTCAATATCAGTTCCTTCTAGAGATTTTTTTAGATCAGCAATTCCGTTTTCTATTGCTTTTTTTTCTTCGGAAGAAACCTTATCTCCGTGTTCTTTTAAACTTTTTTCAGTAGAGAAAACTAAACTATCTGCTTGATTTCTCGAATCTACAGTCTCTCTCTTTTTCTTATCTGCTTCTTTATTAGCCTCAGCATCTTTGACCATTTTTTGTATTTCTTCTTCTGATAAACCACCAGAAGCTTGGATCTGAATTTTTTGTTCTTTCCCAGTACCTTTATCTTTTGCTGACACATTAACAATACCATTAGCGTCTATATCAAAAGTAACTTCAATTTGTGGTGTGCCTCTTGGAGCAGGAGCTATTCCTACAAGTTCAAAATTTCCTAGAATTTTATTGTCAGCAGCCATCTCTCTTTCTCCTTGCAAGACTCTTATAGAGACTGCTGGTTGATTATCTTCAGCGGTTGAAAAAACTTGGCTTTTTTTAGTTGGTATTGTTGTATTTTTTTCAATTAATTTTGTTGAAACACCGCCAAGAGTTTCAATGCCCAAAGATAGAGGTGTTACGTCTAATAACAATACGTCTTTTACATCTCCTTGAAGAACTCCTCCTTGTATAGCAGCCCCCATCGCAACAACTTCATCAGGATTTACACTTTTGTTAGGCTCTTTGCCAAAAAAGTTTTTAACTGTTTCAATAATTTTAGGCATTCTTGTCATACCACCTACTAAAACTACTTCATTTATTTCTGCAGCAGAAAAGCCAGAGTCTTTTAAAGCTGTTTTGCATGGCTCTAATGTTCTATCCACTAGAGATTGAACAAGTGCCTCTAATTTTGCTCTAGTAAATTTGAGATTTAAATGTTTTGGACCAGATTTATCAGCAGTTATAAATGGAAGATTAATTTCAGTTTGTGCAGCCGAAGAAAGTTCAATTTTTGCTTTTTCTGCAGCTTCTTTCAATCTTTGTAAAGCAAGCTTATCTGTTTTTAAATCTATTCCATTATCTTTTTTGAATTCAGATGCTAAATATTCTACAATAGCATCATCAAAATCTTCACCACCTAAAAATGTATCTCCATTTGTTGACTTAACTTCGAAAACTCCATCACCAATTTCTAAAATTGAGATATCAAAAGTACCTCCACCTAAATCGTAAACAGCAATTTTTTGCCCACCTTTTTTATCTAAACCGTAAGCAAGCGAAGCAGCAGTCGGTTCATTTATAATTCTTAATACTTCTAAACCAGCGATTTTACCTGCATCTTTTGTTGCTTGTCTTTGTGAGTCATTGAAATAAGCTGGAACAGTAATCACAGCTTTTGTAACAGCTTGACCTAAATATTTTTCTGCAGTTTCTTTCATTTTTTGCAAAACAAAAGCTGAAATTTGAGAAGGTGAATATTTTTTACCTTTACCCTCTACCCAGGCATCACCATTTTCTGATTTTATAATTTTATAAGGGACTTTTGAAATATCTTTTTGAACTGATGGACCATCAAATTTTCTACCAACGAGTCTTTTTACAGCAAAAATTGTATCTCCAGCATTTGTAACAGCTTGTCTTTTAGCTGGTTGACCAACAAGCTTTTCATCTTTATCTAAAAAAGCAACAACTGAAGGTGTTGTTCTAGCACCTTCAATGTTTTCTAAAACTTTTGCTTGTTTACCATCCATAATTGCTACGCATGAATTGGTAGTTCCTAAATCTATTCCTATAACTTTACTCATAATTTTCCTTTATTTTACTATGTTTATATGGGTGTTTTTTTTCCTTCTACAAGGTTATTTATTTTTTTTTTCCTCCTCTTTTTCAGGGCTTTTTTCAACTTTTTTCTTTGCTACTGCTACCAGAGCTGGTCTTAGCAACCTATCTCCTAACATATAACCAGGCTGAATTTCTTGAATAATAGTACCAGTTTCTGCTTTATTGTCCTCTATTTCAGACATCGCCTGATGTAAATTGGGATCAAACTTTGTGTTTTTTGTATTAATTATTTTAATTCTATTTTTTTCAAAAATTGAAACTAAATCTTTTTCTATAATATCTATATTTTTTAAAAACTTATCTAGATCTTTGTTTGATTTTAAACTTTCATCATTATTAATTGCTGTTTTAGCTCTTTGCAAATTATCCAAAATTGCTAAACTTTCTTTCGCAAAATTAAAAGAACCAAACTCAAAAGCATCTTTTATTTCTTTTTCAAATCTACGTCTTTGATTTTCTATTTCAGCCAAAGATCTCAATAATTTATCCTCAGAATCGGCAAGCTTTTCCTCTATCGTTTTTTCCTCTTTTTGATTAATATTACTTTTATTTTCCGCATCTTTTTCCTTGCCGAGGTCAGAAGAAACTGTTTTTTTTTGATTATCTTCATTCATAATAATTGCTATATAGTATCTAAATTTGAAAATACTAGATGCTAATGAAAAAAATCTTAATAGGAACTCATAATAATGGTAAATTTAAAGAATTAAGCTATTTAATATCAAGCAAGATTAAAAAAATTTCCCCTAAAAAACTCAATATTGAAAGTCCGAAAGAAACAGGCAAAACCTTCTCTTCAAATGCAATCTTAAAAGCAAAATACTTTTCAAAATTTAGTAATTTGCCAGTTATTTCAGATGACTCAGGATTATGTATAAAAGCCCTTAAACAGAGACCAGGCATTTATTCTGCTAGGTGGGCCAAAAGACATGGAAGTTTTTTAAAAGCCATGAAATTTATTTTAAGAAAAATGAAAAAAAAAGATAATAGATCTGCGACATTTGTTTGTAGTTTATCTATAATTGTTCCAAAAAAGAAAATAATTGTCGTAACGGGAAAAATCAAAGGGTCTATTTCAAAAAAAATAATTGGAAAAAATGGATTTGGTTATGATCCAATATTTATTCCTTTTTCAAAAAATATAACTTTTGGGCAAATGTCAAAATTAAAAAAAATTAAAATGGATCATCGATATATAGCTTTTAAAAAGATGAAAAAAAAAATTAAAATTTTGTAAACTTATTATTTTCAACTCTATATATATTTAAATTTTGAATTATTTTTTTGTTATTAAAGCTAAAGTTACCGATCTTTCCTTTTATACTCCCTTTAAAAGAAAAATCATTTACAGTGCTTATTTTGCCATTTTTTTTCCAAACATAGTAAATTAATCCTAAAGTGTCATAAGCCAGTATAGTTATTTCGTTTGGAGATGTCTTAAATGTCCTAAAATATTCCTCTTTGTATTTTTTGAATTCTTTATAATTTACAGAAGGATAATGTAAACTTTTTACTGTATTCTCGTAAAAAATACTTTCATCAAACCACTGATTTAAAGTTGTAAATAAAACTTTTTCTTGATCTACATCAGCATAAACCAAAGATGTTAAAACACTTTTTAAACTATTTCCAAAATCAATAATAATTACCGAGTCAAAGCTAACATCGCCTAAAGTATACTTTTGTTCTAATTTTTTTAATTGTCGTATTGATTGTGCATCTTCCTTATCTTCATAAAGTTTTTTTCTAATCTCTAAGTTTTTCTTTCTAGCAGAATAATTTGTTAAAATTTCAATTTCCCCAGTCAGCACCTTAGGGTCTGGATTATATTTAAAAGTTCTATAACCTTTAAGACCAAGTTTTTTGATTTTACTTTCAATTAAGTCTGTATAGTTATTTTTAGGAATTAAAATTACAGTCCTTTTTTTTTGCTTTTTTTTGATAAATTCAATCAAAGCTGACATTTGCGACTCAAAACTAATACCCACACTTATTATATTCCCTTGAAATTCTGGATTAATATTAGAAGGAGAAATAAAGACTAGATCATTATATTTTTTAACTTCTTCAAAATCTTCATTATTAATGGGACCTATTACAACATCAACTCCTAAAGATTTCAATTCTTTAACAGAATTGTTGAGTTTTTTTTTATTATTTGATCCTGAATCTCTAGGAATTATATATACATTTTTATCATCAATTTCTCTTAAAGCTAATTGCAAAGAATACATCAAAGAATATCCTAGACTTTTGTATTCACCGCTAAGTGGTGCTAACAATCCAATTTTAAGACTATTTTTATTTTCATCACAAAATAAATTTGTATTTAAAAAAAATAATACAAAATAAGATAATATTGTTATAAATTTATATTTCATAAAATGGAATTATCATCTAATAGCTTATACATTGTTTCAACACCTATTGGAAATCTAGATGATATTACTTTAAGAGCAATTAATGTATTAAAAAATTCTGATATAATTTTATGTGAAGATACTAGACACTCCATTAAGCTATTAAATCACTTTAAGATAAAAAAAAAGTTAATCTCTTATCACAAATTTAATGAAAAAAAAGAATTAACAAATATTATAAAATATTTAAATGAAGGCAAAATTTTGTCGTTAATTTCAGATGCTGGCACACCTACTCTTTCTGATCCTGGACGCTTGCTGATTAAAACATGTATAGATAATAAAATTAAAGTAATCCCAGTTCCAGGGGTTTCTTCAATTACTGCATCAATGAGTGTATCGGGATTTAAAGATCAATTTTTATTTTATGGTTTTTTACCAAAAAAGGAAAAACAATTAGAAAAGACCCTATCCTCCTTGGAAAAATATAATTTTGCATTAATTTTTTTTATTCCTGCAAACAAATTAAATTTTTATTTAAAAAAATTTAAAAAATTTTTTCATGATAGAAAATTACTTATTGCTAAAGAAATTACTAAATTACACGAAGCCTTTTTTAGAGATAGTATTAATAAAATAAAGATGTATAAAGACCCAATTAAAGGTGAGTTAACAGTTGTAATATCAGAAAAAAATACTAAAAATAAAACTCTTGATGAAAAAATGATAATAAAAAAAGCAAAAACACTTCTTAAAAGAAATAGTTTAAAAGATGTTGTAAAAATATTATTTGAAAAAGAAAAAATAAATAAAAAAAAAATTTATGAAATTTGTTTAAATATAAAAAGATATGAAAAAAATTCTTAGTTTTGCATTGATAATACTTTTGTTTTCTTGTAGTTCAGTTTCAAAGTTTGGAACAGGAGTAGATATAACATTTGATCCCAGAACAATCGGAATGCAAATTGACGATACCATAATGCAAAAAAACTTGACTGCACGTTTAGCTCTAGCAGATAAGAAATATTTTTTAAGAGTTCAATCTGAAGTGTTAGACGGTAGAATTTTTTTATCTGGAAAAGTGGATGAGCCTGAGGATAAAATCCAAATTACAAAGATCGCTTGGGAAACAAAAGGAGTTCGATCTGTTAAAAATGCAATTACAATTAAAGGTCAAAGCAATTTTAAGTCTACGGCAAAAGATATTCTAATCACTTCTCAATTAAGGTCAGCGTTAATATTTAATAAAAAAATAAAATCAAGAAATTATACTTTGGAGACAATAAATAAAATCATTTATATTTTTGGAATTGCAATGAATGATAATGAAAAAAAAGAAGTCATAAACGAAGCAAATAAAATTTATAATGTTAAAGAGGTAATACCGTCAATTTATTTAGTTACTGAATTAAGTCGTAACAAAATTTAGTTTGTGTAATCAATTACATCAGAGGAATAAGCTGCTATAGAGGCTAAATTTAGAATATCCGAGGTACTGGATCTTAATGGAGCCACTTCAATTGGTAAACCTAAGCCTATTAAAAGGGGTCCAATCAATTTTGCTCCTCCATAAACTTTCATTAATTTTGTTGAGATAGCAGCACTATGTAGAGCAGGCATAATTAAGATATTTGCATTACCTACAATTTTAGAGAAAGGATAGGTTTCTTTATAAATAGGGTTTAAAGCTACATCGGGTTGCATTTCTCCATCAAAATCAAAGTCTACTTTTTCTTTTTTTAATAATTCTATAGCGTCTCTAACATGTTTTGTATTTTTAGAAACAGGATTACCGAATGTTGAATGTGAAAGAAAAGCTACTTTTGGATCAAATCCAAACATTCTCGCAACTCTTACGCAAGATTTAGAAACATTAACTAATCTTTGTGCAGAAGGAAAATCTTGTACATTAGTATCTGCTACTAGAATCGTTTTTCCTTTTGAATTAATCATAGTCATTCCAAAAATTTCTTCCCCAGGTCTTGGATCAACAACTTTTTTTAATTTTGCTATTGAAGCCGCATAATGTCGAATGTTGCCAGTAACCATTGCGTCAGCATCTTTACAAGCAATCATTGAAGCTCCCCAGGCAATTCGATCATTTCTAACCAGTCTATCAACATCTCTTTCTAACTGACCCTCTCTTTGTAACCTTCTGTATAAATGTTTAACATATTTTTCTCTTTTAATTTTGTCTGTTGAATTAACTATTTCAATTTTATGATTTTCATCTAAACCAATTTTATTTAGTTGTTCTCTAATTCTTTTTTCAGTTCCTATCAAAATAGGAATACCAAGTTTATTTTTTCCAAACTCAATAGCTGCTTTGAGCATATTTTCATCTTCTCCTTCTGCAAATATTACTTTTTTCGGATTTTTTCTGACTTTTGCATTGATACCCTGCATAAGAGACATAGATGGATCTAATCGATTTGCAAGTTGGTCCTTATAATTATCAAAATTTTCAATTTTTTTTCTTGCTACTCCAGTATTCATAGCAGCTTTAGCTACAGCAGAAGGTATTACGCTTATTAATCTTGGGTCGAAAGTTGAAGGGATGATATAATTTTTTCCATATTTTGGTCTATCTCCTCCGTAAGCTGAAACAACTTCATCGGGCACATCTTCTCTAGCTAACATCGCTATAGCTGTAGCGGCTGCAACTTTCATTTCTTGATTAATTTCTTTTGCCCTAACATCTAAAGCTCCTCTAAATATATAGGGAAATCCAATTAAATTATTTACTTGATTTGGGTAATCTGATCTTCCAGTTGCTATTATAGCATCTGATCTAATTTCATTGATGGCTTCCGGCTTAATTTCAGGATCTGGATTTGCACATGCAAATACTATTGGATTTGCCGCCATTGATTTAATCATTTTTTGTGAGACAACATCTTTAGCGGATAATCCAAGGAAGACATCTGCTTTTTTCATAGCCTCATCCAATGTTCTCAATTTAGTTTCTATGGCAAAGCGGGATTTAAATTGGTCTAAATTCTTTCTTCCTTTGTATATTACCCCCTTGCTGTCACACATAATAATATTTTCGCTTCTTACTCCTGAACTTTTAAATAAGTTTGTACAAGCTTGGGCAGAAGCTCCTGCTCCATTAACTACAATCTTTACATTTTCAATTTTTTTTTTAGAAACATCTAATGCATTGATCAAAGCAGCCAATGTAATTATCGCTGTACCATGTTGATCATCATGGAATATAGGGATATCTAAAACTTTTTTGAGTTGTTGTTCTATTATAAAACAATCTGGAGCTGCAATATCTTCAAGATTTATACCTCCAAAAGTACCACTAATATTTTTAATTGTTTCAATAATAGAATCTATATTATTGTTATTTATTTCTATATCAATGGAGTCAATGTCTGCGAACCTTTTAAATAAAACGGATTTACCTTCCATAACAGGTTTAGAGGCTAGAGATCCAAGATTCCCTAAACCCAATATGGCTGATCCATTACTTATGACAGCAACTAAATTTCCTTTACTTGTATAATCATAAGCGAGTTCAGGATTTTTTGCTATTTCTTTAACTGGAGCCGCTACACCAGGAGAATAAGCTAAAGACAAATCTCTTTTAGTTGTTAACGGTTTGGACGAAGAAATCTCAATTTTGCCTGACTTTCCTTTTATATGAAAATCGAGTGCTTCTTTATCAGAATAATGGTCAATTTTAGATTTTTTTGTCATTTAAATTATGTGTATGTAATATAAATTATATTCGCATTATTTATTTATTATTTGTGGCTTAATTTAGAATTTATATGAATTTGCTATCATCAACATATGTTTTTAGTTTTTTTACTTTGATTAGTAGAATATTAGGATATCTCAGAGACATATTAATTGCAATATTTCTGGGGGCAACTATTTTCGCGGATGCTTTTTTTGTAGCTTTTAGACTTCCCAATACTTTTAGGCGCTTATTTGCAGAGGGAACCTTTAACGCAGCATTTATACCAAATTATACCTCTGCAAAAATTATTAGCAAAGAGAAAGGCAAAAAGTTTGCCGACGATGTTTTAAATTTATTAATATTAATACTTCTTTTTCTAGTTTTGTTAGTTGAGATATTTACTCCTTACCTAGTTTATCTTATAGCACCTGGATTCTATGAAAATACTCAGAAATTTAATCTAGCTGTTGAATTTACTAGGATTACTTTTCCGTTTTTATTATTCGTAAGTCTTTCGTCATTTTTTTCTGGTATCTTAAATTCTAATAACAAATTTGCCGCTGCAGCATCAGCTCCAATAATATTAAATTTGATTTTAATAATCAGTTTAATGATTTCTTTTTTTCTAAAACTGAATTTTGCAAAACAATTATCATACGGCGTAACTTTAGCCGGAGTAATACAATTAATATATTTGATGATTTTTACTGCTAAGTATTACAAACCATCAATAAAATTCAAAATAATATTAAGTAGACAGGTAAGAATTTTTTTTAGTAAACTTCTTCCTAGTATATTGTCGTCAGGAGTAACTCAGGTTAACATTTTGGTCGGAACAATCATTGCTTCTTTTCAAACTAGTGCCGTTTCTTATTTGTATTACGCTGATAGAATTTATCAAATAAATTTAGCAATAGCTGGAATTGCTGTAGGAACTGTTTCTTTACCAGTACTTTCAAAAGCATTTAAAGAAAAAAATTTATTAAGGATTTCAAATATTCAAAACAAATCAATTGAGCTATCGCTTTTACTATCTATACCAGCCAGTCTTGGTTTAATTTTATCATCTGAAGAAATTGTTAGTGCGTTATTTGGATATGGATCTTTTTCTCGTGAGGATGCAAACATGACTGCTTCGGCATTGAAATATTTTGGATATGGAATACCCGCATTCGCTTTAGTAAAAATTTTATCAAATTTTTTCTTTGCAAGAAATAATACTAAAACACCTTTTTTTATTTCTAGCTTGATTGTAATTTTAAATGTAATCATAAGTTTATTATTTTTTCGCAAAATTGGATTCATTATTATTCCAATTGCCACTTCGATATCAACTTGGGTGGGTGTGCTAATATATATATATTTTCTTAATGGTAAAAATTATCTGTTAATTAAAAATTATCTCACAAGAAGTATTTTAAAAATAATATTTTGTACGATTTTAATGTCTTTTTTGTTAATTTTCACTTTAGATTTTTATTCCTATTATTTAGATTATGCTTATAAATATAAATCAGTTTATTTAATTATAATAGTTAGTTTTGTAGCAACTATTTATTTGATATTATGTTATTTAACAGGAGTTCTAAAAACAAAAAACTTTAGGGCAAATTAAAATGAGTAATAAAAAAATAGTATTTTCTGGAGTACAACCTTCAGGCAATCTTCACTTAGGAAATTACTTAGGAGCTCTCAAAAATTTTGTATCTCTTCAAAAAGAAATGGAGTGTATTTATTGTGTCGTAGACTTACATGCAATTACTGTTTTTCAAGATCCGAAATTGCTTAGTAATAATATATTGGAAACTACCGCAAGTTTTTTAGCCTCGGGATTAGATCCAACTAAAAGCATAATTTTTAATCAATCCTCAGTTTCTGGACACGCTGAATTAGCATGGATATTAAATTGTGTTTCTAGAGTTGGTTGGTTAAATAGAATGACTCAGTTTAAAGATAAAGCTGGTTCAGATAAAGAGAAAGCTAGCGTTGGGCTTTATATATATCCAAATCTAATGGCTGCAGATATTTTATTATATAAAGCAACTCATGTTCCAGTTGGCGCAGATCAAAAGCAACATCTTGAATTGTCGAGAGACATAGCTCAAAAATTTAATAACGATTTTAAATGTCCAGGCTTTTTTCCGTTACCTGATCCGTTAATTCTTAAAAATATTTCAAGAGTAATGAGTTTAAGAGATGGCACTAAAAAAATGAGCAAATCTGAAGAATCAGATTATTCTAGAATCAACCTCAAAGATAGTCCAGATGATATAATTAAAAAAATAAAAAAAGCAAAATCAGACTCCGAACCAATTCCTGAAAACCTAAAATCTTTAGAGAAAAAACCTGAAGCATTAAATATTTTAAATATATACTCTGAAATTTCTAAAAATAATTTAGAGAGTGTTTTAAAGGAAATGGCTGGCAAAGAATATTCCTATGTAAAAAAAAAACTTTCTGATCTTTTGATAAATGAAATATGCCCTATAGGAGAAAAAATTAAAAAATTGATGAATGATAGGGCATATTTGATGGAAATATTGAAAAAAGGCAATGAAAAGGCCAAAATAAAATCTGATGAGAACTTGAAAAATATACGTGAAAAAGTGGGTTTGATATAATATAAAATCATATGATACAAATAGAATCTACACCAAATCCTGACTCTCTTAAGTTTTTATCAGAAAAAATTATCTCAACAATAGGAACTGAAGAGTTTCAAAGAAACGACGTAAAAAAAATTGATAATAAATTTATAAAAGAATTATTAAGTTTTAACGGCATAGAACTAGTCTTATTATCAAAAAATTTTTTGTCAGTAAAAAAGACAAAAGAAATTTCATGGGACGAGATAAAACCGTTGGTTATTTCTCATTTAAATCATTATTTTGAAAATAATAAAAGACCTATACTTGAAGAAATAAATAAAGAAAAAAAAACTGTTACTTCTGAAAAAGAAATAAATGAAACAGTTGAAAAAATTATAGAAATTTTAGATACAAAGATCAGGCCAGCTGTTGCTAAAGATGGTGGCGATATAAAGTTCAAATCTTTTAAAAATGGTGTTGTAAAAGTTGAACTACAAGGAAGCTGCTCTGGATGCCCAAGTTCACTAATGACACTAAAACAAGGAGTTCAAAATCTTTTAAAACATTATGTAAAAGAAGTGAACTCGGTAGAGGCAATTTAAATGAAAAAAACTTTAAGTTACAGAGATAAATTAATTGAATTAGCTCAAATTTATAATGTTAAAGAAATTCAAGAATATATTAAACGAAGAAAAAATCTAACAACTGGTCAATTAGAATTAATATTAAGAAAAAATAAAATTATTATTCCTAAAGATTTCAATACTAGTTTTATTAAAGAAAATTTTACCAAACCTTTGTCAAAAGCTTCAAAACAAATAGATGATTTAAAAGAAGATAGCTCAAAAGCTGTTTTAAAAATTTCAAGAAAAATAAGTTATTTTAAGGAAGACGGCACAAGGTCGATTAATAGATTTTTTATTAATCTATGGAGAAATGCAGGAAAAATTGGTTTAAGTTTTTTAGAGGTACTCCCCAAGCTAGGAAAAACTGTTTTTGCTTTTTTTGGAGAATTATTTACAAATTTATTTCATGGAGTTTATAATCAAAATATTTCTGCAAAAAGTGCAAGAAAAGCTGTAATAGGCTTTTTTATGGTGGTTGGAGCAGTATTAACGATTATTGCAGGCGTCACAACTTTTAAAAATTTAGAGGAATTTAAAAAAAATGAATTAGTAAAAAAATACTCTGGAACTGATCAACCAAAAAAAAAAGAAGTAAAAAAACCAGAAGTTAAAGTGAAAAAACAAAACAAAGAAGAAAAAAAGATATTAAAAAAACCAAAAGATTCAATAAAAAAAGACGTTAAAAAAAAAGATAAAGTAAACGAATTAATTTTACCTGATTTAAATTTAAAAACTGAAACAGTTCTTAGTCTTTTTGAAGACGTAAATTATGATTTGAATAAAGTTAGATTTGAAAAAACAGTTAAACCAATCTACTTTACTCAATTTCCAAAAGATTTAGATGAAATTCAAAGCGTCAAATTAAAAAAAGAAACTTTTATAAAGATCGTTCTTCCATTGATCGTAGCAGAAAATGAGAAAATTCTAGATGATAGAAATAAGTTAAATAAGATTAGTTCAAAAAAAATGACTACCGACGAGGAAAAACAATGGTTAAGACAAAAATTTTTAGAATACAAAGTTAAAAAGGGAAATATTAATGATTTGAAACTTAGAATGGATATTATCCCTGCATCAATTGCATTAGCCCAAGCAGCTAAAGAAAGTGGTTGGGGTACGTCTCGATTTGCTCTAGAAGGTAATGCTATTTTTGGTCAGTGGACATGGACTGGAAGAGGGATTGAACCATTGATGAAGGACAAATCACAAAGTCATAAAATATTAAGATTTCCTATTTTAAGAGCTTCTGTCAAAGCTTATAAAAATAATTTAAATACTCACAAAAGTTATAAAAAGTTTAGAGAAAAAAGAGGAGAATTAAGAAATAAAAATAAAAAAATTAGTGGCTTAATCTTGACTAAAACTCTGGATAATTACGCCCAAACTGGTAGTGAGTATACTAAAATATTAGCTCAAATTATTACCCAAAATAGATTAATGGATTTTGAACCAGTCAGACTTGCAAATTCAGTTCAAAAAAGAGAATTGAATTTATAATTGTCATTTATCTGCTAAAACAAACTGAATACCTAACCAACGCCAAAACCCACCATCTTCTCTTAAAGAACAATTAATACGTCCGCGCTCTCCAATAAATTTCTCTGAAATTACTATATTAAGAACATTTTCATTAATAAAATTCAATTTTGATGACCTCCAAACATTCCCTTCATTTGAAAAACAATTAATTTGTTTAAGATTTTTTATATTTTCAAAAAATTCTATTTTTACAGAAGGAGGATTATTAGATTTTAATAAATATTTTTCATCTGGATAAATATTTTTATATTTAAAAGGAAGAGTTTTAACTAATGTTTTAAATCTTTTAATTTCTCCATATTTTTCATTTATGGGAAAACGAGGTAGTTCATAAAAATCTTTTGACTCATCAATTACACCCGAGTGTTGCCCAAATGCATATACGAAACCAAGTTCTTTTATTATCTTTTTGAATTCCAAGCTATATTCTCCAAATGGGTAAGAAAAGAATTTTGAATTTTTGCCTAATTTATCTTTAAAAATTTTCATAGATTTTAAAATATCTTCTTTAATAAAATCAGGTTTTTCTTCAACTAAATACTCATGAGAATGACTGTGATTCCCAATTTCTACTAAATCATTATCAGACAATTCTTTAATTTGTGGCCAATCCATATAGTTAAAGGTTCCTACTTCTCTTGTATTTACAAATAAAATAAAAGGAATTTTTTTAGATTTTAATAATGGCCATGCATTGTTATAAAAAGAAAGAAGCCCATCATCAATCGTTAATAAAATCTTTCGATTATTTTTTTTTAAAGTTATTTGTTCTTTTAATTCTACGGGGTTGATAAATTTAATATTTTCTTCTTCTATGATCTTCAATTGTTTTTCAAATATTTCCATTTGAATATTTGTTGATGGATATTTATTTTCGTTAAATCTATGATACATTATAGAGATTAAACCATAATCATCTATTTTAGGTTCATTTGAGCTTGCAAAAGTTTTAATCTGATGAAATAAAATTAAAATAATTAAAGAAAAAAAAATGATTAAAGATTTTTTGATAATTAGTTGCATTGGCAAAAATGATAAAATTGGTTTAAAAGTTAATGATAATTTTTTTATTCATAATTTTCAAACTAAAATTTCAAACAACGATACATTGGCTTTAACAATATTCAATTTTACTAAAGAGCACAAAGTAAAAATTGATGAAAATTTTTCAATTCTAATAAATTATGGACCGGGCAGTTTTACCACCCTAAGGGTTGCATTAGCGGTTGCAAAAGGAATAAGATTATCAAAAAATGTTAAGTTATATGGCTTTAAAAACTGCAGATTATCTCAATTTAACCTCGAAAATATTGAAATTTTAATAAAAAAAAATTTAATAGAAAAAAAATTGATTAAACCGTTATATATAAGTTAAATTATTTAACTATTATGAATAATATAGAAAAAAAGTGTAAAGATAAGGGTGTCAGATTAACTGACCAAAGAAAAATTATTGCTCAAGTCATGTCAGACTCCAAAGAAAAGTATGGGTCAAAAGATCATCCAGATGTAGATGAATTGCATAAGAGAGTTAGTGAAGTAGACAAAAAAATTAGTATTGCAACAGTTTACAGAACTGTAAAACTATTTGAGGAGTCGGGTATAGTAGAAAAGCATGACTTTAAAGGTGGTAAAGCAAGATACGAACAGTCCCCAGATGAGCATCACGACCATTTGATTGATATAAATAGTGGTGAAATTATAGAATTCGTAGATAAAGATATTGAAAAACTTCAAATTGAAGTAGCAAAAAAGTTAGGTTATAAACTTGTCGATCATAAATTAGAATTATACGGATCAAAAAATAAAAAATAAATTGTCAAAAAAAATATTTATCAAAACATTAGGCTGTCAAATGAACGAATATGATAGTAATCGTATTTTAGACATCACAAAAAAAATTAATTACAATTCAACTAGTAAAATTCAAGAGGCTAATTGCTATATTCTAAACACCTGTCATATAAGAGAAAAGGCAAGGGATAAAGTTTACCACGATATCGGGAGAGTTAAGAAAGAGTTTAGAGGTAAGAAAAAACCAATTGTGCTGATAACTGGCTGTGTAGCCCAAGCTGAAGGAGACATTTTATTAAAAAGAGAAAAATATATTGATGCTGTTATTGGTCCACAATCTTATCACGATATTAATAATATAATTTTAAAAATTGAGAATAATAAAGATAAAATTAATTTTACTGAATTTGATGTGGTAGAAAAGTTTGATCAATTAAATGTAATTAAAAATTCTGATAGTAAAGTCTCATCTTTTTTAACAATACAAGAAGGATGTGATAAATTTTGTAAATTTTGTGTGGTTCCATACACTAGGGGTCCTGAATATTCTAGATCTTTATCGGAAATAATGGTTGAAGCAAATCAACTTGTGAACAATGGAGCTAGAGAAATAATATTATTAGGTCAAAATGTTAATGCCTACAAATTCGAAAAAAAAGGACTTTCTGACTTATTATATAAATTAAACGAGATAAAAAATTTAAAGAGAATAAGATACACAACCTCTCATCCACAAGATTTTTCAGACGATTTAATTGAAACACATAAAAACTGTGAAAAATTAATGCCACTTCTTCATCTTCCAGTTCAGAGTGGATCTAACAAAATTTTAAGTAGCATGAATAGAAATCACTCAATTGAAGATTATTTTGAAATTATAAAAAAACTTAAGAAAAAAAATTCAAATATAAAATTTTCTAGTGATTTTATAATTGCTTATCCTGGAGAAACTGAAGAGGATTTTGAAAAAACAATGTTATTAATGAAAAAAATAGAATTTATTAATTCATATTCATTTATTTTTAGTCCAAGACCGGGCACACCTGCTGCTGATATGAAAATGATAGACTTGAATGTTGCTAAAGAACGACTTACAATTTTTCAAAAATTAGCAAATGATATAAAAAGGGATTACAGAGAACAACTTAGAAATTCTACTGTAAAAGTATTATTTGAAAACAAAGTTAAAAATGAAAACAAATTTTTTGGTAGAGATGAATATTTTAACTCAGTAATTGTTAAAAGCGATTATGAATTGATTGGAAAAATAAAAAATGTCAGAGTCAATGATTGTAATCAAAACACTTTGTTTGGTAGTATCATTTCAGAAAAAAAAAATGAAGGATTTGCAGCTTAAAATTTATGTCAGGTATTAGTAAATTAGATTATAGATTGAACATAAAAAAGTTAGACTCTCAAACTATAAATATTAAAGTTTCCAACAATGAAATTTTGATGTCAATTGTTGGACAATTTAATCAAAACTTAAAAGAATTAGAAAAACTTACTAACACAATAATTTTTTTTAGAGGCAACTCTATTACTTGCAAAGGTAAAAAAGACAATTTGGAAAAATTTTCAGAAGCAATTAAATTTTTAGTTAATAAATATTTATTAACCAATTATATTGAAAAAGAAGATATACTTTTATCAGTAAACAATGAAATGAGCCCTCAGCAATCTAATGTAAAGTCATTTAAGCAATTAATAAAAACCCCACGAAAGTCAGTCATAGCTAGATCAGAAAAACAATCTGATTATATTAAAGCTTTAAAAGAGTATGATATAATTATGTCTTTAGGACCAGCTGGAACAGGAAAGACTTTTTTAGCAGCATCTGTGGCAATTACTTTATTGATGGAAAAAAAAGTAGATAGAGTAATTTTATCAAGGCCAGCAGTAGAAGCAGGTGAAAAACTTGGATTCTTACCTGGTGATATGAAAGAGAAGGTAGATCCATACTTGAGACCTCTTTACGATGCTTTGTATGAACTATTTGGAGTCGATAAAGTTGATAAAAAAATTGAGTCTGGAGAAATTGAAATAGCTCCTTTAGCATTTATGAGAGGAAGAACGTTGAAAAATTGTTTTGCTATATTAGATGAAGCTCAAAATGCGACTGAAACTCAAATAAAAATGTTCTTAACTAGAATTGGAGAAAATTCTAAACTTGTTGTAAATGGAGATCCCTCTCAAATAGATTTAATAAATAAATCACAATCGGGCCTGATCAAATCTAAAAACATAGTCAAGGATTTAAATGAGATTAAGATAATTAAATTTGATCATACAGATGTTATCAGGCATCCCCTAGTTTCAAAGATCATTAGGGCTTATCAGAAAAAAAGCACTGATGATAAAAGTTAATGTAATTTTAAAAAACTTTACTTGGCGAAAATATTTGAAAGACCCAAGTGAGTTTTTTAATCAAAAAATAAGATTAATTAATAAAAAAGATAAATCGTATAAAAATAAAAAATTGATATTTTCTTTAATGTTATCAGACTCATTAGAAATTAAAAGATTAAATAAAAGATATAGAAAAAAAGATAAATCTACAGATGTATTGTCATTCCCATTCTATGAAAAAAACGACTTGAAAAAAATTATTTCAAAAAATAACGAACTTTACTTAGGTGATATTATAATAAATTTAAAAAAAGTTAGATATAAAACTAACAAGACAAAATTTGAAAAAGAGCTAATTAAAATCTGGATTCATGGGTTTGTGCATTTGTTTGGTTATACTCATAAAAATGATAGAAATTATAACTTAATGAACAAATTAGAAAAAAAATATTTAAATTTTATCAATTAAATGTTATCAAAATTTTTAGATAGCAGATTACTAGTATTATACATTACACCTTTTATTTTAGGGTTATTATCAGTTTTTAGTTTTCAACCATTTAATTTATCAATTATAAATTTTTTTATACTTCCTATAATCTTTTTA
Organism: uncultured Pelagibacteraceae bacterium; assembly: GCA_902517535.1. GTDB lineage: Bacteria > Pseudomonadota > Alphaproteobacteria > Pelagibacterales > Pelagibacteraceae > Pelagilacustribacter. The sequence goes on along the minus strand of CABYCK010000003.1, from coordinate 37,123 downwards.
TTAACATTATATGTAAAAAAAAAATCTAAAAGCACTTATAGAAAAAAACCTTATCTTCAAAATTTATTTCTTTTAGGTTTTATGTTTGGGTTTGGGTTTTATTTAAGTGGAATTTATTGGATATCATATTCTTTAACTTTTGATGAAAATTTTAAGTTTTTAATCCCGTTTGCAATCATTCTTATACCCTTATTTCTTGGTTTGTTTCTAGGATTAACAACTTTAATTATAGGTCAATTTTTACATTATAATTTCTCATCAATATTATTATTTTCAGCATCATTTGGGTTGTCAGATTATTTAAGGTCAAAAATTTTAACTGGATTTCCATGGAATTTATGGGGTTATAGTTGGTCTTGGACTGTAGAAATTTTGCAAATATTAAATTTTGTAGGATTATTTGCATTTAATTTAATCGCAATAACAATATTTGTTGTCCCATCTGTACTCTTTTTCAAAGAAAGTAATTTAAAAAAATTATTTATATTGAGTTTTTTTTTATTATTTATCTTTTCAGTCTATATTTTTGGAACATTTTCCATTAATAAAAATAAAGGTTTGAACAACTACATTAACAAAAAGGACTCAGTTTATGTCAAAGTAGTTTCACCTAATTTTAAACTAGAATACCATTCGTCTTTAGAAGAATTAAAAAAAAAGTTAGATAAATTAATAAGATATAGTGATCCTGATCCTAAAAAAAACACACTTTTTGTCTGGCCAGAAGGAGTTTTTGCCGGATATTCTTTTAAAGAAATTACTCAATTTAAAAAAATAATCCAAGATAAATTTTCTTCTAACCATAAAATTATATTTGGAATTAATACTATTCAACAGGACACAAGAGAATACTTTAACAGTTTATTATTGGTAGATCACAACTTTGAAGTTTTACAAAAATATAATAAAAATAAGCTAGTTCCATTTGGAGAATTTTTGCCATTTGAAAATTTATTAAATAAAATTGGTTTAAAAAAGATTACTCAAGGTCATGGCTCTTTTTCCAAAGGAATAAACCAAAAAAATATTACCATCGAAAATTTAAATATTTTACCTTTAATTTGCTATGAGCTGATTTTTCCAGAATTAACTCAGAGAGGCAATAAAGAAACAAATCTAATTGTTAATATTTCCGAAGATGGATGGTTTGGTAACTCAATTGGTCCACACCAACATTTTGCTAAAGCCATATTTAGATCTATTGAAAAAAATACGTTTCTTGTTAGATCAGCAAATCAAGGCATCAGTGCAATTATCAACAATAAAGGTGAAGTAATTAAAAAATTAAACAATTATGAGGCTGGAAATATCGAAATGAATATTCCCCTTATAATAAATGACAATAAAAATAAAAATGATTTGATATTTTTTATTCTTTTATTTACATATCTAATTATCTTTTTAATTTTTAAAAAAAATAATGACAGAAAATAAATATTTATTTACTAGTGAATCTGTTTCAGAAGGACATCCAGATAAAGTATGTGATAGAATTTCCGATATGGTTGTAGACTCGTATTTATCAAAAGACCCATTTTCTAGAGTAGCTTGTGAAACACTTACTACAACTAACAAAGTTGTTTTGGCAGGAGAAATAAGAGGCCCTAAAATACAAAAGGATGAAATAATAAATAAAGTTAGAGAATGTATAAAAGATATTGGTTATGACCAAAAAGGATTTAGCTGGAAAAACGCCAATATTGAAACATTTTTACACGAGCAATCAGCAGATATAGCAATGGGTGTAGATTCAAAAAACAATAAAGATGAAGGAGCTGGAGATCAGGGTATTATGTTTGGATATGCTTGTAAAGAAACCGAAGATTTAATGCCCGCACCAATTCATTTTTCTCATAAAATTTTAAGATTAATGGCAGAAGATAGAAAAAAGGGAATTTTAAAGGGTATCGAGCCGGACTCTAAAAGTCAGGTAACAATGTTATATGAAAATAATAAACCCTCAAAAGTCGTTTCAGTTGTTATATCAACTCAACATTCAGAAGATCTTAATCAAGAAAAAGTAAAAGAGGTTATTACGCCATATATCAAAAAATCGATACCTGAAAAATTTATAAAAGATTTAGATACAAATGAAGTTTATATAAATCCTACAGGTCAATTTATAATAGGTGGTCCAGATGGCGACACAGGTTTAACTGGTCGAAAAATTATTGTTGATACTTATGGTGGCGCAGCACCACATGGTGGAGGAGCATTTTCTGGGAAGGATCCTACAAAAGTTGATAGGTCGGCTGCTTATGCAGCTAGATATCTGGCAAAAAATATTGTTTCAGCTGGAGTTTCAGAAAGATGCCTTATTCAATTGGCTTATGCTATAGGGGTTTCAAAGCCTCTATCTATTTTTGTGAAACTTGCGGAAGGGGACGAAAATAAAATCCAAGATGTAAAAAAAATTATTGATCAAAATTTTAATCTAACCCCAAGGGGTATCAGAGAAATGTTAAAACTTAACAATCCTATATATCAAATTACCTCTGCTTACGGACATTTTGGCAGAAAACCTACAAATAAGGGTGAATTTTCATGGGAAAAAACTGACAAAACAAATTTATTTAAATAGAAATCTTGAAAAAACCATAATTATCACTAAAATAGCTTGAAACTTGTAAGTATCAAAATGGGCTTTAGCCCATTTTTTTTTAGGAGCAATTAAAATGTTAAACAGAGGACTAGATAAATTAGAACTTTTAAGAATTGTAGACGCAGTTGCAAACGAAAAGTCAATCGATAAAGAATTAGTTATTGGTTCAATGGAAAGTGCTATTCAAAAAGCAGCTTTAACTAAATTCGGTAATGATAATAATATTGAGGTGGTAATTGATAGAGAAAATGGAGAAATTAAAATTCAAAAAATATTAGAAATCGTTGAAACTGTAGAAGATTCAGCGAGGGAAATTACATTAAAGGATGCGCAAAAAAATGACTCAAAAAACGATAATCTTAAAGTAGGTGATAAGATTTTTGAAGAGTTACCCCAAGTAGATTTTGGAAGGATTGCTGCTCAAAGTGCTAAACAAGTTATTAGCACTAGGGTTCGTGAAGCTGAAAAAAATAGACAGTATGAAGAATTTATTGATAAACAAGGACAAATTTTAAGCGGAATAATTAAAAGATTAGAATATGGAAATATTATAATTGATTTGGGAAAAGCAGAAGGAGTAATTAAAAAAGATGAATTAATACCTCGAGAAATATTAAAAACAGGAGATAGAGTTAAAGCTTATTGTTATGAAGTAAAGAAAGAACTAAAAGGTCATCAGATATTTTTATCTCGAGCACATCCTCAATTTCTCGCTAAACTATTTTTCCAAGAGGTTCCAGAAATCTACGAAGGAACAATAGAGATTAAATCTGTCGCTAGAGATCCTGGAAGTAGAGCTAAAATATGCGTCCATTCCCAAGACGCATCAATTGATCCAGTAGGTGCATGTGTTGGAATGAGAGGAAGCAGAGTACAGACAATTGTAAATGAATTGCATGGAGAAAAAATTGATATTATTAAATGGACAGAGGATTTACCTACTTTAATATCAGAGTCTTTGTCTCCCGCAGAAATTCAAAAAGTTTTAATAGATCAAAATAATAAAAGAATCGACATTATACTAACCGAGGAAAATTTGAGTAAAGCGATTGGAAGAAGAGGACAAAATGTCAGATTAGCATCAAAATTGACCAATTATGAAATAGATATTTTAACCGACAAAGAAGACTCCGAGAGAAGACAAGCTGAATTTAAAGATAGGACCGAAACGCTGATTAAAAATCTTGAAGTAGATGAAACCTTGGGTCAACTATTAGTATCAGAGGGTTTTCTTAGTATTGAAGAGATTTCTCAAGCAACGCCCGACGATATTTCAAGAATAGAAGCTATAGATGAAGAAACAGCTCAAGAATTAATTAATAGATCAAAAGAAACTTTAGTTAAAGAAAAAGAAGAAGTTGCAAATAAACTTAAAGAATTGGGAGTAGAAGAGTCTTTGATTAACTTAAAAGGTATTACACAAGGTATGTTGGTAATTTTAGGTCAAAAAAACATTAAAAAATTAAGTGACTTTGCTGATTTATCTTCAGATGAATTAATAGGAGGCTTTGATGAGATTAAAGGTAAAAAAATAAGAATTGATGGCTATTTAGAAGAGTTTTCCTTGTCAAGAAAAGAGGCTGACCAATTAATAATGTCAGCAAGAGAAATAATTTACAAGTAATGCTATGGATAACAAAAATAAAAAGAAAACACTTACTATATCTTCAAATCTCAAAAAGAAAATTGATACAAGCTCTATAAACACAAGTGGCAAAAAATCTTTCTCAGTAGAAAATAAAAAATTTTTCAAAAATAACAAAGTCGCTAATAAACCTTTTCGTCATAATGATCAAAAATTACCTGATTTGGGAAAAAAGAACTATGCTAGAAAATTTGTAGAACAACAGGCGACTAAAGAGTTTATTAAAAAAAAAGATGATAAACCGTCTGGAAAAAGCAAACTTAAATTAAAAAGCCCAGTTGATAAAAGAGATTTTAAACTAACAGTCTCTCGAGCTTTAAATGTTGAAGAAATTGAAATTAAACAAAGAAGTTTGGCTTCGGTCAAAAGGGCCAGATTAAAAGAAAAAAAAAATAAACCTGAGGGAGAGGAAAAAAAGGAATTTAAAAAAGTAATTAGAGATGTGAAAATACCTGAGCAAATTACTATTCAGGAACTTTCAAATCGTATGGCGGAAAAATCAAGTGATATAATCAAATTCTTGTTCAACATGAAGGTAATTGCAACCATTAATCACAATATTGATAAAGATACAGCAGAATACATCGTAAAAGAATTTGGTCATAAACCAATTTTAGAAGATCAACCAATTTTAGTAACTAGTAAAGTAAAAGAAAAATTAGAGGGCGAAATAAAGATCAGACCTCCTATCGTAACTATCATGGGTCACGTTGATCATGGCAAAACTTCTTTATTAGATGCTTTAAGAAATACAAATATTGTATCGGGTGAACATGGGGGAATCACTCAACATATTGGAGCGTATCAAGTGACATCAGATAACAGCAAATTAATTACCTTTATCGATACACCTGGTCACGCAGCTTTCACAGAGATGCGAGCGCGAGGTTCTAAGATAACTGATATTGTAGTACTGGTTGTAGCTGCAGATGATGGTATTAAACCTCAGACAATTGAAGCTATCAATCATGCTAAAGCAGCAAAAGTTCCTATAATTGTTGCGATAAATAAATGTGATTTACCTGGAAAAAATATAAGTAAAATTAAAAATGAAATGATGCAATATGAATTAATTGCTGAAGATTTAAGTGGAGAAACTTTATTCGTCGAAGTTTCTGCATTAAAGAAGATTAATCTAGATAAACTCAAAGAGGCGATTTTACTTCAATCTGAAATTTTAGATCTAAAAGCATCTTTTTCTGGAAGTGCAAAAGGAGTAGTAATTGAGTCTAAAATAGATAAAGGCAAAGGTCCAGTATCCACAATTTTAATAGAGAATGGAAAATTAAGTAAGGGAGATTTTTTTATTTGCGGAGATACGTGGGGCAAAATCAGAGCCATGATTAATTATGAAGGGAAAAATATAAATGAAGCTTTTCCATCTATGCCAGTTGAAATTTTAGGAATGAATAGCTCAGCATTTGCTGGAGCAGAATTTTTGGTTACCGAAGATGAAGAAAAAGCCAAAGAAATGGCTGAGTTTAAAAAAGACAACCTATCATCAAAAAAAGTTTTACCAAAAGATAAAACCACTCTTTTTGATAACGATAAGGAGAAAAAAGAAGAATTAAACATTATTATTAAATCAGATGTTCAAGGTTCTAGCGAAGCATTGAAAACAGCAATTAACAAAATTGAGCACAATGAAGTTGTTGGGAAAATAATCTTGTCAGATATCGGCATGATTAACGAAACCGATGTATCTTTAGCTAAAGCATCTAACGCAATTTTAATTGGTTTTAATGTAAAACCAAATAGAGAGGCAAAAAAATTAGCTGAGGATCAAAAAATAGATATAAAATATTTTAATATAATTTATGAAGCACTTGAATATGTGGAAAAATCTCTATCTGGACTGCTCACACCAGATTTAAAAGAAACTATATTGGGGTCTGCTGAAATCAAAAAGGTGTTTAAAGTTTCAAGTGCTGGGAAAATTGCTGGATCAAAAGTTATTAATGGTGAAATAAAAAGCAAATCAAGAGCAAGAATAATTAGAGATGGAATAGTTGTTTATAACGGAGAAATTCAAAGTATTTTTAGGGAAAAGAATCAAGTAAAAGAAGTTGGCACTGGTCTTGAATGTGGAATAAGTATAAAAGATTTTATAGACTTTAAAGAGAAGGATGTAATAGAATCGTACTTATCTGAAGAAATTCAAAGGTCTATTTAACATAAAAATAATGACACAAAAGATATTTTCACAAAGACAACTAAGAGTAGGAGAGCTAGTAAAACAAAATTTAGGTGAGCTATTTATTAGGAATGAAGCAAAAATTCCCTCTATAAATTCAAAATTAATAACAGTAACTGAAGTGAGAATGACACCAGACCTTAAAACAGCAAGAGTTTATGTAATACCTTTAGGAGGAATAGACACTAAAGAAACAGTTACTACCTTGACGGAATACTCACATCTTGTTAGAAGAGCTCTATCTAAAAGGTTAGATATTAAGTTTCTTCCTAAGCTCACATTTGTAGAGGATAACTCATTCGAATATGCTGAAAAGATAGAGAAGATAATTAAAGAGACAAAGTTAAATGATGCAGAAAAAAAAAGATATAATTAAATCTTTAGCCACCAATCAGAAAGATGTAGGATCAACAGAAATACAGATTGGTCTTCTAACTAATAAAATATCAAAACTTTCCGATCATTTTAAAAAATTTAAAAAAGATAAACACTCAACTTTAGGTTTAACTAAATCAGTTAATAAGCGAAAAAAGCTTCTTAGTTATCTTAGAAAGAAAAACCCTGAGTCTTATCAAAAAGTAATAAAACAACTTAACTTGAGAAAATAATGTTTAAAATTCATAAAGAAGAAATTGAGATAAATAATAAAAAAATAATTTTAGAAACAGGAAAAGTTGCTCGCCAAGCAGACGGAGCAGTAATAGCTACTTGTGGAGAAACAGTTGTGATTGCAACTGCAGTAGGTGCAAAAAATTTAAAAGATGGACAAGATTATTTTCCATTATCTGTTAATTACCAAGAAAAATACTATGCTGCAGGAAAAATACCCGGAGGATATTTTAAAAGGGAAGCAAGACCAACTGAAGCCGAGACATTAATCTCAAGATTAATTGATAGACCGATCAGACCACTATTTCCTGCAAGTTTTATGAATGAAGTTCAAGTATTACCGACAGTTTTATCTTATGATGGAGAAAATCAGCCAGATATTTTATCAATAATTGCTTCATCTGCAGCTTTAGCAATTTCAGGTTTGCCTTTTCAAGGTCCAATAGCCGCAAGTAGAGTTGGTTATAAAGAAAATAAATATTTACTAAATCCTTCTCCTGAAGAATTAAAAGAGTCTGAATTAGATTTAGTTGTAGCAGGAACTAAAGATGCAGTTTTAATGGTTGAGTCACAAGCCACAGGACTGAAAGAAAAAGTGATGTTAGATGCGGTTAAATTTGGACATGAAAATTTTGTACCAATAATTAAAGCAATTGAGTCTTTAGCAAAAAAAGCAGGAAAACCAAAGTGGGAAATTGAAGAGATTGATCAATCTGAATTAAAGAAAAAAATAACCAGCACATTTGAATCAGATTTAAGAAAAGCATTTAAAGAAATCGATAAGAAGAAAAGATCAAATGCTATTTCAGAAATTGATACCAGATGTAAAGAAATGTTCTCTGAAGACGAGAATGTAACTGAAAATCAAGCAATGTCACAACTTAAATCACTAGAAAAAGATATTGTTAGAACAGCAATTTTAAAAGACAAAAAAAGAATTGATGGAAGGGGTCTTTCAGATGTTAGACAAATTAAATGTGAAGTGGGGGTTTTGCCAAGAACTCACGGTTCAGCTTTATTTACAAGAGGCGAAACTCAAGCTTTAGTTGTAACTACTTTAGGAATGAGTGATGATGAACAAAGACTAGAAAGTTTAGATGGTATGCATAGATCTAGCTTTATGCTTCACTATAATTTTCCGCCATTTTCAGTTGGTGAATGCGGAAGAATTGGAACAGGCAGAAGAGAAATAGGCCATGGAAAATTAGCATGGAGAGCAATTAATTCATCATTACCAAAAAAAGAAAATTTTCCTTACACTTTAAGAGTTGTATCTGAAATTACTGAGTCGAATGGATCTTCTTCAATGGCAACTGTTTGTGGAACTTCTTTATCTTTAATGGATGCGGGTGTACCGATCAAAGAACCTGTTGCAGGAATTGCGATGGGTTTAATAAAAGAAGGAGAAAAATTTTCTGTTTTATCTGATATTTTAGGAGACGAGGATCATCTTGGAGACATGGATTTTAAAGTAGCTGGAACTAAAGATGGCATAACATCACTTCAAATGGATATAAAAATTACAGGTATAACATTTGAAATTATGGAAAAAGCTTTGGATCAAGCAAAAGCTGGAAGAGAACATATTTTAGGAGAAATGAATAAAGCTATAAAATCTTCAAGAAAAGAATTTTCTAAACACACACCTAAAATGGAAACAGTGAAAGTAGATAAAAAAGATATAGCTACTGTTATTGGTAAAGGTGGAGCAACTATCAGAGAAATTGTAGAGACTTCTGGCGCAAAAGTAGATGTCAAAGATACAGGAGAAGTTACAGTTGCAGCTCCGGATGAAGAATCAAGAAATAAAGCGATTGAGTTTATTAAAAGCCTTATAGCTAAACCTGAAATGGGAAAAATCTACAAAGGTAAAGTTGTAAAGATTATGGAATTTGGAGCTTTTGTTAATTTTCTAGGTAAACAAGATGGCTTAGTACATATTTCAGAACTTGCGGCAAAAAGAGTAGCAAAAGTAGGCGATGTTGTTAAAGAAGGCGATGAAGTTTCGGTCAAGGTAGTTGGATTTGACAGAGGAAAAGTTAAATTATCAATGAAACAAGCAACAATTTAATTCAAATAAAATCAATATCACTATCAATAAATTGTAAGTCTTTTAAATTTTCTCTTATTTCTTGAACTTGTAATGCATTCTCAGAGTTAAAAGCAAAATTAAGTTTTTTTTGCCCAGGTATATTTCCATCCAAAAAAAATTCTTTTTTACCTATATAAGACATAAAATCAATGTTGTTTTTTTTTGAAAAATTAGAAACTGTATTTAATAAAACTTGGTTAATCCCATTTAAAGAAAAAACTATGTTAAGTCTTTTAATTCCATTTTTTTTAAATATATGAATAACCACATATTCGTTTTTGAAATACAATATGAAAATGTCTTTTTTATAAGGACAATTAATTATTCTCCACTTAAACCAACTTTCATCTCTTATTAAATGTGTTTTTTCATTTGAGTATTTATTTTCACATTTCTCTACTAATTTTGAGATTATTTTATTTTCAATTTTCTCTATACTTATATCTTTCGTAAAATTTTTTATGGACAACTGTGAAATATTAAAATTTTTAAAAATAGGAATGGTATTTAAGTAGTTAAACACTTTAATTTTTTTTATAAAGTTATTATTGTAAGACCAATCTAGTTTTTTAAATACTTTTAAAGATTTTTGGTTACATATTGTTAATTGTATTGGGCATATTTTCATCCATTTTTTTGTTAAAAGTTTTCCAAAACCTAGTGACCTATATTTAATATCAACAAAGAAATCAGTAAACCAAATACATTGTCTAATTTTATTATCTATTTTTATATTTGCAGGTATTAATCCAGCATGGCCGCATATTTCATCGTTAACTAATAATACAATAGGTTCAAAATTATTATATCCTAACCTATATCTCCATGAGTAATGTTCTTGAATACTTTTTTCAAATTTAAATGTATTTGAGTAAAAATCTTTTAATTTATTTTGATCTATCTCCGAAATTTTTTTTATATGAAATTTGCTCATTCTAAGCTAAACTATAAACTTAGATGCTTAATTCAATAAAAAAAACTACATCAAAATATACGGGTTTGTTAATTAGGATAGATGATATCGCAGAAAATATGAATTGGAAGTTGATGGATAAAAGTGAAAAACTGTTTGATAAATACAACATCAAACCTTTATTAGGTGTTATACCGGACAACAAAGATCTTGAGCTTAAGAAATATTCTAATAATTTAAATTTTTGGAAAAGAGTAAAAGATTGGGAAAAAAAAGGTTGGGAAATATCGATGCATGGATATTCTCACGTCTATAGTCAGCAAACTAAAAAAAAAGATTATTTTAATTACGGGGGTCTCTCAGAATTCTATGGACTAAATTATGACGATCAGATTCTTAAAGTTAGATTAGGTCTTCAAAAATTTAAGGAAAAAGATATTAAAGTTAGATCTTTCTTTGCTCCGAACCACACTTATGACCTAAACACTTTTAAGGCGTTAGAAAAATCTGGGATTAAAATTATTATCGATGGATATGGCATATTTCCATTTAACAAGTTTAATCTATTTTTTATTCCACAATTATTTTATAGAGAAATTTTTTTACCTGTAGGTATACAATCTACCCAAATTCATTTGAATTATTGGGATGAAAGTTATTTTCAAAAATTTGAAAATTTTATAGAAAAATATCATTGTAAAATTACTGACATAAATTATATATTGACTCTTAATAAATCTAATTTTTTTAAAAATATCGTAAATTATTCAATAGAAAAGTCTTTAAAAGCTATTAGATTTTTAAAATAGTTTATATTTTGTATTCAAAATTTTGCGTTGTTTCATTTACTCTAAGTTCAAAGGCTCCATTATGTAAATGAAAATTCCTAGCCATATCTGTTAACGGTGATAATGTTATTAATCTATTTAAATGATTAGTTTGTTTAATTTTTTTAAAAACTTCTTTAACTATTAATTTTCCACCTCCTTTTTTTTTGGACCAAACAGTATAAGCAATCGCTATCTTGCCAACATTTTGGTCTCTAAGAGCGCTTTGTAAGTATGCGTCTTTAGTCATTAAATCAAGTTCTTCAACATTCCTAGGAATGTCGTTTGTAAAACCAAAACACATAATTGCACAAATTTCGTTTTTATATTTTACACCAAATATTTTACGTCCGTAACTGGTTCTAAATTTATTATCTAACTCAGGTCTTACTGGATCTTCTTTAGTGTCACAGGAATTTAGTTCAATAAGTTCTGCACCTTTTATCCAATCAAAAAAGCTATCTAATTTTTCCTTAACATTAAGATTAAATTTTTTCATTTTTTCTCCAATTAAGTTTAATAAACTTTAAATTGATATTTTAATTGTTTATTTTATTGATCAGACATGCAAATTTTGCAAACTATGAGATATTCTTAGGATTTGGCATACCTACTTTGTTATATCCAGCGTCGACGTAATGAATTTCACCTGTAACGCCGGCAGAAAGGTTACTAATTAAATATAAGGCAGAGTTTCCAACATCGTTTATATCTACGTTTCTTTTTAAAAAAGAGTGGTCTTCATTCCATTTGTATAAAAATTTTGCATCTCCAATAGCTGAAGCGGCGAGTGTTTTAATAGGTCCAGCGCTAATTGCATTTACTCTAATTTTTTTTGTTCCTAAATCTCTTGCTAGATATTTTACGCTTGATTCTAGTGCAGATTTACAAACACCCATTACGTTATAATTTGGTATAGCTTTTGTTGATTCATAAGTAAGAGTAAGCATACTACCATTCTCTTTCATAATCTTGGATGCCTCTCTAGCCACTTCTGTAAAAGAAAAACAAGAAATTAACATACTTTTTAAAAAATTTTCTCTAGAGGTATTTAAGTATTCTCCGGATAATTCTGATTTATCCGAAAAAGCTATAGCATGTACTACAAAATCAATTTGACCCCACTTAGATTTTATATCTTCAAAAAGCTTAATTACTTCATCTTTTTTTTCCACATCACAGCTAAAAGTTAAATTTGAGTTAAGCTTTTCTGCTAATGGAATAACTCTTTTTTTTAAAGCTTCACCTAAATAGGTAAAAGCTAATTCCGCTCCTGCGCCAGCAAGTTTTTGTGAAATACCCCATGCAATTGAACGTTCATTCGCAACGCCCATAATCAAACCCTTTTTTCCTTTCATCAAATCCATTTATTATACCTTTTCAAAAACTAAAGTTGCATTAGTTCCACCAAAACCAAAACTGTTTGACATTACAGAATTCAAAGTAATATCTTTTTCAACTTTAGTAACTATAGGATACTTTTTTGCCTCCTCGTCCATGTCAGTAATATTAGCCGAAGCAGCAATAAAATTATTTTTCATCATAATTAGACTGTAAATAGCTTCATGTACAGAAGTAGCTCCTAAAGAATGACCAGCTAAAGATTTTGTCGAACTAATTTTAGGTTTATACTCATTAAATACTTTTCCAACTGCTTTCAATTCAGTAATATCACCTACTGGAGTTGAAGTACCGTGAGTGTTTATATAATCAATTTTATTCTTAGCAGTTTTTAAAGCCATCTCCATACATCTAACCGCACCCTCTCCCGATGGAGCCACCATATCATAACCATCAGATGTTGCGCCGTAGCCTGTTAGTTCTGCATAAATTTTTGCACCTCTTGCTTTGGCATGCTCGTATTCTTCTAAAACTACTACACCACCACCTCCTGATATAACGAATCCATCTCTAGTTTTATCATATGGTCTTGAAGCTTTTTCAGGGGTATTATTATATTTCGAGGATAAAGCTGTCATTGCATCAAACATTGCAGTCATTGCAAAATGCACCTCATCACTACCACCCGCAAAAATAATTTTCTGTTTACCGAGTTGAATTAATTCCATTGCGTTACCTATACAATGACCACTTGTTGCGCATGCTGAACTAATTGTGTAATTAACACCTTTAATTTTAAAAGGAACAGCTAACGTTGCTGAAGCTGTGCTTGACATTGTTCTTGGGACTACAAAAGGACCCATTCTTTTTGGACTTTTTGCTCTTGTTTTGTCAGCTGCTAGTATAACATTTTCAATTGAAGGACCTCCTGATCCCATAATCATTCCTGTTAAAATGTTGCTCACATCTTTTTCTTCTAACCCAGAGTCTTTTACAGCTTCATGCATGGATATATAATTGTAAGCAGAGCCGGGTCCCATAAATCTTATAAATTTTCTGTCTACATGATCTTCAAGTTTAATATTTGGTTTACCATGAATATTACTTTTTAAATTATATTCTTTATATTCTTCAGAAAATGAAATTCCGGATTTTGAATTTAAAAGAGATTTGTAAACTTCGTCTTGATTATTACCAAGGCAAGATACGACACCAATACCAGTTATAACTACTCTTTTCATGATTTAAACAATCCTACTTTTAAATTTTCAGCTTTATAAATTATTTTCCCGTCAGCATTTAGTATACCATTAGCTAATCCTACTACAGCACCTTCTTTTTTTAAAATTCTTTTCATATTAATTTCATAGGTGGCTATTTTAACGTTTTTCAATACTTCTCCTGTAAATTTTACGGCATTAACTCCTAAAGCCCTTCCTTTTCCAGGTTCACCTATCCAACCTAAATAAAAGCCGACTAACTGCCACATAGCATCTAAACCTAAACATCCTGGCATCACAGGATCATTTTGAAAATGACAGTCAAAAAACCACAAATTATCTTTTATATCTAATTCTGCTTTAATGAATCCCTTTTTAAATTCACCCGCATCTTTCTGAATTTCTGTTATTCTGTTAAACATTAACATTGGGGGCAAAGGTAGTTTAGCATTACCTTCACCAAACAACTTTCCCTTACCACAAGAAATTAATTCATCGTAGCTATAACTATTTTTTTGCATAGGTTAAGTTAGTAGTTTTTACTTGATTTATATACAATTTTATATAAATAATTATAAATTATATCAATAAATGATTAAGTTTATGAACCAAAAGAACGAAATAGTAAATAAATTAAGAACTTCAGGCCTCAGGCCCACTAAACAAAGAGTTTTAATAGCTAAAAGTTTATTTGATAGTGATAAAACTTTTCATTTTACAGTTGAGACGTTAAATAAAAAAATAAATAAAAATGGAGTTACGAAAGTTTCTTTAGCAACTATCTATAATACAGTTGAAGCATTTACTAGTGCTGGCTACTTAAAAGAAATTTTAACTAGTAAAAACAAAAGTTACTACGACACGAACATTAAGTCGCACCATCACTTTTATGATGAGGGAAGTAAAGAACTTACTGATATTCGTTATAGTCAAATAAGACTAAGCAAAATTCCAACGCCTCCAAAAGGTAAAAAGATTAAAAATCTTGAAGTTGTAATTAGAATTCAAAAATAGTTATCTTTTATTGACTTTCTAGTTTAGAATTATTATAAACTAGAAGTTAAGTTGTATTTATATGAGCGTAGAATTTAAAAAAGGTGGAAATGGTAAATGCCCCGTCATGCACGGTGGTATAACAAAAGCAGGCGAGTCTAATACTGCCCGACTTTGGCCAAATAGTATTAATTTAGATATTTTACATCAACATGATACTAAAACTAATCCTCTTCCAGGATTTGATTATAGAAAAGAAGTTAAAAAATTAAATTTTAAAGCCTTAAAAAAAGATTTGTTAAAATTAATGACCGACAGCCAAGAGTGGTGGCCAGCAGATTTAGGAAGCTATACTGGTTTAATGGTAAGACTGACTTGGCACCAAGTAGGAACTTATAGAGAATTTGATGGCAGACCAAATGTTGGTTCACATAGGTTTTCTCCCCAGGATTCTTGGCCAGATAATACAAATTTAGACAAAGCAAGACGTCTTCTTTGGCCAATTAAAAAAAAATATGGAAATAAATTAAGTTGGTCAGATTTAATGGTATTAGCTGGAACTATGGCTTATGAAAAAGCCGGATTTAAAACTTTTGGTTTTTCATTTGGTAGACAAGACATATGGGGACCTGAAAAAGATGTTTATTGGGGCAAAGAAACAGTCCCACTAGCTGTCAATAGGTACGGTGACCCTAAAGACCGTTCTTCTCTGGAAGCTCCACT
The DNA here is from genome assembly GCA_902517535.1 of uncultured Pelagibacteraceae bacterium. Classification (GTDB taxonomy): domain Bacteria; phylum Pseudomonadota; class Alphaproteobacteria; order Pelagibacterales; family Pelagibacteraceae; genus Pelagilacustribacter. Next base: position 21,964 of record CABYCK010000003.1, on the reverse strand, counting down.
TGCAGCATCTCATTTTCAACTTGTTTATGTAAATCCAGAAGGTGTAGAAGGCAAACCAGATCCAGTAAGAACAGCGATGGACGTTCGAGAAACCTTTGGTCGAATGGGTATGAACGATGTGGAAACAGCAGCACTCACTGTTGGTGGTCACTCTATAGGAAGAGCTCATGGTAATGGAGATCCAACTAATTTGGGTCCAGAACCCGCAGGAGCCGATATTCACGAACAAGGATTTGGATGGAATCAGAAAAATGGAACTGGAGTAAATCAAATAACGTCGGGGCTTGAAGGAGCTTGGACAACTAATCCGGATAAATGGGACCATCAGTACTTGGATCTTTTATTAAATTATGAGTGGGAAAGTAAAAAAAGTCCTGCCGGTGCATGGCAGTGGGAACCTATTAACCTTGAAGAAGAAAAAAAACCAGTTGATTTAGGCGATCCTCAAAAGAAGGCCAGATTAATGTTTACTGATGCAGACATGGCTATGGCAATGGATCCAGAATATAGAAAAATTTCAGAGAAATTTTACAAAGATCCAAAGTTTTTTGAGGACTCATTTGCTCGTGCATGGTTTAAACTAACTCACAGAACAATGGGAAATAAAGAAAATTATATTGGTCCTTGGGCTCCTAAAGAGGATCTGCTATGGCAAGGCAATGTTTCTTCCCCCAAAAAAAAATATAATGTAGAAAAAGTTAAAAAATTGATCTTAGCCAGCAAACTAAACACTAGTGATTTAATTACAACTGCTTGGGATAGCGCTAGGACTTATAGAGTAACTGATAAAAGAGGAGGAGCTAATGGCTCAAGAATTCGTCTAGAGCCTATGAAGGATTGGGAAGCTAATGAACCTAAAAAACTTTCAAAAATATTAAAAATTTTAGAAAATATAGCAAAAAAAGCCAATGTAACAGTCGCTGATACGATTGTTCTTGCAGGAAATGTAGGGCTAGAAAAAGCAATAAAAAAAGCTGGCTCTAAAGTGAAAGTTCCATTTAATCCAGGAAGAGGAGACTCTTCCCAAAAGCAAACTGAGATTAAGAATTTTAAGTGGCTAGAACCTTTGCACGATGGCTTTAGAAATTTTGTAAAATCAGATTACTCAGCGATGCCAGAGGAGCTTTTATTAGAGCGTGCTTCTTTGATGGGTCTGACAGCTCAAGAAATGACATGTTTAGTTGGTGGTATGAGAGTTTTGGGAACGAATCATGAGTCTGCTAAAGATAAAGGTATATTAACTGACAAAGTTGGGGCTTTAACCAACGACTTTTTCGTTAACTTGGTGGATATGAAATTTACTTGGAAACCAACAGGTAAGAATTCTTATGATATTATTGATCGGAAAACTAACAAAGTTAAGTTTACAGCATCTAGAGCAGATTTAGTTTTTGGATCTAACTCAATACTTCGATCTTATTCAGAGGTGTATGCTCAAGATGATAATAAAGAAAAATTTGTTAAAGATTTTGTTGCCGCATGGACGAAGATAATGAATGCGGACAGGCCAAACCTAAAAAAATTAAATTAACATGACTGAATTGACTTCAGGAATTTTTAACTCAGCAAAAGAAGTATATAATAATAACAAGGGTTCAATTTTAAGAACAATAGTTTATACGATTGGTCACTTTTTAATAGCCATTACAGTTCTAATGTTAATAGCGGATGTATCTTTTATGATAGCTTTAACTGATGCAATAGTAGAACCATTAGCTAATGCTGTATGGTATTTTTTATTAGATAAGTTTTGGGCCTCAAAGATTAAATCCTAAAGCAAACCCCACAAACCATCTTTTTTCAACCAACCTTTGTAAAAATCTGATTTAGCCTTGCACCATTCATCCTTGCATTTTATTATTTTTGTAAGGCGTCCTTTTTTTAAAATAGCTATAGGTTTAGAGTATAACGTAGGATTTTTAAACATTATTAGTTCTTCGTCAATAACAATCGCAGCTTTTTTTTTGGATAATTGAGATATATGTATCCAACCAGTGTTGTTTTCATGATCCCTTATTTTTCTATAATTATCAGATTGATCTTGAATTAAGACTGGCAAAAATTTTTTTTTATAAAAAATTTTTATGGGATATTTAGATGAGGGACCTTGTCTAAGATTAACTTCGTCATATCTTAAAGTTAAAAAATATTCATCATTTGAAAAACAAATATTTGAAATTGATAAAAAACTAAAAAAAAAAATTAAATATTTTAGCATCTGTTTATACATTTTGGATTAATAGATACCTTTGATTTTCTAAATTCTGTTTTGAGAGCATCAAATATTAATAAATTACAACTATGGGTATTTTTTTTGTTTAAAATTGTTTTTAAAACCTCATTAGCTTGAAGTGATCCCATTATTCCTCCTACAGGTGAAAATATTCCTTCAGTTTGACAATTATTTTCAAAATCAGGTTGACTAGGCATAAAACATCTATAACAAGGTCCTTTTTTTCTAAAATCAAATTTTATCATTTGCCCATCAAATTTACTAATTGCTGATGAAATTAATATTTTTTTATTTTTTAAACAATAATCGTTTATTAGATATCTTGTTTCAAAATTGTCAGTTCCATCACAAATAATATCAAAATTATTTAAAATCTTATTTATATTTTTAAATGTAAGTTTATTTTTAAAAGTAATAACTTTTATATTTTTATTTATCCTGTGAATTGCCTTTTTAACTTGTAAGACTTTAAATTTGCCAATATCGCTAGAATTAAAAAGTGTTTGTCTATTTAAATTAGAAATTTCAACTTTATCAAAGTCCACAACTCCAATTTTTCCTACCCCAGAAGCTGCAAGATAAGTGATTAATGGACATCCTAAACCTCCCAAGCCTATTATCAAAACCTTAGCAGAAAAAATTCTTTTTTGACCCGCTATACCAATTTTTTTTAAAATTATTTGTTTTTCGAATCTTTTTAATTGATTAAAATTGATTTCCATTTTTCGAACTACTTTGTTCCAGTTGATCCAAATCCACCCTTTCCTCTTTGTGTCTTATTTAAATCATCGACTTCTTCAAGATCAGCTCGATCTATAGGACATAAGACCATCTGAGCTATACGGAGTCCTTTCTCTACTATAAAAGTATCTATACCGAGATTAATTAAAATAACTTTTATTTCACCTCTATAGTCCGAGTCGATAGTGCCTGGTGTATTTAAAACACTTAAGTTTTTTTTAGCCGCAAGACCTGATCTAGGTCTAATTTGTATTTCAAATCCTTTTGGTATCGACAAGGCTAAACCCGTTGGAATAATTTCAGTTTTACCAGGACCAATACTTATATTTGACTCTATATTTGCCGCCAAATCCATGCCTGACGATCCATTAGTTTCGTATTTTGGCAATGAAACGTCTTTAGATAGTCTCTTAATTAATATTTTTGTCATTCATCAAAAGTTTATCTAATATGATTTTTGCTATTGAAGCAGCAATAAAACTTTTCTTATTTTTTGGTATTGATTTAATTTTACCATTTTTATCAATTATAAAAACTTTATTGTAATCAGAATTAAATCCTATTTCTTTTGTAGAAACATCGTTAGCAATAATTAAATCACAGTATTTTTCTTTAATTTTTTTTTTCGAGTTCTGAACAACGTTTTCTGTTTCTGCAGAGAAACCCACAACTATTTTAGGTCTTGTTTTATTATTTTTGCTTAAATAGTTTAAAATATCTGGATTTTTTTCAATCTTAATATTTTCAATATTTGAAATATTTTTCTTTATTTTATTTTTATTTTTATTTATAGGTTTATAATCTGATACGGCTGCAGCACAAACAGCAATATCAACTGGTAAAGTTTTTTTCACTTCATTCATCATTTCCTTTGCTGTAACTATTTTTTTAATAGTAAGATCTTTAGAAAAAATAAGACTTGTTGGACCTGATATTAATTTTGTTTTTATTCCTAGTTTATTTAAAGCTAATGCCACTTCGTAACCTTGTTTGCCGCTAGATTCATTTGAAATATATCTAATTGGGTCCAAATATTCTCTTGTAGGACCGGTAGTTACTACAGCTTTATAATTTTTATTTTTAACTAAATTTCTTTTATTAAAGTAACTTTTTAAGTATGCATAAATTTGTCTAGGACTTGACATTTTACCTTCTCCGTATTCTCCACAAGCCATTTCACCTTTTACTGGACCAATAAAATTATATCCATAGTCCAATAAGGTTTTAAAATTTCTTTGAGTAGCTTTGTGAAGCCACATGCGAACGTTCATTGCTGGGACCAAAAGAATATCTTTGTTTGAAGCCAATAGAACTGTTGTTGCTAAATCTTCAGCTTTTCCAATGCTTAATTTTGTCATTAAATTTGCAGTAGCTGGAATAACGATTATTACATCAGCCCACCTAGATAATGCTATGTGATCTATTTCAGCTTCACTATTTTTATCAAAAATATCTTCAAATGTTTTATTCTTTGTTAATGTAGTAATCGACAAAGGCGTAACAAATTCTTTTCCACTTTTTGTAAGTATAGTTTTAATGGAGACATTGTTTTTTTTTAAAAGTCTGATCAAGTCAAGAGCTTTATATGCCGAAATACCTCCACCAATTATTATTAAAACTTTTTTATTTTTTAATATCATTATTTATTAAAATACTAATAAAATAATAATTACAATACCAAAAAATACAATTATTGTATTATTTCTAAAATTCTTCAGTCTTAATTGTTCTAACTCTAAATTTTTGTTATTTGTAGGACTTATATTTAGTTTTCCCTCCGCCATTAATTGAAGCGCATAATTAGCTCTATCCATTAAATTAGGAAAATCAGGAATCCTTTTTAAAATTTCAGCTGAGGTGCTAATTGCTGCGTCAAAAGTAGTTTTGGGACTTTTGATATCTTTTAGCCATTTTTCCAAAATGGGTCTTGAGACTTCCCAGATATTTGTTTCTGGATAAAGTTTTCTAGCTACACCTTCTACCACTACCATTGTTTTCTGTAGGATTAGCAAAGGTGTTTGAGTAGGCATATTAAATTTTTCTGTTATTTCAAAAAGTTGAGCTAGTAAATTTCCTCCGGAAATATCTTTTATGGATTGTCCAAAAATAGGCTCCCCAACGGAACGCAATGCTTGAGCAAACTCCTCTTTAGAAGCATCCTGTGGAACGAGGCCAGCTTTAAAATGAACTTCAGCGACTTTTTTATAATCTCTTTGTATAAAACCATATAAAATTTCTGCTAAAAATTTTCTATTATTTTTATCTAATCGACCCATTATACCAAAATCTACTGGTATAATATTTCCTTGATTATCAACAAATAAATTTCCTTGATGCATATCTCCATGAAAAAATCCGTCTCTTACAGCTTGTTTTAAAAAATGTTGAATTAAATTTTCAGCAAGAATTTTTAAGTCTATCTTAAGATCTTTAAGTTTTTCGTACTCACGGATAGATATGCCGTCAACTTTATCTAAAGTAAGAATTTTTTTGGAGGTATAATTCCAATAAATTTTTGGCACGTTGAAGCCTTTGTCATTTTTTGTATTTTCGTGCAATTCGTTTGCAGCCGCGGCTTCAAATCTTAAATCCATTTCTATATTGGTAATTTCACGAAGTAAATGTACAACTTCAACTAATTTAAGCCTTTTTGCTTTAGCAAAAGTCCCTTCAACAATATACGCAATAAGCATTAAGGCATCTAGTTCATCATTAAATAACTTCTCAATATTTGGACGTAATATCTTAATCGCTACTTCCTTATCTGAATTTTCATTTTTTATTTTCGCTATATGAACTTGGGCGATTGAAGCTGCCGCAATGGGCTCACTTATACTTAAAATATTATTAAATTGAACTTCTCCCACTTCTTCTTTTATAATTTTTTTTGCCTCGTAAGTATCAAATGCGGGAAGTTTATCTTGAAGTTTTTCTAAGTTTTTTGCGAGATCTTCACCAATGATATCTGGCCTAGTAGCTAAAAATTGTCCAAGTTTAATAAAAGTTGTACCCATGCCCTCAAGCGCAATACAAAGTTTTTCTCCAGGATTTTTTTTATTATTTAAAACTTTTTTATTAGATCCCACAGAAAATAAATTGAAAAAAATATTTATAAACAATGGCAAATTATATATTTGATTAATTGTGTCTATTGCTCCAGAAGTTGACAGTTTTCTGGTAATTCTGATTAGTTGAAACACTCTTTTAAACATTTAGATCTTCCACCCAGAATGTATGGCGGATATACCACCAGAAAGATTTCTAAATTCAATATTAGAGAATCCATTCTTTTTCATAAAAATTACTAATTCCTCTTGTGTATAAAAGTCTTTTATACTTTTAGTTAAGTATTCATATGGTTTTGAGTTACCGACTATATATTTTCCAATATAAGGAATAATTTTTGAGTATTTTTGATAAAGAAAATTTAATGTTTCATTATTTATTTTAGAAAATTCCAAACACATAAAACGTCCACCAGGTTTTAATACTCTAAATGCTTCTTTTAGAGTTAAATCTAAATTTGAAACATTTCTAATTCCGTAACTTATAGAATAAAAATCAAACATATCATCATTACAAGGTAATTGCTCGGCTGCAGAGTTAATCCAGCTAATATTTTTATAATTAATTAAGTTAGATTTACCTATTAACATCATTTCTTTATTAGGCTCTACGCAAAAGATTTTCCCTGAGTGATTAACTTTTTTTGCAAAAATTTTAGCAATATCTCCAGTACCTGATGCTACATCGATTAGACTATCATTATGTTGTGGATTCATCCAATTTAAGAATTTATCCTTCCATATCCTATGAATGCCAAGAGACATTATGTCATTCATTAGGTCATATTTTCTGTGAACCTTAGAAAATACAGAATTGACTAGACTAGCTTTATCTTTAATAGTGTTTTTCATTTATAAATTATATGCCAGAATTACCAGAAGTTGAAGTTGTTAAAAAGTCTCTACAAAAAGAAATTAGTAATTTAACTATAAAAGACGTCAAAATAAAAGATAGTAATTTGAGATATAAAGTCAAAAGACAAGATCTTAATAAAATAGTTGGATTAAAAATATTAAAAATAAAGAGAAGATCTAAATATTTATTATTTTTTTTTGAAATGAACATATTAATGCTCTTCCATCTTGGAATGACAGGAAAATTTTTTGTAGTGGATAAAGATAGAATTAAACAGAGAACTAGCTTCTATTATAAAGTTGAGGATAGTAGCGAAAAACATAACAGATTAATATTTACTTTTACAAATAATTTACAACTTATTTATCATGATGTAAGAAAGTTTGGTTTTGTAAAAATTGATTTAGCAAACAATATTGATAAAAATATACATTTAAAATTTCTTGGTCCAGAACCTTTTGACAATTTTTTTAACTTTAGATATTTTAAAAATTATTTGATAGGTAAAAATCGGTCAATAAAAGAATTGTTATTGGATCAAAAATTTGTTTCTGGTTTAGGTAATATATACGTGAATGAAATTTTATTTTTAAGTAAAATTAGACCCAACAGAAAGAGTTTAAATCTAAGCAATTTAGAAATTAGAAAGATACTAAAAGATACTAAAAAAGTACTTAAAAAAGCCATCCTATCTGGTGGATCTTCAATAAAAAATTTTTCTAATAGCACTGGAAAAAAGGGAAATTTTCAACAGTATTTTAAGGTATATAGCAAAAAAGGAGGCAATTGTTCTTATAAACACTGCAAAGGTATTATAAAAAAAATTGTTATTAGTAATCGAGCAAGTTTTTATTGTTCAAAATGTCAAAAATAATAAAGTTGACCATGTCAAAATCGGCATATATACAGTAAAAAAAATGCCTAATACAAAATCAGCAATCAGAAGAGTTAGACGAGTAAAAAAACAAACTCAGGTCAACAGAATTAGAAAAAGTAAATATAAAAATGTCATAAAGAAAATGGACTTATTGATTAAGAACAAAGATAAAACGAAAGCAAAAAAATTTTTCTCAGATTTTCAATCAGTTCTAATGCAGGTTGCTAAATCTGGGGTGATAAACAAAAGAACTGCATCTAGAAAAATTTCAAGAGTATCAAAAAAAATTTAATTTAAAATTAAACAATTTAAAGTTGATTTTGATTTAAGATTACACAATATTTAGATTAAAAGTTCTATATACAGATTTAAAAACAAATTAAAATTAATTCAAAAATTTTTCTATTATAACGCTAATACTACAACCTAAGTAACTTTTTTTTTAATTACAACCTACAGCATGTTGCAAACTATTAAAAAAAAACGTTTAAATGCATTTCTTCAAGAAATAATTACATGGAAAAAAATAACACAAAAACACAAAACCTTTTCGTCTCTGAAGAAGAAAAAACTTTAAACTGGGATGAAATTCAAAATTCCTTTAAAAAAACATTTGGTAATGAGGTTTATACTAGTTGGTTGCAGAAGATAACTTTAGTCAAAGAATACAATGATTATTTAATATTAGGCGTTCCAACAAGATTTTTTAGAGACTGGATAGTATCCCGTTATTTGGACAAGATTTTAGAACAAGTAAAAAGCTTCAAATTAAGTCTTAATAGAATAGAATTTAAAATAATAGAAGAAAACAGAAACAATTCCAACTTAGTAAAAATTGATGAAATTAACAAGATAACTGAAATAAAAGACTCTATTTTAAATTATAACAGACTAAACTCAAATCTAAGTTTTAATAATTTTATAGAAGGTAAAAGTAACGAAATCGCATTATCATATTCAAAAAAAGTTTGCGAACATATCTCAAGATACAATCCTTTGTATATATGTGGAGGTGTTGGCCTAGGAAAGACACACTTATTGAACGCAATAGGATTAGAACTACAAGATGAAAATAATGTTATGTTTATTTCAGCAGAAAGATTTATGTATCATTTCATTAAATCTATAAAAAAAAACGACATGGTAAATTTTAAAGATTTTTTTAGAAAATCCTCAGTTTTTATAATTGATGATATTCAATTTATAAGAGGTAAAGAAAGTCTACAGGAGGAATTTTTTCACACTTTCAATAGTTTGATGGATAAAGGCTCTCAAATAATAATTTCATCTGATAGAACTCCTATGAAGTTAGATAGAGTTCAGGAAAGAATCAAATCTAGGTTAGCTGGTGGATTAGTTGTAGATATAGACAGTCCTGATCTTGAATTAAAAATTGAAATTATTAAAAAGAAAATTGAAGATATACAAAATCAATTTAAGGAAAGCATTAAATTAAGTGAAGAAGTAATAAATTTTATTGCAAATGAGAGCAAAACAAATATCAGAGAACTTGTAGGAATTCTAAATCGCATAATTGCTTTTAGCAGAGTTCACAACAAAGATTTAACTGTTACTGAATGTAAAAGTATTTTAAAAGATGTTTTCAGTCAAATTAAAGTTATTACTGTAGATAAAATTCAAAATGTGGTCTCAAACTATTTTAATATTTCTCTAAATGAAATGTTGTCACAAAGGCGTTCAAGACCTTTGGCGAGGCCAAGACAAATTGCTATGTACCTTGCAAAAAAAATGACAACCAGATCTCTACCAGAAATTGGAAGAAGATTTGCAAACAGAGATCATACAACAGTAATTCATGCTGTTAAGACTATTACTAGATTATCTGAACAGGACGATGAAATGAAAAAGAGTCTAAGTCAAATTAGAAGTCTTTTACTTGAACAATAGTTTGTATGCAGTTTATTGTAAAAAGAGATACTTTACTAAAATCGCTAAATTTTGTTCAAGGAGTCGTTGAAAAAAAAAATACTCTTCCGATACTTTCAAACGTTCTTCTTGATTTAAAAAATAAAAAATTATCAATTGTTGCAACAGATCTAGATATAGCTTTTTACGATGAAATTAATGATGTGAAAACAGTTAAAGAAGGAAGCACCACAACTTCTGCTGCGATACTTTATGACATACTAAGAAAGATTTCTTCAAACTCTGATCTTAATTTTGAATTAAAAAGTGAAAATAAGTTAAGTCTTAAAAGCGAAAATTCTGATTTTAATTTACTTTGTTTGCCAACGGATAATTTTCCAACATTTAATGATGAATTTGAAGGTGATGAAATTCAACTCGAAAATAACAGATTTTTAAAACTTTTAAATAAAACCAAAATATCAATATCAAACGATGACACTAGACATTATTTAAATGGAATTTTTCTTCATCCCACCGAGTCGCATGGTAGAAATTTTTTGACTGGCGTTGCAACCGATAGTCACAGACTTTCATCTAGTAGCTTGGAAGTTAATCTTAAGGGTGATTTTTCTCCAATAATTTTACCCAGAAAAACTGTCTTTCAACTTTGTTCTTTATTATCAGAGTCAAATTCTAAATTATCGATGCAAACTACAGACAATAAAGTCAAATTTAAGCTTGGAAACATTAAACTCGTTTCTAAAGTGATTGATGGAAAGTTCCCTGATTATAACAAAGTTGTGCCAAAAAATAATGATAAATCACTGGAAGTTTCATCAAAAGATTTTATAAATTCTATTGAAAGGGTAACCAGCGTATCTTTGGATCGAAAAGAAGGTGTAAAACTTATTATATCCAAAGAAAATGTACAGCTTTTAGTTAATAGTGCGAATTCTGGAGATGGAAATGAAGTTATAAAAGCAAATTTTACTTCTGATAACACTACCATAAGTTTTAACTCTAAATATCTAATTGATATTGCTTCAGAGATAGAAGATAAAAATCTAAAGATGAAACTGAAAGACTCTGTTTCACCCGTCCTTATTGAGGACTCTTCAGATAAAAATAGTTATTATGTCATAATGCCAATGAAAATTTAATTAATTATGATTTTAGAAAAAGTTTTTATTTTTTAAGCTAAAACCGTTGCTAATTGATGATTTTAGACTTCGGACGATTTGAGTCATTTTATATTAACAAAAAAAAATGATATAACTATTTATCTAATATTATAACAATGCCAAAAAACTCTGCTTTAAATTCAAATCCCACTTATGGTGCGGACTCCATCAAAGTCCTTAAAGGGCTAGATGCTGTAAGAAAAAGACCCGGTATGTATATTGGAGATACCGACGATGGTTCGGGTCTACACCACATGGTTTTTGAGGTAGTTGATAATGCTATAGACGAAGCACTAGCTGGACATTGTGAAAATATTTCTATCACAATGGAAAAAAATAACACAATCACAGTGGAAGATGACGGTAGAGGAATCCCAGTTGATCTTCACAAATCTGAAAAAGTATCAGCTGCAGAAGTAATAATGACACAATTACATGCGGGTGGAAAATTTGATCATGACTCTTATAAAGTTTCAGGAGGATTACATGGGGTAGGGGTCTCAGTAGTTAATGCTTTATCTGAAAAATTGGAATTAAAAATTTATCGAGATGGTAAAGAGTACTTGGCTATTTTTAATAATGGTAATACTACAAAAAAGCTAAAGGAAGTAGGTAAAACGAAAAAAAAAGGAACACGAATAAATTTTTTACCATCAAAAGAAGTATTTTCATCAATAGAATTTAGCGCTTCAATTATTGAAAAAAGAATAAGAGAATTGGCCTTTTTAAACAAAGGAATAAGTATAAAGTTAATTGATTTTACTTCAAAAAAAGAGAAAGAATTAGTTCATAAATATGAAGGTGGAATTTTAGAGTTTGTAAGGCATATTAATAAAAAAAAACCAATTTTAGTTAATAAAAATGAAAAAGAAGTATTTAAAAAACCTGTTTATGTAACAGCTACTAAAAATAATGTTGTTGTTGAATGTTCTCTTGAATGGAATGCTGGTTATTCTGAAGAAGTTCTTCCTTTTACAAATAATATACCTCAAAAAGACGGCGGAACTCATTTATTAGGTTTTAGAAGCGCTTTAACTAGAGTCATAAACCGTTATTTTAGTGAAAGAAATAATAAGAAAAATAAAATCACTTTATCAGGGGAGGACATCAAAGAAGGTCTAACAGCAGTCTTGTCAATTAAGATGCCTGATCCAAAATTTTCTTCTCAAACAAAAGATAAACTTGTTTCATCTGAAATTAGGTTAATTGTCGAGAGTATTATTAATGATAAAGTGTCTACTTGGTTTGATCAAAATCCTTCTATAGCAAAAACAGTAATAGAAAAAATCACTCAAGCGGCAATAGCGAGAGATGTGGCGAGAAAAGCAAGAGATAGTGTTAGACGAAAAGGTACATTTGAATTAACTGGTTTGCCAGGTAAATTGGCAGATTGCCAAATACAAAAAAGAGAAGGAACTGAATTATTCATAGTAGAGGGTGATTCTGCAGGAGGGTCTGCAAAACAAGGAAGAGTAAGAGAATTTCAGGCTGTACTTCCATTAAGAGGAAAAATTCTTAATACATTTGTTAATGGAAAAAACAATGGAGTAGATGAAACTACAAAAGCTTTATCTAAAATGATGTCCTCAAGTGAGATCGTGACACTAATAAATGCACTAGGAACTGGTTCAAAAGATTTTAATATTGAAAATTTAAGATATGACAAGATTGTTATTATGACCGATGCGGATGTTGATGGATCACATATAAGAACTTTGTTACTGACTTTTTTTAATAACTATCCATTTAATCAGCTCATAGAAAAAGGACATATATATTTAGCTCAACCTCCATTGTTTAAAGTAACAAAATCAAACAAAAGTGTTTACATAAAAGATGAAAAAACTCTCGAAGAATATATTAGTAAAGCAGCTGAAAAGATTGATAAAAAGATTAAAAAAGGAACTCAAGAATATAATAAATTTATACAGACTCAAAAAGAAAAACTATCTATTCAGCGTTTTAAGGGTTTAGGCGAAATGAATCCTGAGGAATTATGGGAAACAACTTTAAATCCAGATAACAGAACTATGTTTAGAGTTCAATACTCTAAAGGCACTAGAGAAAAATCTAAAGAAGATCAAAAAATGATTAAAGTTTTAATGGGTGACGAAGTTGCTCCTAGAAAAGATTTTATTACAAATAATGCTTTAGATGTAGCAAATCTTGATATTTAGGTGATAAATGAACATTTCTACTCTTTTTAGATTAGGAGAAAATCTTAATTTAGATAGAAAAACATTAGTAATTTTAAGATGGATCGCAATATTTGGCCAGTTTATAGCAATAAACTTGGTTTATTTTTTTCTTAAATTAGAATTGCCTATTGTATTAGCTTATATTGTTATTTCAATAGGTCTCTGCACAAATCTTTTTTTACAATTTAGAATTAAATCTATTCAATTGAAAGATTTTTACGCTAGTTTATTTTTAATATATGATTTAATTCAACTTACTTTACTTCTTTATTTAACCGGAGGTATTTCAAATCCCTTCTCTATATTAATGATTATTCCAACAATAGTTTCTTCAACATTTTTAAGTATGGGAACAACTATCGTTTTAGGAATTTTAACAATATTTTTTTTATTTTTATTAACAATTTTTCATTTTCCTTTACCAGGAATTCATGACTCCTCAGTAACTTTCCCTAAATTATATTTAACAGGATACTTTTTAGCGATTATTGTTGGTTTGGTATTTTTGAGTTACTTTGGTGTAAGATTTTCAGGTGAAAGCAAAAGGAGGTCTGATGCTGTCAGTAAGTTACAGCAGGTTATAGCAAAAGAATATGAATTAGAGTCTTTAGGTGGTCAAGCTGCAGCAGCAGCCCACTCATTGGGCACTCCTCTTGCAACCATTAGTGTTGTTGCTACTGAACTTAAAAAAGAAATTGGAAATAATAAAGAATATTCAAAAGATATTGATTTGTTAATAAGCCAATCAAAGAGATGTGGAGAGATACTTAAAAAAATATCAAAAAAACAAATTAAGGAAGATAAATTCTTTAACAAAACCAATTTAGAGAATTTATTAAATGAAATACTTATTTCTTTTAGAGAAACTTCCTCTAAAGAAATTATTTTAATTGCTGAAGATAACAAAAGTGATTTTAATTTTCAAAGAACACCGGAATTAATTTATGGACTTAGAAATTTTATTGGTAATTCAATTAAATTTTCTAAAAGTCGAGTAGAAATCATTTTAACAAGCGATGATAAAAAAATACAGATTAAGATAAATGATGACGGACCTGGATTTCCTGAAGATATTATTGAAATAATAGGTGAGCCGTATATAAAATCTAAATCAATGCAAGTCAGCTCTAATTCAGGGACAGGATTAGGTACTTTTTTAGGCAAAACTCTTTTAGAAAGAGAATCTGCAAACTTGTATTTTTCTAAAGATATAAAATTAAAGGGTGCTTCAGTAGTCATTACATGGAACACTAATGATTTAACCTAATTCTTAAATTCAAAAGTATAAGATAAAATTTTATAAGCTAATTTTGCTACTAAAAAATTATATGAGTTAAAATTTTTTATAGGAGCTAACTCATTTATATCTGCACCTACTATATTACCTATTTGGCAGACCTTTTTTATTATCGGCAAAATATCATCCCACAATAGACCTCCTGGTTCAGGCGTGCCTGTAGCAGGCATTATACTTGAGTCGAAACAATCCACATCAAAAGTAATATAAACATTTTTACCACCAAAAAATTTTTCTAGTTTATTTAAATCCCAATTTTTTCTATCCATGCTCCAAAAAATTTCAATTCTATCTCTATTTTTTTCATAATATCTCATTTCTTCCTGCGATAGATTTCTTATACCAAAGGATACAACATTAACATTATTGTAATCTAAACATCTTTTAATTGCAGATGCGTGAGAAAATTTTTCTCCGTTATAACTTTCTCTCAAATCAGCATGTGCATCAAAATGTAGAATAGTTAATTGATCGTACTTTTTAACAAATGGCTTTATAGCCCCTGGTGTAATAGAATGCTCTCCACCAAAAACTAGTGGAAATTTTTGATTTGAAATTACTTTTTCATTAATCTTAGATAGTTGATCTAGCGCAGAATTAATTGTTTTTTTTATAGGAAATGGTTTGATAGTCTTAATGCCAATTTCTTTGTATGGTTCTTTATTTAATTCTTCATCAAATAATTCAACTTGGTGAGATGCATTAATTATTTCCTTAGGACCATTTTTAGTCCCTCCACCATAGCTTACAGTTTTTTCTAAACCAAAAGGAACTACTACTACTTTGTTTTCAATTTTATAATTTGCATCATAACCAAGAAAACCTTTTTTTTGGCTTAAGTAATTCATTTAAGATTTAAATATTTGAGAAAAATTTCTTTTTTTTCTATTCTTCCAATTTTGACGATGATAGGCGTCACTTGCAATTAAAGGTAAGACACTTGTCGCTTCAGCAAAAACCATTTGTTCCTTTGCGATGTCTACTTTTCCCCAAGAGCTAGCCTCTTTTAATGTTGAGCTACTACACGCTCCATCTCTAGTATCTGCTACAGTAATTTGAATTGCATACTTATGCATATCAACTTGCTTACCTATAAGGTCCGCGCAAACGACAGTATCTTGAACAAAATTTTTAGGCACTCCTCCACCCACCATTAATAGGCCAGATTGTTTAGATTTTATTTTTATTTCTGTTAATTCTCTTAATTCCCTAATCGAATCTATTGTTATATGTTTATCGGGATTTTGCTCTTGATGCATAACAAGACCAAAACCAGCAGAACTATCAGTAAACGCTGGACAAAAAATAGGTACATTATTATCAAAAGCTGTTTCAATTAAAGAACCTTTCTTTTTAGAATTTTTTTTTAAGAATTTGCCTAACTCTTGAATGAATTCTCTTGAAGTATAAGCTTTAGGTTTCATAGAATTTGCAACATCACAAATAGCTTGATCACATGCTTGAAGTTCTTCTTCATCAATATATGTATCATAAATTCTATCTATATAATTTTTTCTTAATTCAGTATCGTCTTGAAATTGAGATCCTTGGTAGTGTTTGAACCCTAAAGCCTCAAAGAAATCCATGTCAATTATAGAGGCTCCTGTAGCCACTATAGCATCCACCATATTGTATTTTACTAAGTCTGAGTAAAGATCCATACAGCCACCGGCAGAAGTAGAACCAGCAATAGTTAAAAAAATTGAACAATTTTCATCCGATATCATTTCATTATAAATTTTTGCAGCATTAGCAGTGTCCCTAGAGGTAAAGGACATTTTGCTCATTCCCTCAATTATTTTCCTCGAGTCAAAAGAGGTAATATCTATGTGTTCAACTGGATTGTTTAAAAATGATTTTTTATTATGTCCGATATTAGGACCACTTTTTTTTGTCATTAAGCAACCAAGTAATCAACCTTACTTGTATCCTCATATAAAGACATTATTGGTTTATCATTTAATTCGTAAATTTCATCTGAATAAAAGCCATTAAATTTTGTTCTAAAAGTTAATCCATAAGCTCCCAATTGTCCTAATTCAATATAATCTCCTTCTTTAATATTATTCGGCAATAAAAAAGGACCTTTCATATAATCCAGACTATCACAAGTAGGTCCAAAAAAGCTGAATGGTGTCAATTTCTTAGAAAGAATTCTTCCGTTTGTAATCATCTTTGTTGGCAATACAAAATTTGGGACTCCTGCATCAAATAAAGAACCGTAAGTTCCATCATTTATATAAATATTTTGTTTTTTTCTTAATATTACTTTTACAATTGTTGAACCGCTTTCGGCTACGATAGCTCTTCCTGGCTCACAAATAATTTCAGGCAATTTTGGCAGCTTTAAATTTTTTAAAGATTTTTTTATCTCATCTAAATAATTATTTAGTGGCTCAGGATTTAAATCAGGGTAAACTGATGGAAAACCACCTCCAACATTTATTATATCAGGAATTATTTTTGTTTTTTTTATAATATTTCCGACTTCACTTATACCTTTAGAATATGAAATTTTATGCATACACTGAGAACCAACATGAAAGCTAATACCAAGTTTCTTAGCATGTTCTCTACACAGTCTTACAAGTCCAAGAGCTTCAGAGGGCAGCGCACCAAATTTTCTTGATAAATCTATTTCAGCATGTTCATTTGAAATAGCAATTCTAACATATAAATTTAAATCTTTAGCTTGATTTGTTGCCTCTAGTATTTTTCTTAACTCATCTTTATTATCTAATGCAAAATCTTTTACGTCATAATCAAAATAAGCAGAAGAAATACTTTCTTTACTTTTTACAGTATGCATAAAATATAATTTTGAGTCTGCTTTAATTTTCTTTATCAGTTTAATTTCATTAAGAGACGCAACATCAAAATCTTGAATACCATTAGAAATGATTTGTTTGATTACTTTTTCATTAGGGTTAGTTTTAACTGCGTATAAAACCTTACCTGGGAATTTATCTTTAAAGAACTTTGTAGACTTTTTTATAGAATCAGTCCGTATGCAATATACGGGGTAATCAGGTTTTAGCTCATTAACTAGTTCGTTAACGTCTTTAAATTTTCGCATTGCATGTGTTCCTCTTTAGTTTACACAAAAGGTTTTTAAAAAATTTTGATAAAAAAAACCTTATTTAGTCGCGTTTAAGGTTTTTTTAACTTTATGTAAAGAAAAAAATTTGGATTTATCAGTTGAAATTACGATTATAGTGCATATATAGTTTTTTATGGTAGCCCGAAATGTTTATCCAAAACAACTAAATTTGTCAGATTTTTCTGATAAATCTCTTCTTATATTAGACGATGATGACCCTTTAAGAGGCAGACTCTCAAGAGCCATGGAAAAGAAGGGTTTTACGGTAAAAGAGGCTAAAACGGTGACAGAAGGCCTGCAAATAGTCAAAAACGATCCTCCCAGCTTTGCTTTAGTGGACTTAAGATTAGAAGATGGAAATGGTCTTGATGTTGTAAAAGAGCTACATGTTAACAAAAAAGACTGCAGAATAGTGATGTTAACCGGATATGGAAATTTACCTACTGCTGTGGCAGCTGTGAAAGCAGGAGCTATAGACTATATGGCTAAACCTGTAGATGCAGATGATGTAGAAGCAGCTTTGCTTGCTGCCCCTGAGTCCAAAGCTACCCCTCCTGAAAACCCCATGTCAGCAGACAGAGTAAAATGGGAACATATTCATAGGGTATTTGAATTGTGCAATCGTAATGTTTCTGAAACTGCGAGACGTTTAAAAATGCATAGAAGAACTTTGCAAAGAATACTCTCTAAAAGATCTCCTAGATAGCTTAAAGTATTTTTCTAAATTTTTTTATTTGATTAATGGCGAATGTTGCTAATAAAATTTTAAACAATTCGGCTAATAAAAAAGGTTGAGCGCCTAGTTTGTATATTGGCTTGTCCCAACCAATTAGTCCTCCTAACCAAATCATTCCAAAAATATAAATAATACCTATCGAGAAGGTTAATTTGATGAAGTTTTTAATTAAATTTTTATCGTAATTAAATTTTCCAACTAAAAACACTGCAACTAAAAAACCAACCAAGTAACCCATTGTTGGACCAGTGAAATAGACTATACCAACCCCTTTTTCTGGTGTACCTGAAAAAACCGGCAATCCTGCTATTCCTTCTACTAAATATAATCCAACAGTTAACAATCCAAGTTTCCATCCATAAACTATTCCAATAATCAAAATTACAAATGTTTGCATAGTCATGGGTACAGGATAAAAAGGAATTTTTATCTTTGAAGATATAGCTAATAGTATGGTTCCAACTAAAGCTAAAAAAAGATTTTTTACTATTTTTGAATATGTAAAGTTTTTTACGATTTCCATTTATGTATTTTTATCTTTTTTTTCAATAAAATCTACACATTTGTTAATTGGACAAAAACATCTTCTAAATCTCCGTCTTCAGTCTCAATATCTTGTATTTTTATATCATTTTTACTTAAAAAGTTAATGATTTCCCCAAAATTAAAGATGTTTTTTTCATAGGTAACCGAAATAGATTTGTTTGAATTTATTGAAAATTTAACTCCATTCATATTTAAAATTTTATTTTTATCAATGTTATCTATTTTAAAGTTAATTTTTTTTGTTTTAATTCTGTCTAAAAGTTTTTGAGTTGTATCCAGCGCAACAAGATCACCTTTATTAATAATTGCTATTCGATCACACATTTCTTGAGCTTCAAATAAATAATGAGTAGTTAAAATAATTGTAACCCCCTCCTTATTTAACTTTTTTACATTTTCCCATAGATTATTTCTAAGCTCAACATCAACTCCGGCAGTTGGCTCGTCTAAAATTAATATTGGTGGTTGATGCACCATAGCTTTAGCTATCAGCAATCTTCTCTTCATACCACCCGATAAACTTCTTGAGTAAGCGCTTGCTTTATTTTCTAAAGCAACCATTTTTAAAATCAAATCAGTAATTCTATTTTTTTTTGTAATTCCATATAATCCAGCTTGCAATTCAAGTAATTTTCTTGGACTAAAGAAAGCATCCAAATTGACTTCTTGAGGCACTATTCCAATAGAGGCTCTTACTTGCCTAGGGTTTTTGTCAAGATCAAAACCCCAAACGTTTACTTTACCATTTGTTTTTTCAACTGTTCCACCTAAGATACTTAAGAAAGTTGTTTTGCCAGCACCATTTGGACCAAGCAAACCAAATACCTCTCCTTCTCGAACCTGAAAATTTAAATTATTAAGAGCTTTATTTACTTTTTTATTTTTAGAATCCGAGTAAATCTTTGTAAGATTTTCAACAGTTAAAGCAAATTTGTCCATAGTTTGATTAAATATAGATCATAAATTAATGTAATATATATATATGAGTTCAATTAAAAAAACAGATCATTATTATTTAATTGACGGATCTGGATATATTTTTAGAGCCTATTATGCTTTACCTCCACTTTCTAGAAAAAGTGATGGGCTTCCTACTGGTGCAGTCAATGGTTTTTGTTCTATGCTTTTTAAATTATTAGAGGACTCAAGATCAGACGACTCTATTCACAAACCAACACATTTTGCAGTAATCTTTGACTCGGCAAGAAAAAATTTTAGAAATGAAATTTATAAAGATTATAAAGCAAACAGATCGGAAGCTCCTGAAGATTTAGCGCCACAATTCGAGTATATAAGAAAATCTGTAAAGGCTTTTAATCTACCGTCTATAGAACTACTCAATTATGAAGCAGATGATTTAATAGCAACTTATGCCAAGAAAATTACATCCGCAGGTGCAAAAGTTACAGTTATTTCATCTGATAAAGATTTAATGCAGTTAGTGTCAAATAAAATTAGGATGTATGACCCAATGAAAAATAAAGTAATTGGGGAAAAAGAAGTTTTCGAAAAGTTTGGAGTAAAACCCTATCAAGTTGTGGATGTCCAATCATTAGCAGGAGACTCTTCCGATAATATACCAGGAGTTCCTGGAATTGGGATCAAAACTGCAGCAGAACTTATTTCAAAGTATAATAACTTAGACTCATTACTTAAGAAAGCCCATGAAATAAAACAAAATAAAAGACGTGAAACCTTGATAACAAATAAGGATAAAGCTTTATTAAGCAAAAAATTAGTCACTTTAAAAGATGATGTACCAGTAAAAGATGATCCGAATAGCTTTGTCATCAAAGATGTAAAAAAAGAAATTTTATATAATTTTTTGAGGGAAATGGAATTTAATAGATTGTTAAGCCAAGCGATAAGTTTTTATGGAGAAGATAAAAATAATGTTAAAGTTGCTTCTAATACTTACAATAAAAAAATAAACTTGAAACTTTACAAGAGCGTTCTTAAGGAAGAAGATTTAGAAAAACTTTTAAAAAAATTGAATGAAAAATCACTTATTTCTATTGATACAGAGACTTCGTCACTAAACCCTTTAGAAGCAGACTTAATAGGTATCTCTTTTAGCTGTGGAACTAATGAAGCATATTACATACCTGTAGGACATAAAAATATAGAATCTTTAAAAAAAGATTTAGTATTAAAAAAACTCAAACCCCTGCTAGAAGACAATAGCATTAAAAAAATTGGTCAAAATATAAAATATGATTTAATAGTACTAAGGAGAAATGGGATAGAAATTAGTCCTTTAGATGATACTATGTTGTTATCGTATGTTTTAGATGCTGGAAACAACAGACATAACATGGATACTCTTTCAGAATTACATCTTGGTCACAAAACCATCTCTTTTAAAGATGTAGTTGGTTCAGGGAAAAAACAATTAAACTTCTCTGAAGTTAATCTTAAAGAAGCTACCGAATATGCTGCTGAAGATGCAGATGTAACTTTGAGACTTTATGAAATATTATCTGATAGAATAAATAGTGAAAAACTGAATAAAATCTATGAAATTTTTGAAAAACCCATGATAAATTTACTTTCAAAACTAGAGATGGTTGGAATAAAAGTTGATGATAAATATTTACAGAAATTGTCAGAAAAATTTAAAATTAGGTTAAAGAAAATAGAAAAAGATATCTATAAACTTTCGGGTAAAGAATTTAACATCGGTTCGCCAAAACAGTTAGGGGAAATAATATACAATGATCTAAAAATTGCTAAATTAAAAAAAACAAAAAAAGGTAGTCTTGCAACTAGTGCTAAAATTCTTGAAGATTTAGCCTTAACAGGTCACAAGTTTCCTAATTTGGTTTTAGAATGGAGACAGGTTTCAAAACTAAAAAGCACTTATACTGACGCCCTTCAGGATCATATTAGTAAAAAAACTAAAAGAGTTCATACATCTTTTCTTTTAGCAGCAACTAATACAGGTAGACTAGCTTCAAGTGACCCTAATTTACAAAATATTCCAATCAAAACTCCTGATGGAAAAGAAATTCGTAAGGCATTTATAGCAGAAAAAAATAATATTCTTATATCCGCAGATTATAATCAGATAGAAATGAGGATTCTAGCTGATATGGCTGATGTAAAAGCTTTAAAAAAAGCTTTTCAAAATAAACAAGACATACATTCTTTAACGGCAAGTCAAGTTTTTGGATGTCCGATTAATGAAGTGACCGATGATTTAAGAAGAAAAGCAAAAGCAATCAATTTTGGTATAATTTATGGAATTACACAATATGGATTAGCT
>CABYCK010000002.1 GCA_902517535.1 uncultured Pelagibacteraceae bacterium | reverse complement strand
AAATAAATTAAAGATTCCAATAAATAAAAAAGCTCGTTCTCTTAATGTTGCTACAGCAGTAGCAATTTCAGTATCTGAAGCTTTGCGACAAACGAAGTTGATAAAATAATGTTAAATTCAAACTTTAGAAAAAAGATTTCTGATAGTTGGTTTTCCTATTTACAAAGTCTAATTTGCAAAGAATTTGAAAATATTGATGGGGGACAAAAGAAATTTATTAAAAGAATTTGGAACAAAAAAAATTCAAAAAATGGTGGAGGGACATCATTTGTGCTTTCAAATGGAAAAATTTTTGAAAAAGTTGGAGTCAACAAGTCAACGGTTTCAGGTAAATTTAAAAAAGAGTTTAGGTCTAGGATATTAGGTGCGAGTAAAAAAGGAATTTACTGGGCTTCAGGAGTATCTGTTGTTGCTCATATGAAAAATCCAAAAATACCTGCAATGCATTTTAATACAAGATTTATAGTTACTTCTAAAGAGTGGTTTGGTGGCGGGATGGATGTAACTCCAAGTCATAGGGATTTTAAAGAAAAAGAGATGGTGCATGCTATGCTTAAAAAAGTTTGCAATCAAAATAATAAGAATTATAAAAAATATAAAACCTGGTGTGATAAATACTTTTTTTTACCACACAGAAAAGAAACTAGAGGTATTGGGGGGATTTTTTTTGATTACGAGACTAAAAACTGGATTGAAAACTTCAAATTTGTTAGAGCATTAGGTTTGGCATTTATAGATATTTCAAAAAAGATTATTAATAGAAAAAAAAATTTGAAGTGGAACGAAAACGATAAAGAAAAACAATTATTTAAAAGAGGGAGATATGTTGAATTTAATCTTTTATATGACAGAGGGACCAAGTTTGGATTATTCTCTGGGGGAAATATTGACTCAATTTTAATGTCACTACCTCCTAAAGCAAAATGGAAATAAAAATAAATGGATAAAGAGCCAATTACAGTTAGTGGTTTAAAAAATTTGAAATCTGAATTGGAGGATCTAAAGAATGTTCAAAGGCCTAAAATTGTGGCAGCAATAGCCGAAGCAAGATCCCATGGAGATTTAAAAGAAAATGCAGAATATCATGCAGCTAAAGAACAGCAGTCACTTTTAGAAAGTAGAGTAATAGCTATAAATGATTTAATCGCTAGAGCAAATGTGATTGACGTTACTAAAATTGAAAATGAGGGAAAAGTTATATTTGGGTCCACTGTGAAAGTTCAAGATTTAGACGAAAAAAAAAATATTTCTTATAAACTTGTAGGTCAAGATGAAGCTGATATCAAAAAAAATTTGATATTTTTTAAAAGTCCAATCGGAAAAGCTTTGATAGGGAAAAATAAGGGAGATTTGATAAGTGTTGCTACTCCCTCAGGCGAAAGGAATTTTGAAATATTAAAAGTAGAGTATATTTAATTAATGTGCTCTTTAATAATTTTTAGAATTTTTTCCTCTGATATATTAAAATTATTTTTTATCCATTCTAATTCTATTTTTTTTAGCACTTTTCCTAAAATAACTCCCTCTTTAAATCCTTGTTTTTTTAGAAAGTTTCCATCATAAGGAAAAACAGGTACATTTGTTTTTTCAATATCTTTCATAATATTTAAAAATTGATCAATTTTAAAAGACTTAGTGATAGAAAAATTTAGAATATTTAATAATTCTAAGTGATTTTTTCCATATAAATAAATATTTTTTTTCAAATCTTTTGCGAAAAAATTTCTTTTTTCAATTAAATGTAAAAAATTTTTTGCTAGTAAATTTAATGACTCATTTAATTCGTTGCTCACATTATACTTGTGAGCAAAGTACTCATGGTTGTTACTTTCGTCAATTAATAATATTGCTAACAAAAGCAATGTAGAAAAATTTTCTAGATTCTTAATTTTGATTAATTTATTTAATCTTTCTAAGTACTTAAACTCTGGAAAAATTAATAAAAATATTTCACTTAATTCTTTGTTTTGATTAATATAGATAAATTTTTTTGATTTTAAAATTTTAAATAATTCACTTAATATTCTCTCCTTAGAAATCTTTTTAATTCCGTCTAAATTTAATTTAATTGCTTCAAAAGTTTTCTGATCATCTTTAATTTTATAATCTAAAGCAAATCTTAAAAATCGAATAATTCTTAAATAATCCTCTGAAATTCTTTTTTGTGGATCTCCAATAAATTTTAAAGTTTTATCTTTAAGGTCAGCATAACCATTTTGTGGGTCAAAAATTTTGCCGTTTATATCCAAATATATAGCATTGATTGTAAAATCTCTTCTCTCAGAGTCTATTTGCCAATCATTGATATATTCTACTTCGGCATGTCTACCGTAAGTTCTAATATCTTTTCTCAAAGTCGTTATTTCTATTTTTAATTTTTCAGAAATAATTGTCACAGTTCCGTGTTTTGTTCCACTGTCATGAATCTTAAATTTCGTATCTCTTAATTTCTCTTTTATTTGTGTAGTAGTTAGTGAAGTGGCAACATCTATGTCATCTATTTCCTCCTTTGTTAAATATTTTCTTACACACCCACCTACAAACATTATTACTCGTTTATCATAGAGATCTTTTTGTAAAATTTTAAAAAGTAGTTTCAAGTCGCTATTTCTGTAAAAAGGAAAGAATATATTTTTTACTTTTTTAATAAGATTTAAATTCAACATAAATGCTGGCTGGGGCACTAGGATTCGAACCTAGGATGGCGGTATCAAAAACCGCTGCCTTACCGCTTGGCTATGCCCCAGTGTTTTGATTTTGATATATCATAAATCTGAAAAATTAAACAGTTTTTGCAAAAGATAACCATAAATATGGAAATTTTCGTTTTACATTCTTTAATGTTGTTTTTGCTGTTTTTTCACTTGAAAACACTGCGTAACAAACTGACCCAGAGCCAGTCATTCTTGAAAAGTGACATCCTTTCTTTTGTTCAATTTCTCTTATAATCTTTTTAATAATTGGGTGTTTTTTTTCTACGACAGATTGTAAATCGTTTTTTTTGTTTTTGATTAAATTTAAAAATTTTGTTTTATTTTTGGTTTTTTGCAGTTGGTAGTTAGATTTTTTTGAATATTTATTAATTTTTGAATAAATTAGCCTTGTGGAACATTTAATCCGTGGGAAAACTAATAAAAAATATAACTTATGTTTTTTTTCTATGTTTATAATTGTCTTCAAATTGCTCACATAGCCTTGATTGTAAAAAAATAATCTAAAATCAGATCCAATTTGATGTTCAAGCGTTTTGATAACGCTTTTACTGAAATCTTTATTTTCTAATAAATACTTGGCTATAAATGCAGCATTACTTGTGCCACCCCCTAATCCAGCAAACACTGGTATTTCTTTTTTTATAACGATTGAATAATATTTTGAAATTAATTTTTTCTTTCTCAAAATATTTAAAGTTTTGTTGACTGAATTTTTTTTTTTGTCAATAAATCTAGAAAATCTGCCTTTAAATTTTATATTGTCTTTTTTTTTATTATTAATTGATATTCTTATTTTGTCATGTAAATCAATTAAACAATAATAAGATTGAATATCATGTAAGCCATTTTTTTGTTTTTTCGTAACATTTAATGTTAAATTAATTTTTGAAAAAGATTTAAGAAGCATTTTATATGCCTGATGATAGTTTAATTATAATACTATCTTTTAATTCATCTTCGGTCTCATCAAGTTTTAAGACATAATTCCAATAATATCTGGCTTGTAATTTTTTATTATTCATCCACAAAACATCTCCGAAGTGATCATTGATAACTGGGTCTGCTGGCAATAATTGAACGGCCATTTGTAAATACTTTTTTGCCTCTTGATATTTTTTTAATTTATACAAAGCCCAACCTAAAGAATCGATGATATAAGGATCGTCAGATTTTAATTCATTTGCTTTTTTTAACATTCCTAAAGATTTTTCTATATTTATGCCTTTTTCAATCCAAGAATAAGCTAAATAATTAATTACATAAGCCTGATTAGGGTCGGCTCTGAGAGATTCTTTTAAATCCTTTTCTGCCTCTGCCCATTTTCCTAACCTTTCAAATGCAACTCCCCTTCCGTCGGTAGCTTCCGCATAGATGGGATGATTTATATTAACTGATTTCAAAACTTCAGAATAGTATCCTACTGATTTTTCATATTTTTTATTATTCTTTAAAAATTCTGCGTAATCAAATTTTTCATAAATACTTTTGTCTTTTAATTTTTCAAAATTTTCCATCATTAATTCAACTGCTTTATCATTTTCATTTAATTTTTTAAGAATTTTTGCTTTTTGTTTAGTTGAATACCAATAGTAAGCTGGGCCAACTTTCTTAATTTTATCATATACTCTTTTTGCTTTATTGTAATTTTCAATTCTAAAAAAATTTTCAGCTAACAATGTTTCAAAAGCTATAAATTCTGGATTTAAATATTTTGCAAGATTTAAATAAAAATTTGATATTGAGTAAAATGATTGGGATGATAAAGCGTTAGCAGAAATATATAAAATTTCAGCTATTACGTGAGATACATTTTTGCAATCGAAATTCAAAGTTTGCAAAAATTTCTTATTCTGTAAATCAATCTTAAACTGTTTTAACAGTATATTTCTTGGATGCTTTTCGAGAGAATAGTCTATAATCTTTTTAGCCTCTTCTATTCTTATAGAATTAGTCAAATAAATTGCATAAAAATAATTATATCTAGAGAAATCTGTTTTTTTATCATCGATAAGTTTTTTAAAATAAACATCTGTTTGATTGCTTTGATAAAAACAATGAAGAAAGGCACTCTGAATTTTTTTAAGATTAGAAAATTTATCTTCTACTATGTCAATTTTATTTGTCGCTGAAATAAGATTTAGTCGCTTAAAGCTGGACCAATTTAATAATGACTCAGAAATAAAGGAAGTTAAAACAAAAGAATTTTCTTTTTTATTTAATTTAGCGAAATACTTTTCTGACAAACTATAATTTTTTTTTTTAAGATAGTAGATCCCTATTATTAAATCACTTTCAAAACTGTTCATCCCTTTTTTTTCAAGTTTTTTTGAATATTTAAAAGCTTCATTAAATCTTCCTAAATTTATTAATGAATAAATAAATTTTTTTGAATATTTTGGATATTCGTCCTCTAACCCTTCTAATTTTTTAAAGTTTTTGTAGGATAAATCATAATTATTTTCACTCAATTGCAATAAGCCAGAAAAATAATTAGAAATATTTTCACCATCGTCGAATTTTTCTAAATTTTTTGCTTGCGCTGTGGAAAAAAAAACAGTGACAAAAAAAAGTAGTAATGTAAAGTTAGTCTTAAATTGTATAATTTTCATAAATGCCTTCAAAAAAAAACATAAGTAATAAATCAATTAAATTAATTAAGTATTATAAACTGATCAATTATAATTTAATTTATAATAATCAATCAATAAATAGGTATAAAAATAACTTCAATCAAATATCAGGAAATAAAGCCAAAAATTTAGATAATCTTAAGAAAATGATTGCTAATATCAAAAATTGTGAGTTAAAAAAAAACGCTAAAAATATTGTTTTTGCTGACGGCAACCCTGAAGCGAAAATAATGTTCATAGGTGAAGGGCCTGGTGCTAATGAGGATCAAGAAGGCATCCCTTTTGTAGGCCGAGCCGGAATTTTATTGGATAAAATGTTGGCTTCAATAAACTTAAATCGTGAAAATGTTTATATTACAAATGTAGTGAACTATAGACCTCCAGAAAATAGAAAACCTACTGGTGAAGAAATTAATAGATATCTCCCTTATCTTAAAAAACACATTGAAATAATTAATCCTAAAATTTTAGTTCTATTAGGTAATACGTCAATGAATGCTTTAATAGATAATGAAATTGTTATTTCAAAAGCTAGAGGAAAATGGATTGATAGAGAATTTGGAAAATGTAAGACTTCTGTAATTATAACTTTTCATCCTGCTTTTTTGATGAGACAGCCAGCGCAAAAAAAAATGACTTGGATAGATCTAAAAATGATTAGAGATAAAAAAACTAAACTTAACATATAAATTAAAATTTATGATAACTGCAGGTGTTGATGAAGTTGGTAGAGGATGTTTAGCAGGACCAGTAGTCTCGGCAGCTGTAATTTTGAAAGAGTCGATAGATCTTGAAATATTAAAAGACTCAAAAAAAATTTCTTTTAAGAAAAGAATTGAAATAGCAAAGCATATAAAACTTAATTCAACTTATGCTGTGGGAATATCTTCAGTTAAAGAAATATTAAATTTAAATATCTTACAGGCGGCTTTGCTCTCAATGAAAAGAGCAATAGATAAATTGTCAATTAAGCCAGAATTAATTCTAATTGATGGAAATTTTGCACCAAAGGGTTTAAAAAATTTTAAAACAATAGTAAATGGAGATGAAAAAATTAAATCTATTAGTGCTGCTTCAATTGTAGCTAAAGTTTTCAGAGATCAATTAATGATAAAATTATCTGAAGAGTTTAATAATTATGCTTGGGAAAGAAATTTTGGCTACGGCACCAAGGATCATATGTATGGTTTAAAAAAATTTGGAATAACTTCTCATCATCGAAAAGGGTTTAAACCCATACACAAGATGTTGTCCAGCTAAGACACTCTTCCACTAGAAGGATCTTTTTTTTTCTAAAATGATTTGACCCTAGATTCAATTTAAGGTTGAATCTTCAGATGTCACAAATTATTAACAAAATCGTAAATGGAAATTCTCTTAAAGAAATAAAAAAAATTCCAAACAAATCTTTCGATTTAGTTTTTGCAGATCCCCCATACAATATGCAAATTGGTGAAACTTTGACCAGGCCTGATACTAGTAAGGTTAATGGGGTTAACGACAAATGGGATCAATTTAATAGTTTCAAGGACTACGATAAATTTTGCGAGTCTTGGTTAAAAGAGTGTAAAAGAATACTAAAAGACAATGGAAGCATTTGGGTTATTGGTTCTTATCACAATATTTTCCGATTAGGTTATCACT
Source organism: uncultured Pelagibacteraceae bacterium (assembly GCA_902517535.1). Lineage (GTDB taxonomy): Bacteria > Pseudomonadota > Alphaproteobacteria > Pelagibacterales > Pelagibacteraceae > Pelagilacustribacter. Next base: position 93,602 of record CABYCK010000002.1, on the reverse strand, counting down.
TACAAAATTTAAACTATTGGCTTCTTAATGACGTCATTTGGAGAAAAAACAATCCAATGCCAAATTTTAGAGGGACAAGATTTACTAATGCGCATGAAACATTGATTTGGGCTTCAAAAAGTAAAAAATCAAAATATACTTTTAATTATCAATCGCTAAAGTGCTTTAATGATGATTTGCAGATGAGATCTGATTGGATATTGCCAATTTGTAATGGGAAAGAAAGATTAAAAAAGAATGGAAAAAAAGTTCATTCAACACAAAAACCAGAGGCACTTTTGCATCGGATTATTTTAGCTACGACTAATAAGGGCGATAATGTCTTTGATCCCTTTTTAGGAACTGGAACAACAGCTGTTGTAGCAAAAAAATTAGGTAGAAATTTCTATGGAATTGAAAAGGATGTTAAATATTTTAAAGCAGCGCAAAATAGAATAAATAATACTAAAAAAATAGAGGACGATTATTTAGATACTTTACAAAACAATAGGTCTAAACCAAGAATACCTTTTGGTTCTTTAGTAGAACTTGGAATATTAAAACCAGGCACTACATTATTTGATCCAAAAAAAAGAATTAACGCAAAAATTATGATTGACGGTAGTATTAAATGTAAGCAGTCAGAGGGATCTATCCATAAAGTTGCAGCTAAAATCATAGGTGCAGAAAGTTGTAATGGTTGGACTTATTGGCACTGCAATATCAATGGGTCAACAGTAGTTATTGATAGTTTAAGACAAAAATTTATTACTGATACAAAAGCTTAGCTTTTATAAACTTTACCCAAATAAAACTCAATAAAAGTTTTACGTTTAACTAAAAATTTTAAAAATATATTTCTAATATTTTGCATCAATGAACTTGAAAAATGAAATGTAAAAAAATTAAAATTTGATCTTCTTCTGACAATTTTTGCTTTTTTCGATCTCAATTCAAAATAAGTATACGAGTCTAATTTAGTTTCCTTTAATAAATTAAATATCTCATAAGCACTCTCTATCGACTGCCCAGCGCCTTGTGCCAAAGTAGGTAGAAATCCATTAAAAGCGTCTCCAATATAAAAAACTTTTTTATTAGATGAAGGAAGAATCTTTGGAGTAAAATATAGTGGCCAAGATTTTATCTCATTATCAAAAATATTTTTTAATTTAGGATTTTGTTTTAAAACCAAATCTTTGATTAATTGGTTTGTATTATCTGGATCAAATTTTTTGCATCTCATAATGCATACCAAATTTAATTCTTTTTTTTTATTAATAGGATAAAGCACAATATGATTGTTGCTCCCCAGCAGTAAACTTATGTTTTCATCACTAATATTAAGATCAGATTTTGAATTCAAAATAACCCTTACAGCTATTGCCTTTTTAAATTTAGGTTCATTTTTTTTCTTTTCGAAAAAGGATCTGGTGTTGGAAAAAATTCCATCTGCTGCCAAGACAAAATCTACAAGATCATTAGTATTATCATCAAACTTTATCAAAATTTTGTCTTTCAACTCTGAAACTTCTTTTATTTTTTTTCCAAATCTTAAATATTGGGTATAGATATCTTCTTTTAAAAATTCTATTAAAATTGATCTTTGTAAAGTAGTATATCTTGACTCATTAGTATTAAATTTAGATAAATCTAAATCACATATTTTCTCATTTTTGATATTATAAAAATCTAGTTTTTTTGGATTAAATATTTTCTCATTGTTAATTTTCTCAAAGTTTATTTCATTTAAAATTTTAATACTATTGGCAGCTAGTTGAATTCCGTAACCTTCTTCTAGAGACAAGCTTTCCTCTTTTTCATAAACCATAAATTCGTAATTAGTAAATTTTTTTAAAAAATTCGCAAGTGTAAGTCCTGCTATGCCTGCACCTATAATTGCTATTTTTTTTTTCATTAAAAAAGAGTTGATACCTGGTTTAAAATTTTTTTAGTAAAGGTAGGAATAAATTCCTTTTTATTTTCTATATAATGCCACTTGAATTTTTCTGGAATTTTATTTGAAAATTTATAATACAAATTTATATTAAGCTTTTTATTCGAAATTGAATTTTTGTATGATTTTAAAAATTTCCATTTAGAAATGTTTATTCTTTTTTTCGTCTCTTGAATTTCAGGTAAATTAAAATTATTTAGAAAACCAAGGTTGTTTTTTTTAGTCAAAGCAATTTGTTTTCTTTTATTCAAATAACAGAAAATGTTATAGTTTTTATATTTTATCATTTTGTTTTTATTAATTTTAATTTTACTATAAGAGTTTAAATATTTACAATTTTTTTTCAAACAGCAAATTTCGCATTTTGGGTTTTTAGGTTTGCAAATTAAAGCTCCGAATTCCATAAACGCTTCTACAAAATCTGAATTTCTTTTGGTTTTAAAAAGATTTTTTTTGTTCATTTCTATTAATTGATCAAAATTGATATAGTCTTGCTTTTTATTAAGTAGTCTTGAAAAAACTCTTTTGACATTTCCGTCTACAGCTATTGTTGGCTTATTATAAACTAAACCTAATAATGCATTTGCAGTATAATCTCCTACTCCTGGTAACTTTTTAATATCTTTAACTGTTTTAGGGAGTATTGAATTGTAATGTTTAACAAGTATTCTGGAAGTTCTCAAAAGATTTTTTGCTCTACTATAATAACCAAGTCCCTCCCATAATTTTATTATTTTTTTTTCACTACTTCTAGAAAGTGAGCGTAAGTTTTTAAACTTTTTAGTAAATTTTAAAAAATAAGGAATAACAGTCTTTACTTGGGTTTGTTGCAACATGAATTCACTTAAAAGTCTGTAATAAAGCTTTTTTGGTGATTTTTTGTTAACACGCCAAGGCAAATTGCGTTTATTATTATCATACCATCTCAGAATTTTATTTGATAAATTAAAATTTATATGCATTCAAAAGATAATAATAAATTTAAGAATTTCGTACAAGGTTTGAGGCCTTTTTCAAGCTCAGTACCAAAATCTTTAAAAAAATATTTGAGAAAAGGTGGATATAATTACTCGAACATTGTTGATAACTGGACAAAAATAGTTAGTAAAAAAATTTCAGACTGTTGTTTTCCTATTACAGTTAAAATGGGAAAAGAAATGAGGGATGGCACTCTAGTCTTAAACGTTCTTCATGGAAAAGAGCTGGAAATTGAGTATAAAAAAAAAGAAATTATAGATAAAATAAATAGTTTTTTTGGTTTTAATTGTATTGATAAAATTACACTAAAAATTGTACAAGAAGAAATTAAAAAAGGGCGAAATCAATGCTCAAAAATTAAAAATATCTCAGAAATAAATAAAAAAATAGACAAAGTAGATAACAATCAATTAAAAAATTCTCTGAACAATTTTTTGAAAGCATTTAATGAAAGAAATGAATAAACTTTTTTATAAAATTTTAATTTTCATTTTTATTTTTTCCTCAGCAAACTCTGAAATAAATATTTTAAAAATTGGAAATCCGGAGGCCAAAATTACAATCAAGGTTTTTTCTTCACTTACTTGCCCTCATTGTGCAAATTTTCATCAAAATATTTTTGAAAATTTAAAAACAGATTATATAGATAAAGATATTGTAAAATTTGAGCATTATGGTTTTCCTCTAAATTTAGCCGCTTTTAATGCTGAATTAATAGTAAGGTGTCACAGCGATAACGATAAAAGTTTTCAATTATTAGGTGAAATTTATGACAAGCAAAAAAAATGGGCAGTAGGATCTGATATAAATATTATAAATGAATCTTTAAAAAAAATAGGATTGAATTCTGGTTTAAATAAAAAAAAAATGGATGATTGTCTCGAGAATGAAGATGCTCAACAAAACATTCTAAATGAGAGAATTCAGGCTCAAAAACAATATAAGATTCAATCAACACCAACGATTTATATTAATAAAAAAAAATATGAAGGCAAACATGAGTATAAAATATTTAAAAAAGCGATAGAAAAATTTTTATAAATGAAATTTAAAAAATTAGAAATTAACGGATTTAAATCTTTTTCTGAAAAAACAACTTTTTATATAGAGGATGGGCTGACTGGAATAGTAGGTCCAAATGGTTGTGGTAAATCTAATATCGTAGAAGCTCTAAGATGGTGTATGGGAGAAAATTCAGCAAAAAGTATGAGGGGATCTGGAATGGAAGATGTAATTTTTTCTGGAACATCTAACCGGCCTTCGAAAAATATCTCTGAAGTAACGCTTTTTTTGGACAATAAAGCTAAAGAAAATTCTCAACAGTTTAAAGACTTTGATGAAATTTCTGTTAGAAGAAAAATTGAAAGAGACAAAGGTTCAAAATATTATATTAATGACAAAGAAGTTAGGGCAAGAGATGTTCAAACTCTTTTTGCTGATTTATCTACAGGAGCTCATTCTCCATCATTAATTAGTCAGGGAAAAATTGGACATCTTGTTACAGATAAGCCAATAGAAAGAAAATCTATCCTAGAAGAGGCGGCTGGTATTTCAGGAATTCACTCAAGAAGACATGAAGCTGAAACGAGACTTAATGCAGCCGAAAATAATTTAAAAAGAGCTGATGAATTAAAAAAACAACAGCAAAAGCAATTGGATAATTTAAAAAAACAAGCAGAGGAAGCCACTAGATATAAAGAAATTTCTGAAGAAATAAAAAAAGTCGAGTCAGGTCTATATTATTTAAAGATACAAGAAATTGAAAAAGACAAAAAAAAAATTGCTGAAAAACTTGGGGAATTAGATGATGAAATAAGTGCGATAAAAATTGATTTTAACCATAACAACGCTCTTTTAGAGGAAGAAAATAAAAAACTTGGCCCTTTAAGGGATAAAAGAATGGAGAGTGCAGCAAAATTACAAAAATTAAATTTGGATATGAGTAATCTTGATGAGGAAGAAACGCGAGTCAAATCTTTACAAATAAAGCTAGAAAAATCAATAAAAACAATTGAGTCCGATTTAGAGAGAGAGAAAAGTATATCTTTAGACTCTAGTTTAAATGAGAAAAGAATTTCAAAAGAAAAAGAGGAACTATTAAAAACAGAAAATCAACTTTTAGAAGTAGAGACAAATTCTGCAAAACAATTAGGTGAGTCAAAATCAAACCTAGATATTTTGCAAGTTCAATTAGATAAACTTTTAGATAAAATAGAGAATTATATTGATGAAGAAAAAAAATTAAATAAAAAAATATTTCAAGAATTAAAAAATTTAATAAAAAAGATAACTTTCTCTCAAGAGGAATATGCTGATAAGTATGGGAAAAATAAATCAATTCAAAGTGACTCGATTAAAAGAAAGGAGAGAATAAAAAATATTGACATAGAATTAGAAAATTGGAGAAATTTAAAATCTAATTCAGAAAAAATGATTTCTGAATTAAATATAAGAAAAGATAAGATTCAAACTGAATTTAATGAAAATCAGAAAAACCCTGAACGTATAGCAACATCAAAAGGTCAAAACTTACAAAATCTGGAAAATACAAAAAAAAGGAATCAAGAGATTGAAATTGAACTTATCGAAGCAGAAAAAAAATATAATTCTATAAATCAGAATGTAAAAGAAATTCAATCGAAACTTTCAGATTTAAAAGAAAATAAAGCAAGAAATGAAGCTACAATTGAAGGAATAGATAATAGAAAAAAAGATTTGTTATATTCTGTAAAAAGTGAATTGGGAATTGAAAGTGAAATATCTTTATTAGCTAGATCTGATTTGAGTAATTTGGTTGAAGAAAACTTTCCAAATATAGATGATCAAACAAAAAAAGTAGAAAAGATAAAAAAACAAAGAGAGTCTTTGGGTTCGGTAAATCTACGAGCTGACGAAGAAACAAAAAAATATGAAACTGAAATAAAAAGAATGGAAGATGATAGAGCTGATCTTTATTCTGCTATAGTAAAATTAAAAACAAGTATAGATGAACTTAATCAAAAAGGAAGAGAGAGACTATTAGAAGCTTTTACGAAAGTTAATAGAAAATTTAATGAAGTTTATACAAAATTATTTAGTGGAGGTACTGCGAAAATAGAATTGGTAGACTCTGATGATCCTTTAGAAGCTGGTTTAGAAATTTTTGTTTCACCTCCTGGAAAAAGACTTCAGTCTATAACTTTATTATCTGGAGGAGAACAAGCGTTAACTGCCTTGTCTCTTGTTTTTGCAGTATTTTTAGTTAACCCTTCACCAATTTGCGTTTTAGATGAAGTTGATGCCCCTCTGGACGATGCTAATGTAACAAGATTTTGTGGTTTGCTAAAAGAATTAACAAAGATCACAAATACAAAATTTATCATCATTACTCACCATGCTTTGACAATGTCTAGAATGAATAGACTTTATGGTATTACAATGGCTGAACAAGGTATAAGTCAACTAGTTGCAGTTGATTTGGAAAAAGCAGAAGAACTTGTTGCGTAAAAACTAATGAAGAAAATGGAAGATTTCAAAACTCGCCTAAAAATTGCAAAATCCAAAATTAAAAAGGATGAGCCTGCTGATGATAATAAAAGAGGTTCTTTTATGGGAAACGCCTTTAAATTAGGCACGGAACTAGTGGCCTCAGTTGGTGTTGGGACAATTATTGGGTTTATTTTAGATAGCTGGTTTGATACTAAACCTTGGTTAATAATAATTTTCTTTTTTTTGGGGGCTGCCGCTGGAATGTTAAATGTAGTAAGAGCAGCTAACAGAATGCAAAAAGAGAACAATTAAGGTTTTTATGGCTAGTAATCCAATGCAACAATTTAGTGTGCATAAAATTGGACCTGAAATTAAAATAGCAGGCATTGATTTATCTTTTACCAACGCAAGTTTATTTATGGTAATTAGTGCATCTACCATATTGTTATTTTTATATTTAGGATCTAAAGAAAAAAAAATTGTTCCAAATAAGTTGTCTCTTTTGGCAGAAATGTCTTACACTTTTGTAGCAAAAATGATTAGTGATACAGCGGGATCTAAAGCTAAACCTTATTTCCCTTTCATATTTAGTTTATTTATGTTTGTTTTATTTTGTAATATGGTAGGAATGCTTCCCTACTCTTTTACGGTAACTAGCCATATTATAGTTACATTAATAATGGCATTATTCATTTTTATAGCTGTGACAATTATTGGATTTATCAAACACGGCTTTAAATATTTAAGTATTTTTGTCCCCAAGGGTGTGCCAACAATTCTTCTGCCGTTAATAACGGTTATAGAAATTATATCTTATTTAAGCAGACCTGTAAGTTTATCAGTTAGATTATTCGCAAACATGATGGCGGGACACACAATGTTAAAAGTTTTCGGGGGTTTTGTAGTAAGTTTAGGAATATTAGGTGGGTGGTTGCCACTTAGTTTTTCAGTAGCATTAACTGGTTTGGAAATCTTAGTGGCATTTTTGCAAGCTTATGTTTTTGCAATATTAACCTGCATCTATTTGAATGATGCATTAAATCTACATCATTAATTAATAAAGGAGGAAAAATGGAGTTAGAAGCGGCAAAAATGATTGGAGCAGGTCTTGCTGCAATCGCTTTAGCAGGAGCTGGCGTAGGTATCGGAATAATTTTTGGTAACTACTTGTCAGGAGCTATGAGAAATCCATCTGCAGCTCAAAAACAATTCCCTAATTTACTTTTAGGATTTGCATTAGCTGAAGCAACAGGATTGTTTGGACTAGTGGTGGCTTTAATTATTTTATTTGCATTTTAGATAAAGATTATGAAAAGTTATCTAAGTTTTGTAATAGTATCTATGGCTATTAGTAACGATTTGTTTGCAGCTGAGGCAGGTATGCCTCAGCTGGATCCTAAGTATTGGGCTTCTCAAGCATTTTGGTTAATTTTAGTTTTTATTATTCTATACGTTACAATATCAAAATTCTATTTACCGAAAATTAAGAATAATCTCGACAACAGAGAGAACAAAATTAAAGAAGACTTAGATAATGCAAATAAATTTAAAGACTTGTCAGAAATAAAATTCAAAGAATATGAGGCTATACTTGAAAATGCAAAAAAAGAAGTAACTAAAATACATATGCAATCTAAGAAACTTTTAGATAAAGATATTCAAGTAAAAAAAAAAATTATGGAAAAAGAAATAGAAAATGAAATTTCAAAAGCTCAAAAAGAAATAATTGAACTTAAAAAAAATTCTATTACTTCTATTCAAAATATTTCAGAGGAAATAACTTTAAATATAATTGAAAATATATCAGGAGATAAATTAAACAAAAGTAGTGTTAGAGCAGCTGTAGAAGATATCTCCAAAAAAAATATAAATACATATTTATAACAATGGACGCAACTTTTTGGGTAACAATTTCATTTTTTATTTTTTTAGGAATTTTAATTTACTTTAAAATACCCAAAAAAGTTAAAAATATTTTAGAAGAAAATATTATAAATATAAAAAATCAAATCTCAGAGGCTGAAAAGTTAAAAGAAGATGCTAAAAATATTTTAACAGATAATGAAAAAAAAATTAGTGATTCAAAAAATGAAGTGGAATCTATGATTAAAAATGCTAATCGGGAAGCAGAGAAAAATGTAATTCAAAAAAATGAAGAGTTTCATAATTTAATTGAAAATAGAAAGAAAAATGCTGAGGAAAGAATTAAACAATTAAAAAACCAAGCAGTTAAAGATATAAAAAACGCTTCTGTTAAAATAGCAATAGAGTCAGTAGAAAAACTTATTACAAATTCACTTGATAAAAGCAAATTAGACAAAATTTACCTTTCTAGTATCGAAGAAACAAAAATAGCACTTAAGAAAAAATCCAGTTAGTATAGGCCATAAATAAAATGGCAAAAAAAATAATAGTTATAGGTTCAGGTTTTGGCGGATTAGCATCTGCTTTAAGATTGCGTGCTAAAGGTTTTGATGTGACTTTAATTGAGAAGCATCCTGATTTAGGAGGCAGGGCAAGAGTTTTCAAAAAGGGAGAATTTACTTACGATGGTGGGCCGACAGTTATTACAGCACCATATCTTTTTGAAGAATTATTTGACTTGTTTGATAAAAGAATTTCTGATTATGTTAACATAGTTCCACTAGATTTATGGTACAGATTTGTATTTAAGGATGGACAAACTTTTGATTACTCTGGTGATGAGAAATCAATGGAAAAAGAAGTTAAGAAGTTTTCAGACAAAGATTTCAAAGGATATAATAATTTAGTTAATTTTACAGAGAAAATTTTCAACAAAGGTTTTACTGATTTATCAGATAAGCCGTTTAATAATCTTACCTTTATGCTCAAACAGGTTCCATCATTGTTGTCTTTAAAAAGTTATAAATCAGTTTATCAATTAGTTTCAAATTATATTTCAAATGAAAAATTAAGAAGAGTTTTTAGCATGCATCCTCTTTTAGTAGGTGGCAATCCTTTTACAACAACATCAATTTATACTTTAATTTTATTTTTAGAAAAAAAGTGGGGTATCCACTACTCAATGGGAGGAACAGGAAATGTAGTTAAAGCATTGGAAAAATTAATGGAAGAAGAGAATATTCAAATTATTAAAGGCTCAGAAGTAACAGAAATAATGTCTAAAGATAATAAAGTTCATGGAGTAAAAATAAAAAATTCCGAAATTATTAATTGTGATTATATAATCTGTAATTCTGATCCTCCAAATGTATATCAAAATTTAATTAAGTCTAAAAATAATTACAATTTTTTGTTTAAACAAAAAATGAAAAGAATGGATTATTCTATGGGTTTATTTGTTTATTATTTTGGATCTAAAAAACAATACAGTGATGTAGCTCATCACACTATTTATTTTGGGAATTCTTATGAAAAACACTTGAACAAAATTTTTGAGCAAAAAGTTTTGTCTGATGATATTAGTTATTATTTACATAGACCTTCGGCCACAGACCCTAGTATGGCTCCAAATGGACAGGACGCATTTTATGTTTTAGTTCCAGTACCAAATAATTTATCTAACATAAATTGGTCTAAAGAGGGTGAAAAATTTAAAAATTTAATTTTAGATAAAATGGATAAATCAGTGTTACCTGAAATTAAAAAAAATGTAGTAAGTGATTTTTATTTAACTCCTGATTATTTTGAAAAAGACTTAGCAACCTTACATGGATCGGGTTTTTCAATCCAACCAAAATTTTCTCAGTCAGCTTATTTCAGATTTCACAACCAATCAGAGGTATTTAATAATTTATATTTTGTAGGTGCTGGAACACATCCAGGTGCGGGAATGCCAGGAGTGCTTTCATCTGCTAAAGTATTGGATAGATTTTTTTAATGATTAACCTATTAGAAAAACACGCAAAATCTTTTTATTGGGCAAGTTTTTTTTTATCAAAAAATAAATTTAAAAAATGTTCATCTTTATATAATTTTTGTAGAACTTTAGATGATATAGCTGACGAAAATAACGAACTTAAGAACAAAAAAGAAAATTTTTTAAGGTTTAAGAATGATTTCATAAATAAAAATTTTACCAAACCAATAATAAAAGAAATGTGGTTTTTAATTGAAAGTGAAAATATTTCTAAGCAAGTTGTAATTGATTTGTTTGATGGGATTGAAACCGATTTGGAGGAAAAGGTTCAAATTAATTCTAAAAAAGAATTATTGGTTTATACTTATAGAGTTGCAGGAACAGTTGGCCTTATGATGTCAAAAATTCTTAAAGTGAATAATAAAGAAGCTTTAAAAGGAGCGATTGATCTTGGAATCGCTATGCAACTTACAAATATTGCCCGAGACGTATGTGAGGATAAAGCACGTAATAGACAATATATTAGACATGATTTTTCATCAATTCAAAAAATTATCAAAGAGTCTCAAGTATTTTATGAAAAATCTTTTCTGTCCATTAGTAGCATACCATTAAGATCTAGATTTTCGGTCATCGTTGCAAGGCGTGTTTATAAAAAAATTGGCGATAATATTCTTAAGCAAAAAAATACAGATAATTATAATAAAGCTGGAAAAATATACGTTCCAGTATTTGAAAAGATAATTCAAACTTTTTTATCTGTTGTTGACTTTACTAAGTTATTGTTTGTTAAAAATTTAAATTACGATAATCATATAAATCATAATATTTTAAAAGAGGAAATAAATTTAAATGAGAGAATTTGACTACGTGATCATTGGTGGGGGTTGCGCAGGATTATCTTTGGCGTATGAACTTGAAATTAATAATAAATTAAAAAACAAAACCCTCGCTATAATTGAAACTCGTAAAGAATACAAAAGAGATAAAACATGGTCTTTTTGGAAAGTTTTTGATCATAACTTTGAAGATTGTGTAATTAAAAGTTGGAATAATTTTACAGTTAATACTTCAGATAGTTCTTATGAATTAAAGAATAAAAATTTCCCCTATCAAAGTATCGACAGCGAAAAATTTTATCGAAAAATAAATTATATACTTTCAGCTAATTCTAATATTAGTTTCTTCAAAAATATAAATGAAATTAATTCAGAAAATTCATTAATTTTTAACAGTATTTTTAAAGGTGCGTTAGATAAATCTGAAATGTGGCAACACTTTCAAGGTATCGAGATAGAAACGGCAAAAGATATTTTTGATGATGAGATTATAAATCTTATGGATTTTAATTGTGATCAGAGAAATGATTTGCACTTCTTCTATACATTACCATTTAAAAAAAATAAAGCTCTGATAGAAACAACTTGGTTATCAGATTTAGAAGATCAAAGCCTTATGGATTATGATCTTCAATTAGAAAATTATATTAAAAATAATCTTGGAATAAAAAGTTATAAGATAAATTTTACTGAAAAGGGAGCTATTCCATTATTTTACCCTTCATTTAAAAATGACGAAAGAACTATCAATATTGGATCTGCTGGTGGAATGACTAGATTAAGCACAGGATATACTTTTTTAAATATCCAAGAACATAGTAAAGAGATTATGAAAAATATTGATAATATTGAAAAAGTTAAAAAATTCAATTTAGGAAAAAAATATCAATTCTTAGATAAAGTGTTTCTTCAAGTTTTAAAAAAACATCCAGAAAAAATGCCCATGATATTTTTCAAAATGTTTAAAAGTCCTTCGAATACTGTGATTAAATTTTTGTCAAATAAAAGTAACATTTTTGAAGATATTTATATTATAAGTAAAATGCCGAAATTAATTTTTATAAAGGCGCTTTTTAGTTAATGGAAAAAATAAATTTTAAACACTCAGTTATATTTTTTAATTTTTGCATTTTGATAAGCCCGTTTTATTTAACGCTAAATTTTGAACCAATAATATTCTGTTTATTTTTAATACTAATTTTAGGAATTTCTCATGGAGCATTAGATAATATAAAAGGAAAAAAACTTTTGAAATTATTTGGTTATAAATCTACTGTTTCTTTTTATTTAATTTATATATTTATTTCTTTTTTAATAATATTTTTTTGGTTAATATTTCCCAATACTGTTTTATTCTTATTTCTTATTGTTGCCTCTTATCATTTTGGTAAAGAGGATACGGTATTTTATTTAAAACGAAAATTTTTAATATCTGAAATTTTATTCTTTTTTAAAGGATCATCGGTAATTTTAGTTCCATTATTATTGCAAAGAGATAAAACAAATGAAATATTCAGAATTCTTAATTTCAATGTATTTGAGTCTACAGTTTTTAATGATCCTTTTTTAATAGTGATATTATGTTTAAGCTTTTTGTCCTCTTTGCTCATTTCAAGTCAAAAAAACATTAACATAAAAGGAATTATGATTATGGATTTTTTATCAATAATTATACTAAATCTTTTTTTAACACCTGTTTTGGCATTTACGATTTATTTTTGTTTTCTTCACTCGATAAGACATACGATTACACTTATTTTTGATCTAGATAAATCTATAAAATCAGGTCTTAAAAAATTTATAAATAGAGCAATCCCATTAACTTTGGTTACTGGAGTCATATTTTTGTTCGCTATATATTTTTTAAATAATTTTTATAAGCTTGATGAGGCTATTTATAAGGTAATTTTTATTGGTTTGGCGTCACTTACTTTTCCGCATATATTGCTAGAATACCTTTTAGAAAAAAATGAAAAAAGAACTTAAAATTTACTTGGCTTCTCCCAGAGGTTTTTGTGCAGGCGTTAAAAGAGCTATAGAAATAGTAGAAAAATCTATTAATAAATTCGGCACTCCTGTTTATGTAAGACATGAGATAGTCCATAACAAACAAGTGGTCGACGAGTTAAAAAAAAAGGGTGCTGTTTTTGTTGATGAATTATCTGATGTAAAAGATTTTAGCAGACCAGTAATTTTTTCAGCTCATGGTGTTCCTAAATCAGTCCCCGAAGAAGCAAAATTAAAAAATTTATCGTATGTTGATGCTACATGTCCTTTGGTGTCCAAAGTTCATAGGGAGTCGGAACAATTAAACAGAGGTGGTTATGAAATCTTACTAATAGGTCACAAAAATCATCCAGAGGTAATTGGAACTATGGGTCAGCTACCAGAAGGATCTATAAAGTTAGTGGAAACTAAAAAAGATGCGGAAAGTTTAAATGTTGAGGATTTCAAAAAACCTCTTGCATATATTACTCAAACAACTTTGTCTGTAGATGATACGGCAGAAATAATTGACATTCTGAAAATAAAGTTTCCAAAAATTAAAGGTCCAATTAAAGAAGATATTTGTTATGCCACGACAAATAGGCAGTCAGCAGTAAAAGAAATAGCATCTAAGTGTGACATGTTTTTTATTGTTGGAAGTAGAAATTCATCAAATTCTGTTCGATTGGTAGAGGTTGCTAAAAAAGCTGGATGTAATAATTCACAATTAATGCATTCGGAAAAAGATATACCCTACAATGAAATAAAGAAATCTAATACGATTGGAATATCTTCCGGTGCTTCAGCACCAGAAAAATTAGTACAAGAATTGCTTAATAATATTAAAAAAAACCGAAAAGTTTCAATTGAGGAAGTGATAGTTGCTGAAGAAAAAGTAGTTTTTAAATTACCAAAAGAGTTAAATTGATGGCCGTTTATACTAAGTTTAATCAAAATAATTTAGAAGAAATATTGTCATATTATAGTTTGGGGAAATTAGATCGATTTAAGGGAATAGAAGAAGGTATCGAAAATACTAATTATTTTTTATCAGTAAATAAAAAAAAATTTATACTCACTATTTATGAAAAAAGGGTTAAATCTGAAGATCTTCCTTTTTTTTCTGAGCTGATGACTTCACTGAACAAAGCCAGTTTTAAATGCCCTATTCCTATTATTAACAATCAAAATGAAGCTCTCACAAACTACAACGGGAAAAAATTAATGATCGTTTCATTTCTTGAGGGAAAAGCTAAACAAAATCTATCTCCATCTAATTGTCGATCCATAGGAAAAGAAGTTGCAAAAATGCACGACATAACAAAAAACTTTAAATTAAAAAGGAAAAATGACCTCTCGGTAAAATCGTGGAGAAAACTATTTAATTCTATTAAAGATAAATGCTCAAGTATACATAAAGATCTGCCTAAACTAATTGAAGAAAATCTCAATGATGTAGAAAAAAATTGGCCAAAAAATTTACCGCAAGGCATAATTCATGCAGATCTTTTTCATGACAATATTTTTTTTATCGAAGACAAATTTAGTGGTATAATTGATTTTTACTTTTCTTGTGAAGAATTTTACGCTTTTGAAATAGCAATCTGTTTTAATGCTCTATGTTTTGACGGTCAAAAAAATAATTTAAGTTTTAACGTCACAAAAGCAAAAAATTTTATTGATGGATATACTTCTATAAGAAAACTTACTGATAGTGAGATTCGTAGTATTAAAGTATTATCTCAAGGAGCTGCTTTAAGATTTTTATTAACTCGAGTATTTGATGCATTAAATACAGTGGAAGGTGCGATTGTTAAGATTAAAGACCCCATGGAATATCTAAAAAGATTGCAATTTCATAAAAACGCAAAAAATCATGAGGATTATTTTTTTTAATGAAACTAAAGATTTATACTGATGGTGCATGCTCGGGAAATCCCGGTAAAGGGGGATGGGCTGCAATTATTTTAGACAATGATTTTAATCAAATAAGTATTTCTGGAGCAGAGAGTAAAACTACCAATAATAGAATGGAACTGATGGCTCCAATTATGGCTCTAAAAAAAATAAAAAAAAAATCTGAAATAACAATTTATACAGATTCAAAATATGTGAAAGACGGGATTACTGATTGGATTCAAAAATGGAAATTAAATAATTGGAAAAGTTCTAATAAGAAACCTGTGAAAAATAAAGATTTGTGGGTTAAACTAGATAATTCTTGTGCAAAACATAAAGTCATTTGGAAATGGGTTAAAGCTCATGCGGGAGATAAATACAATAGTCTTGTTGACAAATTAGCAGTTTCAAAAACTAAATAGTCTTTAAAAAATTTTCAGCAGCTGATAACTCGCAAGTTGCAGTTTCTTTTTCTTCCTCTAATTTTTTTATTTCACCATTTTCTACGAACATTGTGTAACGATTGGATCTAATTCCTAGTCCTTTCTCAGATTTGTCTACTTCAGCTCCAATAGCTTTTGTAAATTTTATGAATGGATCTCCAGCCATAAAAATTTTAGTTCCAGCGTTTTGATTTTCACCCCAGGCTTTCATAACGTTAGGATCGTTTACTGCAATACATACAATTTTTGAAATTCCTTTTTTCAAGATCAATTCATAGTTTCTTATATAACCAGGTAAATGAAGTGTTGAACATGTTTTAGTGAACGCTCCGGGCATGCCTAAAATAATAGTTTTTTTTTTACATAGATCTAAAATATCAATTGTTTTTACTTCGTTATTTTGATCAAGATAAAATAATTCTGAACTTGGTAGTCTATCCCCTGCTTTTATTTTCATTCTATTTTACTTAAAATATAATTTTTAACTTCTGAATTTGAATTTTTAATAATATCAAATGTTTCTTTTTTATCTACATTCAATTTTAAATTTTCAGGTATCTCTAAATTTTTTCCAATAGCTTTTTTGATAGTATCATTAAATTTATAAGGATGAGCTGTTCCTAGAACAATTATATCACCTAGATTTTTAATTTTTTTTGCCGCACCAAATCCAGTGGCAGTATGAGGATCGATTATAAACTGATGCTTTTTATACACTTCTTTGATGATATTTTCTGTCTCCTCATCAGTAATTTTAATACCTTCGAAATCTTTCTTTATTTTTTCAACTTTTTTTTTTTGTAAGTTAAATACACCTTTGGAAGAAAGATCATTCATTAAAGAATTTACGCTGTTATCATTTTCATCCAAAATATAAAAAAGAAGTCTTTCAAAGTTACTAGCTACTTGGATATCCATGCTTGGAGTAATAGATTGTTTGACTGTGTTAGGTTTGTACTCACCAGTATTGATAACTCTCTGTAAAATATCATTTTTATTAGTTGCTACTATTAACTTATTAATTGGTAAACCCATTTTTTTTGCAAAATAACCAGCATAAATATCTCCAAAATTTCCAGTAGGTACAGAAAAGCTAACGTTGCTCTTTTTTAACTTAAAGTAGGAATAAAAATAATAAACAATTTGGCAAATAATTCTTGCCCAATTAATAGAATTTACACCTGACATATTTATTTTTTCTCTAAAATTATCTTCATTGAAAAGTTCTTTAACAATTTTTTGACAATCATCGAATGTTCCTTCAATAGCTATATTGTAAATATTTGCTCCTCCAATTGTTGTCATAATTTTTCTCTGAATATTAGAAATCTTATTATGTGGATGTAATACAAAAAGATTTATATTTTTTCTATCACTCAACGCAGCTATTGCTGCAGAACCTGTGTCTCCAGATGTAGCTACAACGATATTAACAGTTTTAGTTTTAGCAACTTGTAAATGATCATACATATTTCCAATTACTTGCATTGCAACATCTTTAAAAGCCAAAGTAGGTCCGTGATATAGTTCAAGGAGATTTATATCTCCAATTTTTTTTAGTTTGACAACTTCATTTTCTTTAAAACTAATATATGACTTTTCAATCAATGAACTTAGTTCATTTTTTTGAATTTCTTTAGAACAAAAATTATAGATTATTTCTACTGCTAGTTTGTTGTAACTTAACTCACTTAATTTTTTTAGATCTTTTTTTGTATATTTTTTAATTTCACTAGGTAAAAATAATCCCCCGCCAGGAGCAAGACCTCTTAAGAAAATATCTTTAAAGCTAAATTTTAAAGATTTATTCCTAGTGCTAAAATAATTCATTTTTTTCTTCTAAAATATAAATAATAAAAAATTATCGAAATTGATATTGCATACCACGTTATAGCATATTTAAGGTGATTATTTGGCACATCAATGCTAATCTTTTTTGGAAGAGGTAGCCTGGCTTGATTATCTTCTAAAAAAATTACAAATTCGTTAAATTGTACACCAGTAGCTTCTTTTAGATCATCTAAATTTATTGAAAACCATACATTATTTTTAAGATCGTTCTCTGGTTTAAAGATATTTGGCTTATAAATTTCTCTCAAAAGCCCAACAATTTTTTGCTCAGAGTTTACTTTCGGGTTTATACTAGAATTGCCTTTAAGCTCTGTACTTATCCATCCTCTGTTAATTAAAACATTTTCGTTTTTATTTGTTCTAAAAGGAGTTACTACATCATATCCAGGTTTTCCATTGTCATTCAAACTATAAAGATAAATTTGTTTATCAAAATTAAATTTTCCCTTAGCATCAACTCGTTGATAATTTTTTTTGATCAAATTTGAATATTCTTTTGGACTTGAGTTTAAACCAGAAGTTATTTCGCTAATAAGTTCTAATTTCCATTGTAGTCTATAAAGTTGCCAAGTACCTAAAGTACAAAATATTGTTACAAAAAAAATAACAAACAGTTGAAATAAAAATGCTCTTTTCAATTTGAGATTAACTTCCCCAAATATAAATTGCGGCAAATAAGAATAGCCAAACCACGTCTACAAAATGCCAGTACCATGCGGCTGCTTCAAAGCCAAAGTGATGTTCTGAATTTGAATGTCCTTTCATACATCTAAATAAACAAACCGCTAGGAAAATTGTACCGACAATTACGTGAAAACCATGAAAACCTGTAGCCATATAAAATGTTGATCCATAAATATTTCCATCTATTGTAAAAGTTGCGTGATGATACTCATAAGCTTGAAAACAAGTAAAAATAAAACCTAAAAACACAGTAAGAACTAAACCGTTTACCAGAGATTTTCTATCATTTTCTAGCATAGCGTGGTGAGCCCAGGTAACTGTTGTGCCCGATAAAAGAAGTATCAAAGTATTAATTAAAGGAATATCCCAAGGGTCAAAAGTTTTAATATCAGGGGGAGGCCAAGTTGCTCCCACTGCTTCTGTGGGAAATAAACTTGCATTAAAATATGCCCAGAACCAAGCAACAAAAAACATTACTTCCGAAGCAATAAAAAGTGTCATTCCATATCTATGAGTTATTTGAACTACCGGTGTATGATGTCCTTGGAATTCTGCTTCTTCGACAACGTCTCTCCACCACATGAACGCACCATAAACTACTAAAGCAAACCCAACTAGAAGTAACCATAGAGCTTTAGAGTGAAAATAATAAACTGTGCCAAAAGCTAAAACTAAAGTTGCAAAAGAAACATAAATAGGCCAAGGGCTTGGGTCTACTAAATGAAATCCATGTTTCTTATCTTTAGTTGTCATGATTATGCTTTATCTCCTTTAAAATAATCTGATGAAAAAAAAGTAAAAGATAATGTTACATCAGCTATATTTTTAGTTTTATTATCATCAACGACTTTTGGATCCAAGAAAAATGTTAAGTAAAACTCTCTCTTTTCGCCAGCTTTTAACGTTTGTTTTTCAAAACAAAAACATCCTATCTTATTCAAATAAATACCAAAAGGTGCCGGAGAAACATTAAAAGACGCTGAGCCAGAAGAAATTTGATTGTTAGAATTCTCCACATAAAATTTTACAGTGTGTACTTCTCCTGGTTTTAAATTTAATGTTTTTATCTCAGGAGTAAACTTCCAATCTAAAGCACTATTAATATTAGTGTCAAATCTCATTTTGTAATCTTGATTCACAACAATTTTTGGAATTTCCTTATTGGAAGCATTTTGGGTTGTTCCTCCAAAACCTGTAACTCTACAGAACAAATCATATAACGGAACCGCTGCGAAAGACATTCCTAACATTAAAAAAAAAATAGATAATAATATTAGTGGAGTGAGTTTTTTTTTATTCATTTTCATTATATTTCCCTGTTATAAATTCCTATATTGTAAAAAGTAAGAATAAATAAAAAAACCATAAACAAAATAAGAATAATGGCAGTAATAATATTTTTTTTCTTTTTTTCCATTAAATTATTTTAATAAAGTTATCAATTAATAACACTAAAAAAAGTATAAATAGATAAAATATCGAATAAACAAATATTTTTCTGGCAATCATATTTGAATTTTTTAAATTTTTCTCTTTAAATAATTTATAACATAAGTAAATGTAATAAATTGTAAGCATTATAGAGACAGTTAAATAAAATAGACTTGCTAAATTAAAAAAATATGGAGCTATAACTGCAGGCATCATTAGTAAAGCATAAATAAGTATATTCAATTTAGTTTTTTGAGCGCCATCCGTTACTGGTAGCATTGGAATTTTGGCTTTCTTATAATCTCCTGTTTTGTAAAGACTTAATGCCCAAAAATGTGATGGCGTCCAAAAAAATATTATTAAAAATAATATAATTGGTTCAATTGATACTTGCCCAGTTGAAATTGTCCATCCAATTACAGGTGGTAATGCTCCAGCTGCTCCTCCAATTACAATATTTTGAGAAGTTTTTCTTTTTAACCATATTGTGTAAATAAAAAAATAAAAACTAATTGTAAAAAATAATAAAACTGAAGATAAAAAATTAGAAGAAAAGTAAAGAATTGTAGTTGATAAAATAGATAAAACTATACCAAAATATAAAGCCTGATTTTTTTTAATTTTTCCTGTTGGAATAGGTCTAAGACATGTTCTTGACATTAAAGCATCCAAGTCTGACTCATACCACATGTTTAATGCACCGGCAGCTCCTGATCCAATGGCTACAGCTAGTAAAGAAACTACAGAAGCTGATAATGAAATATTTGTTGGTGAAATTAATAATCCTACCATGCAAGTAAATAAAACTAGTGACATTACTCTTGGTTTCATTAAGTTAAAAAAAGATTGTAAATTAAAGACTAGGCCTAGTTTGGTATTTTTTAATTTTGTTAATGTTTGGCTCAATTTATTTTACTTTAGGCAACTCTTCAAATGTATGAAATGGTGGTGGTGAAGTAACTGTCCATTCCAATGTTGTAGCACCTTCTCCCCATGGATTTTGTTCTGCCTTTCTTTTTTTTAAAAAAGAATACAGAAGATTTAATAAAAAAACAGCTAGTCCTACAATAGAAATGTAGGATCCTATCGAAGATATATAATTCCACCCAGCAAATGCATCTGGATAATCAGCATATCTTCTTGGCATACCAGCTAAGCCTAAAAAATGTTGAGGAAAAAATATTAAATTTACTCCAATAAATGTAAGCCAGAAATGAAGTTTTCCTAAAAATTCAGAATATTCATATCCGCTCATTTTACTAAACCAATAATACCACCCAGCAAAAATTGCAAAAACAGCTCCTAAAGATAAAACGTAATGAAAATGAGCCACAACATAATATGTATCATGCAGAGCTGTATCAACTCCTGCATTCGCTAACACAACCCCAGTAACTCCACCTAAAGTAAATAAAAATATAAATCCAATAGCCCAAAGCATTGGTGTTTTAAAGCTTATAGAGCCCCCCCACATAGTTGCTATCCAAGAGAAAATTTTTATTCCAGTAGGTACAGCTATAATCATTGTTGCGGCTAAAAAATATGCTTTGGTATCAGTGTCTAGACCTACTGTATACATATGATGAGCCCATACTACAAAACCTACGACTCCTATTGCAACCATCGCGTAGGCCATTCCTAAGTATCCGAATACTGGTTTTTTTGAAAAAGTTGAAACTATATGACTTATCATTCCAAAACCTGGAAGAATTAAAATGTAAACTTCTGGATGTCCAAAAAACCAAAATAAGTGTTGAAATAAAACTGGATCACCTCCTGTTTGAGCCTCAAAAAAAGCTGTACCAAAATTTCTATCTGTTAAAAGCATTGTGATTGCGCCAGCTAAAACTGGTAAGGATAATAAAAGTAAAAAGGCAGTTACAAGAATTGACCAAGAAAATAAAGGCATTTTATGTAATGTCATGCCAGGAGCTCTCATATTTAAAATCGTAGTTATAAAATTGATCGCTCCTAAGATTGAAGAAGCTCCAGCTACATGTAAACTTAAAATAGCTAAATCCATTGCAGGGCCAGGTTGACCAGTTTTTGAAGATAAAGGAGGGTAAATAGTCCAACCTCCACCAACTCCTTGAGCTCCTGGAGGTCCATCAACAAAAATTGAAGTTAAAAGTAAAATAAAAGCTACCGGTAATAACCAGAAAGAAATGTTATTCATTCTTGGAAAAGCCATGTCAGGAGCTCCTATCATTATAGGAACAAACCAATTACCAAAGCCTCCGATCATTGCAGGCATAACCATAAAAAATATCATTATTAGTCCATGGCCTGTAACTAGAACATTGTACAAATGATAATCTCCACCGAGTATGCCATCTCCTGGATGCATCAATTCCATCCTCATCAATACTGAAAAGGCTGAACCAATAATTCCTGCAATGATTGCAAATATTAGGTACATAGTTCCTATATCTTTATGATTAGTTGAGTATGCCCATCTTTTCCATCCAGTTGGATTAGTATGATGTCCGTCTACAGATGTTGTTTGTCCATACATTATTTTATTTCCTTAATTGTTTTAGCAATTTTATTATTAATTTTTAATTCTTCTTTAGCAAATTTAATTTTTGCTCCTTCTAGCCATCGATTGTACTCGTCCTCAGTCACTACGTTCACAGTAATTGGCATAAAAGCGTGTTTTATACCGCACAACTCAGAACACTGACCATAAAAGGTTCCAGTTTTTTCAGCTTTAAACCATGTTTCGTTAATTCTTCCAGGCACTGCGTCTCTTTTTACTCCAAATGAAGGCAAGGCCCAAGCGTGTAAAACATCGTTAGCTGTTATCATAACTTTTATAACTTTATTAACTGGAACAAAAACTTCATTATCTACTGTAAGCAATCTAGGTTGGTTCTCTTTTAAATCTTCATCATTAATCATGTAAGAGTCAAAAATAATATTTTCATCAGGATATTCATAACCCCAATACCATTGATATCCAATTGCCTTAATTGTTACATCCGCTTTTGGAATAGTGTCTTGAGAGTATAATACTTTAAAAGATGGAACAGCCATCACAATTAGTATGATACATGGAATTAAAGTCCATAAAACTTCAATCATTGTGTTATGACTCGTTGTTGATGCTACTTTATTTTTAGATTCGCGGAATCTAACACATGTGTATAAAAGCAAAAATAAAACAAAAGCTGTTATTGCCGTTATAATAGGTAAAAGCATATAGTCATGAAACCAAACAATGTCAGACATGCTTTTAGAAGCAGCTTGTTGAAAACCAAGTTGCCAGTCTTTTGGCTCGTTAGCCAATATAGTGTTAGGTGCAATACTTGAGATTATGATAAAAATTTTTTTAAGCATAAGTTTTTATACAGTTTTTAGATGATTTAACAATTTCAATGTATGCGACAATTAATGAAATTTATTGATAAAATTTACTAATGAAATAGCGCTTATTACAGCGGTATCTGACCTAAGAATGTTTTTAGATATTGTAAATGGTTTAACGCTCAAACTTCCAAGTATTAACTCACGCTCTGAAGGTGAAAAATCACCCTCCGGCCCAATCAAAATACATAAAGACTTACTTACCTTTAAATCCTCAGATTTGAGTTTGTAGTTAGAATTTACGTCAGCAAATAATAATTTAGTTGAACCTTCTAAGTTTTTTAAAAAATCTTTGAGTTTAATTATTTTTGAAATTTCTGGAGGAATAAATTGGCTAGATTGTTCTGTAGCTTCAATAACAATTTTCTTAGCTCTTTCATAATTTAATTCTTTTACTTCGGTCCTATCTGAAACTATAGGAGTGATTTTGTTTACTCCTAATTCCGTTGCCTTTTGAAGAATTGTCTCCATAGGAGTTTTTTTAACTAAACAAATAGCCAATTCAATATTAAAAAGACCTGTTACTTGATTTGTTTTTATTTTTTTTAAAAACTTAACTTCGACTCTGTCTTTTTCTAAAAAAACTATCTCGCCCTCCCATTCACCATTTTTATTAAAAAAATTTATATTCGATCCTCGTTTAAGTCTCATTACATTTACAACGTAATGTGTGTGGTCTTTTGATAATAGTCCTGTCGTATTTTCAACTATACTGTTAGGATAATATAATCTAATATTCATAATTATTTTTATATTATAAACAAAACAAAATTAATTAAAGGAGCTTTATTATGGCAAAAGGTCAAAGAGCGGGAGATGCTCCAGTCGGAGTGGATGTTATTGAAGGAAAATCATATTTTTGGTGTTCATGTGGAAAAAGTTCTAAACAACCTATGTGTGACGGATCCCATAAAGGAACAGCTTTTTCTCCAATTGTATATAAAGCCGACCAATCAAAAAAAGTTTTTTTTTGTACTTGTAAACAAACAAATGATCAACCTATGTGTGACGGTTCTCATAACGCTAATAATTAATGATGTCAAAAGCAATAGTGTTTGATGCCTATGGTACTTTATTCGATGTAAATTCGGCTGCAGAGAAATGTAAAGACAAAATTGGAGATAAGTGGGAAAATTTTTCAAACCTTTGGAGAACAACTCAACTAGAATACACATGGCTAAGAAGTTTAATGAAAAGACACAAAGATTTTTGGCAAATAACAGAAGATAGTTTAGATAAATCAATGAAAGTTTTCGAGATTGATATGAGTATGAAAAAAGAATTATTAAATCTTTATAAAGTTTTATCTCCTTATCCAGAAGTAAAAAACGTATTAGAAATTTTAAAAAAGAAAAACTTTAAACTTTCTATACTATCGAATGGAACTCCTGCTTTACTAAATCAATTAGTAAAAAGTAATAATCTAAATGATTTGTTTGATGATCTTTTTTCAATTGAGGAAGTAAAAACTTATAAACCTGACTCAAAAGTTTATGATCTCCCTATAAATAAATATAAAATTAAACCTGAGGAGATTACATTCTTAAGTGCAAATACGTGGGATGTTTCTGGTGGAGGAAACTATGGTTATAATTCTATTTGGGTAAATAGAAACAAAAGTCAATTTGATAACCTTGATTATCAACCTAAAAATGAAATTGGCAACTTATCGCAGCTACTTGATATAGTAGAAACTTGATTTATATTACCAGAATGTCCCAAATTGAAATAAAAAAAATTATTAAAGCTTTAAAATCATCAGACGGCGCTGGAGTTAAATTAAAAAGAAGTATTGGAACACCAGAAGCAGATTATATTGATCCATTTCTGATGCTTGATGAATTCGGATCTGAAAATAAGGATGATTATTTAGCGGGATTCCCTCCTCATCCACATAGAGGTATAGAAACTGTAACTTATATGTTGAACGGCGAGTTTGAACACGAAGACAGTACTGGTTCAAAAGGGAAAATGGGACCAGGTGATGTTCAATGGATGAAGACTGGAAGAGGAATTATTCATTCTGAGATGCCTGCTATGACAGGCGGTAAATTGTTAGGTTTTCAACTTTGGATAAATATGCCTGCTATAATGAAAAAAAATAAACCAGAGTATCTCTATATGAAAGGTAAAGACCTTGGGGTTCACTTAGATAATGAGAAAAAAGTTAAAGTTATCGCAGGTAAATTTGAAAAAGCAAAAGGTCCTCTAACCACTCATAACGTAGAACCAATATATTTTCATATTGTTCTGAATGAAGGAAAAGAATTTAAATTTGATATACCTGAAGGACACAATGCTTTCATTTATTTGCTTCAAGGTGAATTGAATATTGGGGAAAAAAAACATGATAAAACTCATGACTCTAGTTTAATTTTACTTGAGAGAGGTAACAAGCTTATTGCTAAAGCAATTAAAAAATCTGAATTTCTTCTTATTGCAGGAAAGCCCATAGGGGAACCAATTGCCAGAGGTGGTCCATTTGTCATGAATACAAAAGCTGAAATACTTGAGGCTATTCAAGACTATAATAATGGAACATTTGCTAAATATTAAAAGTTCAAGTACGTTCCTTAAAAAATGCCTAAATCTATAATTATCAAAAAAAATGGTGGTCCCGAAGTTTTAGAACTTCAAGAAGTAAATGTCGGTTCTCCTGGTCCTAACGAAATTAAAGTTACTAATCATGCAATAGGGTTAAATTATATTGATACTTATCATAGATCAGGTTTATACCCATTACAAATGCCGAGCGGTATTGGTCTAGAAGCTGCGGGCAAAATTGAAGAAGTAGGTACAAATGTAAATGAATTTAATAAAGGAGATAAAATAGCTTATGCTTCAATGCCAATTGGTGCTTATTCTCAACAAAGAATTATTCCTGCAAAAATTGCTGTGAAAGTCCCAGACGAGATATCTTATCAGTTAGCTGCAACACTTATGACTAAGGGGTTGACTACAAACTATCTATTAACAAAAACTTACAATCTTAAGGCTGGAGAAGTTATTTTATTTCATGCGGCAGCAGGTGGTGTGGGTCAAATATTTGCTCAATGGGCTAACAGCATTGGAGCAAAAGTAATTGGCACGGTAGGTTCAAATGGAAAAATTGAGATTGCAAAAGCTAATGGTTACGAACATGTAATTAATTATACAGAAAATGATTTTGCTGAAGAAGTTATGAAATTAACAAGTGATAAAGGAGTTGAAGCAGTTTTTGATGGAGTTGGAAAAAATACTTTTAAAGGTTCAATTACATGCCTAAAACCTAGGGGAATGATGGTAAGTTTTGGAAATGCCTCTGGGCCTTTAGATCCAGTAAATGTACCTAAAGATATACAATCCAAAAGTCTTTTTTTAACAAGACCTACTATCGGTCATTATTTTACTAACAGAGATGAACTTCAAAAAGGAGCTGATGAAATTTTTGAAAAAGTAAAATTTGGAAAAATAAAAATTAAAATTTTTAAAGAGTATAAATTAGCTGATGCAAAGCAAGCTCATAAAGATTTAGAGTCAAGAAGATTATTAGGTCCTGCGATATTGATACCGTAATGGATAAAATAGTCTCTCCATGTATTAGTATTTGTAAAACTGATCCAGTCACTGGTTTTTGTTATGGGTGTGCTAGAACAGATCAAGAAAAAAAAATTTGGAAATATGAAAGTACAGATAGAACTTGGAAGGAAAAAAATTTAGATGAAATTCAAAAAAGAATGGAAGGATGGCAATTAACTACATTTAGAGAGTCTTATAATCATAAATTAAAAAATGGTATTTCGTTATTTAAAAAAAAAAATTCAGAAAGTAATTGACTACAAATCTTTTTTCATTGACTCCATGTCGCTTAAATGAAATTTTAAAGCTTGATTTGAAAGTCTTATCTCTTGTAAAAATAAAAAAATAGAGATTATCATACAGATGCAACAAGCCGCAAAATTAAGACGAGCAACCTCTAGCGTATTGAAGTAAAGCATTAAAACTGTAGACATATTAAAAAGAAATCCAAAAGCAGAGAAACCCATCACATATTTCAGTAAATTTGTTCGTTTGTTTAAAACATGCAGTTGATTTTCCCATTCTGGAGGAACTTTTTTTTCAAAGGTGTACTGATCGTGAATTTGACGAATTAAAGCACTTAAAGTATGAAAACGGTTACTGTACATAGTCATCATCAAGGGGATGGCGGGAAACATTAAAGCTGTTACTGTGTAATCAATATCCATATCGAATCAAATTGATTATGTAGATAGTGTTTGATATTTACAAGTCATATTTTCATGGAACATTTAAAAATATTTATTAATTTAACTAGATTAAATAAACCAATTGGTTTTTTACTGTTGTTTTGGCCTTGTTCGTGGGGTTTAGCATATGCATACAATTTAGATGGAAACTTGAATATTTTTTTTTATTATTTGTTTCTGTTTCTTTTAGGATCAATTTTAATGAGAAGTGCTGGTTGTATATTTAATGATATTGTTGATAAAGATTTTGACAAACAAGTTCAGCGCACAAAAAATAGACCAATTGCAAATGAAAAAATTTCAATAAAAACGTCTGCTATATACATTATTTTACTCTGTTTATTATCTTTTTTAATTCTAATTCAATTTAATCTTAAAACTATATTTTTAGGTCTTGGTTCGATGCTATTTGCTTTTTCATACCCGTTTATGAAAAGAATAACTTATTGGCCACAACTATTTCTAGGTTTAACTTTTAATTGGGGGATGATTATGGCTTATACAGCTATGTTAGATCAAGTATCTCTTCAAATAGTCATATTCTATTTAGCAGCCATATTTTGGACATTGGGTTATGACACAATTTATGGAGTGCAAGATATTGCTGACGATGAAATTATAGGAATTAAATCTGCAGCAATAAAATTTAAAGAAAATTTAAAGGTATTTGTTTTTGTATGTTACCTAATAGCTATTTTACTAATCATTTATTTGTTTAATAAAGATATAGGACTAAATTTATCAACTTTTTTCATTTTAATGTTTATTTTATCTTTAATTTATCAAATCAAAATTTTCAGTAAGGATAATCATTTTAATTGTCTTAAAGCATTTAAGCTTAATAATTATTCTGGTTTTTTTATGTTTTTATCAATCTTACTAGTTTAACTCATGGAATTTACAGAACTTAAAATAACTTTAAAAAGACTTTATGACGAACACGTAAAGTATCATTTAAATAGAATTTTTTTATGTTTAATTTTATCAATATGTATTGCAGGCACAACTTCAGCAATTGCTTGGTTGTTAGATCCAGCTGTAAAAAAAATATTTATTGATAAGAACCAAACATTAGCATGGTTGATACCTATTGCGATTATTATTACTTTTGCAGTGAAAGGATTATCTTTATATTTTGCAAGATTAAATATAAATATAGTTGGTCAAAGAATTTCTGGAGAATTACAAAAAAAAATTGCTAGATCAATTTTATTTTCTGACATTCAGACTTTAGATGCTAGGCATTCTGGAAGATATATTTCAAATATTCAATTTGATGCTGGACAAGTTTCTCACCTGGTAAGCACAGGTATTTTAAATTTAATGAAAGACTCATTTTCTGTAATACTTTTAGTTGGTTTAATGTTTTATCAAAACTGGAAGTTAGCGACATTTGCAATTTTCATGATACCACTGGCGGGAGCTTTAGCAAAAAATTTAGGCAAACAAGTTGGAAAGGCAACAACTCAAGCAAGTAAATTATCTGGAAATTTAGTCGCTTTTTTAGCAGATATTTTAAGAGGATCTAGAATGATAAGAATTTTTCAAAAAGAAGATCGTGAAAATGAAAATGCAGATACTGTAATATCAGACTTAGTTAACAAAAATATTAAAGTTGCAGCAATTATGTTGAGAGCGACTCCTATAATGGAAGCTTTAACCGGTATTATGATAGCTGGTTTTATTTTTTTCTCAGGGAAATTAATCAACTCTGGTGAGCTTGGATTAAACAATTTTTTTTCTTTTTTAGCTGCGATGATGTTGGCTTATCAACCAATTAGGTCTCTTGCTACAATAAATATGGTTGCATACCAAGGTGCTGCTGCAGCTAAAAGAATATACATTGAAATTGATAAACCAATAAAAATTAAAAATGAATTGCATTTGCCCGATCTTCAAATTAAAAATTGCGACATAGATTTAAAAGATGTTAGTTTTAGATACGAAACTACGGACGATAAGGCGGTTAACAATATTAATCTAAATGTCCAAGGTGGCAAGATTACAGCTTTAGTTGGAAGAAGTGGGGCTGGTAAAAGTACAATCATTAATCTTTTGCCTCGATTCTATGATCCGCAAGAAGGTGAAATTCAAATTGATAGTCAAAACATAAAAAAGATAAATTTAAAATCTCTAAGAAGCAAAATATCTTTAGTAAGCCAAGATGTAATCTTATTTGATGATACTATAAAGAGTAACATTGCATATGCAGACTCATTGGCGACTGAAGTAGATATTAAAAATGCATGCAAGTTTGCAGCTGCAGACGAATTTATTGAAAAACTCCCAAATAAATATGAAACAATTGTCGGTGAAAATGGGGTTAAATTATCTGGTGGTCAGAAACAAAGAATTTCAATAGCTAGAGCGATACTAAAAAAATCTCCAATAATTCTATTAGATGAAGCAACTTCTTCTTTGGACACTGAGTCAGAGAGAATAGTTCAAAACGCAATAAATAATCTTATAAAAGGCAGAACAACAATAGTAATAGCTCACAGATTGTCAACAATACACAATGCAGATAAAATATTCTTATTAGAAAGTGGTAAAGTCATCACTTCAGGAAAACATGAGCAGCTAATTGAAAATAGTGAGCAATACAAATCTCTTTATAAAAATCAACTCAAGTAAATGTTAATAGTATACCGATCTATAATAAATATATTATTCCCTATAATAATAATTTTCGTTTTGGTTAGAACTTTTTTGAATAAGGAAGATAAAGCAAGATTTAAAGAAAAGTTATTTAGTTCATCATTCAATGTATTTAGAGATAAACAAAAAAAACTTATTTGGTTTCATGCGGCTAGTATAGGAGAACTAAACAGCATAATACCTCTTGTTAATAAATTGAATAAAGAAAGGGAATTTGATTTTTTAATAACAACAACAACTCTCAGTTCTTCTAATTTAATGAAAAAAAAACTTTTTAGGGATAAAAATATAATTCATAGGTTTTTGCCAATAGACAAATTAAGTCTTGTTAAAAAATTCTTAGATGAATGGTCTCCAAATTTAATCTTTTTTGTGGACTCGGAAATATGGCCGAATTTTTTATTAGAAATAAAAAAAAGATCTCTTCCAATTGTTCTTCTTAACGCAAGAATTACTAAAAAAACTTTTTTAAGATGGAATTTGATACCTAAATCTGCAGCGAAAATTTTTGATACTTTTACCATTTGCTTATCTTCAAGTAAAGAGTCAAAAAAATATTTAGATAAATTGAATGTTAAAAACACAAAATATTATGGAAATCTAAAATTAACTTTAGAAAATATTTCAAATAATTTAGATAATAAAAATAAAGAAATTTTAAAAAATAATAAATTTTGGTGTGCAGTAAGTACTCATGAAAAAGAAGATGTTTTCTGTCTCAAAACCCATTTAGAAATTAAAAAGATACATAAAAACATTAAAACAATAATTATTCCACGACATTTAGATAGAGTTAAGAAAATTAAGACGATTGGTGAAAAATTAAGTTTAAAAACTCAAATTTTATCAGATAGTCAACTGATAGATGATAACAAAGAAATTATTGTAATAAATTCATATGGTGTAATTTCTAATTATTTATCTTTTTGTAAGAGTGTTTTTATGGGAAAATCTATGATTAAAAAATTAAAACATGTATCAGGGCAAAATCCTATTGAAGCCGCTAAACTAGGTTGCAAAATTTATCATGGTCCATATGTATATAATTTTAAAGAAATTTACGATCAGCTTAATGAATATGGGATATCTTCAAAGGTAGAGGATGAGATAGAATTGGCAAATAATTTAACTGATGATTTTAATAAATTAGATAAGATTAATAAAAACCAATTGGATATAATCAACAATTTAGGAATAAAAATATTAAACGATACGTATAATGAAATAAACAAAATCTCTTTTTAATGAAAATAAATAAACCTAAATTCTGGGAGAAAAAATATAATCTTATTTCTTTTGTCTTGTTACCAGCTTCTCTTTTTTTACAATTAATTATTAAGATAAGAAATAAATTTGTTTATCAACGTTCTTTTAAAATACCAATAATTTGTGTTGGCAATATCTATCTTGGAGGTACAGGCAAAACACCTTTGGTCATTTACATTGCAAAAAAATTACTCAAATATAATAAAAATCCAGCTATTATTAAAAAATTTTATTCTGATCACTTTGATGAACATGAGTTAATTAATAAAAATTTAGACTGTCTTTTTACAAATCGTTTGAGACATCAAGCCATTAAAAAAGCTGAAGAAAAAAATCACGATGTTGCAATACTAGATGATGGCTTTCAAGATCATTCAGTTAAAAAGGATATAAATATAATTTGTTTCAACAGTAATCAATTGATCGGAAATGGATTTACGCTCCCTGCTGGACCTTTGAGGGAAAACATAAACACTATTAAAAAAAGTCAAATAGTTTTAATTAATGGAGAAAAAAATAAAGATTTTGAAAAAAAAATTTTTAACATTTCCAGTAGTATTAAAATTTTTTATTCAAAATATTTGTTATTGGATAAAGATAACTTTGAAAATAAAAATGTTTTTGCATTTGCAGGAATTGGAAATCCAGAAAATTTCTTTGAGACATTGAAAAAAAATAATTTTAAAGTAAAAAAAAAATTCATTTTTCCTGATCACTATGAATTCCAAAAAAAAGAAATTCAAAATCTAATTGATGATTCTTTAAAGAATAATCTTGAGCTTGTAACAACTGAAAAAGATTTCTTAAGAATAAGTAAATTTGGTTTTAAAGAGGTAAAATGTATTAAGGT
The DNA here is from genome assembly GCA_902517535.1 of uncultured Pelagibacteraceae bacterium. Taxonomy (GTDB): domain Bacteria; phylum Pseudomonadota; class Alphaproteobacteria; order Pelagibacterales; family Pelagibacteraceae; genus Pelagilacustribacter. Next base: position 61,862 of record CABYCK010000002.1, on the reverse strand, counting down.
AAAACTTGAAATTATAGATGAAGAAAATTTTATAAAATTCATTTTAAAGTCCTTATGATAAAATTAATAAAATATTTTTTTGAAGCTTTTTTTATCTATCTATTTTTTATAATTGGTAAAATAATTGGACTTTCATATAGTAGATCTCTTTTTTCGTTTATTTTTAAAAAAATCGGTCCAATGATAAGATCCGATAAAATTCTAAACAAAAATTTATTTTATTTTTCAAGTTCTATTTCTGAGTCAAAAAAAGATGAGATAAAATTTAATATGTGGTCAAACTATGGAATGACTTTCATCGAATATATTTTTTTAGAGAGATTTAGAAAAAACAATTTTCATATTAAAATTGAGGGAGACCAAATTCTCGATAAAATACGGGATGATAATAGGCCAGTAATTTTTATTTCTGGGCATTTTGCAAATTTCGAACTTATGTCAATGGAAATTACAAAAAAAAAAATAAATCTAGCAACTATATATAGACCTCTTAACAACTTTTTTCTAAATCCATTTATGGAATTTTTGAGAAAAAAATCTGTATGCAGAAATCAAATTAAGAAAGGCCGAACAGGTGTTAAAGAAGCTATTCAATATATTAATAATAAACATAGTATTGCTCTTATGGTAGATCAAAGAGTAAGCGAAGGTGAAAGAATTAATTTTTTTAATAAAAAGGCTCTTACAACAACATTGCCAGGTCAGTTAGCTCTAAAATTTAATTTAGATATTGTGCCAATTTTTATTGAGAGAAAAAATAAGAGTTCTTTTACAATGAAGGTATATGAGCCAATTAAACCTTCGACTTTAAAAAATAAAATCGAAGTTGCAGAAAAACTTAATAAAGTATTGGAAAACATGATCATTAAAAATCCTAATCAATGGATTTGGACACATAACAGATGGAAATAGAAAAAAAATCTATTTTGGTTTTATTTCTTTATACCTGTTATTAGCCTCAATTGGAGAAAAGTAAGCCTCTTGTAACTCAACGTTCCAATAAGTTAAATTCTCTAACAAAATTTCTCTACCTGAAATAGCACAAATAACATAATTACCTTCTTCAATTATATCGAAAGAATTTTCTCTATATTTTAGTTTAGCTTTTTTTTTATTCATCTATAAAATATATATAATATATCTTTTTGTATGAATATTGCTTTAATAGGGAGTGGCGGCAGAGAACACGTTTTATGTGAAAAAATACGTGAGTCTAAATTAGTCAATAATATAATTTGTATTCCAGGAAATGCAGGCACCTCTAAAATAGCCAAAAATATAGAAATAGATTTCTTAAATTTCAAAGAATTACTTAAAGTGCTAAAATTACATAAAATAAACTTAGTTGTAGTTGGTCCTGAAGAGCCTTTGGTGAAAGGAATAGTTAATTTTCTTAAAAAAAATAAAATAAAAGTTTTCGGTCCTAACAAATTTGCATCACAATTAGAAGGATCAAAAGCATTTATGAAATTAATTTGTAAAAAATATAAAATACCAACAGCCCAATTTAAAATATGCAATAAAATTAAAGACGTTGATATATTTTTAAAGTCTTGTAATTTACCAGTGGTTGTTAAGGCAGATGGATTAGCTGCTGGAAAAGGAGTGGCTATTTGCAAAACAAAAAAAGAAGTAATCAATTTTTCTAATAGAATATTTCAAGGAAAATTTAAAAGTTCCAAAACTGTGATTCTCGAGGAGTTTCTTAAAGGAGAAGAAGCAAGTTATTTTTTGATTGTAGATAAAAATAATTTTAAATTTTTTGGAACAGCTCAAGACCATAAACGTGTAGGTGAAAAAGAAAGAGGGCCAAACACAGGTGGTATGGGAGCGTATTCTCCAGCAATCATCATTAATAGCAAAGTCGAAAAGAAAATTATTTCAAAAATTATTAAACCTACTTTATATGCATTAAAAAAAAAGAAAAACCCTTACACAGGTTTTTTGTATGTAGGATTAATGATCATTAAAGATGAACCGTATCTCATAGAATATAATGTTAGAATGGGAGACCCAGAGTGCCAAGTTATATTACCAAGATTAAAAACAGACATCTTAAAAATTTTTAATGCTGTGATAAATAATAGAATTAAGAATATCAATATTAAATGGAAAAAAGAAAAATGTATGACTATCGTTTTATGTTCCAAGGGCTACCCTGGTAGTTATGAAAAGAATCTAAAAATTAAAAATATTACGAATTTAAAACTTAAAAAAGACACATATATTTTTCATGCTGGAACTAAATTAATAAAAGATGATTTAGTCTCTAATGGAGGAAGAGTGTTGAATATCACTTCCTTAGGAAAAGATCTTGCTGAAATTAGGAGATATATTATTAAGGTTTTCAAGATGATAAACTGGAAAAAAGGATTTTATAGAAGGGATATTGGCTGGAGAGTAATTAATAATTCATGAGAATAATTAGTGGAAAATTAAAAGGAAAAAATATTTTATTTCTTAAATCATCGATAATTAGACCTCTTAAAGATTTTGTTAAAGAAAATATCTTTAATATCATTAATCATTCCAATTTATTTAATACAAAAATAAAAAATTCAAATATACTTGATTTATATTCTGGGATTGGGTCTTTTGGCTTAGAATGTTTATCTCGTGAAGCAAAAAATGTAACATTTGTAGATAAGGATCGAAATGCAATCAGAGTTCTTGAAAAAAATCTACTTAATCTATCAGTAAATGAAAAATCCTTAGTGTTATTTAGTGAGATAAATAGTTTCTTGAACAAAACTAAAAGTGAAAAATTTGATATAATTTTTCTAGACCCACCATTTGCCCATAATACATTTATAAAAGACTTAAAAATAATTAAAGAAAAGAAAATATTTAAGAAAAACCATTTAATAATAATTCATAGAGAAAATAAATCTGACGAACATCTAAGTAAAATTTTAGATTTATTATTAGTAAGAAAATATGGCCGTTCAAAATTAATCTTTGGAAAATTTTAAGACAATAATTTTTTAGTATTGATTTTTACTTGCTCAATTGCTGGCTGATCAAAAGGATCTAGATTAATTAACTTTGCTATTAAGATTGTTTCCAACATAAAATATGAGAATAGCTGGCCAATTATTTGATAATTGGAATTATTAATCTTAAACTCACGATAAGGTATATTTTTTTTTTTTAATTTGATTAAAAGCGCATTTTTTTGACTATCTTTAATTTTACCTAAACTCTTATTATTTAAAAATTTAAAAAACTTACCAAATACTGTGGTATTTAATTTTGTTTTTTTTTTAAAATTAATACTAAAAATATAAAATAATTTATCTTGAGGTCCATCTAAAAAAAGTTGAAGCAAACTATGGTGATCTCTAGGAGCAGTGGAAACAACAGGTAAAAACCCCATACGGTTTTTTCCTAAACTTTCTGCGAGCAATTGCTGATTCCAATATAAAAATTTATCTAATGAGGGTATGTAATTTAAAAAAATTATATTCTTAAATTTTTTTCCTTTAATGATATTAGCCATTTTTTTTGAGCTTTCTTTTAAAAATTTATTATTTTGAATTTTTAAATTATTTAATAAATTTTTTTTAAAAGATTTCAAATTAATACCCATTAAATACGCTGGGATCATACCGACCTCAGAAAAAACAGAGAATCTTCCACTTATATAATCTTTGTGTTCTATGTGAAATAGATTCATTTTTTTTGAAATTAAATATAATCCATTGTTCTTTTTTTCTGAAATTATTATTATATTCTTTTTATTTTTTTTTAATATTTTTAAAGTCACTAAATTTGAAATAGTTTCAATCGTGTTACCTGATTTAGAAATTATTAAAAAAAGAATTTTATCAAGAGCGTAATCTTTTTTAAAACTTTTAATTTTATTTTCATCTAAATTGTCGAAAAATATAAATTTTTTATTTATTTTATCTTTTAAGGAATAATATATTGCTTGTGAGCCCAATGTTGACCCGCCCATGCCAACGACCACGACTATTTTAAATTTTTTAAATTTTCTTAAATGATTTTCGTTAAAACTAAATTTAAAATCTTTGCTCAATGAATGAGTTGCATCTTTTTCGTATTTAAAGTTTTGTATTAAATTTGCTATAACTTTTTTGTATTTTTTATCAATTTGTTTAGAATATTTTTTATTTAAATATTTTTTTGGAATAAAATTTTTATAGATTATTTTATTTTTCACTTATTAATTTTATTTAAAATTGATTGCTCTACTGTTGAAGATTTTTTTTTAACTTCATTTTCCTCTGCTATTTTTAAAATTTTATCAATTTCATTTTCTTGACTCCCCTTTTTTTCATTGTTTGAACCTGGTTTAGGAATTTTGTCGAAGTTAGGAGGTAAAGAAAGAGGTTGTCTTTTTTTTACTAAAAATTCATCAGTTGTTCTTGTTTTTTCATTGGTTAAAACTTTTCTAACATCTGATCCTCCACACGAATGCAAGAACATAGCAATCATAAACAATGAAATAATTTTACAAATTTTTGACATTTTTTAAAAATAAATCTTTAATAATTATTAATAATATTCCAATAGTAATAAATATATCCGCGATATTAAATGTAAACCAGTGAAAAGTTTTGTAGTGAAAGTCTATGAAATCTGGAACTGCAAAGTAAATTATCCTATCATATATATTTCCGAGCGCTCCACCAAGAATAAGTGATAAAAAAAATTTTTCCGTGGTATTTGATTTTGTTATCCAAATAGCTAGAAAAAATATAACAAAACCTATAATTAAAGTTATTATGTTATAAAATATTGTAGAGTCAGAGCTTAATAAACCAAAACCTATCCCAGTATTCCAAACTAAATTTAAATTTAAATAATCATTTACAAAAATTGTCTCATTATTAATCTGTAGATTTAGAATCTTTATTTTTGAAACTCTATCTAAGAAGAAAGTAAAAACTATAATTGCAAAAATAAATAAATTTTTTTTTTGGAAAACTGCTGAGTATCTCTTTTGGTCCATTAATTTCATCAAAGTTATATTTGCTTACCCTTCAACACAACCTCACATCTTTTACATGCGCTTTCGAGAATTTTCCAACACCTTGGACATTTTATTCCTTTAGTTTTAGCTACTCGAATTTTCAATTCACCACCATTCTCACTTTTAGCTTTAGTTGCTTTTGACGTTATAAAATATTCTGAAAGATCTATATTTTCCAGTAAATTAAAATTTTTTTGATCTACTATAAGTTCTATTTCTGCTTCTAGACTAGACCCTATTTCCTTTTTAGATCTTTTTTCTTCTATAGCTATATTTGCTTCTTGTCTGATTTTAAATAATCTATTCCATTTTTCATTAAGGATATCGTTTTGCCATTCATTTGGAATGGCTACAAATGAATGCTCATGTATACTTTCTTCATTATTTTTTATTAAACTGTATATCTCATCAGTTGTAAAAACTAAAATTGGTGCAAACCATTTCAATAAGCATTCTAAAATTATGTTCAAAACAACAATGCAGTCTTTTCTTTTCTTGGAGTCAAGACTATCGCAATACAAAACATCTTTTCTAATATCAAAATAAAATGAAGACAGATCGAGGGTACAAAAATTTAGAATCTCTTTATATAATTTGTGAAAATTATAATTTTTTAAGCTGTCTTTAACCGATTTATCAATAACAAAAAGTTTATGTAAAATATATTGTTCCAATTCATCGAATTCCTTGAAATTTAATTTATCAAAATTTTGTTCTTTAAAACTATCTTTAAGATTGCCTAAAATAAATCTAAACGTATTCCTTATCTTTCTATAAGATTCTGCGTGTTGTATTAAAATACTTTTATCAATTCTAAGATCTTCAGCATAATCAGATGCAGCCACCCAAACTCTAAGTATATCTGCACCATAATTTTTTAAAATGTCTTCAGGTGAAATTACGTTGCCTGTTGATTTTGACATTTTTAACCCTTTTCCATCGACTACGAATCCGTGAGATAATATACTATTAAAGGGAGCTCTACCTCTAGTACCACAAGCCTCCAACAAGGAAGAATGAAACCATCCTCTATGTTGATCAGATCCTTCTAAATACATGTCAGCTGGCCACTTTAAATCTTTTCTTTTCTCTAAAACAAAACTATGTGTAGATCCACTATCAAACCACACCTCAACAATGTCATTTAATTTTTCAAAATCATTTGGATCGTAATCATTTCCTAAAAAAACCTCAGGACTGTCTGTGAACCAACAATCTGACCCTTGTTTCTCATAAATCGAGGCTATTCTATCAATTACCTTTTGATCTCTTAAAGGTTCTTTTGTTTTTTTGTTAACAAAAATTGGCAATGGCACCCCCCAAACCCTTTGTCTTGAAACACACCAGTCTGGCCTTCCCTCAATCATAGATAACAGTCGTTCTTTTCCTTTTTCAGGGTAAAAATTTGTATCATTAATAGCTTGAATAGCTTTGTTTCTTAGATCATTTTTTTGCATTGAAATAAACCATTGAGGAGTGGCTCTATAAATTAAAGGAGCCTTTGATCTCCAAGAGTGAGGGTAACTGTGATTTAATTTATCATTTTTTAATAATTTATTTTGTTCTTTTAATTTTTCTATAACAATACTATCTGCTTTAAAGATATGAGTATTTGTGAAATACGGAATTTCTTTAGTGTATAATCCAGCGTTATCAACTGTATAAAGGGAAGGTATATTATTTTTTAAACATAAGTTGTAATCATCTGGACCATGGCTGGGTGCACAATGAACAATGCCGGTTCCTTGTTCTAGATTTACAAAATGAGCATCTAACATCGGTACGTCATAATCAAAATTCATTTTATTAAAGGGGTGGAAACAAACAGTTCCTAGAAAATCTGATCCTTTGAAAGTTTTTAGAACTTTATATTTTTCTATTTCACAAACCTTAGTTATCGACTCGATCAAGTTTTCTGCTACGACTATCTTTTTATCTTTAAAATGATTTAAATCGTCAATTTCAATTACTGAATAATCAATATTGCTATTGAATGCCAAAGCTTTATTTGCCGGAATTGTCCAAGGAGTGGTTGTCCAAATGACTATACTTGCATCTTTTAAAAATTCTTGTTTAGTATCTTTAATTTTAAAAGCAACATAAATTGTATTTGAAGTGTGATCTAAATATTCAACTTCAGCATCTGCTAAAGCGGTTTTTTCAACTGTAGACCATAATACTGGTTTAAAACCTTGATATAGACTTCCATCTAAAAGAAACTTGCCTAACTCTCTAACTATTTGAGCTTCCGCTTCATAACTCATGGTAGAGTAGTAGTTTTCAAAATCTCCAACAACACCCAATCTTTTAAATTCTTTTATATGTACTTGAATCCAGCCTTTTGCAAATTCTCTACATTCCTGTCTAAAGTCTTTAATTGGTATATCATCTTTGTTTTTCTTCTTTTTTTTATATTGTTCTTCAATTTTCCATTCTATGGGTAGCCCATGACAATCCCATCCCGGAACATAAACTGAGTCTTTTCCATTCATTTGATGGAAACGTGTTATCATATCTTTTAGAATTTTATTTAATGCCGTTCCCATATGAATGTGTCCATTTGCATAAGGAGGCCCGTCATGCAAAATAAATTTTTCTTTTCCTTTTGATTTTTTTCTAAGTTTTTCAAAAATCCTATTTTTTTCCCATTTTTCTAAAATTTTAGGTTCTTTAGAGGGTAAACTTGCTTTCATTGAAAAAGCAGTTTTAGGAAGTTGTAAGGTATCTTTAGACATTTTTAATTTTTTATTTAGCTCGAATTATATCAATTTTTATTTGTTTTTCTAAATGTTCAAGATTTTTAAATTTCTTTTCTGGTCTTATAAATCTTTTAAAACTTATACTAATCTCTTTATTATATAAATTTTTGTTAATTCCAAATATATTTGTTTCTAGCAACAAATTTTGTCCATTAAATGTTGGCCTGTAACCTATATTGGCTATACCTTTTTTGTTAAATTTTAAACCTTTTATATTAACAGCATAAACTCCAAGACGAGGAACAATATAATCAGTTAATTTGAGGTTACAGGTTGGAAAACCAATTTTTCTTCCTCTCTTTTGACCTTTTATTACTTTTCCTTTGATAACCCATTTTCTCTTTAAAAGTTTGTTAGCATCATCAATTTTACCTTGAGTAATCTTCTTTCTAATTAATGTCGAAGATATAATGGTTTTATTTTTTTTAAATGGTTTTGTTACAATACATTTAAAATTATAAAAACTCTCGAATTTTTTTAATGTTTGAATATTCCCCTCTCTATTGTGTCCAAATCTAAAATTTTTACTGACATATAAAAATTTACTTCTTGTTTTTTGATAAATAATTTTTTTGATAAATTGTTGAGGAGATAGTGATGAAAATTGTTTAGTAAACTTAACAATGATTAAAAAATCTAAGCCTAATTTTTTTAATTGATCTATTTTTTGTTTATTCGAATTTATTCTGTGATTTTTTATTTTTGAATTAAAAAACATAACTGGGACTGGTTCAAATGTCATTATACCAAATGGTATTCTATTTTTTTTTGCTTTTATTTTGGCTTGAGAAATTACTTTTTGATGACCTATATGTATTCCATCAAAATTTCCAATAGCTATAACCCCGTCTAAGTGTTTTTTATTTAAATTGACACTATTATAAATTTTCATATTACCATTGAAGTTCTTTTTGAAAATAATTAGCTTTTACATTATATTTTGTTAGAAGTGCTTTAAGCTCACTTTCATTATTAAATTCTTTTCGATGCACTCCATCTGAAATAAGTAGACAGTCTTTATCTAAATTATTTGCTCCTTTAATATCTGTTCTCAAATTGTCACCAATTGCTAAAACTTTTTCATCATCTTCGAAACACATTTTGTAAATTTCTTTGTATGGTTTGCCATAATAAATTACTTTTCCCCCAAGATTTTCAAATATCTTAGCAATATATCCAGCGCAGTATTCCTCTTTATTACCTCTGTGAACAACTAAATCAGGATTTGTACATACAAATATTTTGGAAGTATGTTTAATTAGAAACTTTTTATAATATTCTAAATCTTCTTCGTGATTATCAAATAATCCAGTACACAATATAAAATCACTTGTTTCGATACTTGTTCTATTGTCTTTTACTTTTTCAAATAAAGAAGTATCTCTAGGTGGACCTAGATGATAAAAACTTCTTCCAAATTTCTTTTGATTAATAGCATGCATAGCGGCTTCCCCCGAGGTCATTACATTCGAAAGATACTTCTTGTCCATTTTCATTTTGGATAAAAAATCAATCACTTTAAAACTAGGTCTGGGCGCGTTTGACAAAAATACAATTTTTTTTGAATTTTTTTTTAATTGATCAACTGCCTCTATAGCTTTATTTTTTAGAACTATACCGTTATGCATTACCCCCCATAAATCTATTACGAAGGTATCGTAAGAGCTATATATTTCAGATAGATGTTCTAATTTTTTCAATTTTCTCTGTCCTATTTCAATTTTATCAGAAATTAGGCCTTAAAACACATAGTTTTAGCCTATTTTTTAATGCTAATAACCCTTGAAATTTTCTTAAAACTAACCATATCAGGCGTACACAAAAATTTATAGGAGAAATATATGAAATTTAGACCATTACATGATCGTGTTCTTATTAAAGTTTTAGATAGCGAGGAAAAAACTGCTGGTGGAATAATCATTCCTGATACCGCAAAGGAAAAACCGCAGGAAGGTGAGGTAGTTGCTGTGGGGCCTGGAGCTAAAAATGAAAACGGCAAGCTCACTGCGATGGATGTAAAAGTTGGAGATATAGTCTTATTTGGCAAATGGTCAGGAACAGAGGTAAAAATTGACGGTAAAGAATACAGCATTATGAAAGAGTCAGACATAATGGGAATTTCAAAGGGTAAAAAATAACTTTTAAAAGGAGATTGAAATGGCAAAAATAATTAAATTTGATACAGAAGCAAGATCTAAAATGCTAAAAGGTGTAAATACTTTAGCTAACGCTGTTAAAGTAACTTTAGGTCCTAAAGGACGTAATGTAGTAATGGATAAATCTTACGGAGCACCAAAAATTACTAAAGATGGTGTCTCAGTAGCTAAAGAAATAGAACTTGACGATAAGTTTGAGAATATGGGTGCTCAAATGGTTAAAGAAGTTGCAAGTAAAACTAATGACAACGCTGGTGATGGTACTACAACAGCAACTATTCTTGCACAATCAATTGTTATCGAAGGATTGAAATACGTAACTGCTGGCATGAATCCAATGGACATCAAAAGAGGAATTGATAAAGCAGTTGATCAAGTAATTGAAAAATTAAAAACATCATCTAAAAAAGTTAAAGCAAACGAAGAAGTTGCTCAAGTTGGTACTATTTCAGCAAATGGTGAAAAGTCCATAGGAGATATGATTTCAAAAGCAATGCAAAAAGTTGGTAATGAAGGTGTTATTACAGTCGAAGAAGCAAAAGGTGTTGAAACCGAACTTGACGTAGTCGAAGGTATGCAATTTGATAGAGGTTACCTTTCGCCATATTTTGTAACTAATACAGAAAAAATGACAACTGAACTTGACAACCCTTTAGTTCTTTTAGTTGAAAAAAAACTAACAAATTTACAACCAATGGTCCCACTTTTAGAGTCAGTAGTTCAAGCTAACAGACCTCTTATGATTATTTCGGAAGATGTTGAAGGAGAGGCTTTAGCTACTTTAGTTGTTAATAAATTAAGAGGTGGTTTAAAGGTGGTAGCAGTAAAAGCGCCTGGCTTTGGGGATAGAAGAAAATCAATGCTAGAAGATATTGCGATTCTTACTGGGGGGCAAGTTATTTCGGAAGATATTGGTCTCAAATTAGAAAATGTTAAAATTAATGATTTAGGATCATGCAAAAAAGTTAAGATCGATAAAGAGAATAGTACTCTGGTAGCTGGTGAAGGAAAAAAATCAGATATAGAGGCGAGATGTAATCAAATTAGATCTGAAATAAATGAAACTACATCTGACTATGACAAAGAAAAACTTCAAGAAAGATTAGCTAAATTAGCCGGTGGTGTAGCAGTCATTAAAGTTGGTGGTGCCACAGAGGTTGAAGTAAAAGAACGAAAAGATAGAGTAGAAGATGCTCTTAACGCAACTCGAGCAGCTGTTGAAGAAGGTGTAGTGATAGGTGGCGGTTGTGCTTTGCTTTATGCAGCTCAAGATCTAGATGGTTTAAAAGTAAAAGGAGACGATCAAAAAGCTGGTGTTGAGATTGTAAAAAAAGCTCTTCAAGCTCCGATTAGACAGATAACTTCAAATGCTGGTGTTGACGGATCAGTGGTTGTAGGAAAACTTTTAGAAGGAAAAAAATCATCGCAAGGTTACGATGCACAAAATGAAGAATACGTAGATATGTTTTCAAAAGGAATAATTGACCCTACAAAAGTTGTTAGATCAGCTCTACAAGATGCTGCTTCAATAGCCGGGTTATTAATTACTACTGAAGCTATGGTTGCTGACAAACCAGAGGAAAAAGACGCTGGTCCAGCTATGCCTCCGATGGGTGGAGGAATGGGTGGCATGGGAGGAATGGGTGGAATGGGAATGTAATCCCTTCTCTGCTAAAGCCTTCTAAATACATAGATAAAACTCAGCCAAATAAATTTGCAATTTGACCGATGTATTTTTTTTCTTGAGAATGTAGAATTTTCCTATAAGACCTAAATTTTTCTAATTCTTTAGGAAAAGAATAAAAAATTTGGTCAATTTTCTCTCTAATTTTTTTATTACTATTTCTTCTTTCATTAAATTTAAACTCATCAGCAATCGGTAAATCTTTAAAAATGGCAGCGCTTCCCTCTTTGTTTGTTATGATACAATTTTTAAGTAGCGCAGCTTCTCTTGGTAAACGGTCTTGTCCTGGATGAAAGCCAAAATCCATATAAATCTTACTCTTAGAAAGTATTGTAATTAGTTGATTTAAATTTAATCCAATTAAAGGAATAAATTTAATGTCTGGATTTAATTTTATAAATTTTTCAAAAAAAATTGAGCTTTTTCTCGGATTATAACAAATAATATCTTTTTTATTCTTAATAGATATTTTCTTACTTGCTATTATATACTTATTGTTGATTGAGTCAGATAAAAAATTAGAATTTATATTTTTATCTTTTAAAGTTTTAAACTGGTACTCAGAGTGAGATAAATTAATATCGATATTTTCAATTCTAAAGACATTGTAAAATGGAATATTTAGATAAATCAATTTTAAATATCTAAATAAACTAAGATTTCCAAAATAATGATATGAGATTTTATTAATTAAATAAATAATCTTATATGGAATTTTTATTATAGATCTTAAAATTGAGTTATTTTTATAAATAAACCTGTGGTATAAATAAAAATCTACACTCAACCACCACAACCCTTTTTGAATATTTCTATATTTTTTCGAAATTTCTATTGCTTCATAAAACTCTGGGATTATAAGAACGTTTCTCTTAAAATCTGGAATCTTTTTCGTAAAAGGTATTTTTAGATGTTTGTAATTTTTATGAATTGGATTTTTTAATTTATAGGGAAAATAACTCATGTAGACTTTTTTCTTAAATTTTTTTCTTAATCTATCTGCTAATTGATGAAGGCACATGGGACCACCAGTGTCAACATTAGCAGGGCAAACTATAAATATTTCAGAATTTTTATATAATTTAAATTTCATACAAATAAATTATTTTATTTTATCAAATATTGAGTTGAAATTTGATTTATTGTTTTTCGAAATAAATAAGCATGCAGATGATTTTAAAATTAATCCATCCTTAAGTACTCTCAAATTATTATCTTTTAAGGTTTTGCCTGATGAGGTTATATCGGTGATAATCTCAGCTGAACCAATAAATGGATATGTTTCGGTGGCTCCTAGACTTGGTATAATCTTATATTGAGTAATACCTTTTGAAATTAAAAAATCATTAGTTAAATTTGGATATTTGGTTGCTACTCTTAGTCTAGTATTTCTTTTAGACCTAATGTCAAATGACACTTCTTCGAGATCAGCAACGGTCTGCACATCAATCCAATCATCTGGTACTGCAACTACTAAATTTGCATTTCCAAAATCAAGTTTACGTCTAATGTTGATTTTATTTCGTAAATTTTTTTCAGACTCATTTAAAAGATCTAATCCAGATATACCTAGGTCTAAAGTTCCATCTCCCAATCTTTGAATGATTTCTTTAGCGTGTAGGAAGATGATCTTAATATTGGGCTTATCTTTTATTGTCGCAAAATAATTTCTCTCTTTCTCACTTTGTAAAATTTTCAAACCACTGTTATCAAAAAAAGTTATTGCTTTATCCTTCAGTCGACCTTTGCTGGGGAGGCCTATAGTAATTAAATCTTTCATATGTTTTTTAAGTTAATTGCGGCTCCTACAGCTGGAATATTTTTTTTAGCTCCTAAACTTTTAAGTAAATCATCGTAACGTCCACCTCTTGCGATTTCTTTCTTACCTGCAAAAACTTCAAATACTATTCCAGTGTAGTACTCTACATCTCTGCCAAAATTTGAAATAAAATTCACTTCTTGATTAAGCTTCTTTAAGTTTTGAATTGATTTAAAATCTTTAAAAATATTTTTTTTAAGATTATTATTTTTTGCAAAATCTAACAATTTATTATCTAATTTTGACAATTTGCAATTTATCTTTAAGAAGGATTTAATAATCCTAACAATTTTTTTTCCATCGCTAAAAGATCTTGGATCCTTAATCTTTTTATCAAACCTTTTTAAAATTTCTGACACTGTCCTCCCAGCAATAATTTTATCCTTTTCTACTTTTGTCATCTCATAAAATCTCTTTTTATCGCTATCAAAAGTAACTGCATCGATATCTGTATTTTTTTCCAGTCGTTTTAAAAGTTCTTCAAAATAATCTGGTCTCCAAAAGTGTCTGATTAACCTTAGCCTCCATCTTTCAGGCATGTCGAGCGCGTTGATCAAACTTTTAAATAAACTGATATCCCCAACCTTGACTTGTATTTTTTTATTTTTTATCTTTTTTACAGAGTTTAAAATTGTACTGATAACCTTGAAATCATCTTGAGTTTGATTTTTTGAACCTAATATTTCAATCCCTAATTGATCGTTAATAAAATTAGAACCTTTATTGTTAGATCTTCTGTATGCTTGGCCAGAGTAATAAATTTTTGAAGAAGTCTTGTTCTGTAAATAATTTATACAAGAAGCTACTGTTAGATCTGGTCTTAAGCACATAATTTTTCCATCCTCTCTCTCAAATGTGAGCATGGAACTCCTAAATTTTTCTCCTGATCTTTCAATTATATACTCCGAGTCTAATAGGACATCCGGTTCTGACAATACAAAACCGTTGTTCTTAAAAGTTTTAATTATAGCTTCAGATAATTTTTTTGATTTCATTAATTAATTCTTTGATTTCAATTGATTTTTCTTTACCAGAACTTAAGTTTCTTAAGGTTGGTTTTCCTGATTTAATTTCATCTTCTCCATAAAGAATAACGGCAGGGGATTTTATTTTATTTGCGTATTCCATTTGTTTTTTTAATTTATTCTCGCCAGGATAAATTTCAGTACTAATTCCAGCTTCTCTTAAAATTATTTGTAACCCTATATATTCTTTCATCGATTTTTTATTAAAAACACAGATGACAACTGGTTTAGATTGTTTAATTTTAAATTCTTTTTTTTGCATTAAGGCGTAAACTAGTCTATCTAAACCTATAGATATGCCAGTTGCGGGTGCATCGTAATTGCCAAAATTATTTACTAAATTATCATATCTACCTCCACCTCCAATGGAACCGAATTGAATTACTTGACCTTTATTATTTTTAACATCAAATTTTAAATTTACCTCAAATATAGTGCCAGTATAATATTCAAGGCCTCTTATGATAGATGGGTCAAATTCATAATTGCTAAAATTATAATCTTTAAATATTTTTAAAATCTCTATTAAGTCTTCCGAGTTAGGTGATTTTTTCTTTAATTCTTTTTCTATAACTTCTATATTTTCTGAACTTAAATTTACTCCTTTGGTAAAATCTCCTGATTTATCTTTTCTTCCCTTTCCTAGTAATTGTTTAACACTTTCCCAACCTAGTCTGTCAATTTTGTCTAAAGCTCTTAAGGCATTAAGCTTCTGTTGAGTGTCGTTTACATTTAGATTGTTAAATAATTTTTCAGTAATTTTTCTCGATGAAATTTTTATTATATATTCTGATTTGTTTAGGCCACATTTTTCAAGAATTTCCGAAATCATAACACACAACTCGGCATCTGCTTGTAAACTTTTTGTTCCTACGTAGTCAGCATCGAACTGTAAAAATTCTCTAAATCTTCCAGGACCTGGTTTCTCATTTCTCCAAACGGTTCCTAACTGATATCTCTTAAATGGTTTTGGAATTTCTAAATAATTTTTTGCTATATACCTAGCAAGAGGTGCGGTAAGATCGTATCTTAGCGATAACCATTTATTTTCATCTTGAAATGAAAAAATACCTTCATCTGGTCTGTCTTTATCAGGTAAGAATTTACCAATACTATCAGAATACTCGAAACTTGGAGTTTCAAGATATTGAAATCCGTACTTAATCATAACTTCTTTAATATTAGAAATTATAAAATCACGTACGAGTAATTCTTTTTCTTGTCTATCAACAAACCCTAATGGTAATTCTTTTGAAGGTTTGTTTGTTTTATCTTTCTTCATTTTTTGGTACAGCAGGGTGGATTCGAACCACCGACCCCTAGTTCCACAAACTAGTGCTCTAACCAACTGAGCTACTGCTGCATTACTCCTTATTATATTATTTATTAATTAATTTGTAATTTAAATTATTTGATGAATTAGCTAAGCAATAGCCTAGCGTGCATTCTGTGAGAATGTAAGTTTAGTATAAAAATTTTAAAATTGTTAATCATCAACGACTATTTAAGAAATAATTGTGTCTTTTTCAAGGAAGAATTACCGGGACAAAAAACTGATTAAAGCTAAGTGTCCCGTTAATTTACATTTTGGAAAATTAGAATTAAGATGTTTTCTGCAATTTTACTGCAGCAGGACCTTTTTCCGTGCTCTCCACTTCAAACGTTAATTCATCACCTTCGTTTAAATACTTTAAACCAGCTTCTCTTACAGCTGAAGAGTGAACGAACACGTCTTTTTCTTTGTCTTCTCGTTCAATAAAACCATAACCTTTAGTTCCATTAAACCATTTTACTTTACCTTTAAGTGTACTCATTTTTACTTTTCCTTACTTTATTGTTTACTTTAGTTAGTAATTAACTAACTCGGAGACTTAAATAGATTTGTAGGCAAAATGTCAATACCTGAAAGAAAAAAAGTATTTAATTGCTTTTTTGCAACAGTATTAAAAAAATGATGTAATTAAACCCGCAATCAACACTAAACTAGCCCCTAGATAAACTAATCTATATTTAATTAGGTTCTCTTGAATTTTTTGTAAATTTGATTTTTGATAATTTAAACTTGAGTCTCTTAAATTAGAAGATTTACTAAATCCTTGATCTCTTCCAATTTTAAGGAATTTTGTTTTTCTATGATCGTAGATTTCTTGTTTAGACAAATCTTTAAAGATATTTAAACTTTTTATTAGAGCATGTTTTATATCTGATGCTATTGTATCTGGATCTCTATGAGCTCCTCCGACCGGTTCAGAAATTACTTCATCTATAACCTTCAGCTTTAACAAATCTTTTGCTGTTAGTTTCATTGCTTCTGCTGCCTGAAGTGACTTGCTTGGATCTCTCCAAAGAATAGAAGCGCACCCTTCAGGAGAAATAACTGAATAAATAGAATTTTCTAACATAATAACTTTATTTGAAGATGCTAAAGCGATTGCTCCGCCAGAGCCTCCTTCACCAATTATCACAGAGATATTTGGAACAGTTAAAGACATACTTTGTTCTATTGAGTTAGCTATCGCTGATGCCTGTCCTCGTTGCTCCGCACCAATTCCTGGATAAGCACCAGGTGTATCTATAAAACTTATCACTGGAATTTGAAATCTATCTGCTAATTTCATTAACCTTATACATTTTCTATAGCCTTCTGGTCTCATCATTCCAAAGTTTCTTTCTATTCTTGAATTTAAATCATCTCCTTTTTCTTGACCAATTATCAAAACTGATTTTTTATCGATTAGACCAAAACCAGCTATTACAGATTTATCATCTCCAAAGTATCTGTCGCCAGACAATAGAGTAAATTGAGAAAATATTTTTTTAATATAAAAATTAGCTTTCGGTCTGTCTTCATGACGTGCAACTAAAGTTTTTTGCCAGCTATTTAAATTGGCATATGTTTGTTTTAATTTTTCATTAATTTCTTCTTGAGTTTTCTTTATTTTATTTGTGTCTACTTCAGAGATGCCCTCTGATCCATATGGGCTTTTCAGGTTTTCAACCTTTTCTTCTAAATTTTTAATTTCTTTTTCAAATTCTAAATAATTTTTCATATTAGTTATAATTTCAATACTACCACAGATAGATATAAAATAAGTCAATAAATTGACGATATATTTTTAAATTAATTAACATTTGACTTTATGTGCTAGCTTGGTACTTATCATAAAAAAAACGGGAGAGACTATTAATTTATAGCGCCGAAGGAGCAACCACCCCGGAAACTCTCAGGCAAAAGGACCGTAAGAAACATAGATCTGGAAAGGGATAGAATCTCACCGAAGGAGTAAATCTCTCAGGTACCAATACAGATGGGGTAAAAATTGGTGCATTATGACTTATACAATTAAAAACGATTTAAAAATTAATACAAATTTTTTAAATTTTGTAAACGAAGAAATTTTACCAGGCTTAAATATTGGTCCTGATGATTTTTGGAAAAATTTTTCTGATGTTGTGCAAGAATTAGCCCCTATTAATAAAAATTTAATTAAAAAAAGAGAATCTATACAAAAGCAAATTGATGAGTGGCACTTAGCAAATAAAAATAAGATTTTTAACAAAAATGAATATAAAAACTTTCTAAAATCTATTTCTTATATTGTAGATGAAAAAGAGGATTTTAATATTAACACCCTTAATGTGGATGAAGAAATTGCACTAATTGCTGGACCACAATTAGTGGTACCGGTAGATAATGCCAGATACGCACTTAATGCAGCTAACGCTCGATGGGGAAGTTTATATGACGCTCTATACGGAACAGATGTAATATCAGGAGAAAAAGGCGGAAGTTATAATCCTGATCGGGGGGGGAAAGTAATCTCTTATGTAAGGCAATTTCTTGATCAATCGTTGCCTTTAGATAATTGTAGTTGGGAAAAAATTGACAAGATTGTAATAGATGATAACGAAGTTCAATTCTTCTTTGGCAAGAATAAAAAACAATTGAAAAATAAAAATCAATTTATTGGCTATAATGGAGAAAAATCCAATCCAAAATCTATTTTATTTAAAAATAATAATCTTCATATAGATATTATTGTAGATCCAAATAATATTATCGGAAAAAATGATAAAGCCAATATATCTGATGTTGTAATTGAGTCTGCTTTGTCAACAATTATAGACAACGAAGACTCTGTAGCTGCTGTTGATGCTGATGATAAAATTAAATGTTATAGAAATTGGTTGGGACTAATGAAAGGTAATTTAGTTCACGAAATGAAAAAGGGAGGAAAGAAATTCATAAGAAAATTGAACTCGGATAGAGAATATACTGGAAAAGAAGGACCGAAATTAAAATTACATGGTCGAGCATTAATGCTTAATAGAAATGTGGGGCATTTAATGACCAACCCTACAGTCATATTGAAAGATGGCTCTGAAATTCCCGAAGGTATATTGGACGCTTTTATTTCTACACTTTGTGCCTTGCATGATTTTAAAAATAAAAATAATTCTAGGACTGGTTCATTTTATATAGTTAAGCCAAAAATGCATGGCCCAGAAGAAGTGGCTTTTACAAATAATTTATTTGAAAAAGTAGAAGATGCTTTAAAAATTAAAAGATACTCTATCAAAGTTGGAATAATGGATGAAGAAAGAAGAACTACAGTAAACTTAAAAGAGTGTATAAGACAAGTAAAAGATAGAATTGTTTTTATTAATACAGGATTCCTGGACAGAACTGGAGATGAAATGCATACATCTTTTGAAGCCGGATCAATGATTTTTAAAGGCGAGATGAAAAAATCTACTTGGCTTAATTCATATGAAAACTGGAATGTTGACATTGGTTTAAGTTGTGGTTTTTCTGGTAAAGCCCAAATAGGTAAAGGTATGTGGGCCATGCCGGATAAAATGAAAGATATGATGGAACAAAAAATTGGACATCTAAAATCTGGAGCTAATTGTGCGTGGGTCCCTTCTCCAACTGCAGCAACACTCCACGCTATGCATTATCACAAAATTAATGTTTTTGAAGAGCAAAAAAAAATTAAAACCAGAGCCAAAACAAAATTAGATAATCTTCTTGAAATACCAAAATCCGATAGACCTAATTGGTCTGTTGAAGATATTAATCGAGAATTAGAAAATAATGCTCAAGGAATTTTGGGATACGTGGTTAGATGGATTGATCAAGGTGTCGGTTGCTCTAAAGTGCCAGATGTAAATAATGTTGGTTTAATGGAAGATAGAGCTACATTAAGAATATCATCTCAACATATAGCAAATTGGTTACATCATGATGTTTGTAATAAAGAACAAGTAATGGAAGTTATGAAAAAAATGGCTAAAATTGTTGATAATCAAAATAAAAATGATCCTAATTATAAGAAGATGTCGGAAGATTTCGACAATTCAATAGCATTCTCAGCTGCTTGCGATCTTGTGTTTAAAGGTAGAATCCAACCTTCTGGATATACTGAACCTTTGTTACATCAAAAAAGGTTAGAGAAAAAGATCTCCTCTTAAAATCAAGTTACCGGAACGCGATTTTTAAAAGCTGAAAACAATGTTCCATCATCGAGCTGTTCTATTTCACCTCCAACTGGCAGACCTTGTGCCAATTTTGTAATTTTTATCTTGTCGTTTTTAACAGTATCTTCAATGTAGTGAGCCGTTGTTTGACCTTCAACGGTTGCACTTGTTGCTATGATAACTTCTTTAAGATTATTTTTTTTTATTCTTTTAACAAGAGAGTCTATCAATAAATTTTTTTGATCATAATTTTCTCCAGAATTAAGAGTTCCGCCTAGAATATGATAATGACCTTTGTAAATATTTGCTGAGTCTATAACCCACATATCTGCTAAATTTTCAACAACGCAAATTTTATCATATGTATTTTCGTCTGAACATATGCAAATTTTATTTATAATTTTTAAATTCCCGCAATCATCGCATCTTACAACATTTTTATATACTTGGGCTAAAGACTTTGCCAGAGGTTTAACCATGCCATCTTTATTATGAATGAGTTTAAGTATTATTCTTTTGGCTGACTTAGGGCCCAGGCCTGGTAGCCTTGCAAATTGTTTAATTAATTCATCAATTTCAGGAATATTATTATCCATTAGAAAGGCAATTTTAAATCAAAAGGCAGGTTTAATCCACCTGTTACTTTAGAAAGTTCTTCTGAAGATTTTTTTTTTAAGTTTTGTTTCGCATTATTATAAGCTGCAATTATCAAATCATTAATAATTTGTTGATCTTCTTTTTTTGCCTCTTCACTTATTTCTATTGATTTTAATTCGTATTCACCTGTCAAAATAACTTTGACCAAATTTCCTCCAGCAATGCCTTCAACTTCTATATTTTTAATCTGTTCTTGTACTTGTTTCATTTTGTCTTGCATTGCTTTAGCCTTTGACAACATGTCATCAAAATTATTCATTATTATCCTCTGAAATATTTATCAATTTAGCGTCGGGAAATGACTTAAAAAATTCCCTAGCTTTGTTAGTTTTTTTAAATTCATTAAATTTATTTGATTTTTCTTCAATATTTTTTTCATATAAGCTCTTTATATTATCATTCTTGCTTAAAGAAATTATCCACCTTTCACCGGTCCATTGCAATAATTTATCTGTAAGAGTTTTGATGAAATTTTTATTTAATTTTTCATTGAAACTAATATCAATTTTCCCTTTGTTAAAACTAACAAGTTTTACATTTCTTTCTAGATCATATTTTAGTTCAATTTCTTTATCCTTTTGAGCATTGTCTATTAAGTCTTGAAAGTTTTTAATTTCTATTTTTATTTGTTTAGCTTCTGGAGATAGATTTTTTACAGGATTTGACTTTACTTGATCTATATTTTTTAATTGGTTTTTTACTTGTTTTGTAAAGTCTTTTTTATTTTCTTCTTCAGATAAATTTTCACCTATTAAACTTTCATCTAAATTTTTTGTTACATTATTTTCAGAAATTTCTTTTCTATTTTCAATATTTTTTAGATGAAGGAGTTGCATTACAAACATTTCCATTGTTAAATTTTCATTTCCCACAACCTTTAAATCATCTATTGTTTTTATAGTTAATTGCCAAAATAGACCTATGTCATGCATGTCAATATTTTTTGAATATTTCTCAATTAATTGAATTTCGGACTCTGAGATTGTCATATCTTTCTCGATTGGGCCTAAATTTAATCTTCTACTAAAGAGATAGATTATTTCTAAAATATCATTTAAAAATAATTTTGCATCTATTCCTTGATCTATAAGTTCTTTTAAAATCGATAATGATTTTTTTTCTTCTCCGCATAATATTTCTTTAAACAACTCGATAATTTTACTTCTATCGGCTAATCCAAGCATTTCTCGAACATCTTCTTCTTCGATAGTTTTGTTTTGAAGATTTGGTTTTGATATAAGAGCTCTATCTAATAAAGATATGGCATCTCTAACTGAACCTTCTGATGTTCTGCCAATCAGCTTGATTGCATCTTCTGAAATTTTTCCTTTTTCTTTCAAAGAAATTTCTTTTAAAAGTTTTGAAATTTCCGCTAAGCTTACTCTTTTAAGGTCGAATCTTTGGCACCTCGATAGTATAGTTGCGGGTATTTTTCTTGCCTCTGTTGTAGCTAAAATAAATTTTAGTCGCGGCGGAGGTTCTTCTAAAGTTTTTAGTAGCCCGTTAAAAGCTTGCTTGGAAAGCATATGAACCTCGTCAATTATAAATATTTTATACTTAGCGCTAGTGGGGCTATATTTTGAGTTTTCAATTAATTCTCTTATATCATCTATACCAGTTTTTGAAGCAGCATCCATTTCTAAAATGTCCATATGATTTGAATTGATAATTTCAGAGCAATGACAATATTCATCGGTTTTACATTTTTCTCCTTTAGAAAAATCCTTGCTGCAGTTTAAAGCTTTAGCAATTAGTCTTGCTGTTGTAGTTTTTCCAACACCTCTTATTCCAGTTAGTAGATAAGCGTTCGGAGTTTTACCAAGTTTAATCGCATTGGTAATAGTCTGAGACATTACTTCCTGACCAATTAAATCTTTAAACTCTTGCGGTCTATATTTAAGTGCTAAAATTTTATTTGTCATTTTTAAGAGGCAGGCAACAACCTGAATAATTTTCACTACGGCTGCTTCTTTTCAGACCTGACCGGGTTTATGAAACATCCACCTGATGCCAACCTCAATATGAGTATATCAAGATCAATTTAATTACTACAAGGGTAGATTTAAATTTTGTGGACTATTTTTGCCTGAATTTTGATGCTTCATAAACTCCTAGAATATCAAGAGTTTCTGTATGAAAGCCTAGTTCTTCCATAGACTTCTTAACTCCAGGTTGATCTAGGTGTCCTTCTAAATCTAAATAAAAGTTTGCTTGATCAAAAGTATTTTTAACAGAAAAACTTTCAAGTTTTGTTAAATTTATTTGATTTGTTGCAAAACCGCCTAGACATTTATAAAGAGCTGATGGTTCACTTTTTAATCTAAAAATACAGCTCGTGATAAAATTTTTTTCATTTGAAAATTCTGGTTGTAACGGATTTTTTCCCATAATCAAAAAACGAGTGACATTTCCTTTTTCGTCTTCTATATTTTTTTCTAATATTTTCAAATTATATATTTTAGCTGACAGCTCTGAAGCTATAGCTGCAATAGTTTTATCATTTCCTTTTGCTAAATCTTTTGCTGATCCAGCCGTATCTGCAGAAATTATAGACTGGAATTTTTTTTTATTTATCAAATTTTGACACTGTCCGATAGCTTGAGCATGACTTCTAACATATTTTATATCCTCTATTTTTGCTTCTGGCTTACAAAGCAAATTATGCTCAACATTTAAAAAATATTCACCATGAATTTGAAGTTTGTATTTAGGTAATAAGTAATGTATGTCCGCAACTCGACCGGCTAGAGAATTTTCAATTGGAATTATGATTTTATAATTTTCATCATCAAAAGCTTTCTTAAAAGTTTCCTCAAATGTCGTGCAAGTTTTAATTTCTGGATCTTTAAATAAATTATTTGCAGCTATATGCGAATAAGCTCCAAGTTCGCCTTGAATTGCAATTTTTAAATTTTTCATTTTTTTTCCAAAATTTTCCTAACTTCGTTTAGATCTTGCTCAGTGTCAACACTTAGTGGAAATGTTTTTACAAATCCAACATGAATTGACATATTGTTTTCTAAAGCTCTAAGTTGCTCAAGCTTTCTATCTAGCTCGAGCTTAGATCTTTTTAAATTAACATACTTTTCAAGAGCTTTGTTAGTAAAAGCATAAATGCCAATATGGTGATATAAATTATGAGGAGGATCATCACTTAACCTAAAAAAATCTAAAGCATTTTGAAATATATTGTTATTAAATTTTTCTTTGACTGCTACCTTAACTACATCAGGATTTGTAATTTCATTTTTTGTTCTAAAATCACTAGCTAAAGTACCAATGTCACATTTTTTTTCTTTCATATAAAAAACAAGTTTTGATATTACCTCTGGATCTAAATTAGGCATATCACCCTGCAGGTTTACAATGATGTCAGGTTTGTTATTTAAGGTATTCTTAAAAACTTCAAATATTCTATCTGTTCCTGTTTGATGATCATTTGACGTTTTGATTGCGTTTCCTCCAAATTTTTTTATTAAATCTATTATTTTTTGGTCGGGGGTTGCAACATATACCTCTCCTAAATTTGATTTATAAGCAACTTCAAGTACGTGCAAAATCATCTCTTTATTGTTTATAAGTTTTAAAGGTTTGTTTGGAAATCTTTGGGCGTCTAGCCTAGATGGTATTATTATCGCAATTTTGTTCATAATTATGCGTCTCAAAGACGCAAAAAATTTAAAGTAATTTTAAGTTTTTTTTATGTAGTCGTGTTATACGTCATTAAGTTTTATCAAAATTATGGATAGTTTTGAAATAAATAAAATCATTGCAGCTATTCTACTTACAGCGCTTATCGTTATAGGTATTGGAAAATTCGCTGATGTTCTTTTTCATGTAGATAAACCTAAAGAGACTGCTTATAAAATTGAGGGTTTAGAAACTTCTACGACATCTAAGGCTGTATCAGAAACAAAAATTCAAGAAAAAGTCGATATCAAACAATTACTAGCAATGGGTGACCTAGCTCATGGTGAAAAAGTTTTTAAGAAATGCAGTGCCTGTCATATGATAGCAACTGATGGTAAAAACATGATAGGTCCTAATCTATGGAGCGTGATAGGAAGAAAAGCTGGTACAATAGGAGATTACAAATATTCAAAAGCAATGGTTGCTTACGGTAAAGAATGGACTTTTGAAGAAATGAATTCTTATTTAATTAAACCTCAGGCATATATTAAAGGAACAAAAATGGCATTTGCAGGTTTAAGAAAAGAAAAAGACAGAGCTTCAGTTATACTGTTTATGAACTCTAAAAGTAGCAGTCCAAAGCCTTTACCCTAAACCTAGGCACCAATTAATTATGCTTTTTTGTGCATGAATTCTGTTAAGCGCCTGAGTCCATACTACAGATTTATTTCCATCAATTACTTCATCTGTAACCTCTTCGCCTCTTCCTACTGGCAGACAGTGCATAAAAATTGCATCTAATTTCGCAAGACTCATTAATCTTTTATTTACTTGATAATTCTTTAAATTCTTTTTTTTCAATTTTTTATTAACCTTGTCATTCATTGAGACCCATTTATCAGTCATAATACAATCTGACTCTGCTACAGCCAACTCAGGTTTATGTGTAACTAGAAGATTAACTTTATTTTTTTTTGCCCATTTTAATATTCTCTTATCTGGCGAATATTTTTTTGGACAACCTATCTTTAAATTAAAATTGAATTTTCCAGCTGCCTCTATTAATGAGTTTGACATATTGTTATTTCCATCTCCTATCCAAGATATCGTTTTTTCTTTAATAGGACCTTTAATTTCTTCAAATGTCATTATGTCAGACATAATTTGACATGGATGACTTTGATCCGAAAGACCATTGATAATAGGGATTTCCAAATGTTTTCCAAATTCTTCTAAATTTTTGTGTTCTGAAGTTCTTAGCATTACAATATCTACATACTCGGTTAAAATTTTAGCTGTATCTTTTAATGTTTCGTCTCCTTTTCCATAATGAATTCCGTCAGGATTAAGAATAATTGTAGATCCACCAAGTTGTTTAACGGCTATATCGAAAGACATTCTTGTTCTTGTTGAAGGTTTTTCAAAAATCATGGCCATTGATTTTCCCTCAAAAGGTTTGTCATCATCTGGTGCAGACTTATTAAAACCTTTTCTTTTTATTTTTCTTTTCTTTGCTTCTTCTAAGATTGACATTAAATCATTAGAGGATAAATCAGCAATATTAATAAAATTTTTCATTTGTAATTTTCGCAAACTTTTTCTAGGATTTTTA
Organism: uncultured Pelagibacteraceae bacterium; assembly: GCA_902517535.1. Classification (GTDB taxonomy): domain Bacteria; phylum Pseudomonadota; class Alphaproteobacteria; order Pelagibacterales; family Pelagibacteraceae; genus Pelagilacustribacter. Next base: position 36,043 of record CABYCK010000002.1, on the reverse strand, counting down.
AGGCTAAATCTAATTCTTTTCTTTTAACATTTAAAGGAGGCAAAAGTCTGACAACATTCTCTGAGGCTCTAACTGTTAATAAATTATTATCTAAAAGTTTTTGAATAAATTTGGCTTGGTTACAATGAAGACAAAGTCCGATTAATAAGCCTTTGCCTCTTACCTCTTTAATAATTCTAGGATATTTTTTTTTAATTTTATTAAGTTGATAGATAAAATATTTTCCATTTTTACTTACATTTTTTAAAAAACCTTTTTTAAACATTATATCCATAACTGCGTTTCCAGCGCTCATTGCTAATGGATTGCCACCAAATGTTGATCCGTGGATTCCAGGCTTAATACCGGAGGCAACTTTTTTATTCACTAAAACAGCACCTATTGGAAAACCACCACCTATTCCTTTTGCTATTGGTACGATATCTGGTTTAATTTTTGCGTCCTCAAAAGCGAAAAATTTACCACTTCTTCCTACTCCGCATTGTACTTCGTCAAGAATAAGTAATATTTTTTTCTTATTGCATAATGTTCTTAAACCTTTAAGGCATACATCAGGAATAACTTTAATTCCACCTTCACCTAAAATTGTTTCAACCATAATTGCAGCTGTTCTTTTTGTTATAGCTTTTTCAAGACTTTTATGATCACCAAAATTAAAATGGTCAAAGCCATCGACTTTCGGTCCAAAACCTTCAGTTGCCTTTTTACTATTACTGGCAAATATTGCTGCAATAGTTCTTCCATGAAAACTATTGTTTATGCAAAGTACTCTATTTTTTCTTGGTTGTCCTTTTGAGTAAAAATATCTTCTTGCAAACTTTATTGCTGCCTCGGACGCTTCAGCTCCAGAGTTGCAAAAAGATACGTAGTCAGCAAAAGTTTTTTGAGTAAGTCTTTTTGCTAATTTTTCTTGCTCTGGAATAGTAAAGACATTTGAAACATGCCACAATTTTTTAGATTGTTTGTTGATAGATCTAATTAAGTAATCATTAGCATGCCCCAGACTGCAAACAGCTATTCCAGCGCAGAAGTCCAAATATTTTTTTCCATTAGTGGCATACAAAAAACTTCCTTTTCCTCTTTTAAAGGAAATTTTTTTCCTATTATATGTGTTTAATATAGCGCTCATTTTTCTAAGTTTTAATCTTATAACCTCTTTTAAATAAAATGTAAGCTGCTAACCAGCTCAAAATACTTAGGATCAGTAAGTATATTATTCCAACTTTTATAGATCCATCTGATTGGCCGATAAAACAGAATCTAAAGCCATCAATCATGTAGAAAAATGGGTTTACTTCGCTAATTTTTTTAAGAAAATCTGGAAGTCTTTCGATAGAATAAAAAGTGCCAGAAAGAAAAGATAGAGGAACTATTACAAAATTTGTAATAGTAGCTTGGTGGTCAAATTTTTCTGCCCACAAGCCTGATATGATGCCTATATTTCCTAAAATAAATGAAGTGAGAAAAGTGAACAGAAAGAGTAGGAAAAAGTATTTAATTTGAATATCGATAATTATATAAAAAGTTATAATCGAAACTATTGCTATCATAAAACTTCTAGTAGCTGCAGCTAAAGAAATTGAAATAGTTACTTCTGTAGCTGATAGAGGGGCATAAAGCAGATCTAAAATGTTCCCTTGTATTTTGCCTATCATAAATGTTGAAGAGGAATGTGAGAATGCCTGTTGAATCACTTGCATAGCTATTAAACCTGGAGCTAAAAAAGTTATAAAAGGCACACCTAATACGTTACTTCTATCGGATCCGATTGCTAAAGTTAAAACCATTAAAAATAGAAGCGAGGAAACTAATGGAGAAAATATAGTTTGTATCCAAACAATAAGAAATCTTAAAACTTCTTTTTGATATAATGTCCACGCTCCAACCCAGTTAATTAAACCGAATCTTCTTTTTCCAATCTTATATTTTTTTGTCTTTTCAACCATTGATAGTCTTATAACCTCTTATTTAAAAAAACTGTGCAAAACTAAACCTATTAACAGCCTTTCATTATTTTAATGTTTTAAACTACAACATTATGTTTTATTCATTATAAAAATACTAAATATAGCAAATTTATACTATGAGTTGGACTAACGAGAAAGTTGAAAAATTAAAAGAGCTTTGGTCTAAAGGTCATACAGCTAGTCAGATAGCTGAAAAACTAGGTGACACAACCCGTAACGCGGTTATAGGTAAGGCTCATAGATTAAATTTAGAAGCAAGGGCGCCGTCTAAACAGTCAAATTTAAGCAAATCTAGAGATAATAAGCAGATTGTTAAGCGATCACCCGCTCCAATGTCTAGAAAAGCTAAATTTCAATCGATTTTATTAGATAAAAATTTTGAAGCTGAAAATCCTAAATCTTTAGAGGAACTTTCAGAGGAGACATGTAAATGGCCAATAGGTCACCCTAATGAGGAAAAATTCTATTTTTGTGGAAGAAAGCCTGAGGGTGAATTCCCTTACTGTAAACTACATGTGCTGTACGCTTTTCAACCTAAAAATCAAAAAGAAGACGATCTGGATGAAGATATCCCAGAGATTATTGAGAAAAAAGTTAAGTCAGCAGGTTAACAATCTTGTTTTATGAATTTCGTTAAAAAATACCTTAAATGGTTAAGTACTTTTTTAGTTTTAACAGGTATCTTATTAACTAACTTAAATATGTATCCAATAAATATCATGTTTCATGGTGCTGGAGTTGTAGGTTGGACGATAGCTGGTTTTTTATCAAAGGATAAAGCTATTCTTACAAACTTTGGATTACAGATACCTTTATTTATGGTTGGATTTTATCAATTGCTATTTTAATGAAAAATAAAATATTTATAGGTGAATTTATAGGTAGTGCCTTTTTAGTCATGGTCATTGTTGGTTCTGGGATAATGGCTCAGAATTTAACTAGGGACTTTGCAGTCATGTTATTAGCAAATACACTGGCTACTGGAGCGGGTTTATTTGTTTTAATTAGTTCAATTGCTAATATTTCAGGTGCTCATTTTAATCCTGTGGTCACAATGGCAATGTATTTTACAAAAAAAATTAAAAAAGATTTAATAGTTACTTATATAAGTGCACAAATTTTAGGTTGCTTATTAGGAGTAATGCTTGCAAATTTTATGTTTGATTTACCCCTTATAGAGTTATCAAGAAAAGCTAGACCTGGGGTTAATATTTTTATTGCCGAACTTATAGCTACTTTTGGTTTGATTTTTATAATATTTGGTTCGCTTAAGAATGGTACTGTTGCAGTGGCTGCATCCGTTGCAACTTATATTACTGCTGGGTACTGGTTTACTTCATCAACTTCTTTTGCTAACCCTGCGGTTGCATTAGCAAGAACTTTTACTGATACATTTACAGGTATAAATTATTTAAACACACCTACTTATATTTTTGCAGAAATACTCGGTGCCTTATTAGCTTTATTTATAATTCAGAAAATTTTTTTCAAAAAATAATCCCGTGAAATGCACGTGTGAAACTACCTTTTTTTTATGTAAATTTTTGAAATATAATATTATCAAATTTATAGAATAAATTAGTTTACCAACAGTTAATTAGTTTGCAAAAACTCAAAAAATTTTTATAAACAATCCAAACCCCATACAAAAAAAAATAAAAATAAATTCTTTAGTAGATTAATTTTTAACATCATTTAAAACTTTCATTAAGAATGACGATTCGGATGTCAAGAATAACAATATAAAAATGACAAAAAGGAAATAAAATGGAACTTACTTTAATATACACGATTATAGGGTTCGGGTTAGCAGGTTACAGTGTAATCGCTAACGACTCTATACAAACACTCGGAACATTTATTGCTTCAAAGCAAAAATGGTTCAAATGGTACACATTAGCAAGTGCTGCCTCTCTAGTAATGATTTTTGCGATAACTTGGGGTTGGTACAGTTATGACGGAGATATTTCTTACGGAAGATTAACAAGAATACCTTTCCAAGAAATTCAATGGTACCACGCGGTCGCTCCAGCAATTCTATTGTTACTTACAAGAATTGGTATTCCAGTATCTACAACTTTTTTAGTTTTATCTGCATTTGCCTCAACAATAGTTTTAGAGAAAATGCTTGTAAAAAGTATAGTGGGTTATGGTATAGCAGCAACAGTTGCTTACATCAGTTGGATAGCGGTTTCTAAATTTATTAATGAGAAATTAGATGAAGTTAAAGGTGAAACATGGATTGCATTTTGGCGTAATGCAGTTTGGGTATCATCAGGTTGGTTATGGTGGGTTTGGTTATCACATGATGTTGCAAACATTGCTGTGTACTTACCTAGACAATTAGATTTATCATTACTTTTAATTGTATTAACATATTTTACCGCTCTTCTTTTTTACATCTTTTACATTAAAGGTGGTCCAATACAAAAAGTGGTTCTGGAAAAAACAGGAACAAGATACGCTCGTTCAGCTACTATTATTAACGTAATATACGCTGCCGTTCTTTTTTACTTTAAAGAACTGAACGATCTTCCAATGTCAACAACATGGGTATTTGTTGGTTTACTATGCGGAAGAGAGCTGGCAATTTCTACAATGAATAAGGACTATAAATTCAAATATGTGTTTCCACTTATAGGAAAAGACTTTGTGAAAATGATATTTGGTTTAAGTGTTTCGGTAGCAATAGTGCTAGCAATTCATTACTTTATAATTCCTAAGGGATTATATTAATCATCAAGACTATTTTTTCTTCTGGAGATCTTCATAAATTTTTTTGAGATCTTCAGGAGATAAATTTTTATCTTTCAACTTATCTAAAATCTCCTCATCTTCTTGGCTGACATTCTCATTTCTTTGTTGATCTTTCACTTCGCTTCTAGCTTCAAATCCTTTTTTAATATGTTTTGCTGATACTGCAATTACAATGATGGCAATAATAACTGCTAAAGATAAAAATAATAATGTCATCAATTCTATTTTACCCTTCCAAAAATATTTAATAATAACACGCCTGAGATAATCAAAATTAAACCTAATGTACCGTAAATATTTGGTGATTGATTATATTTTAAAATTCCAAACAGAGTAACTGCTGTAATTGTAAGAGCTCCATAGGTTGCATAAGTGAAACCTACAGGGATAACGCTCATAGCTTTGGAAAGACAGAATATACAAATAAACATATTTGCTACACAGAAAATAGTTGGTCCAAGTTTAGTAAAGCCTTCTGTAGTTTTTAAGAAACTATTTGAAGTAATACCAGTTAAGGTTGCTAAAATTAAAAAGATATATCCTGATAATAAACTAATGCTTTTCATTGTGCTTTTGCAAACTGTCCACCATCTCTAAATCTCCATAACCATTTTTTCATCGCTTCCTCAACATCAGATGGTTTTACGTTAAGGTCTTGTAATGTTAGATGATTATTTGAAACAACATTATCTGCCTCCGATAATATTTCACATTGGTCTCGAGTTAATATTGGAGGTATTGGAAGCAAACTCATAACGCTACTTTGAATTTTTGCAATTGGCATCGGCATTTCAACAACAAATCTTTTCTTGTTTAATGTTTTCGTAATTGATTTTACCATATCACCAAAACTTATAATTTTAGGCCCACCTATTTCATAAATTTTTCCATGATTATCTTTTGCTTCAATTGCTTTGACAATGGCATCAGCTACATCTGTAACTAATATAGGTTGAAATTTATAGTTTATGCCAACTACGGGTATGACAGGTAAAAAACTTAATTTAGAAAACAAGTTTGTAAAATTATCTTCTGTGCCACACACAACACTTGGTCTTATGACTACTGTATTTTTAAAATTTGTTAGTGCTTTTAACTCTCCTTGAAATTTTGATCTTTGATATAAAGATTTTGAATTTTCATTTGCGCCTATTGCACTTACTTGAATGAATTTTTTTACATCTGATTGAGCACATATTTTTGCAACTGCTTCTGGTATATCTCTATGAATTTTCATAAATTTTTGTTTTCTATTCTCATAAAGAATTCCGATTAAGTTAATTACAACATCAGAGTTATTTATTGACTCTTTTAATTCATCAAAATTATTAGAATTCCAATCAATGAGCTCTATAGAGCCTGGTGTGGCTTGAGTCTTTAAATACCCTTTTTGAAAAGCATTTCTTGTAGAAACGATGCATCTGTAGTTTTTCTTGGTCAAATTTCGAACAAGATATCTTCCTATAAAACCACCACCACCTAAAATTGTGCAAATTTGATTTTTCATGATATTTAGAAACTATATATGAAAATAACTAAGATTAAAGAGGACATAACTTCAGAGATAGCTAGCACACTAAAGAATAGCATTGCGATTGATACAGAAGCCACAGGTTTGCAAATACCTGAACGAGATAAACTAAGCCTTATTCAGATTTGTGACGAAAACGGAAATGTTTTTATTATTCAACCAAATAAAAAAACTTATAAAGCTCCAAACTTAGTGTCAGTTTTAGAAAATAAAGAAATACTTAAAATTGGTCATTTTTTAAGATTTGATAAAAGTGCTCTTGAATTTTTTTTAAAGTGTAAATTAAATAATATTTTTGATACTAAAATTGCTTCGAAAATAGTTAGAACTTATACAGACGCGCACGGTTTAAAAAATCTTGTTCAAGAATTTTGTAATAAAAATTTAGATAAACGCCAAGGTAGTAGTGATTGGAATAAAGATATTAATGATCTTTCAGACAAACAATTAGAGTATGCTGCTAATGATGTTATTTATTTGCATAAAATTAAATCAGAATTAGAAAAAATGCTTATTCGGGAAAATCGAATGGATTTATTTAAAAGTTGTATTAAGTTTTTAAGCACTAGAATTGAGCTCGATCAAAATGGATTTAAGTTTGATATTTTTGAACATTAATGAAAAAAATTAATTATATAAAAATTGCAAAGAAATCTGCATCAGTACAAATTCGTGAATTAAAAAAAATAAATTCAGTTTTTAATAAAAATTTTGTTAAAGCGGCTGACTTAATTTCAAATTGTAAGGGGAAGTTAATTACAGCTGGTATCGGTAAGAGTGGTATTATAGCAAAAAAAATTTCTTCAACTTTATCTTCTGTGGGGGTACCTTCTTTCTTTTTAAGTCCTGACTACAATCATGGAGATTTAGGCCAAATTGAAAAAAAAGATGTGTTATTAGTTTTTTCTTATTCTGGTAACACAGCTGAATTAAATAATTTATTAAAGTATGCAAATAGATTTAACATCAAAGTAATTGGTGTTTCATCAAAAAAAGATAGTATTCTTTTAAAAGCGAGTGACTTAAAAATACTTATTCCACAAGTAAGCGAGGCTGATCCGACAAAAATGGTTCCTACAACTTCAACTAGTATAACTCTTTTGTTTGGAGATTGTTTGGCTATAGCTCTAATGCATAAAAAGAAATTTTCTAAAGAGAGATTTAAAGTTTTTCATCCTGGAGGAAATATTGGTAGATCATTAATGTCAGTGAAAGATATAATGATTACTGGTAAAAAACTTCCAACTGTAAATTTTAAAAGAAAAATTTCAGAAGCAATTAAAATTATAAATAAAAAAAATCTAGGTTTAGTTGTTATAACAAAAAATAATTTTATAAAAGGAATTCTAACTGACGGAGATGCGAGAAGAAGTATGAAATATTACTCCTCTAACGAAAAAGTAGAAAAATTTATGTCAAAAAATCCTATCGTAGTAAATGAAGATACTTTAGCTTCCAAAGCTTTATCTATTATGAATGGTAAAAAGATTACTAGTCTACTAGTTTACTCTAAAAAGAATAAAAAGAAACTTAAAGGAATAGTTCATATTCACTCTCTTTTACAGCATGGACTTAAATGATTGAAAGAAGAAAAAAATTAAGAATTATTCAATTTGTTCTATTATTTTTGGGATTATTATTAATTTATTTAACTTATTACGGTCAAAGTCCTAAAGAGGAAGAGGCAATAGTATCAAAATCCCTTAAAGAAAAGTTAACAGAACAAAATAAAAGTGAAGAGGAGCTTTCTAGTAGTAAAGATGTGTTTTTAAATGTTGAATACACTGGTTTAGATCTTAATGGAAATAGATATGTATTAAAGTCTGAAGAGGCATACCTAGATGATGAAAATCCAAAAATAGTGTTTATGAATATTGTAAAAGCGATATTTTATTTTAAAGATGACTCCACTTTATATGTGTGGGCTGACAAAGGTGTTTATAATAACCAAACTTTTGATATGGAGTTTGAGGATAATGTTAAGGCCAAGTACCAAGAAAGTACATTATTTTCTGGAAAAGCTGAATATTCCAATTCTAAAAGCTATCTAAGCATTTATGATAATGTAAGAATTAATGATAAAAGAGGAAACCTAATTGCAGACAAATTATATTTTGATATAACAAAAGAAAAACTAAACATTACCTCTGTAAATAATGGTAAAGTAAATGCAAATATTAAAATAAATGAAAAAAGGTTTTAGAATATTAAAATTTAAAAAAGACAAGCCTATCTTCGAAGTAAAAGATATCAGTAAATCTTTTGATGGAAGGCCAATTTTAAAAAAGCTTTCTCTCAAAGTTCATCCCGGAGAATGTGTAGGTGTTTTAGGACCTAATGGATGCGGAAAAACAACTTTGTTTTCAATATGTATAGGTGAACAAAATCCAGAAAATGGAAAAATCTATCTTAATAATAAAGCCATAGATCAAATTCCTATACATCTAAGATCTAAAGAAGGTTTAGGTTATCTTCCTCAACAAAGAACAGTTTTTAATATGAGTGTCTACGATAATATCCTTGGGATAGCTCAAATAAATGTAAAAGGAGCCGAAAATCAAAAAGCTATAACGGAGAAACTAATGGATGAGTTTAATTTGCAACATCTGAGAAGTTTAAATGCTTCAGTTTTATCTGGTGGAGAAATAAGACGCTTGATGATGGCAAGAGTGATGATTAATAAACCAAAAATTGTTTTACTTGATGAACCTCTAGCTGCTTTAGATCCTTTGGTAATTCAGGATATTCAAAAATATATTTTGAAAATTCAATCTAGTGGTACTGCAATTCTAGTAACAGATCACAATGTAAAAAATTTATTTGATATTACCGATAGAAGTTATGTATTGGGGGAACATACGGTTATAGCTGAAGGAACATCAAGAGAATTGCTAAAATCATCTAAAGCAATCGAGCATTATTTTGGATCTCAATTTTCATAAAATAAATGCGACTTAAAAGTTTTAATTTAAACATTTGCAAAAAAATTAAGCCATTTAACAAAATAATAAACGTTGACTCAGATAAATCGTTATCTATAAGAAGTTTCATTATTGGAGCAATTAGTCAGGATATTTCGAAGGCAAATAATGTTTTAGAGTCTGAAGATGTTTTTTCAACAATCAATGCATTAAAAAAACTCGGGGTAAAAATAAAAAGATATAAGTCTAAGTCATATTATATTTATGGCAAAGGGCTGGGCTCTTTATTTGCAAAAAAAAATTTAAATTTAAATTTTGGAAATTCAGGAACTTTAGCCAGACTATTGATAGGAGTTTTATCAACAAATCCAGATATAACTGTCTTAATTAAAGGAGATAAATCTCTAAATAAAAGAAACATGAAAAAGTTGATTGAACTAATGGAGGAGTTTGGAGCAGAATTTTTTCCCAAAAATAAATTTAATTTTCCTTTGAAACTCGTTTCTTCTGAAATGCCAATCGGAATTAATTATGAGGCTGGAATATCTGCACAATTGAAAAGTGCTGTAATCTTAGGAGGTTTGAACGCTTATGGAATAACAGAAATAAATGAAAAAAATAAAAGTAGAGATCACACTGAAAGAATGCTTTATAAAAACTCAGAGATATTGAAGGTAGTTAACGGAAAAAATAAATTAATAAAAGTATTTGGTAAAAAAAAATTATCTTCAGTAAATATTGATGTGCCAGGTGACCCTTCTTCAGCAGCTTTTTTTACAGCACTTACATTATTAAACAAAAATTCAAGACTAAAGATAAAAAATGTAGGATTAAATCCTACACGAATTGGATTTTATGAATTATTAAAAAAACATGGTGCTAAAATAAAATTTAAAAATATTAAAAAAAATAATAATGAAATTAGTGGAGATATATTTGTAGAAAGTTCTAAAATTAGACCAATAAAAGCCTCAAAAGATTTTTATGTCAAAACTACTGATGAATATCCTATTCTATCAATTATCGCTGCGTTAACAAAAGGGACTTCGGTATTTAAAGGAATTGGAGACCTTGTAAATAAAGAAAGTAATCGTATAAAAGAAATGCAAAAAGTTTTGAAACAAATTGGTATAAAAAGTAAAGCTACAAAAGATCAACTTAAAATTTTTGGAAAAAATCAATTTATTTCTAAAAGTAAAACAATAAAAATTCCTGATATAAAAGATCACCGTATATTTCAGAGCACTTCTATTCTTGCTTTAATAACAGGAACAACCACAAAAATGAAAAAATTTGAAACGGTATTTACTTCAGCGCCATCATTTTTAAAAATAATAAAATCTTTAGGAGGAGAATTCGAAATTGAAAAATAAAAAAATTCAAATTGCTTGTGATGGAGGGGCTGCTACAGGGAAGTCTACTGGTGCTAAAATGATTTCAAAGAAATATAAGCTTAAATTTTTATCTTCAGGATTATTATATAGATATGCTAGTTATCTTTTCATAAAATATAATCCTAAAAATGAAATTAGTTTCCTAAAAGATAAAATAAAAAAATTAAATTATAAGAAATTAGATAAATTAAATTTACACTCCCCAGAGATATCAAAAGAAAGTGCGATTATAGCTAAAAGATCAAAAGTAAGAGAAATATTAAAAAATTTTCAAATTAACTTCTCAAGAAAAAATACAAATTGTTGTATAGAAGGTAGGGATATTGCAACAAAAATTCTTCCAAATTCTAATATAAAGTTTTATTTTAAATGCAGTTTAAATACCGCAGCATTTAGAAGATTTAAAGAACTTAAAAAAAAAGATAAAAAAATAAAACTTAAAAATGTTAAAAAAGCCTTAAGAATAAGAAATAATCATGACATAAAGAGAAGAATCAGTCCTTTACTGAAACATAGAGATGCGATAGAAATCGACACCGGAAAATTAAATAAACAAGCAATGCTTAAAAAAATGTCAAAATATATAAATAAAAGGTTTAAGTTTTAATATGGCCAGTGAACAAGAATTAAAAAAAACTAATCCATTACACAAAGAATTTCAAAATCTCCTAGATAAAGACTTCAAAGATCGAAAGTTAAAAGAAAATGAAATAATCAAAGCTACGGTTACAGAAATAACTAAAAATTTTGTAGTAGTTGATTGTAAGGCTAAAATGGAGGGGATGATACCGATTGAAGAATTTAAAAATGATGATGAGTTATCAAAATTAAAAGTAGGGTCATCACTTGAAATTTATTTAGAAAGAATTGAAAGCTTTAAAGGAGAAATAGTAATTTCTAGAGATAAAGCTAGAAAAATGAAAGCTTGGAAAAAAATGGAAAAAGTATTTGAAACTCAGGAAGAATTAACTGCTTACATCACCGGTAAAGTGAAAGGTGGTTTTATTGCTACGGTAGAAAACTTACCATGCTTTATGCCAAGTTCTCAAATAGATGTGAGGCCTTTAAAAAAAATTGATCATTTGATGAATATTCCCGTTAAGGTTATAGCAACACGTATTGACCGTGCTAGAGGAAATGTGTGCGTTTCTAGAAGAGCAGTTCTTGAAAAAAGTAAAAATGCAGAAATAACAGAAGCTCTAAAAAATTTGAAAGAGTCTGATATAGTTGAAGCAACAGTAAAAGCAACTACTTCATGGGGCATCTTTCTAGATTATAGAAATATTGATATGTTGCTACATGTATCTGATTTAAGTCATGGAAGAGTAAAACAACCATCTGATTTGGTGACTATAGGACAAAAATTAAAAGTGAAAATTACAAAGATTGATCCAAAAACGAATAGAGTATCAGCTTCTGTGAAAGCATTAACTGAAGATCCTTATGAAAATATAGAAAAAAAATATCAAGAGGGAAAAATTTATGAGGGTACAGTGACAAAACTTCAAGATTATGGTGCGTTCATTCAATTGGAACCAGGTATTGAGGGGTTAGTCCATCAATCAGAATTAGACTATACTAATAGGAATATTAAACCAAATAAAGTTTTATCAGTTTCACAAAAAGTAAAATTTAAAATAGTCAACATTGATAAAGACTCTAAGAGAATTTCCTTGTCATACAAAGCAACATTAGAAAATCCTTGGGATAAAGTTAAAGATCAGGAAGGCAAAGAAGTTAAAATTAAAATCAACAATGTAACTGATAAAGCTGTTTTTGGGGAATTAATTGACTCAGGGCTTACAGGGATGTGTCATTATAAGGAATTAAACTACTCTGAAAATATAGAAGAGTTAAAAAAATACAAGAAAAACGATGTTATTAATGTAAAAATAATAGAAATTAAAGATGACAAGATAAGATTTTCTAAAAGAGCTTTAACAAAAGATCCTTTGGACTGGTTTAAAGATAATAAGAAAAAATTAGGAGATGTTATCACTACAAGAATACATGAGGTTTTAAAAACAGGAGTTAGAGTTTCGGTTGATAAAGAAAAAAAATTAATTGTTACGATTAAAAGAGCAGATTTAGCAAAAGAGTCTGCCGACGCAAGACCAGAAGTTTTTTCTTCTGGAAACGCTCTAGACGCAAAAATTACAGAATTAGATTTAAAAACTAGAAAAATAAAGTTAAGTGTAAAAGCTGCTCAATTGGATGAAGAAAAATCTCTTATTGCGAAGTTTGGCGAGGGTGCAACAAAATCTGGGGCAACATTGAAAGGAATCTTTGAATCAGCTCTGGGTGGAAAAAAGAAAAAAAAAGAAGAAAAATAATTGTCCAGACCAAAAATAATTAGTCAATTAAAGGAAAAAAACCCCAAACTAAATAGATATCAGTTAGAAATTATTTTAGACACATTTTTCAACTCTATAGTAAATGCTCTAGAAAAAAAAAGACCAGTTGAATTGAGATCATTTGGAACTTTTTTTATAAAAGAAATTAAAGAAAAGTTTTCATCAAGAAATCCTAAAACTGGTGAAACTATCTATGTGCCTAAAAAGAACAAGGTTAGATTTAGGGCTAGTAAAAAGTTTCAAGAATATTTAAATCAATGAAAAAACCAAAAATATTCATAGCCTGTGATACTACAAGTCCAAAACTAGTAAGAAAAATTATTTCTCAATCAAAAACAAATGAATTAAATATAGGATATAAGTTTGGGTTAGAATTTTTATATACGAAAAATGGACGGAATTTTGTTTCAAAAATAAAAAATAAAAATATTTTCGCAGATTATAAAATTTCAGACATACCTTCAACCAGCTCAGCAGCTATTAAATCTTTAAAAGATCTTAAAAATCTATCATATATAACTGTACATGTTAGCAGTGGATATGAATGTCTTAAAGCTGTTAGAAAAATTGCAAAAAAAATAAATAAAAAATTAAAAGTTTTAGGTGTTACAGTTCTAACAAGTTTTTCTAATTCATCAATAAGAGAAATAGGACATACTCGAAATATTAAAGATTTAGTAAAAAGACAAGCGCTTTTAGCTAAGTCAGCTGGGCTTGATGGAATTGTTTGTTCTGGTCATGAGGCTATATTTTTGAAAAAAATTTGTAAAAACATGGATATAATTACTCCTGGTATACGATTAAAAGGTGACAATAACAGTGATCAAAAAAGAGTAATAAGCCCAAAAGATGCATTTAAGAACGGTGCTACAGCCATTGTAATGGGTAGAAGTATTACAAAAGGTAATATTAAAAATAATATTCAAAAGCTTATTAAATCATTATAAAAGAAATAATGATAAAGATTAGAAAGGGTGTGCCGCTAATTGACCAACATGATAAAGACTTTTTGTATGGTGGAAAATTCGGTGGAAATTTTATTCCAGAAACTTTAAAAAAACCAATAGATGATCTTGCCTCATTATTCTCTAAATTAAGAAAAGATAAAAAGTTTATTGAAGAGAGAAATCATTATTTTAAAACATACATTGGTGTTCCTACTCCATTTATCAAACTGGAGAATCTAACAAATTATCTCGGAGGTGCTCAAATCTATGCCAAAGTTGTATCTGAAGCTAATGGAGGCGCCCATAAAATTTATAACGCAACTGTTCATTGTCTAATAGCAAAAAAGGCGGGTAAAAAATTTATTGTGGGAGACACAGGTGCTGGATATGCTGGAAAGATGCTTTCAATGGCAGCTAAAAAATTTGATCTTAAATGTAAAATATTTATGGGAGCTAAGGATATAAAAAGACAAAGACCTAATGTTGAGGCAATAAAAAAGAATGGAGCTGAGATTGTGCCTGTATATACCGGTAGCCAAACACTAGTAGACGCAGTGAGTGAATGCATGCGTTACTGGGTTTCTAACTGCGATACTACTCATATGTGTGTTGGGTCTACAGTTGGCCCTAATATTTTTATTAAAATTTGTGCTTACAGCACTGCTCAAATTTCTAGAGAATTATTTAAGCAAGTTATGGAAGAATTTGGTAAAATTCCAAATAAGTTAAAATTAATTAATTGTGTAGGTGGAGGAAGTTCTGCAGCAGGTTTTTGGAATGAATTTATGGATACTCATGCAGAGTTTATTGGAGTAGAAGCGGGAGGTCCTAAAAATAGTAAGCTACACGCGGCACCATTAACGAATGGATCAAAAATAGGAATTTTACACGGAGCTGCTCAATACGTTATTCAAGATAAAGAAGGTCAAATAGGATTGACTGACTCAATATCTGCTGGATTAGATTACCCTGGAATATCTCCATTACATTGTTTTTTAAAAGACGCGAAGAGAGCGAAATATACGTCAGCAACTGATGAAGATGCTTTAAAAGCATATAAACTAGTATCTGAGCTAGAAAATATTTCTCCGTCTTTAGAGCCGTCTCATGCCTTCTCTGAAGCAATCCGGATTGCGCCAAGGTTAAAATCTTCAGAAGTAATAATAGTTAATTCATGTGGAGATAGTTTAAAAGATAAAGACATTATTAAACAAAAATTAGGTTCTTACGTAAGATGAAATCAAAAATTAACTTAGCTTTTGAAATATGTAAAAAAGAAAAAAGACCTGCTTTAATAACATATACGGTTGCTGGAGATAATACTAAAAATAACTCTTTAAAAATATTAAATACAATTTCAAAACATGCTGATATTGTTGAACTTGGTTTTCCTCATAATACTCCAATAGCAGATGGTGGCCAAATTCAAGGAAGTTCTCATCGAGCACTTAAAAATGGAATAAAACTTAAAGATGTATTTCAAATAGTAAAAAAATTTAAAAAATCAAAACCTAATAAGCCATTAATTTTAATGGGATACTACAATTTAATTTATCAATACGGGGAAATCAATTTTTTAAAAAGTTGCAAAAACTCTGGCGTAGATGGTCTTATTATAGTTGATCTTCCTTATCCAGAAAATAAAGATTTTTCCAAAAAATGTAAAAAAAAATCTATTAATTTTATTCAACTGCTATCACCAACCACCTCAAAAGATAGAGTCAAAAAAATTATAAAAGACTCACACGATATGATCTATTACATTTCTATGTTGTCAACCACAGGAGGCAAACTTAAGGTATCTCCGAAAAATATACTAAAAAATTACAATAAGATAAAAAAAATAAATACAAAAAAAAATCTGGTAATAGGCTTTGGTATTACTGATAAAACTATAAAATCATTAAAATCTGCAAATGGCTTGGTGGTAGGCAGTATGTTGTGTAAAACTATAACGAATTCTATAAAAAAAAGACAAAATCCTGTCACAAAGTTAGATAAATTAGTATACAATTTAAAAAGAAAAATTTTATGAACTGGATTACAAAATTTATAAAACCTAGAATTAAATCTTTATTTAAAAAAAAATCTGAAACTTCAAAAGATACTCTATGGACAAACTGTACGTGTGGAAATCTTATATTAAAAGAAGATCTTGAAATAAATTACCATTGTTGTCCGAAATGCGGGATACATCATAAATTAACTTGCAAAGAAAGATTTAAATTATTTTTAGATAATGGTGAATATGAAATTATTGATTCTCCTATCCCACCTGATGATCCAATTTCTTTTACAGACTCTAAATCGTATAAAGATAGAATTAAATCAGCCAGAAAAGTAACAGGGCAAGAGGATGCTATGATGATAGCAAAGGGTAAGTTAAATGGAATTGATGTGACTATCGGAGCTCAAAATTTTAAATTTATAGGTGGCGCAGTAGGAATTGCTTCCGGAGAAATATTTATACGTGCTATTTCTCATGCGATAGAAAATAAAACTCCATTAATTTTTTTTCCTTGCTCCGGCGGTCAAAAACTCCAAGAAGGAGCACTTGCATTGTCTATGATGGCCAAAACGACTTTAGGAGTGAATGAATTAAAAAAATTAAACTTACCATTTATAATTTGTATGACCAATCCAACGGCAGGAGGAGTTACGGCCTCATGGGCAAGCCTTGGAGACATAATTGTCTCAGAACCAGGTGCTACAATATCTTTTGCTGGAGCCAGAGTAATTAAAGATACAGTACGTGAAGATTTGCCAGCAGGTTTTCAGACATCTGAGTATTTATTAGACCACGGACAGATAGACTCGGTTATAGAAAGAAAATATTTAAATTCTGCAATAGGAACTTTGTTAAGTGTGCTATTGAAAAAACCAGAGGCTCAAGTTAATAATGAGTCTAATGTCACAATCGATCAATCTTTACAATCAGCTGGCTAAACATAAGCTTTTCAACAAAACAGTTAATTTCAATTTAAAAAGAATTCAATTAGCTCTCTCAAAATTAAATCATCCTGAAAGGAAACTTTATAATGTTATTCAAGTTATTGGGAGTGATGGAAAATTCAGCGTTTTAAGAGCTTTAAGATTTTTTATAGAAGAAAATAAACAAACAGTTTCTACTCATGTTTCACCAAGTATAACTGATATAAGAGAAAGATTTTGGATGGGAGATCGCTATTTAACTCATCAAGAGATAAAAAAAACAATTAAAACAATAGAGAAATTAAAAATACCTTTGACAATTTATGAGGTTCTTACTCTAGTTTTTATAATTAATGCCTCAAATAAAAATACTGACTACGTAATACAAGAGGCTGGATGTTTGTGGAAACTTGATAGTAACAACGTTATTGATTTTCCTTTGATGCAAATCATAGTAAATATTAATAAACAACATTTGAATTTTCTTAAAAAAAAAACATTAAATGAAGTTATTAACCAAAAAGTAGGTTATTTAAGTAATTTTACAAATATTTATGTTGGTAAACAAAAAAATTCAGTTTTAAAGAAAATTAAAAAAAAATTAAAAAAAAACAAAAGTAATATAAAGTTTTCAAATAATTGGAAACTTATAAAGAAAAAAAATAATTTTTTTTACAAAGATAAAAATATCAAATTAAATCTCAATACCAAATATATACATTCTAAAGGATTACTGGAAAATTTATGTTTAGCCATCCAGATTGCTTTAGATCTTAAAATTGAAAAAAATATTATATTAAAAACAATACCAAAAATTTATTATAGAGCTAGAATAGATTATTTAAAAAAGGGTAAATTAACAAATAATCTTTATAATAATGAAAAAATTTTAATAGATGGTTGTCATTCAGAAACAAGTGGTAAAAATTTAGCTGATTATTTAAAGTCCTTAAAAAAAAGTGTATACGGTGTATGGGCTATGACTAAAAATAAAGATCCTGATAAATTCATCAAACAATTTAATGGAATTTTTAAGAAAATTATTACTATCCCCATAGAAAATGAACCTGCATCTTTGTCTAATAAATTATTGTTAAAAATAGCTAAAAAAAATAATTTTAAAGTTGAGTCATCTAGAAATATCGAAGAAGCACTAAAAAAAATTTCCTCTAAAGAAAAGAAAATTATATGTATATTTGGATCACTTTATTTGTGCGGTAACATCTTGAATAAAAACTAATTACTTTGTATCCAAGTCTTTAAATCTTCTTTGCCAGGCCAGCCAACTTTTCTAGAAATTTCTTTTCCATCCTTAAATTTAACGAATAACGGAACGCCTTTACAAGCAAGTAAAACAGGAGAATTAGGGGACTCCTCGATATCTAGCTCACCTATCTCAACTTCATTTTCTAGCTCTTTAGAAAGTTCGTTACAAGGTGGTATCGCCATTTGACAAGGTCCACACCAAGTTGCGCCTAGTTTTAAAATCTTTATTTTATTTCCTGATTGAGTAAAATTTTTATATGTGTCGTCTGTTACTTTGATCATAATGTCTTAAATAAGTATTTTTAATATAAAGTCAACTATGCAAGAGAATATTTTTTTTCTAATTCTTCAACGTATGCGTTAATTTCATCAAGAATAATTAATTTTTCTTTCTGACCTTCTCTTTCAAATTTTATTCTTAAAGTATCAATTTCTGAATAAGTTCGCGGAATGGTGTTCCATTTCTCGTTATTTGTACTTAAAAGTTTTTTTGCAGTATCTTTATGAATTGTATCATATTCAGACTTATTTAATATTTCTGGTTTTTCAGTGTAAAAGATTTTTTTTCCAAAATATTTAAGTCTTTCATCTTTAAATTTGGATAAAACTGAAGATTTTTTACCCCAGTCTACGTTATGAAATTCTGGCATTATTCTATTATCCTCGTTAGAAGTAAACTTGGTATAAATACTTTCTTCGTTATATATATCTTCTTGAGATTTTGTTTGTTCTTTTTCTTCGATTTCAAAGCGTTTAATAGATAAAATTTTTTCTGCAAATTCTTTATTATCTTTTATAATCTTAGCTCTACTTAGAAGATTGGTTGTTCCAATGGTCTTATATTCATCAAATTTATTACCGTAAACTGGATTCATAATAACTGGATGTTTGTTATGTCTAATTGTTCTAATAAATTTAGGTTGTTTTTTCATTGCGACTGTAAGTTCTGATATTGGCATTTCCAAATAAGGTTTAGGATCATGTCTTAAATCAAAACACAAAGGCCACTGAAATTGAGGATGTTGGCATACGAAAGTTTGGACATAAGGTCTGCTTCTGCCATAAAAATATTCATTAGTGCAAAAAAACAATTCTTTTTTTATTAATTCTAAGGACTGGTTTTTATCCATAGTAAGCTTGCTTGCCTTCCAAACATTTGGTGCCTTTTCTGATATCAATTTTGCAATACCAACAGTTGCCATCACATCTCCTATAGCGCTGTGTGCGTCGCCGTGTTCAATACCATTTAGTGGCGCCATCTGATCGAGTTTATAAACATCATTACCTTTTTCATTTTTAGAGTTTGTAAGTGTATTAGGATAATAAAGATTTGCAGCTCTAGCTAGATTAAGAATATCTCCTCTTGTGTTGCCGTTTGTACTTGTAATGTAAGGGTACTCTAGTGTTTGAAACAACGTGCACCTCAGAAATTCTTCATCAAATTCAATGCTATTAAAACCTATGTAAGTAGCTTTGCCCCATCTTCTAAGTGTTTCAATAAACTGTCTAATCATTTTATAATGTGAAAGATTTGTATTTTTCAACAATTTTGGTGAAGATTTATTCACAATCAAAGCCATCGCCTCAGGGATAACACCTTGATTTAACCTACATCTTGCATCAAATCGATCTAGTTCCTCAAGTTTGTCATTAGTTAAAACTGCACCAATTTGAATAATTTGTCCCCAAAATTTATTTGAAGAACTAGTTTCAAAATCATAAAAAACATAATTTGACATGAATAAAATTATTTTAGAATTTTAATTTTTTCTTTATTTTCTACTAAATTTTCTTTTGTTTCTTCAGGATTCTTAATATTTCCAAGTGTGTTCATAATAGATCTTGCATCTCTTCCAAAGCCATCAGTTGAAATTATTGCTTGCTCTAATTTTTTTCTTAAATCTTTAATGCCATCAAAGTGCTTTTCAAATCTAGAACTAATATTTCTAAGGTCATTATAGATTTGCGTTGCATGTTGTTGGACTTTGAGAGTTTGAAATCCTAATTGAAAAGATTGTAAAAGAGCTGATAAAGTATTAGGGCCTGCAACAGTGATTTTATATTTTGTTTGAAGCTCTTGAAGCAAAAGTTCTTTAGTTTTTGGATCTCTATAACTTGATAATTCAGCAAATAATCCTTCGGTTGGAGCATAAACAATTGCAAAATCTGTAGTTTTAGGAGGTGAGATATACTTCAAATTAACATTTTTTGCCTTGTTTCTAAACGCCGATGCTAATTCTTTTCTTGCATTAGCTAATGACTCTTTATCCTTGTTTTGAAATGCTTCATCTATCGCCTTAAATTTTTCTATTGGCCAATGACTATCTATTGGCAATAAAACGTCTTGTAGTTTAATTGCAAATTCAACAGTGTTTGAGGTTTCATCCGGTTTTGTTTTTACATTTTCAATATATTGCGATGCCGGTAACAAATCTTTTAATAATGAAGCTAGAGAAAATTCAGCTAATACACCATATTGTTTTACCCCGGCTAATATCCTGCTGAAATTTTCTTGGCTTTTATTAAGTTCTTCTACTTGTCTATTAAACACTCCAACCTTTTCGTCCACTCTTGATAATGCTCCGGTCATATCTTTTGCAATATCCTTTGTCATTGAGCCAAAAGACTGACTGAAAGTATTTTTCAAATTATTAAATTCATCTTTAAATACTTGATTTGAGTTTTCGTTTTGATTTTGATTATTCTTTCTATAAATAAGAAATATTAAAAGTACATTTAAAGAGATTAGTAAAAAAATAAAAAAAATTAAAAGCGAATCCATAAATTATTATACTACAAATTAGTAAGCTTTTACTTTATGATTTTGTTCGCCTAGTTTATCAATGCCGAGTTTAATTTGTTCTCCACCTTTAAGAAAGACTGGAGGCTTCATGTTCTCTCCAACTCCAGGTGGTGTTCCGGTACAACAAATATCACCCGGATGTAAACTCATACAGTGGCTCATATAGGAAACAAGAGCCTTTACGTCAAATATCATTTCTTTAGTATTTCCAGTTTGCATTCTTTTACCGTTAAGGTCTAAAAACATATTTAAATTTTGGTAATCTGGCAATTCATCTTTAGTTAGAATATAGGGCCCAATTGGTCCGAAGGTATCAAAACCCTTTCCTTTATCCCAAGTAAGACCTTTGTTTTTTTGAAAATTTCTTTCACTAACATCGTTAACTAAAAAGAAACCCAACACATGATCTAAAGCTTTTTCTTCACTTACATATAAAGCTTTCTTCCCTATTACGAATCCAATTTCTACTTCCCAATCTGTATGTTGAGAATTTTTTGGAACAATTATATCGTCATTAGGTCCAGAAACACAATTTGTAAATTTTGAAAATATAATTGGCTCTTTAGGTATCGGAAGATTTTGCTCAACAGCATGATCTCGATAATTTAATCCAATTCCTAAAAATTTTGGTGGATTAGAAACACAAGCACCTATTCTTAAATTTTTATCTAAACTAGGTAATTTAGAAATATCTATCTTTTTTATTTTTTCTAGAGTTTCAAAATTTAGCGTATTTGAATTGAAATCTTTTATTATTGAAGATAAATCTTTATAGCTACCATCTTTGTCTATAATAGCTGGTTTTTCTTTGCCTATATCTCCTATTCTACATAATTTCATATTTATGCATTTGTTATACCTAAAAACAATTCTGTTTTATAGATTTTTTTTTAAAACACTTGTTGTTCTTAATTGGCCACATGCTGCTAAAACATCGTCACCTCTACTCCTTCTTATGAAAGACATATAGCCTTTATCTTGAATATACCTTGAAAATTTCTCAATATCTTTTCTTTCCGTAGGTTCAAACTTTACTCCTGGCCATGAGTTAAATTCGATTAGATTTACTTTGCTGGGAAATTGAGCCATAAGTTTTACTAATTGTTTGGCACATTCTTCTGTATCATTTACTCCTTTTAACATTACATATTCTAAAAATATTGGTTCTTTGACAACTGACGTATAATATTTTAATTGTTTGATTAAATCTTTGATCTTAAATTTTTTATTTATAGGCATAATTTCTTCTCGTAATTTATCGTTCGGTGCGTGTAAGCTAAGCGCTAAATAAGTTCCGATTTCATTGGCTGCCTCAGCGATTTTAGAAGCTATTCCAGATGTTGAAACAGTAATTTTTTTATTACCATAATTTAAACCATTTTTATCTTTTAAAATTGCAACAGCTTTTTTTAAGTTTTGGTTAAGTAGTGGTTCTCCTTGTCCCATAAAAACTATATTTGAAACTATTTTCTGATCTCCCCAATCTTTGAGTTTATCTTTTACAAGTATAATTTGACTGACGATTTCGGAAGCTTTTAAATTCTTTACTAATTTTTGAGTTCCGGAACGACAAAATCGACAAGTCAAAGAACAACCTACCTGAGATGATACACAAATTGTTCCTCTAGTTTTCTCAGGTATATACACGCACTCAACTTTATTACCATCAAAAAATTCTACTAAAAACTTAAGTGTTCCATCAGTTGACTCATGGGTTTCAACAATTTTTGAGTCATTTAAAGAAATATTATTTAAAAGTTTTTTTCTTAAATCAATTGGAATAGTAGTGAATTTTTCAAAATTATTTAATCCTTTTTGATATACAGCATTAAATATTTGCTGTGTTCTCATGTTTAGTTTTTTTTCTTCGACTCCAATTTTTTCACTAAGAAAAAATTTTAGATCTTCATAATTTAAGTCTAATAAGTTTTGTTTCATTTTATTATTGGGAAGTATTTTTAACAATTGTGAGGGGTAAAATTAACCCCTCACTACTTAAGTTAAATATTTTCAGAAGATTTTTTTAAATGCTTAAGAATTCGACCTTTGTTATTTCCACTTTTCAACATATAACCAGCGCTTCCATTAGCGTTTATATCTACTGCTTTTCTAGACTTTTGCATTTTGTTAAGAAGTTCAGCCTGAGATTTACTTCGGCTGAATTCATTTAACAACTTAGTGTGTCTTTTCATACACTCTCCTTGTTTTTTGTTATTCAACCTACTTTTAACTCATGTAGATGAGCCCACATATTCCCTGTGGATGGTTAATTTAGTATATTATATATCTTAGACTCGATCAATAGATTTAATAATGGATAATAAAACTCTTGGAGTAATCATTGTGATTTTTGGTGGTTTGATCCTTTATAGTGATCAACAAGGAGTTTGGATTGTCTCTGCTATCATTATCGGAATAGGCGGGGGAATTTTTTTCTGGAAAGAAAATAAAAATGATGTAGACAAATAAATATGTCTAAAAGAATTTTTGTAGTTTATGGACATCATAACACAAAGTCATCATTTAACGCACAAATAAGAAATACTTTTGTAGATGAGGCAAAAAAAATAGGTCATGAAATAGATTTAATAAATCTTCATGATGAAAAGCCACTTAATTTTTATGATGGCTCACCTCCAAATGAACAAGTGTTGAATTATAGAAAAAGATTAGAACAATGTGATGTTATGTTTATGATATCACCTTGTTATAACTTAAGAGCAAGTGCAATTTTAGAAAATTGGATAGATTTAGTTCTTGCTCCAAAATGGTTTTTTGCTTTTAAAAGAGTTGTAGGAAATTGGGGATATCCAGTAGCAGGGGCAATGAAAAACAAACTTGCAATTATGTCTATGTCTTATGGAGGTAATATATTTTCTATTCAAACATGGTTTCAAAATATGCCCTTTAGAAGAATAAAAGCAGGGGTATTAAAATTAGGTGGAATGAAAATTAAATATTTAAGATTTTATGAGGTATTACCAGGAATGAAAGAAGAAAAATTTTTGAAACATATGAACAAAATAAGAGAATTAGTAAGACAATTATAACTATTTACTTTGGTTGTCATGAGTATACTGCTTAGAGATGATAGATAAAATTAAAGAATGGATGATTGATAGTGCAAACATAATGTTTGACGACTCTAAATCTGACCTTAGAAGCCTTCCTAAAACAGTGCGGCTTCAAATTTTAATTGTGCTATCCTTTATATGGTCGACTGTTTTTAGCTTGTATGTTTTCAGTTTAACAACTTTTATATGGGGTTGGGCCGGAGTTGTAATGGCACATATAGGACTAATTATAGCGGTATATATTACATTTAAATTTTTTCATAAGGCTAATAAAGAAAAACAATCTGTTTTCGAAACAGGGAATTATAATCCAGCAAAAATCTTTGTTGTTTTTTTTATTATTTTTTTTATCTTCATATTTACAAAAGGTGTAGAGGTTTTAACTAAAACCAATTCTTATAGTATCCCTTATTCGGGGCCAGATACCTCTGTAATTGATAGAATAAAAAAATTTGTAAAATAATTAAATTTTTATTAAGATTATGTTATGTCAAAAAGATATAGCGGTAAGAGTTTTAAAGATTCAAGTTTAATGAAAAAAGCAAAATTAACTTTTAAAGCAAAAAGAAAAATTAAAAGAGAAAAAAGAAAGAATAATGTGCGGTCGTTATAAAATCTGTAAACCTGTTACTAAAACTACAAACCTTGTTAAAACTAACATAAAAGTTGAAGATACAGAAAATTATAATGCCCATCCCTCACAAAAGTTACCAATAATTAAATCTTACACTAATGGTAAAGCACTTGAGTTATGTGAGTGGGGCCTTGTACCTGAATGGTCAAAAAAAATGGATAAATTTTCTCCATTGATAAATGCAAGAAAAGAAACTTTGATGGAAAAAGTTACATTTAAAAATTTAATACAAACATCAAGATGTATCGTTCCCGCAGATGGTTATTATGAATGGAAAAGAAAAGATAAATCTAAGATTCCTTATTATTTTACAAAAGATAATGATGAGTTAATGTTTTTTGCAGCAATACATCAAAATAATAAATTCTGTATAATCACAAGAGAAGCATCAAAAAAAATAAGTGCCATTCATCACCGTGAGCCTTTAATCATCAATCAAAGTCAAATAAATAATTATTTAAATGTGAAAAAAGATGCTACGGAAATATTAAATTCTATTAAACCACCTTCTCTTAAATTTCACGAAATTTCTAAAGATGTAAATAACCCTGTCAACAATGATCCAGTTTTGATAAAATCTTTAAATTAAATGAACAGTATTTCAATTACTCCTGGTAAAAATAATGTAGGTGCATACATTAATAATGTAAATTTAAAAGATTTCACTCCAAATCAATTTGAAAAAATTAAGAATACTCTAAATAAATTTGGAGTGGTTTTTATAAAAAAACAAAATTTAGACTCTGCATCTTATCAGGGGTTTGCTAAATCTATAGGTCAACCAGTTATTTATCCAAGATTAAAAGGGCTAGACGAAAAATATCCCTTTATCAATGTTATTGAACGAAAATCCGAAGATAAAAATTTAAGTTTTGGATCGAGCTGGCTTCATCAAGACACTAGTTATTTAGCAAGTGACAGGCCTCGATATACCATGCTGATGGGAATAGAAATTCCATCTGGTCAAGGAAATACAATCTTTTCATCTGGATTTAATGCTTATGAAAAATTACCTGATGAAATAAAGAATAAAATTGAAAATGCTACAGGTATCTTTTCCTCTGCTGGTCCCATCGCTGTAACAAGACTTGAAAGAGAGAAAGAAATGGGAATTAAGTCCTCGAAAAGTTTGGAAGCTGAACACTCAATTGTAAAAAGTGTAAACGGAAAAAAAACTTTATACATATCTCCAGGACATTTAATTAAGATTAAAAATGTTAAAGAAGATGAAGCGGATTATTTGATGAATTATTTAGTTGAACATGTGAATAAGAAAGAATTTATTTTCTCCTACGAGTGGTCAAAAGGAGATATTTGTCTTTGGGACAATTTGAGTATATTACACATGGCAAGTGAAATTAAAAACTGTAGAAGAGTAATGCATCGTATTACTATTAAATAGTTACTTCTTTAAAATGGTGAGATGGCCCATTTTTCTTTTATCTTTAATCTTTTTTTTTTTATAATCAAAAAAAAATTCAAAATCCCCATAAGACTTTGACCTATATTCTACAATTTCTTTACCTAAAATATTAGTCATCTCTGCATTAAAAAATTTTTGAACAATTATATTGTTTAAGCCGCACACCGCTCTAACATGATTTTCAAATTGACTAATATTAAATGCGTTAATGGTAAGGTGCCCAGAATTATGAACTCTTGGCGCAATCTCATTCACTAATAAAGTATTATTTTGATCGATAAAATATTCAACACACATGGTACCGATATAATCTAATTTTTCTGCAATTAATTTTGCCTTATCTTGCGCTTCTTTAAATATTTCATCAGTAATTTCTGCAGGTATTTTTGAATGTTTTAAAATCTGATCTTTATGAATATTTTCAATGGGTTCATATGTATAAATTTCATGGTTACTAAATCTAGAAATAATCACTGAAATTTCCTTTCTTAATTTTATTTTCTTTTCTAAAATATAGTCAGCCGTAAAACACCAATCCTTTTTAACATCATCTAAAGAATCTAAAACAAATTGACCATGTCCATCATAACCAAGGGTATTTGTTTTTAAAATTCCTGGTAAAAGTTTTTTATTTTTTTTAATATCCTCTGCTGATTTTATAAAAGCCCAGTCAGTTGTCTTAATACCAATATCATTTACAAATGTTTTTTCTAATTTTCTGTTTTGAACTATTTGATTGATTTTAGGCTTGGGTAGAACTTTTATTTCTTTATCTATATTTTTTAATATTTCGATAGGAATGTTTTCAAATTCATAAGTAACTACATCTACTTTGTTTATCAATTCTTTTATCTTATCTTTATCGTCATATTTACCAAATATAAATTGATCCGAATAATTTTGCGCCGGCCCGTGTTCGTCATCAGAAAAAACAACTGTTTTTATATTAAGTTTTTTGGCAGCTTGACATAGTAAAGATCCTAACTGACCGGAGCCTATAATTCCTAGAGTGATGTCTGACATTATTTATTTAGGTTTTTTTTTAATGGACTGGGTTTGAATACGTCTCCACTTTTCTAAATTTGATTTTACCTTTAAGTCAGTGTTGCCAATTATAGATGCAGCAAGTAATCCTGCATTGAAAGAACCATCAATAGCTAAACAACCTATAGGAATTGCTTTTGGCATTTGTACCATTGAGAGTAAACTATCAAGACCTTTTAATTTTTTAGTTTCTATTGGCACTCCAAGAACGGGTAATGTTGTCAAAGATGCAACCATGCCAGCTAAATGAGCGGCTCCACCGGCGCCGGCCACTATCACACCAAATCCATTTTTTTCAGCAGTTTGTGCAAATTGAAACATCCGTTTTGGTGTCCTGTGAGCACTTACAATTAAAACTTGGTATTTTACTTTAAGAATCTTTAAAATATTTTCGCATTCTTTCATAACTCGGTAGTCAGATTGTGACCCCATTATGACTGCTACTTTATTATTTTGTTTCTTGAGTTTCACAAAGTAATTTAACAATTTTATATATAAAAACAATAGAGTTTTAATTTCTTTTTTTGGACTAATTTACGCCAATCAAAACACAGATTTTTTTATTATGTTAGCAATATGAAAACATTATCTATTTTATCCTTGTTGTTTTTGTTGACAAATTGTTCGGGTAATAATTTAGCCAAAGTTAAATTTGGTGAACGTTGTACTGCTTCAGACACAAAACAACTACAAGAAAAATCTTATGTGTGGTTTGTAAGCAAAGATGCCGCAAAGGATTTTGACAAAAGAATAAACAAATCGAATTGTTTAGGTAGCTAAAATAATTATTAATTTTAGTTATTTATGGTAATAAGGGGTTTATGTATAAGACTTTACCCCTTATTATATTTTGTATAATCTATCTTTTTTTCAACATAAATTCAGTAGCTATGGATCAAAAACCTTATCATCACATTTACAAAGATGGAAAACTTTTTGCTTTTAGAAATCCAGAGGGTGGTCCTCAAAGAAATCCAAATTTTAAGTGGAATTGGAAAGTTTTTAGAGAAGAAAAAAAGAAACTTAAGATTGATTATCCTTCTGAACATGTAATTGATAGGCAAATAGTTTTAAAAAATTTACAAAGATATAAATCTGACTCATATGTAATGTGGCTCGATCACGCTAGTTTTATTATTAAACTTGGAGATACTACAATTATTACTGATCCAGTTTTTGAGAAAAATTATGGACCCTTGTGGTTTGGGCCTAAAAAATATATTGATGCACCTCTAACTCTAAAAGACCTACCAAAGATAAATTTATTTTTGCTTACTCATAATCATTATGACCACATGAGTATAAGAACAATTAAAAATTTTCCTTACAAAAATACAAAAGTGCTTGTGCCTTTAAAACTTGGAAAATATTTCACGAAAAACGGTTATAAAAAAAATAATGTAAAAGAAATGGACTGGTTTGATAAAGTTAAGATTAACGATGAAATTTCAATAACAATGCTTCCGGCCCAACATTGGAGCAAACGTTGGATTTGGGGAGATGGAGACACTGACAGAAGTCTTTGGGGTAGTTTTTTGATAGAATATAAAGGAAAAAAAATTTTTTTCGCTTGTGACACTGGTCCAGCTCCGTTTTATAAAGAATTAGGAAAAAAATTTGGTCCGATTGATTTAGGTTTTGGAAACTTAGGTGCATATAATTTTGAAGCCATCTCGGGCGTTAAAGACCGAAGTCTTTTCCATACTAACCCAGAGGAACTTTTATCATTAATGAGAGATTTAAAAGTAAAAAAAATAATAGGGATGCATTATGGTACTGCAATTTTAAGTTTGGAACCAATATGGGAGCCTCCAATTAGATTTAAGACAAATGCTGAAAAGTTTGGATATAAAAAAGAAAATGCAATTACATTTAAAATTGGTGAAATTAAAAAACTAGATCAATTAATTAACTAGCTTTTCTTTTATTTCTCTCTTTATCAAGCAGTGAAGTTAAAACATCAACCATCATATCTGAAGCTTTAAAGATTTCATTTGATTTGAATTCTTGAGATATTTGTTTCTCTGGATCTGTTTTATTTTCAATTATTATTCCTTCGTTAGGGTCATTATTTTTGATATAAATTAAGATTAGCCAATCTTCATCTGGAGTATCGTCCCATTTGATAAAAATTTCACCCCTTTCCATTCTTAAATCTACACATCTTAAAATATTCAAATATTTGGGAATATATTTTCTATTTAATTGAAAACATAAACTGTGTGCCGATCTATAAAAACTTTCAAGAGCAAATTCAATTTTTTGTTTATCTAGATAATACGCTCTCTCTTTTTCAAGAAGTTTAGATCTGTCGTCTCCCTTTTCAACTTTAACGCCAAGTTGCTCTACTCGCTCTCTAATTTTTTGGTCTCTTAAAGCTTGATATTTCTCCTTAATTTTATCTATTCTTAACTGTACACTCTCGTAAGACTCTCTTTCTTGGCTTAAAACAAATTTTTCTAAATTTTTAATCTCAAGAGCTTCACGTTTTCTAAATTTTTCTATTTTTTTTTCTAGTTTAATTTGCTCGAGAAATTTTCTTTGTTTTTCTGCTTGTTCTTTTCTTAATTCTGCTTGTTCAAATCTTAGAAATTTCTGTAATTCTTTTTTTCTTGCTTTTTCAAGTTTTACTTCATGTTTTAATTCTTCTTCTTTTGCCCTAAGTTCATTGTCAGTTTTCTCTTTTATCTTTCGCTGGATTTCTTTTTTTTCTTTTTCAATTTCTTGTAATTTAATATTTTTTTGTTTTTCTCTTTCTTCTTGGATTATCTTCTTTATTTCTGAAATTTTATCAGACAAACCCTGAAAAAAGCTCTGAAGAGATTTATCCAAATTAAAATTAAACCTAAAAACAGAATTAAATTTTTCATTAATTTTTAGTATCCCAAGAATAAATCTTCTTGTTTTTTTTTGCTGCGTTAATTTTTTTTTGATTTTTTTTGATTTTTTTTTAATACTTCTACTTCTTTTTTTGTACCTTTTCTTTCTATACGCAGTTCTTTTTTTTCTTCTTTTAAAGATTTTTTTTTTGGTCTTTTTTTTTGAATACTTTTTTTTAAATTTTTTTTTCTTTTTTTTCATACCCGTATTTAATTAAATATCAGGTTTTATGAATATATATAGTCTCTTGTACGATGAGCTGACTGAAAGTTTTTCACAATTTGTAATTGAAAAACGGCTAGGTCACGATATCTAAAAGCTGCTGAGCAACTAGCTAAATAAAACTCCCACATTTTTACAAATCTTTCATCGAAAAGATCTTTGACTTCTTTTTTTTTAGCTAAAAATCTTTCTAGCCAATTTTCTAAGGTTTTATCATAATGTCTTATCAATGTTTCTGTATCAGCCACAATTAAACCTGTTTTTTCTATTGGTTTTATTATCTGGCTAAATGATGGGCAAGCGCCGCCGGGAAATATATAACGATTTATAAATTTATTTGGAGGAGTAGGTTTATCCACAACTCCAATAGTGTGTAATAAAAATATACCATCATCTTTTAGTAAATTATTCATGGACTCAAAAAAGATTTTGTAAAATTTTTTTCCTACGTGTTCGAACATTCCTACAGAGTAAATTCTGTCATACTTGCCTTTGATTTCTCTGTAATCTGCTAGCTCAAAGCTGACTTGATTGCTTAAACCTAAATCTTTGGCTTTATTATTGCAGTATTTTATTTGATTTTTACTAAGAGAAATTCCTTTTACTTCACAATCCTTTTGTTTTGCTATTTCAAAAGCCATCCCTCCCCATCCACAACCAACCTCTAGAATTTTTTGACCTTTTTTAATATCAAGTTTTTTAGCAATATGATCAATCTTATTTTTTTGAGCTTCTTCTAAACTTTTTGTATCGTCTTTCCAGTAAGCACAAGAGTAGAGTCTATGAGATTTGTCTAAAAATATATCGTATAGCTTTTCACCCTTTTCTCCACCTATATCATAGTGATGTTCAACGTTTCTTCTAGAATTACCAGGTAAATTAAAATTCGATAGATATCTCCATATTTGAAACATTCGTTTAGAAATATAACTTGCAGAAGTTACTTCTCTTCGTCCTAAATTTTTTACAAGACTCATTAAAAATTCTTTTAGAGAAGCATTTTCAATTATTATTTCATTTCTCATATAAGCTTCTGGAAATTCTATTTCTGGGTCTAAAATAAGTTTCCAATTTAGATTGTCTTTTAATAGTTTAATCGTGATTGGATTGTCATTTCTTGGTTTGCCGCAAATATACTTTTGACCTTTAGCGTCAATTAGAATTATGCCATCATTTTCTTTTTTGTATATATTTGAAAAAACTCTTGCAAGTATCATATCTCAGGCTGCTATATTTTTGTCTATTGTAAAATTTAAGTTACTTAACTTGTTAATCAAATCTTTTTTTTCTTTTGCGTCAAGTAAAATTAGAGGTGGTAATAAATTTTCAAAATTTTTATCTTTTAAAGCCATGTAGCTATGTAAAGCAGAAATTAGATTATATTTATCAAAAACTTCCCTCACTAAAATTAATTTTTCATTTCCTGTCTGATTTTTTTTATTATTAAAATCATCAAAAACTTTTCTTGCTAAAGAATGAGTCACTTGAGTAACTGCTGAAATTGTACCGGCACAACCAATTTTTAAACCAGCGAGAAGTTTCGTTTCAGTGCCTGGAAAAATTAAAAAATTATCTAATTTTAAATTTTCATATAAATTATAACTTGAATCTTTACATCCAATTATATTTTTTGGAAATGCTTTTACAAGTTTAGTGACTGCGTTTACGGAAAATTGGTACCCACTTAACTTTTCAAAATTATATAAAATTATCTTAATTTTCGGAGCTTTCTTAATTATAATCGAATAAAAATTAAATACACCTTCGTCTGTATTATTTGTATAATAAGCGGGAGGCATAATTAAAAAATCTTCAAATCCAAATTCCATTGAATATTTTATCATTTCAACATTTTCATTAAGAGAATTTAGTCCTGTTCCTAAAAAAAATTTTTTTTTAAGTTTGTGACTTGCTATTTTGTTAATTAGTTCTTTTTTTTCATTTAAAGAAATTAATTGACTTTGACCAGTAGACCCGAAAAAAAATACTCCGTGTAGTCCATAGTTTATAGAAGCTACTGCATGATTTATTGTAGCTTTTATGTTAAGAGAATGATCATTATTAAAAACGCTCAAACTGGCTGAATATATTCCTTTTTTAATCATAATCTTACCTAATTTTTTATGTCTAAGTTATATTAATATAGTTAATAATGAAAGTTTTAGTAATACAACCAAAAATAGGTATGGGAGATATGGTAATATATCTTCCTTACATTCATGCGATTTCTAAAACCTACAATAAATCTATTTCATTACTGGTAAAAGAAAACTCTAAAGCTAAAGAACTACTTGCATACGATAAAACCATTGATGAAATTTTAATATTAGACAGAAATAAAAATAGATCAGGATCTCACGACGGTTTTAAAGGCTTTTTAAAACTTGTGGATGAAATTAAGTCTAAAAAATTTGATAAAGTTTTTATTTTCAATAGCTCTTTAAGATATTTTTTAATTGCGAAATTAGCAGGTATTAAAAAGATATCTCAGTATCCTCTATTTAAAAAAAAAGGACAAAATATTTTTATAACTGCAAAAATTTTTACTGAGGATAAATTGAATTCAGTTATTTCTACACAACCTTATTTAAGTTTAGACAAAAAAGAAATAATAGAAGCTAAAAATAAATTTTCCTCTAATTTAAAACATATATGTTTAGGATTATCTGCAAGTGGGCCCACAAAAAGATGGGATATACATAATTACTTAAATCTTTGCGAAAAAATTAATGATTATACGCCAACTAAATTTTTTCTTGCTGGAGGGAAGAATGATCGTGAGCTTATAAAAAAATTATTAAACTCGAAAATTGGAAATCAATGTCAGTCTTTTGAAAATTTAAATATTAAAGAAACTTTGCCTATTATCAAAAATTGTGATCTTTATATAGGAAATGATACTGGTTGGTTACACATCTCATCTGCTCTTGGAATCAAATGTTTAGCTATTTTTGTGGATAGCCCAGTTAAAGCATATGGTAAATATTCAAAGAATATTTCTATTATAGTTCCAGAGGGTGAAACTGAAGAATCTACTTCTCATGATACTCTGGGTAAAGATAAAATTTCTTTCGAAAAAGTATTCAATGAATCAATTAAATTAATCGTTTAACTAAAATCAGTTTTAATAATTTTTTCTTTAGCTTCGTTGACCAGTTGACTTAACCTTTCAGTCTTTACATCTCTATTTATATCAGGGTGAATTTTTTTTTGAAGTTTAGTTGCGGCTGATAAAACTTCCTCTTTTGAACATCCTTTTGAAAGTCCAAGTAATTTATATGCCTCATCTGTCGAAACATTGGAGGATCCTGGTGTTTTTCCAGACTGATTTTGTGTGAAATTACGAGAATTTTTTAAAAATTGAATTAATCTCCACAATTGAAACATTTGTAAAGCTGTGAGACCTTTAATTTTTAATCCACTTAAAATTACAAATAAAAATGGAAGAGAAAATAAAAATTTTCCTGCGATTGTAAAGAGTGCGGCTATGAATAATGACAAATAAACAACAATTTTTTTAATAGAAAGAGCAATTTTTTTTGAGCTTGTTCTAGCAAACCAGTTCAAAAATAAATAAACAATGACAAAAATGATAATTCCGATTAAAACTAAATTCATATAAATTTTCTATTATGAATATACCAAAACTTAAAAAAATAAAGAGTGAGAAAAAATACCACGATATAGTTATAAAAGATAACTATTCTTGGGTAGATCAACCAAATATTCTGGAAGTTTTACAGGATTCAAATAAATTGCTACCAGAAGTTCGTCAATTTATTGATAAAAACAATGTCATAACCGATAATTATTTTAAAGATGTAAAAAATTTGCAAGCAAAACTTTTCAATGAAATAAAATCTAAGATTAAATTAGACGATACATCATTAAAGTTTAAAGATAAAAAATATTACTATTGGGTAAAGACCGAAACAAAAGGAAATTATGGCAAAAAAATTAGACAAATCATTGATGGTTCAGAACCAGAAGAAATTTATTTTGATGGAAACCTAGAAAAAAAAAGATATGGATCAGAATATTTTGGTCTTGGAAGCGTTTGCGTTTCACACTGTGATAAGTTAATGGCTTATTCTTTAGATTTAAAAGGATCAGAATATTACACGATTTATTTAAGAAACCTCGAAAATAACAAAAATGAGAGTGATATAATTGAAAACACTAGTGGTAGCATCACCTGGTCTTTAGATAGTAAAAGTTTTTTCTACTCAAAATTAGATAAATTCCACAGACCAAGAGAGATTTTTAAACATACAATAGGTTCATCAGTAAAAGATGATGAATTAATATTTAGTGAAAAAGATGAAACTTTTACTTGTGGTATAAGCTTAACTTCAGATGAAAAATTTTTTATAATTACTACATCTGATCATATAACTACTGAAGAATATTTTTTTTCTTCAGTATCTAATAATATTAAACCGATATTATTTCAAAAAAGAGAAAAGGACGTTCGCTACTCTATCGACTCTTGGAAAAATTTTTTTTACATTCATACAAATAAAGACGCAAGAGATTATAAGATTTTAAGATGCAAGGTAGACTCAATTAACGAGTTTGAAGAATATATTCCTTCAAAAAAAGAAACAGTTATAGGCGGATTAGATTTTCTCGATGATTTTATATTACGCAGTGAAAAATCAGACGCTATACCCAAACTTTTTGTTAGAAATATTAAAACAAACCACGAGGAAGAAATTAAGATTTCTAATGAAGCGATTGGATCACCAGGATTTTCTTTAATGCAAAAAAATACAAATACTTCTAAAATTAGAGTCAGTTGGGAAAGTATGGCAACTCCTGGAAGAATATATGAATATGACATTTTAACAAAAGAAAAAAAGTTGGTAAAAGAAGTCGAAATACCTTCAGGTCATGATGCAAGCAAATATACAGTAGAAAGAATTAAAGCTAAATCTCACGATGGTAGAATGATACCAATAAGTCTTATTAAATTAAAAAATTCTAAACAAGATGGAAAATCGAAAATTTTACTTTATGCTTATGGAGCTTATAAGCATAGCATTTCTCCTTCATTCAGTGCTTCGAGATTCTGTTTAATAGATCGAGGAATAACTTTCGCAATAGCGCATATAAGAGGTGGTGGTGATTTGGGTGATGTTTGGCATGAGGAAGGTAAAAAAAAATTAAAAAAAAATACTTTTCTAGATTATATAGCCTGCGCTAAACATTTAATTGATCATAGATATACTTTTAAAGGTGGTATTTGTTTTTATGGAGGTTCAGCAGGCGGATTAACTGGGGGAGCACTTGCAAATATGGCTCCAGAACTTTTTTTTTCAATGTTGCTTCTGGTTCCTTTTGTAGACACAATGACAACAATGCTTAACGAAAAACTTCCGCTTACCCCGTCAGAATGGGAATTATGGGGAAATCCAATAAGCAGCAAAGAATATTTTGAGTATATTCTATCCTACTCACCATATAATAATTTAAAGGAAAAAAATTATCCTAATATGCTTATAACCACTTCTCTTTTCGATAATCGAGTCCTTTATTCTGAACCAATTAAATATATTGCAAAATTAAGAGAGGTTAAAACTGATAATAATGATCAATTATTAAAATGCAAAACAGAAGCTGCTGGACATGGTGGTATGAGTGGAAGAGATAACGCAATAAAAGAATTGTCAGAAGAATATAGTTTTATTTTGAAGACTGCTAAAATATTAAATTAAAAATTTTTAAAAACAGTTTTTACTTGTAAAACCAATAACTGTATTACTTGGATCTATTTCAAATTTTCTTTCACATTTAATCTTAAATTTTTTTTTAATATAAATATAATTTCTATTTCTAGTTTTTAAAAATTCAATTCTATCTGGTTGTCCAAAGAAAATTTTAAGTTCATTCTCT
>CABYCK010000001.1 GCA_902517535.1 uncultured Pelagibacteraceae bacterium | reverse complement strand
GTCATTATTTGATTAGTTTTTGTTATTTTTTGAAACATTTTTTGTTTTAATTACTTAATATCAATTTTGTATATAAAGACATGTCTAACTTTAATCAAAATACTTTAAAGCAAAAAATAGAGTTAAAAGGAATTGGTTTACACAATGGAGTAGAAGTAAACTTAACCGTAAAACCTGCAAAACCTAATACAGGAATTGTTTTTAAAAGAATCGATATAAATAATGACAACAATGTAATTCACGCAACTTTTAAAAATGTAGTTGAACCTATTTTGTGCACGAAGTTAAGAAATGAGAATGGAGTTCATGTATCAACTGTTGAACATTTAATGGCAGCTTTTTATGGAGAGGGTATCGATAATGCCTTGGTTGAAGTTGATGCACCCGAGATTCCAATTATGGATGGTTCAGCAGTAGATTTTGTGGATGCTATAAGATCAGCGGGAATTGAAGAGCAAGATATACCTAGAAAATTTATTAAAGTATTAAAAAAGATTGAAGTTAAAGATGGGCAAAAATTTATTTCTATAGAACCACTTAATCAGGATTTAATAATTGATTTTGAAATTATTTTTAATAATCCATTAATCAGAACCAGAAGAAAAGAATTTAAATTTAGCCATGATGATTTAACTGAAATATATAATTCTCGAACTTTTTGTTTATATGAGGAAATTGATAATATTAAAAGGATGGGATTAGCAAAAGGTGGATCACTTGAAAATGCTATAGTTGTACAAGGCAGTAGAATTCTTAATGAAGACGGTTTAAGAAATAGACATGAATTTGTTTATCACAAAATTCTAGATTGTTTGGGGGACATAATGCTATCAGGCAATCGTATATTCGGACATATCAAAACATCTCAAGGCGGACATGCACTGACAAATAAATTATTAATGAAATTTTTTTCAGATGAAGCTAACTGGAAATTAGAGAATTTTGAAAATATTGAAAAACAAAATGAAAATTCTTTAAAAAAACCTGTAGCTATCGGCGCTTAATATCATTAAAATTTACCATTGCATCTTAATTTGCTATTAATCAGAATATGCTTTGTAGAATTATTTTAATTTTAACTTTAATTTTTTTTTCTAATTCATGTTCTAAAAAAGATGCTGAAGTTCTTAATAATAATATAAACGATCCCTATGAACTATACAACGAGGGTTATGAAGCTTTTGAGAAAGGTGACTATTTTTATGCAGAGAAAAAATTTTCTGAAGCGGAGTTAAATTTTGAAAAAGAAGAACTAGCAGCAAAAGCTTCAATAATGTCAAGTTATGCTTTATACGGTATAAATTTTTATACAGAAGCTTTAGAAAATCTCGAGAGATATCTTAAAAAATATCCAGCTGATAAAAATGTTATTTACGCACATTATTTAACCGCTTTAATTTATTATGAACAAATATCTGATGAGAAAAAAGACTTAAATCCATTACTACAAGCAGAAAAAAAAATTAGATTTTTTATCAATGAGTACCCTGACAGTGATTATTCTTTAGACTTAAAATTTAAATTAGACTTGGTAAGAAATCAACTTGCAGCAAAAGAATTATATGTTGCAAAATATTATATAAAAACTCAAAAATGGGTTCCAGCGATAAAAAGATTAAAAATTATTGTTAACGAATATCAAGAAACAATTTTTATTGAAGAAGCTTTGCATAGATTAGTTGAAATTCATTATTATTTAGGACTTGATGAAGAAGCCAAAGCATACGCAAAAATTTTAGGTTATAATTATAATTCAAGTGAATGGTTTGAACAATCTTATAAAGTTTTAAATAAAAATTATAAGATACCTAAAAAAGAAACTGCAGAAAAAAAACAAAACTTCTTTAAAAAAATTTTGGAAAAAATAAAAAATTGAAATGAGTAAAAAATCAGAAATTACAAATGTTTATAAAAAAAAAATTAGTAAACTTAAAAAACATAATAAACTATATTTTGACAATGATAATCCAGAAATATCAGATGCAGAATTTGATCATTTAAAGAAAGAAATTTTAGATTTAGAAAAAAAAAATATCTTTTTAAGAAAACTAAATTTAAATAATAACCTTGTAGGTGCTGCGCCATCAAACAAATTTAAAAAAATTAAGCATATAAAACCAATGCTTTCTTTATCAAATGCTTTTAGCAGCAATGATATTAAAGATTTTATGAGTAAAATTAATAATTTTTTAAATATTAAAGATAAGAATATTGAGCTTTCGTCAGAGCCAAAAATAGATGGAATATCTGCATCACTAATTTATGAAAACGGAATTTTGGTTAAAGGATTATCTAGAGGCGACGGAGTGACAGGAGAAGATATTTTAAATAATCTCAAGACTATTAAAGGGATACCAAATAAAATTATTGATGATGATATGCCACCTTTACTAGAGATAAGAGGAGAAATTTTTATTGGAAAAAAAGATTTTAATTCTATAAAGGGAAATTTTGCAAACCCTAGGAATGCAGCAGGAGGTTCTTTAAGACAAAAGAATTCTGAAGAAACTGCAAAAATACCTCTACAATATTTCGCTTATGGATTAGGTGCTATTGAACCGATGGTATTTAAAACTCAATCTGAATTTTTAGATCAAATAAAAAAATGGGGATTTAAAATAAATCCATTAGTTAAAATAGTTAAAGATCTTAATGAAATTCAAGATCAATATTCTTATATAGACTCTATAAGGTCTTCATTAGATTATGATATTGATGGACTTGTCTTTAAAGTAAATGATTTAAAATTACAATCAAGATTAGGAAATACTTCTAACTCTCCACGCTGGGCAATAGCATATAAATTTTCTGCCGAAAAAGCTTTCTCTAAAATTAATGATATAATAATACAAGTTGGTAGAACAGGTGCAATTACACCTGTTGCCAAAGTAGAGCCAGTTACAGTGGGTGGAGTTGTTGTTTCAAATGCAACCTTGCATAATGAGGATGAAATTAAAAGGAAAGACATCAGAATTAATGACATAATTCAGATCCAAAGAGCTGGAGATGTAATACCTCAAGTTGTTTCTGTAGATTTTTCGAAAAGAAAAAAAGACAGCAAGAAATTTATATTTCCTGAAAAATGCTTATGTGGGGCAATTACAGAAAAAGAGATTAACAAATCTACAAAAAAAGAAGACTCGGTTAGAAGATGTTTAAGAGGATATGAGTGTGATTTCATAGCAAAAGAGAAATTAAAACATATAGTATCAAAGGATGCTTTTAATATTGATGGTTTAGGAAAAAAAGTAATAGATCAATTCTGGTCGTTAAATTTGATCAAAAGACCTTCGGATATTTTTAATATTGATTATAAAAAAATTAATAATCTTGAGGGTTGGGGAAAATTATCAATAAATAATCTTAGAAAGGCTGTAGAAAAATCAAAAAATATAGAGCTTGATAGATTTATATATTCTATTGGAATAAGACATATAGGCCAAGAAAATGGAAAAATTTTAGCGAGTTTTTTTAAAACTATCAATAAATTTTCTGATTTATTTAATAAAAAGAAGAGAAAAAAAATTTTAGAAAATTTAGTAAATCTTGATGGTATTGGTGAAATACAAATATACTCAATAGATAATTTTTTTAACAATGAAAATAATATTTCTATTTTAGAAAAATTAATTGAAAAATTGAATATTAAAAAATTTAAGGCTCAAAATAAAAAAGGAAAATTTTCCAACAAAACAATTATGTTTACTGGAGGTTTTGAAAAAATGAGTAGATCTGAAGCAAAATCATTAGTTGAAAGCAATGGAGGAAAAGTTTTGGGAACGGTTACAAAAAAATTGAATTATTTTGTGATAGGTAATTCCAAGCCTACAAAAAAGAAAATTGAAAAAGCAAAAGAGTTAAATATTAAAATTTTAAAGGAAAACGATTGGTATAAAATTTTAGATCTTTGAACAAGCGTTTTTCAATTCAGAAAATTCCACTTTATTCATTAAATTTTTAAGATTTTTTAAAACACTGTGATGGTAATTATTTACCCAATTTATTTCATTTTTTTTTAAAATCTTTTTATCTATTAAAGTCTTATCTATCGGAACCATTGTTAAATTTTCAAATATAAATTCTTTTTTATTCTTTTTAACTCTAATGAGATTTTCTATTCTTATTCCAAATTTTCCATTTTTATAGTAACCAGGTTCATTTGACACAATCATTCCCTCTTTAAAATTAATCTTATTATTTTTTGAAATAGCCTGGGGTCCTTCATGAACGTTTAAAAAGTATCCAACACCGTGCCCAGTCCCATGTGCATAATCTAAATTTATCGATCTTAATGATTTCCTCGCAGCATTATCAATTTGATTGCCAAAAGTATTTTTTTTTAATTTATAAGTAGCTACTGCTATATGCCCTTTCAATACTCTAGTAAATATCTCTCTAATTTTTTTATTATTATTATTTAGCGAAATAGTTCGTGTAACATCTGTAGTACCAAAATTATATTGGCCACCAGAGTCAACTAAATAAATATCTCCTTTTTTTAATTTTCTATTACTTGATTTAGTAGCTTTATAATGAATTATTGCACCATTGGGTCCCGAGCCTGATATTGTCGGAAAACTTAAAAACTTAAATTTTTTATTTTTTTTTCTATACATTAACAATTTTTCCTGAGCGCTAATTTCACTTATATTTTTTCTAAGGTAATTTTTTTTTAACCAAAATAAAAATTTCGTAAGAGCAGCACCATCATACAAATGAGATTTTATGGTATTTTTTATTTCTATTTTTGATTTAATTGATTTTAGAAAATAAATTGGATCTGGATGAGAAATTAATGAGTTTTCTTTTTTTAAAATATTCTCAAAATATATACTGCATGACGAAGAATCTATCAGAACTTTTTTGTTTTTTATTGCTTTAAGAAAAAAATATATAAGTTTGATATCTACAAATTCAATATTTTTAAATTTATTTTTAAAGGATTTGTTTATTTTTTTTAAATTACAAAAGAAAATAACCTTTTTATTTTTACTTAAAATTGCGTAAGCATTTGGAATAGGAGTAAATTCGGAATCACGACCTCTTATGTTAAGAAGCCATGCAATATTTTCATTTGAGGAAATAAATTGAATGTCCACTCTTCTTTTTTTAAGAATATTTATAACTTTATTTAATTTAAATAGATAACTTTTACCCACTGCTTCGTTTGGTAACACATAAAATTTTGAGGCTTTTTCATTGTTTTTTTTTGTCCAAATTTTATCAATCAAATTTTCTCTGATTGGAATAAGCTTACAATTATTTCTTTTAAAAAAAAAATCTAAAGTTTTTTGTGTATGTAATTTTGGATCAAAACCAATTTTCAATTTTTTATTTTTAAAAATGTCTAAAGGTAGTTTCTTAGGAATGGTTATAATATTAAATAACTTGCCACTTTGTTTTTTTGCTTGAAAAGTATATCTTCCGTCAACAAAAAGATAATTTTTCTTTTTTTCTAATACTGCAAGACCAAAAGAACCAGAAAAATTGGTAATATATTTTAATCTATCTTTATCAGGAGAAATGTATTCATTAAAAAATTCATCATTTTTAGGAACTATATATCCATCTAAATTAAAATCATTCAACAATTTTTTAAGATCGTTTATTTTTTCCATTTTAAAATTTTATTTTTTTTATATCTATCCCATCCAGGGCTTCTATATTCATTTTCAAATTCAATAGAGTTATCTTGATTAAAATCAAAATCATCGATTTCTTTATTAAAATTTACCTCATTTCTTTCAACACCATTTTCTGGAATTTCGTTTATAAACCTTGAAGGCAAAGTATCCATCCAATCTCCGTGATAAGTTCTTTTCATAGCAAATGATAAATACGCTTCTTTTTTAGCTCTAGTAATACCTACGTAAGCTAGTCTTCTTTCTTCTTCTAATGCAAAATCACCTTTTTCTTCAAGAGATTTTTGATGAGGAAATAATCCCTCCTCCCATCCGGGTAAAAAAACTACATTAAACTCTAGACCCTTTGCTGCATGCATAGTCATCAAGTTAACTTTAGCTCCCTCCCATTCTTGATCAATAGAAGTTGCCAGAGATACGTGTTCTAAAAAATTTTGCAGACTATCATAGTCACGCATAGCTCTTAACAACTCTTTTAAGTTTTCAAGTCTATTTTCATTTTCTAAATCTTTTTTATTTTTTAACATTTCTGAATATCCAGACTCATCCAGAACTAGTTTCAGTAAATCATAATGTTTAATTTGAATTGCTTCTTTTCTCCATTTACTAATTGCATTTATCAATTTTGATAAAGAAAGTTTTATTTTAGGTTTAAACTGGCCTTTTTCTAACAATTTTAAAATAGAGTCTTCTAAACACATTTTATTGATTTTTCCAAATTCATATATTTGTTTTAAAGTGCTTTCCCCTATACCTCTTTTGGGAGAACCTATTACTCTTTCTAAAGCTAAATCATCATATTTTTGATTTATAATTCTTAAATAACAAACCGCATCTTTAATTTCAGCTCTTTCGTAAAACTTTATTCCCCCCAAAACTCTATAACCTATCCCCACTTGCATAAATCTTTCTTCAAATTCTCTAGTTTGGTAAATTGCTCTAACAAGTATAGAAACATCGTTTAATGAATATTTTTTCTTTAAATTATGTTCTATAATGTCACTTATTCCCTGAGCCTCCTCTTTTCCAGATTTATAACAATTTAATTTTACCGTTTCACCTTGCGATGCAGATGACCATAGTTTTTTACCAACTCTATTAGAATTATTGGAAATTAGCATCGAAGCAGTTTCAAGAATATTTTTTGTTGAGCGATAGTTTTGTTCTAATTTAAAGACTCTACAATTATTGTAAATTTTATCAAATGTTAAAAAATTTTTAATTTCTGCTCCTCTCCAACTGTAAATAGATTGATCATCATCTCCAACGCAGCAAATATTTTTTTTTTCATTTACTAATAAATTTAACCATTTATTTTGTATAAAATTAGTATCTTGAAATTCATCTACTAATATATATTTAAAATTTTTTTGGTACAGTTCTCTTATATCTTTATGTTCCTCAAAAAGTTTTACACAAAATAAAATTAAGTCACCAAAATCAAAAGCATTTAAATCTTTCGTTTTTTTTTGATAAATTTCGTATACTTTTAGAATTGATTTGATAAGCAATCCAGATTTTTCTAATTTAACATCTTTTGGCAAGAGTCCTTTATTTTTCCATTGATCGATATGATATAAAATTAACTGGGGTGAAAATTTTTTTGCATCTAGATCTTCTCCCTTCACTATATTTCGTAAAAGTTTTTTTTGATCATCGGTATCTAAGATAGTGAAATTACTTTTATAGTTTAATGCTTCAGCGTGTCTTCTCAAAAATTTTACGCTAATAGAATGGAAAGTTCCTAACCATGGTACAGAGTTAGCATCTCCTTTAATATGATTCATTACTCTACTTTGCATTTCTTTTGCAGCCTTGTTAGTAAAAGTCACACATAATATTTGATTTGCCCAAGCTTTTTTTTGATTAATAATATGAATTAATCTTGTAGTTAAAACTTTAGTTTTCCCCGAACCCGCTCCCGCTACTATTAGGTTTGGTCCTTCAGTATTTAATACCGCTTCTTTTTGCTCTTTGTTTAAATTATCAATTAATTTATCAATACTATTCATATTTGAAAAAATTAATTTATACACTACTTAAAATAAATAAAAACAATGATTAGTAAATTTTATAAAACAATTCACAATAAGTATTACAAATTTTTCAAATTTTTTTTCTTTTTACGCTACGTCTTAGTAATTTTTTTAATTTCATCATCATTATTTCTTTTAATTCCTAAATTTATTGATTATGAGAAAAAAGAAGACATAATTAAAAAATTCATAAGTAAAAATTATAATTTAGATATCGATAGTTATAGTTCAATTAAATTCAATGTATTACCATTACCAAATTTATCAATTAAAAACGTAAAATTTAGAGTAAACAAAAAACCTATAAATTTAAATTCAAAAGAAATAAATTTATTTTTAAATTTAGAAAGTATTTATAATTACAATCGATTAAATCCAAAAAA
Organism: uncultured Pelagibacteraceae bacterium; assembly: GCA_902517535.1. Lineage (GTDB taxonomy): Bacteria > Pseudomonadota > Alphaproteobacteria > Pelagibacterales > Pelagibacteraceae > Pelagilacustribacter. The sequence goes on along the minus strand of CABYCK010000001.1, from coordinate 150,209 downwards.
AATTTATTTTATAAATAGTGATGTTTTTTTAAACAATAGAGATGTAAAAGATTTTATAATTTTTTTTAACAATTTTGATAAAAAAGTTAAAATTGACAATCTAAATATAGCTTTAATTTCAAACAATTCTTCAATCGTGAAGATAAAAAAAATAAATTTCTCTAATTATGGTTATAAAAGAAACTATTTAACTGGAGAAATTTTTGACAAGAATTTCATAATGTCTCTGAAAAATAATAATCAAAATTTAAATTTTAATATTTTAGATACTGGTATTGAAGCAAATATTAAATTTAATAATAAAAAATTTTTAGAGCCATTAATTGGATCCGCAAAAATTAATTTTCTAAACAATTATCTGAAATTTGATTTCAGCTATCGAAACAAAAATTTAGAAATAAATAAATCAAATTTTAAAAATAAAGATTTATCTTTAATTTTTGATAGCGTTGTAAGTCTTAAACCGTTTTTCAATATAAATTCAAATATTCAAATTCTTGATATTGATCAAAGTATTTTAGATAAAATATCTTTAGAAAAAATCATAAACAATAAAAATATTATAAAAAAAATTAATGGCAATGTAAGCATAAATTTAAAAAACAAAAGATTTTATTTTAATTTTATTGAGAATTTGTCAATGAATTTAAATTTGGAACATGGTAGATTAGTTTCTTTAAAAAAAATTTCAATTTCTGGCGGACAACTAAATTGTAAAACGGAGGGTAATTTAAATGAAGATTATCCTAGAATCAATTTTGTTTGTAATTTGGATTTAAATGATAAAAAAAAATTTTTGAAAAAATTTTCAATATCTAGCAATAATAAGAAAAAAAAACTTAGATTATCTTTCGAAGGTTCTTTAAATATACTAAGTAAAAAAATCTATTTTCATAAGATAAGTTATAATGAAAATTATTCTGCTAACGAACAAGATTTAAAATATTATAAAGAAATTTTTGAGAAGATTTTATTTAATGAAAATTTTTTGAATATTTTTGAAATAACTAAAATTGAAAAATTTCTTTTAGAAATAGATTAATCTTATTTTGGTTTTGTCATTTTTATTGGACTCATTATTTTATCGTACTCTTTAGCATTTATTAAGCCACTTTTAATTACCTCTTCTTTAAGGGTTGTTCCATTTTTATACGCAGTCTTAGCAATTTTTGCAGCTTTGTCGTATCCTATTGTAGGAGCTAAAGCCGTAACCAACATTAAAGAATTATCCAAGAGATATTTTATTCTTTTTTTATCCGCTTTAATTCCTTTGACACAATACATTGCAAAGGTCTTTGCGGAGTCACTCATTATTTCTACTGATTGTAAAATATTATGAATAATTAGAGGTTTAAATACATTTAATTCAAAATGACCATGTGATCCAGCCATTGTAATACCGTTATGATTTCCAATTACTTTTACGCAAACCATTGTGACTGCTTCTGATTGAGTAGGGTTTATTTTTCCTGGCATTATAGAAGACCCTGGTTCATTAGAAGGTAAAATTAATTCTCCGTATCCTGCCCTAGGTCCTGAACCTAAAAATCTAATATCATTTGCTATTTTCATTAAACAAACAGCTGTAGTATTTAGAGTTCCAGAGAAATTTACTATTTCATCGTGAGCCGCTAAAGCCGCAAACTTATTTAAAGATGGTTTAAATGGTAATTTTGTGATTTTACTTATCTCTTTAATAATTTTCTTGTCAAAATTTTTTCTAGTATTTAATCCAGTTCCTACCGCAGTACCTCCTTGTGCTAAATAATATATTTCTTTTAAAGAATTTTCAATTCTGGTTATGGAATTTTTTAATTGAAAATGATAACCAGAAAACTCCTGTCCCAAAGTCAATGGAGTAGCATCTTGCAAATGAGTTCTTCCAACTTTTACTATATTTTTAAACTCTCTTGCTTTTTTTGATAATTCTTTCTCCAATAATTTTAATGATGGCAATAGTTTTTCTCTTGATTTCATTGCTATAGCAATATGCATAGCTGTAGGAAAAACGTCATTTGTCGACTGTGATTTATTTACATGATCATTGGGATGCACTGGTTTTTTGGTCCCCATTTTCCCACCCATTAATTGAATAGCTCGATTAGCTATAACTTCATTAACGTTCATATTCGTTTGAGTCCCAGAGCCAGTTTGCCAAACTTTCAAAGGGAAATGATGATCAAGTTTGCCATTGATCACTTCGTTAGCAGCTTTAATGATAAACTTTGCTAATTTTGGTTCCAAGTCTTTATTTTTAGAATTTACTATAGCCGCGGCCTTTTTAATTAAAGCTATTGAGTGGATTACAATTGGCCTTACTAAAAAATCACCTATATTAAAATATTTATTTGATCTCTCTGTGGACGCCCCCCAATACTTATCACCAGACACCTTTATTTTACCAATACTATCAAATTCATTTCTATATTTCATATGTGATTCTTTTATAATACACTTTATTTTATGTTAGACAAAATACAATTGGAGAAATAAATGAGCAATTTTCAGAAAGTTAAAAAATTTATGCAAACATTTGGCCAAGAAATTAAAGATAAAGCTATTTTTCCTAAAGAGGATATTGTTAATCTTAGGTATGGATTAATAAAAGAGGAACTTGAAGAATTAAACTTAGCTTTAAAAAACAAGGATATTGTCGAAGTGGCCGACGCTCTCACAGATATTTTATATGTTACTTATGGGGCAGGCCATGCTTTTGGTATTGATTTAGACGAGTGTTTTGATGAAGTTCAAAATTCAAACATGAGTAAATTAGACGATAATGGAAAACCAATATACAATGAAAAAGGAAAAGTTATGAAAGGACCAAAATACTTTAAACCAAATTTAAAAAACATTTTATTGAAATGAAAGAAAATTATTATTGGATTTTTTTAGGTATCGCCATTGGAATATTATTTTATTTAGGAGATAAATATATTTTTTAATTTTTAAAATTTAATACCTTTATTTCTAAATTTTCTTATTGTTGTTATCAAAAATTTCGGAATTAACAATTTTATAAAGTTTTTAAATATTTGAATTTTTCTTGTGGTTTCCGCTTTTATAAGATCGTTATAAACTGTCTGATAATGATTGATTAATGTCTTTTTTTTTCCAGTATAAACAAACACTGATTTTATTAAAGTGTCTATATATAACTTTTCAAAACCATATCTATTCATAAGATTTTCAAACACGTAAGAAGTAAAATAATAAACGTGAGGTACTTGCAAATCTCCTAATACATCTCCCTCTCTTCGACCTTTCTTAATACTGTCTATTCCAGGAAATTCGATATAATTCATTGTTTTTCCAACTTCCTGTACTTTAATTAATTTTTCGATCTCTCTCTCAAAATTATTCCAATGCTCAATAACATGAGATAAAATTATTACATCAGGCTTAAAATTAATTTCTTCTAACCCCCCTTTAACAACATTGATGCCTTGACTTTTTGCATATTCCAAATAGGGATCGTAAAAATCAAATAAAAATAGATCATTTTCTTCTCCAAAATGTTTAAGAACTCCTCCTGCAGCACCACCTAAATCAACAATTTTTTTTTTTTTTAAGTTCATAAATTTTATAACGATTAATTAGATCAAATTGAAATTTTTTTTCTTTAAACTGTTCATCAAACTTTTCTTTACCTCCTTTTTCTTTTCCACTTCTAAAGTCTTTATCTCTATAATAATTTGTGTAAAAATCAGTAACGTCTTCGTCTCTAAAATATTCTTTTGCTCTTATCAAACCACAATTTTTACAGATAACTGTTATAAACTTTACGCAATGTCTATCTGTGTTAGATAAAATTAAATCATTTTCTTCCCCACAAATACATTTTATCTTTTCTAGTTTGTAATTTTTTTGTGCATGATGAGTAAAAAAGTTATAATAACCTGGTACGTAATCTGGAAATCTTCTAATTCTATTTTCTGAAAAAGAATATTTTTTAGCCTCTTCATTTTCATAAGTCTTTGAAAATCTTTTGTGATTAATTACAAACTCCATAATTTTTAACAATTTTTCTTTTCTTTAATTTTATTCAAATGCACCGCTCTTTCCCTAGCAGCTTTAGTAGCTTCTTCAATATTCTTTAAAGTAATTCCATAACCAGGTAGAAAAAATAATAGTGCACTTATGTTATGTGGCTTATCCATTTTTTTTGCCTCCTGTGCTTCGTCTGCATACTTGTTTGCTAATGCAATCTCTGCATTTAATTCTTTACATGTAAGCTCATTATCATTAGGACCAATTACGTTTACTACAGTCGGAGTAGCGCAAGAAACACAAAATATAAATAAGGTAAAAAAAACTATACTATTTTTCATAATTTTATTTAAATTAATTAAACTCCGTTAACAGCAAAAGACACAAAGTTACCTCTTGCATCTTGACCAGTCCCATTAACACTTCCATCTTTCGTATTCCATTTTAAAAAACCTGAAGCACTTTTATTAATTTTATCACAAATTATTGACCAAGTGCCTTGAGTAGAGGATAAAATATATGATCCGATGCAATTTCCATCCCTTTTAGGTAGGGTAATATTAATATTTCCCCTCTTTTCTTCTTCAACAAAACTTAATTTTCCAGTTATCGAATTATTATATCCTCGCCAGTTCATAGTAAATGAACGGACACCTTTTCTTTTTTTTGAAATGTAAACAGATTTTTGATTAGAGGATTTAGAACCAATAATAGTAATTCCAGCTTTAGAGATTAAACTCTCCACATCATCATTTTGAGACATTCTCAATCCTAAACCGTTCCATTTTAATGTATTTCCTTTAAACATTAATTTACATTTTTCTTTTCTACCTAATGTTTTTAAAGTTTGTTTTTCACAATGACTTTTTATCATGAGAGGATTATCTGAGCATTGACTATAAGGACAGTAACCTGCTCCATACCAATTTCCAGACTCTGCTACTGCAAAATAAGTTCCAGGACCAGATTTTTTTGCTCCTCTTTTTTTATTTTTTGTTCCAGAGCCTAAATAATCATAAATCTTATTTAAGACAGTTTTAGAAATCTCAAATTTTCCATATCCATATAAAGATCCAGCCAAAGATAAATTGCTAAAGAAAATACAAAAGCTAACTGTAGTAAGAAATTTCTTCATAGGAATTAATGATAGCAAAAAAATACCACAATCTCATCTTTAAAATTTTTATTAAAAATGTTAATTTTTTTTAATATTAAAACTTTATAACGACAGTTTATTTAATTTAAAATCAATTAACAGGAATTACGAAACTTGTAGGATAAGTTCTGTGTTTATCGGTGATGGAGTCAGTTATACCCAAATCCCAAAAAATTACACTTCCTGCAAGTTTTCCTGACTCGATTGAACTTGGAATGCTCCCAAAACCTTTTTTACCACTGTTGGTTTCACAGTTAAATCTCAATGGATCATCTGATCTTCTTATTAAAGGCTGACCTGGAATTTTTACGCTCAAAGAAACTCTTTTATTAGATAATTGACATGTACCACTACTTCCATCAGAGAAAGACAACGAAACTGGAACGTTAGCGTCGTTTACTATAGTCGCGCAAGACGAAAGTATTAATCCAGTAATGATTAGAAAAGCGTATTTCATAATCAAACTTTATAGTTTTAATTTTTTTTAATCAAGCCTTAAATTCTTAATTATACGGGGCGTTCTGTTGCCAGGTGCCCCTAGCCCCGTAAATAATTTAATTACTTACTATCCAATATATAACAGCTACAACTGCTAAAATTTCAAAACCACTCATTGAGACTCCTTTCCTTACTAAACTATATACTATGATATGTTCGGTTACTAGCTTACTAACTATTTGCCTTTGTTTCTATCAAAAATTTCTTTTGTAACTTGATGAGATGGAAAAGGGCCGCCAACTATAGCTGTACCAATAGCTCCACCTAATATAGCACCAGCTACATTTGCTGAGTTAACTCCAGTTATAAAGTAATAACTTTTACCTTTTTTGAAATTTATTGGAATATTAGTTTCTCCGAATACTAGAGACAGAGGATCTGCACGTACCGTTATCATATTGCTACCCTCAGGCGCATAAAATTTTAAAAAATCTTTAGGATATATTGATCCAACCTCAAGATTATTTAATTTAATTATAGCTCTAACTCCTCCATATAAAAAACCACCTTGTCTATAAATATAAACATTAGCCATATCTTTTGAATCAACAACTAATTGGGACTCATTTTTAACTCCGGTAGATGCGCAGCCATAATTAAATATAAGTAAGATTAATAAAAATTTTTTCATATTTTTTTCACTTTAGCAGAATATTTTAACCAATTATAGAGATATCACGACTGTACACCATTAGCCAATTTTATGCTAAAGGCTCAAAATGAGTTTAAATTTTCACTCAATATTAATTATTTTTTTTCTGACGATCTTTTTATCTGATCTAGGAAAAATAGGAGAAGTTAAAGCTATTGAATAATAGTGGAAGAAAAAAGGGGCGTTCTGTTGCCAGTTGCCTTTAATTTTAGTTAATATATTGAATGTACGAATTGTTTGCAAATCTTACTTTAATTGCACATTTAATTTTTATCTTATTTGTTATTTTTGGTGGATTGCTCTTTTTTGTTTTTTCAAAAATCATCTATATTCACCTCCCAGCGTTATTATGGGGAATTTATATAGAATTAACAAATTCTGTTTGTCCATTAACTTATCTCGAAAATTGGTTTTTGTATAAAGGAGATTTAACAACTTATTCAAACGATTTTATCAACAACTATCTTTTTCCAATTATTTATCCTGAGGGCTTAACTGCTGAAATTCAAATATATTTTGGTATATCGCTTATAGTTATTAATATTTTAATTTACGGATTAATTTACAAAAATTTTAAGAAAGAATAAGGGGCGTTTTGTTGCCAGGTGCCCCGGACCCCTCGTAAATCTAACCTTTAAAAAGATTTAAAGCTTGTTTTAAAAGCTCTTCAGATTTTGCATGATCACCGTTTGAATGCGCTGCCATTCCCTCATCATGAAGTTTTTGAGCAGCTTTAATTTTATTATCAACTTTTCCAGCTAACATTGGGCACGAACCAGCGATCGCTGAACTAGTGAAAAGACTTAGAACTAAAAGAATTAAAGTTTTTTTCATTTTTTTCCTTTTGTTAAAAACCCATATTTGACCAGTTGTCATAATCTTGAAACTTTTTAAGCTCCTTTTTAGAAGCTGGTCTGAAAAGTATGTAGAAAATTACCACCGTCAAAGATAGGAGTATTAATGTTTTCATCAACTATTTTTTAATCTAAAAAATAAAAATTAAAATGCGACTTATAAACTTAATTTCTAAGGGGCGCTCTGTTGCCAGGTGCCCGGACTTTGTATCATTATTCCTTATTGTACGCCATTTGCAATTGCATAAAATCTAAAACTTTGGGGAATTTATGACCTAGCTACGATCTCCTAGCGTCATTTTGATCATGTAAAAAATCATTTAAAATTATATGGTTAGACATGTCTTTCGAGTTACCAAAATTAGATTATCCAAAAACTGCTTTAGCTCCAATTATGTCTGAAGAAACCCTCGACCTTCATCATGGAAAACATCATCAGACTTACATAACAAATCTTAATAATTTAATTAAAGAGACTGAAATGTCTAAAATGTCTTTAGAGGAAATTATTATTAATTCATCGAAAGATAAATCTAAAGCTGGAATCTTTAATAATGCCAGTCAACACTGGAACCATATAATGTTCTGGAAATGTATGAAACCAAAAGGTGGGGGCACAATGCCTGAAAAGTTAAAAAAAAGAATTGAATCAGATTTTAGCAGCACAGATGAGTTTAAAAAACAGTTTATACAAGCAGGCATTACCCAGTTTGGATCAGGTTGGTGTTGGTTATCAATTAATAATGGTAAATTGGTAATAAGCAAGACGCCAAATGCTGAGAATACATTAATTCAAGACATGAAACCTATTTTAGGTTGTGATGTATGGGAGCATTCATATTATATAGATTATAAAAATAGGAGACCTGAGTACTTAGAAAATTTTTTCGAAAAATTAATTAATTGGGAGTTTGTTGAATCTCAATTAGATTAAAGGTGGCGTTCTGTTGCCAGGTGCCCTTAACTTTGTAACATTATTCCTTAATATACGCCATTTGCGATTGTTAAAGATCTAAAACTTTGATGAAAATTGCGTCACAGATGCGTCCAAACTTATGCTAGGATCGTGGAGTATGAAAAAACTTTTAGCGATCATCATCCTAAGCTTATGCTTTATAACCCCAACCCATGCGAATGATATAAGGGACTTTCAGATAGAAGAGTTTAGCGTCGGAGATAGTTTGCTCGATTATTTTAAAGAATCTGAAATAAAAAAAGGAATAGTACCCTTTAAAAAAACAAATTATAAAGATAATTCATTTTCACTAGTTGGTATTACTAAAAATGCTGAAGTGTATGACAGAACTCAATTTCATATTAAAAAAGATGATCCTAAATATATAATTTACAACATTACAGGAAAAATACTTTACAGAAAAAATATTAATGAATGCTACGAAGATATGAAGACTTTGGTTTCAGATGTAGAAAATTTAAATATAGATACAACCAAAAATGAATATAAAAAAAATCACTCAGCTGATAAAACTGGTAATAGCAAGAATACAACTGTTCAATTTAATTTTAGTAGTGGCGATGTAATAAAGATTTCTTGTTATGACTGGTCAAAAAAGATGAAGTATACAGATAACCTAAGATTAATTATTAATACAAGTGAATTTTCTACATGGCTAAACACCAAAGCTTATAAATAAAATATAGACACGGATTTAAAGATCAGGAGTCACATAAATATGGTGAAGATTAAAATAAAAAAACTTTTAGCGATCGTGGTTCTGGGTTTGTTGTTAACGGGATGTGCTACCACAACGAAAAATAAAATCGGTATTAAAAATCAGATTGAAGACAGTTTACCTTCCGAATGGCAAAGATTAGGTGATGTAAAGTTAGAAATTTTTAAATGTGAAAAAGAATGGAAAAAAACTTCAATAAAATGCAACGACGATATAATTATAAGATTATTTGCATTCAGAGATCAAACAGCTGTGACATTAATAGCAAATTTAAATAACTTACCATCAATTAATTACGCTTCTTTAGTCTTATTGGAATTTGAAGATACTTTGACTCCCCATCAAAATTTTGGACCTACTCAGAGAAAAATATTTACTATAAAAATAGACTTAAAAGACTAATATCCCCGCACACTAAAATTTCTTTTCTCACTGTGCCACCAGTGTGACCACTTTTTAAAAATTATTGTTTAACGGGAGTTTCGAGTCTTTTGAAGGAGCGTTCTGTTGCCAGGTGCCCTTAACCTGTTAACGTTATACAACAATTCTAGATCATAAAAAACGGCTATTTCTTTGCTGGGTGAGTCCGTATTGAGTCTGCCATTGAGTCCGGATATGATGAGTTCAATGAAAAAACTTTTAGTTATCATCACTCTAAGCTTATGCTTCATGCTACCATCCCAGGCGGATGATATAAGGGACTTTCAGATAAACGGGATAAGTATAGGAGATAGTTTGTTAGATTATTTTGATAAAAATCAGATTAATTCAAGAAAAAAAATGTTTTATCTAGGTGATGATAATTTTCATAAAATAAATTTTAACAGTAAGAAGAGCGTCTATGAATTAATCAACTTTCATTTAAAAAAAAATGATAATAAATTCGTAGTGTATTCCATGGCAGGGAGAAATATAATAGAATTTAATGAATGTTTAGAAATAAAAAAAATTGCTATAAAAGAAGTTAAAGATGTTTTAGGAGTAAAAAGTGAAAAAAATTATATAAGTGATTATCAAAAAAAATATGGCAAGAGCTTTTCTAACGTAACTGAACTAAAAATTAAGAATGGTTTAGTAAGAATTTATTGTGATAATTGGAGCGATAAATATACGAAAAAGAACAATTGGAAAGATAGTTTCAATATCGCAATTTCTTCACAAGAATTTATAAATTGGCTTGAAAATAAAGCTTATAAATAATTCCCCCGCACACTAAAATTTCTTTCGTCACTGTGTCGTATGTGTGTTGAGAATCTAAAAAACGTTGAATTGATAATAGTTTAAGCCGTTACGAAGGGGCGTTCTGTTGCCAGGTGCCGTGAACCTGTTAACGTTATTTATTAATATACAACAATTCTAATACAACCAGAAGCCCTGATTTCTTTGCTGGATGAGTCCGTATTGAGTCCAACGGTGTGACGGGTTATGCTGAGTCCATGAAAAAAATTTTAGCGATCGTGGTTCTGGGTTTGTTTTTATCTTCAAATACTAACGCAAATCATTATTTAGGACACGACCCTAACAAAAAAAGTTCTTTAGATAGAGCATTCGAGTCTTTGGAAAAAGGAAATAATAAAAAAAAACAAAGACAGCTTGAAAGAAGAATTCGCCAACTTGAATTAGAAAGAAAATTAAAACAAAAAAAAACAACTAAAAATTTATCCGTGCAAGAGAGAGGAGTTCAAATAGCTAAAAAAGGTGATGCAATAATTCAGTTTGGTGTTGGCAAGGCTTTTATTGAAGGTTCTGAAGGTTTTGAGACAGATGTTAGGCAAGGTGTTTTCTGGCTTGAAGAGTCAGCTAAACAATTTTTCACACCCGCAATGGTATATTTGGGGTGGATATATTATTCAGGAGAGGATGGCAAAGTTCAAAAAGATTTTAAGAAATCTCTACAATTAACTGAAAGTGCCTCAATGCTTGGTCATCCATTAGCTTCCTATAATTTAGCATTTTTTTTCTATCACGGACAAATAGGTTTTGATGATAATTTTGAGGAAGCAAAAAAATATTTTATAATTTCTGCTGAACAATATTTAAAATCATATGACAAAACGAAAAATAAATATTGTTATAATTCTGTTCCACAGGAAAGAACAATGGGTCTTTTTTGTCATACACTTTTAAGTGAAGAAAAATCTATTAGAGAAGAATTGAATATGCTTGAAAACAAAGATTTAAAAATGATAAAACTTAAAGAAAAATTTTTATTTTTTTTAAAAAATCCGTCTGCTGAAAATCTTGATAATATAAAGAAAGTTAGTTAAAGAAAATGTTAAGAAAAGTGGAAAATTTTAAATAATTCCCCCGCACACTAAAATTTCTTTTCTCACTGTGATCCAATTGTGATCAGAATCTAAAAAACGTTAAATTGATAATAGTTTAAGCCGTTACGAAGGGGCGTTCTGTTGCCAGGTGCCCCAAACCCCGTAACTTAATTAACTAGGTTAATTAAGCAGCAAGTGCGTAACTTTCGTTAGCATTTGTAAATTGGCCCGTTACGTCGGAACCATCTCGTACGAAAGAATAGCTTTTAGACATTCGTCGATCCTAATTCACCCCCCTTATTTTAATATATTTGGTGGAGGTGGTGGGTACTGCCCCCACGTCCGCAATGTTTATTACGAAATTCGTTTATCGTCATAGTTGGTAAACCAACATTTTTAATATAAAACTAATTTATATATATTCAATGAAAAAAATTATTAACCCTAATTTCTGGAAAAATAAGAAAGTTTTTGTTACAGGTCACACAGGTTTTAAGGGTAGTTGGCTATGTTTAGTTTTAAAAAGTCTTGGAGCACATGTTACTGGTTATTCTTTAAAACCATACAGTCATACAAATTTATTTGATCAGGCAAAAATTAAAAATTTTATATATAGATCTATTATTGGAGATATAAGAGATAGATCTAAAATTCATTCAGCAATAAAAAATTCAAAAGCAACTATTATTTTTCATTTGGCAGCCCAAGCTTTAGTAAGAAAATCTTATACAAATCCAATAGAAACAATAGAAACAAATGCCAATGGTACTTTAAATATTTTGAATGCAATTAAAAACATTCAATCAATTAAATCAGCAGTATTAGTCACTTCAGACAAAGTTTACGATGTAAAGAAAAACAAAGTATTTAAAGAGAGTGACTTATTAGGAGGAATTGATCCTTATAGTGCATCCAAAGTTTGTTGTGAGACCATTTTTTATTCTTATATTAATTCTTTTTTTACTAAAGATAGAAGAAAAATACTTGCAACGGCTAGAGCGGGAAATGTTATAGGTGGAGGCGATTATTCTGAAGACAGACTAATACCTGACATTATAAAATCAGTAGATAAAAATAAAAAAATTATTGTTAGAAATCCAAATTCTATTAGGCCATGGCAACATGTGTTAGAGCCATTATCTGGGTATATAATTTTAGCAGAAAAATTGTTTAATAAAAAAATGAAAAATGACAATCAATCTTGGAATTTTGGACCTAATCTAAAAAATTGTAAAACAGTTTCTTATATAGCCAAAAAATTTTCAAATTCTTACAAAGTTAAAATAAAGATAAAAAAAGATAACAAAAAAAATCTTAAAAAAGAAACAGGGCTATTACGATTAAACAATAATAAAGCTAAGAAAACTCTAAATTGGCACCCCAAATGGTCCTTGGATGAGTCGATTAAAAAAATTATTGAATGGCATAAAGGTGGAAAAAATTTTAATAAAAGATTGTTGTGCATTAGGCAAATTTACGAATATTTTCAATTTTAAATTGTTTTAGTATTGTTGATAAAATTAAATTTTTGTTGTTGAATTAAGCTTATTAGAATAATCAATCTTTATTAAATTTTACTTATTATTTCATAATGAAATTAACTAAAGAGCAAGAGCAAGATATAAAAGACCAACAGTCTTTAGAAAACAAAACTAAAAGGGTTACCTCAAGCGCATTAGAAAAAATACTTTATACAGCTTTGCCTGTTTTAGACCACGGCTTTGTTAGAGTAATTGATTATATGGGAGATGACACTTCTATAGTTCAGTCAGCGAGAGTTTCTTATGGAAAAGGAACTAAAAAAGTTTCAACAGATGAAGGTTTAATCAAATATCTAATGAGACATTGGCATTCAACCCCTTTTGAAATGTGTGAAATAAAATATCATATTAAACTTCCAATTTTTATAGCCCGTCAATGGATAAGACATAGAACTGCAAATGTTAATGAATATTCAGCAAGATACTCTATATTAGATAAAGAATTTTATATTCCGTCTAAAGACCAATTATCTGCTCAATCAAAATCTAACCGTCAAGGTAGAGGAGCGTTAATTACCGGAGAGCAAGCTGATGAGGTTCTAAAAATTTTAAAAGATGATGCTACAAGAACTTATGATAATTATGAAAAAATGCTTAACGAGAGATTTGACGGTACAATTATTGATGAAAATAAAGATGGGTTAGCTAGAGAGCTAGCACGAATGAATTTAACACTTAACTCTTATACTCAATGGTATTGGAAAACAGATTTATTAAATTTACTAAATTTCTTATTTTTAAGGGCTGATACTCACGCGCAATATGAAATTAGAGTTTATGCAGAAGCAATGTTGGAAACGGTAAAAAAATGGGTTCCTATCACGCACGCAGCCTTTTTAGATTATAGAGTAGGAGCTGTTCATGTTTCAGCAAAAGGAAAAAAAGTTATCCAACAAATGGCAAAAGGTAAACAAGTTACTTACGAAAGTTCTGGGCTCTCTAAAAGAGAATGGAATGAATTAATGACCTCTTTTGAATTTACAGAAAAGATAATTTAATTTTTTCAGCAATTTTTTTGAATAATTTAGAAACTTCGTGATCTGGTTTTGAGTGAACTAAAGGATCGCCCTCATCGGCTGAATTTCTTAAATCTTTATTTAAAGGAAGATGCCCTAAAAATTCCTTTTTAAATTCTTTAGCAGTCTTTTCTACTCCTCCCTCGCCAAATATCTTATATTCTTTACCATCATCACCTTTAAAATAACTCATATTGTCTATTAAACCTAAAATTTTCACACCAGTTTTGTCAAACATTTGAATTCCTCTTTTAACATCTAGTAAGGCAAGATCCTGAGGAGTAGAAACTATTACAGCTCCATCGACCTTTACTTCTTGAGCAAACGTTAATTGAGTGTCTCCAGTTCCTGGCGGCATATCAACCACAATGACGTCTCTATCTTTCCACAAAACTTTTTGTGTCATAGTTTTAATTGCACTTATAACCATTGGACCACGCCATATCATTGGTGTCTGTTCATCTACTAAAAATCCCATGGACATACATTGTACATTATACTTTTCAACTGGGATCATTGCCTTACCATCTTCACTTTTTGGTTTCTCGTTAAGATCAAGTAATTTTGGCAAAGATGGCCCGTAAACATCAGCATCTAAGATACCAACTTTTAACCCTAAATTTTGAAGAGCAAAAGCAAGATTAACTGCTACAGTAGATTTTCCTACTCCACCTTTTGCACTTGAAACCAACAATGTAAATCTAGTTCCATTTATCGGGGTTTTTACAAATTTCTTTGGTGGAGGTTTTTGGCTCATAATAGTATCAATTTTTTGGTCATTATAACGCTCTTACTTAACTTGTTTTTATATAAAAAGTCACTATATAAAGTGTCATGAGTTTTAAGGACAAGATTTTCAAAAATCAATCACCGTGGGGCACACCTCCAGGAGGCGGAGGCCAAACAGGAGGTAATGGCTCAGGAACTAGAAGAGACCCTCCTAATTTAGATGAAGTAATCAGAAATTTTCAGAAAAAAATAAATAAGTTCTCAGGAGGAAAATCTGGAGGACCTAAACCTATAATTATAGGTCTTTTAATTTTATTAGTGCTGTATGTTGCGAGTGGTCTTTATAGAGTTTTACCTGATGAACAAGGAGTAGTTTTAAGATTTGGTAAATTTGTCAATACTACTCAGCCAGGATTACACTATCATTTCCCTTTACCTTTTGAGAGAGTGTTAACTCCAAAAGTTACAAAAGTTAACAGAGTTGATGTTGGTTTTAGGCCAGCAAGTGATACAGGAAGATCATCAGGTGTTGGAAACGTCCCAGAAGAAAGTTTAATGCTTACTGGAGATGAAAATATCGTAGATATTAACTATTCAGTTTTTTGGGTAATTAAAGACGCTGGAAAATTTTTATTTAACATTCAAAGCCCAATAGAAACAGTCAAAGCTACTTCAGAGACAGCTATGAGAGAGGTAATTGCTAAAAACGAAATTCAAACAATATTAACCGAAGGAAGATCAAATATAGAAGTTGAAGTACAAGAAATAACACAACAAATATTAGACGAATACAATTCTGGAATTCAAATCACTCAAGTACAAACTCAACAAGCTGACCCTCCAGCACAAGTTATTGATGCTTTTAGAGATGTGCAAGCTGCTAGAGCAGATAGAGAGAGATCAAAAAATGAAGCAGAAGCTTATGCTAATGACGTCATACCAAGGGCACGAGGTGAGGCTGAACAAGTTTTACAACAAGCTGAAGCTTATAAGAAAGAAGTAGTAGCTAAAGCAGAGGGTGAAGCAAGTAGATTTTTAGCAATTTATAATGAATACAAAAATGCGAAACAAGTTACTCAAGAAAGAATGTATCTTGAAACTATGGAAAAAGTTTTGGCAGACATTGATAAGGTGATAATTGATAAAGAATCAGGCTCAGGAGTTGTACCTTACTTACCTTTGCCAGAACTTAAAAGAAAAGGAACAACTAATCAATGAAAATAAATAAAATTTTAATTCCAGCAATTGTAATAATTGGAGTAGTGGTATTTCAATCATTATTTGTTGTTCAAGAGATTAGCCAAGCGATAGTATTACAATTTGGTGATCCCAAAAAAATTATCACTAAAGCTGGTTTAAATTTTAAATTACCTTTTATTCAAAACGTTGTTTATTTAGATCGAAGAATTTTAAACTTAGATAATGCTCCAGAAGAAGTTATTGCAGCAGATCAGAAAAGATTAATAGTTGATGCCATAGCCAGATTTAAAATTATAGATCCTCTTAAATTTTATATATCTGTAGGAAATGAGAGGGTTGCTAGATCAAGACTTTCTACAATTATAAATTCAAGAATAAGAGGTGTTTTAGGTAAACAAGAATTAGCTACATTACTATCCACTGATAGAGCTAAACAAATGGCTATAATTCAAAACGATGTGAACAATGAAGCTAAAAATTTTGGTATCGAAATTGTTGATGTAAGAATAAAAAGAGCAGATCTTCCTCCCGCTAACAGTGAAGCTATTTATAAAAGAATGCAAACTGAAAGAGAGAGAGAAGCAAAAGAGTTTAGAGCTCAAGGAGCAGAGATTGCTCAAAAAATTAGGTCTACAGCAGACAAAGATGTTACTGTAATTTTAGCCAACGCAAATAAAAAATCTGAAATTATGAAAGGTGAAGGAGATGGTTTGAGAAATAAGATCTTTGCCGACGCATTTGGACAAGATCCACAATTTTTTGCATTTTATAGAGCAATGCAGGCCTATGAAACAGCTTTAATAGGCGGAGAAACCTCTTTAGTTTTATCACCTGATAGTGAATTTTTCAAATTTTTTGGAAAATCAATATCTCCCAAAAGATAATAGGGCTCTTACATGGGCGAAATTTTTACTGCAATAGGACTTATATTTTTTATAGAAGGTTTGCTAATTGCCATTTTCCCGTCAAGAATCAAAAGTATGCTTGAACTAATTAAGAATACACCAGAAAACAAACTAAGAACTCTTGGAATTTTATTCTTAATTTTAGGTTTTTCGATAATTTGGTATATAAAAAAATAAATGAATATTATTAAAAAAATATTTTTTATTGTAATTGTTTTAAATTTCAGCTTTCAAAGTAATGCCAATCCTATTCCAGAGTCTTTTGCGGATTTAGCAGAAAGGCTAATGCCATCAGTTGTAAATATTTCAACAACTCAAACAGTAAAAACTACTACAAATCAATTTCCTTTTAAATTTCCTCCTGGATCACCTTTTGAAGAAATGTTTAAGGATTTTGAAAGACCAACAGAGAGAAAAGCATCATCTTTGGGATCAGGTTTTATTTTAAAAGAAGATGGCACTGTTATAACAAATAATCATGTTATAGCTGATGCAGATGACATATTAATTAAAGTTAATTCTAAAGAATACAAAGCAAAAGTAATTGGAGCAGACCCATATATGGATGTTGCCGTTTTAAAGATGCAAACAAAAGATAAATTCATACCAATTAAATTTGGAGACTCAGATAAAGCTAGAGTTGGAGATTGGGTAGTCGCAATAGGTAATCCTTTTGGATTAGGCGGAACAGTTACTTCAGGGATAGTTTCTGCGAGGAATAGAGATATTGGAATGACTAGGTACGATGATTTTATTCAAACAGACGCTTCCATCAATCAAGGAAATTCAGGAGGACCATTATTTAATTTAAAAGGAGAAGTGGTTGGAATTAACACTGCCATAATTGCTCCCGGTCGATCAGGATCAATAGGTATCGGTTTTGCAATTCCATCAAATGCTGCAGCAAAAGTAATTAATCAATTATTAAACTTCGGTGAAACTAGACGAGGTTGGCTAGGAGTTAGAATTCAAGACGTTACAAAAGAAATAGCCGAAGCTGTAGAACTCAAAAAAGCAGAAGGAGCATTAGTTGCTAGCGTTGGAGAAAAAAGCCCAGCAGACAAAGCAGGAGTTCAAGCAGGTGACATCATTCTTGAATTTGATGGCAAAAAGATAGATGTCATGCGAACTTTACCAAAAGTCGTTGCAAACACAAAAGTTGGAAAAAATGTTAAAGTAAAAATTTGGAGAAATAAAAAATTAATAACAAAAGATTTAAGATTAGGTAGGTTGGAGTCCTCAGAAGAATTTAAAGTAAAAAAACCAAAAAACAAAAAAACAGAATTATTAGAGATAGAAAAATTAAAGATTACAGTTAGGGATTTAACTAAAGAAGATATTTCTTCAAGAAAATTAAAAAAAATTTCTAAGGGTGCAGTCATTGTTGAAATTTCAAACAGAAGCCCTTTAAATGGTTTGTTAAGTGTTAATGATATTATTATCGAAGCTCAAAAGACACCAATATCGAAATCAGCTGATTTAGAAAACATTGTAAATAAATTAATAAAAAGAGGAGATAAAAATTTGTTGTTATCAATAATTAACAATAATAACCAAAGAAGATACCTTGGTGTAAAAATAAATTAGTTTGTCAAAAAAAATTATTCTTTTAGCAGGTCCAACAGCTTCAGGTAAATCAAATTTAGCAATTCATTTAGCAAAAAAACTTAATGGGGAAATTATCAATGCAGATAGTATGCAAGTATATAAAGAATTTTTAATCTTATCATCAAGACCAAACAAAAAAGAAGAACAAAAAGTAAGGCATCATTTGTATGGGTTCATTTCTGTGAAAGAGTACTTTTCAGCTGGAGATTGGCTAAATTTAGCAAAAATTAAGATAAATAATTGTTTTAAAAAAAACAAATTACCAATAATAGTTGGAGGAACAGGTTTATATTTCAATACTATTACCAAAGGTATTAGCAAAATACCTAATATAGACATCAAAACAAGAAGCAAAGTTAGGGACTATTTTAACAAGGTAGGTAATGAAAAATTTTACGAAAAACTTTTAAAAATTGATCCAAAAATAAAAAATAGAATACTACCCACTGACTCTCAGAGAGCTCAAAGAGCTTATGAGGTTATCTTAAAAACAAAAAAATCCTTAATTGATTGGGTTAAGAATACTCAATCAGACTTTATTAATTTTGAAGTTAAAAAAATTTTTATAGATATTCCCAGAGATCAACTTCTTAAAAAGATTTTAGAAAGAACGGAAACGATGTTTAGAAACAAATGCATCGAAGAAGTTCAAAGATTTAATTTACTAAGATTAAACAAGTCTTTCTCAGCAAATAAATTGATTGGTGTTCAAGAAATTAATAACTACCTAAAAAATCTTATTTCTTTGGATCAATGTAAAAATCTGATTAATATCAAAACTAGGCAGTATGCTAAAAGGCAAAATACCTGGGCTCGTGGCAATATGAAGAACTGGAATAAGCTTTATTCTAAAGATTTTCCTAATCTTTTAAAAAAAACTTTAAAAGTTGTAAGCTAAAACTTGACGGGAACCAATTCTAGGCTAGATTGTTTCTATGCCTAAATTAATAAGTGGTGCAGAAATAGTTTTTAAAGCTCTAGAAGATCAGAAAGTGGAATATATTTTTGGTTATCCAGGAGGTGCAGTCCTTCCAATTTATGATGAACTAAAAAACCATAAATCTGTAAAACATATTTTAGCTCGTCACGAACAAGGCGCTGGTCACGCGGCTGAGGGATATGCTAGATCAAGTGGTAAACCTGGGGTACTTCTTGTTACTTCAGGTCCGGGAGCAACTAATGCAGTGACCGCCTTAACAGATGCTTACATGGACTCGGTTCCTTTAGTTTGTATTTCTGGACAAGTTCCGACTCATTTAATTGGAACAGATGCATTCCAAGAATGTGACACAACAGGTATAACAAGACCATGCACGAAACATAATTGGTTAGTTAAAGATGTTAATGATCTTTCTAGAGTTCTGCATTTAGCTTTTGAGGTTGCTACAACTGGAAGACCTGGTCCAGTTTTAGTTGATATTCCTAAAGATATACAATTTAAAAAAGGCAAATATAAATTTTTTAAAAATAGCTTAAAGAAAAAACTTAATGGTAAAGCTGTGCACAAATTATCTAATAAAGAGTTAGATAAATTTATCGACCTTATGAAAAAATCATCTAAACCAATTTTTTATACTGGAGGAGGTGTTATAAACTCTGGTCCTGAAGCTAGTAAATATTTAAGAGAGCTAGTTTCTTTAACTGGTTTTCCTATTACATCGACCTTACAAGGACTTGGGTCATATCCTGGAGATGATCCTCAATTTTTAGGAATGTTAGGAATGCACGGTACTTTCGAAGCAAACAATGCAATGCATGATTGTGATTTGATGATTAATATCGGAGCAAGATTTGATGACAGGATCACTGGAAAGGTTGATGAGTTTTCACCGAAGTCTAAAAAGATACATGTTGATATAGATCCTTCCTCAATAGGAAAAAATATTAAGGTTGATTTAGCTGTAGTAAGCGATGTTTCAGAACTTTTAAAAAGTTTAATCAAAAGGTTTAAAGAAAAGAATAAAAACTTTTTAAACTCTAATAAACAAAAAACATCTAAATGGTGGGAACAAATCGACAAATGGAGAGAAAAAAAATCTTTAAATTTTATTAACAGTAATAAGATAATAAAACCTCAGCATGCAGTTCAAAGACTTTATGAATTAACAAAAGATCAAGATACTTTTATTACAACTGAAGTCGGCCAACACCAAATGTGGGCAGCTCAACATTATAAATTTAACAAACCTAATCGATGGATGACGTCTGGTGGATTAGGTACAATGGGTTACGGGCTTCCAGCAGCGATCGGAGTTCAAATAGCAAATCCGGGAAAATTAGTTGTCGATATAGCTGGTGAAGCATCAGTTTTAATGACAATGCAAGAAATGTCGACAGCAGTTCAGTATAAATTGCCAATTAAAATATTTATCTTAAATAACGAGTATATGGGTATGGTTAGACAATGGCAGGAACTTTTGCATGAAAAAAACTACTCTGAAAGTTATACCGCAGCTCTCCCTGACTTTGTTAAGCTAGCTGAGTCTTATGGCTGTGTAGGTATAAGAGCTAAAACACCAGATGAATTAGATGAAAAGATAAAAGAAATGATTAATGTTCAAAGGCCAGTAATATTTGATTGCGTGGTAGACAAATCAGAAAATTGTTTTCCAATGATACCATCTGGAAAACCACATAACCAAATGATTTTAGGACCAGAAGAAGAAGAAGAAATTTCTGATGAAGGCAAGATTTTAGTCTAATGCCAAAATCAAAATCAGCATATAGCGTTCCTGGTAAAATTGGTAAAACCGAACGTCATATAATTGTTGTTTGGGTTGATAATGAAGCTGGAGTGCTTGCAAGAATAGCAGGTTTATTTTCTGGAAGAGGATACAATATTGAGTCATTAGCAGTTGCTGAGGTAGATAAAAAGAAACATATTTCAAGAATTACAATTGTAACAGAAGGAACACCACAAGTAATTGAACAGATAAATTTACAATTAAAGAAGCTTGTGCCAGTTCATAAAGTAGCTGACTTTAAACGAGGTGAAAAAGACATTCTATTTAGAGAACTCGCATTATTTAAGATGTTAGCAAATTCAAAAAAACAAGAAAAAATAAAAAAATTGTGCAAAAAATTTAATCCAGTAGTTTTGGATAAAACAAACAAATCTTTTGTAATACAAGTTACTGCGCTTAGAGCAGAAATTGATAAATTAGCTCTTGATTTAAAAAGATTTGGCCTTATAAGCACTTCTAGAACAGGTTCAGTAGCAATGACAAAAGGTGCAAAAATATTTAATTAGAAATTTATGAAAACATATTACGATAAAGATACAAAGCCTCAATTAATAAAAGATAAAAAAGTTGCAATTTTTGGTTACGGGAGTCAGGGACACGCACATGCTTTAAATCTTAAAGATAGTGGAGTAAAAGAAGTTGTAGTAGCTTTAAGAGAAGGTTCATCTAGCATTAAAAAAGCTGAGAGCGCTGGATTAAAAGTCATGACATTGTCAGACGCAGCTGCTTGGGCAGATGTAGTTATGATGTTAACTCCAGATGAACTTCAATCAGAAATTTATAAAAATCATATAGAACAAAGAATGAAGGAAGGCACAAGTCTTGCTTTTGCACATGGTTTAAATATTCATTTTGATTTAATAAATGCTCGGAAAGATTTGGACGTATTCATGGTTGCGCCCAAAGGCCCAGGACACACAGTAAGAAGTGAATACCAAAAAGGTGGAGGCGTTCCTTGTTTAATGGCAGTCCACAAAGATAGCTCAGGAAAAGCTAAAGATTTGGCTTTGTCTTACGCATCAGCAGTAGGCGGAGGTAAAGCAGGAATTATCGAAACTACTTTTAAAGATGAATGTGAAACAGATTTGTTTGGTGAGCAAACAGTACTTTGTGGAGGTTTAGTTGAACTTATAAAAAATGGTTTTGAAACACTAACTGAAGCTGGTTATCCACCTGAAATGGCATATTTTGAAACCTTGCATGAAGTAAAATTAATTGTTGATTTAATTTACGAAGGTGGCATTGCAAATATGAACTATTCTATTTCAAACACTGCAGAGTATGGAGAATATGTTTCTGGCAAAAGAATTGTAGATAACAAAACTAAAGAAAAAATGAAAGCCGTTTTAAAAGATATTCAGTCCGGAAAATTTACTAAACAATGGATGGATGAGCACAAATCTGGTCAAAAAAATTTCCTTAAAATGAGAAAAGACTTAGCTGATCATCCAATCGAAAAAGTAGGTAAAGAGCTCAGGGCAATGATGCCATGGATTGGCAAAAATAAATTAGTCGACAAGGACAAAAATTAGCCCAAACTGATCAATAAATTAATATTATTTTGCTTAAGTATTTGCATATTCTCGTTTTGCGGGTAATATGCATCATAATCTTATGAGCGATAAAAATAGAATTATAATTTTTGATACTACTATGCGTGATGGAGAACAATCTCCCGGCGCGTCTATGAGTTTAGAAGAAAAACTTCAGATTTCTCGAGTTTTTGATGAGCTTGGAGTTGATGTAATAGAAGCAGGTTTTCCGATTGCATCACCTGGAGACTTCGAAGCAGTTACAGAAATAAGTAAATCATTAAAAAGATCTGTTCCAGCTGGATTAGCTAGAGCAACTAAAAAAGATATTGATGCATGTCACGAGTCACTAAAATATGCAAAAAATTTCAGAATACACACATTTATATCCACGAGCACTCTTCACATGAAGCACAAACTTAATAAATCTCCCGAAGAAGTATTAAGCGCAATTAAAGAAAGCGTTACTTACGCAAGAAAATTTACAGATGATGTTGAATGGTCTTGTGAAGATGGAACACGAACAGATATGGATTATATGTGCAAAACCGTAGAACTTGCTATCAAATCTGGCGCTAAAACAATTAATATTCCTGATACAGTCGGATACACAGTTCCATCAGAATTTAAAAAGATCATTGAAACACTGTTAAATAAAGTTCCAAACATAGATAAAGCTATTATTTCAACACATTGTCATAACGATTTAGGTTTAGCGGTAGCTAATTCTTTAGCAGGTGTTATGGCTGGGGCAAGACAAATAGAATGTACGATTAATGGAATAGGAGAAAGAGCTGGAAATGCTGCTTTAGAAGAAGTTGTTATGGCTATGAGAACAAGACATGATTTAATGCCCTATACAACGAATATTAATACAAAACTTTTAAGCAAAGCTTCTAAAGTAGTTTCAAATGCAACTGGATTTCCTGTTCAATTTAATAAAGCAATAGTAGGCAAAAATGCTTTTGCTCATGAGTCAGGCATTCATCAAGACGGAATGCTTAAAAATAGAAATACTTATGAAATCATGACACCCGAAAGTGTTGGAGTTCACAAAACTTCATTAGTTATGGGTAAACATTCTGGTCGTCATGCTTTTAAAGATAAACTTAATGATTTGGGATATGTTGGTATAACCGATGACGTAATACAAACAGCATTTGGAAAATTTAAAGTTCTAGCCGACAAAAAAAAACACATATATGATGAAGATATAGCAGCTCTAGTAGACGATAGCTTAGTTTCGGAGGATAATGTAATAAAATTAAAATCCCTAAAAGTTTTTGCAGGAACCGGTGAACCACAAAAAGCAGAAATGACTTTAGAAGTATTTGGTGAAGTCAAAAGCGCATCTGATACAGGTGATGGACCTGTAGATGCTATTTTTAAGTGTATAAAAAAACTTTATTCGCATGATGTGAAACTTTTATTGTATAACGTCCATGCTGTTACAGAAGGAACTGATGCTCAAGCGACGGTGAGTGTAAGAATAGAAGAAAATGGCAAAACAACTGTCGGTCAAGCAGCAGATACTGATACATTAGTAGCATCTGCGAACGCATATTTGAGTGCGTTAAATAAATTAATTATTAAAAGAAAAAAAACAGCGCCAGACCCAAGTTTGAGCGCACAAATATAAGGAGAGAATATAATGTTTAAAGGATTAACAGGATTATCATCACTATGGTCACAAGATATGGCTATAGATCTAGGAACAGCAAATACTTTAGTTGTTCTAAAAGATCAAGGGGTAGTATTAAATGAGCCTTCAGTTGTTGCTGTAATTGAAGATGGAGGAAAGAAATCAGTTCTTGCGGTGGGAGATGAAGCAAAAACTATGTTGGGAAGAACGCCTGGAAATATTTCAGCTATCAGACCTTTAAAAGATGGCGTAATTGCAGACTTTGTAGTTACTGAAGAAATGATTAAACATTTTATTAAGAAAGTTCACAAAAAAAATGCTTTTGCTAATCCAAGGATTTTAATTTGTGTTCCAACTGGTTCAACACCCGTTGAAAGAAAAGCTATTCAAGACTCAGCGCTAGCTGCCGGGGCTAGAAAAGTGCAGTTAATTGAAGAACCAATAGCTGCAGCTATTGGAGCAGGCTTACCTATTTCTGAAGCAACTGGTTCAATGGTTGTTGATATTGGAGGTGGAACCACAGAAATAGCAGTGATGTCTTTAGGTGGTGTAGTTTACTCAAAATCTTTAAGAGTTGCAGGCGATGCCTTAGACAGGTCGATTATAGATTATATGAGAAAAAAATTAAATTTATTAATAGGTGACTCAACTGCTGAAAAAATAAAAAAAGAAATTGGTACAGCAATTCCGTCTACACCTAATACTTTTTTAATGAAAGGAAGAGATATAAGATCAGGCACTCCAAAAGAAATCGAGTTAACAGAAAAAGATGCTTGCGAAGCTTTAATGCCAATTCTAAATCAAATTTTAGGAGGTATTAAAGAAGCACTTGAAAATACACCCCCTGAGTTATCCGCAGATTTAATAGACATGGGGCTAGTACTTACTGGTGGAGGAGCATTATTAAAAAATATTGATAAGTTAATATCTCAAGACACAGGATTACCTGTGACTATTGCAGACGATCCTCTTTCATGTGTAGCAGTCGGTACAGGAAGAGCCTTAGAAAATGAAGAATTATTTTCTACAATGTTGTCAGAATATTAATTCATCTAAAAAGATAAATGTCTTCGAGCAGAGATGATTTTGGAATAGCGTTTCGTTCAGCCCTTTTACAAAGAGGCGCTGCTCAAAAATTTTCTTTAATATCATTAATAATTTTAGCAATCATAATTTTTTTTTTAGACACTTATAATTTGAAATTTATGAACCCAATTAGATCTGTTATAAATGATGGAATATATAGGGTTTCATTAGTTGCCTCCTCTCCTTCTAGATTTCTACCTAATCTAACAGAAGGTATTACAAATTTGATAGGTGTTAAAAACGAAAACGCAAGATTAAAAAAAGAATTAGAAATATATAAACTTAAAGAACTTAATGTTGAATATTTAACTAATCAGAATAAAAATTTAAAAAAAATTTTAGAAACAGATGAAACTTTATTTGAAAAAAATATTATTCTTTCTAAAGTTCTAATTGACAAAAATAGTCCGTATCTTAAATCAATTATAATTAACAGAGGTTCTCAATCGGGTATTTTAAAAGGAATGCCTGTAATGGATAAAGATTTTTTAATCGGAAGAATAGTTGAAACAAATTATTTATCATCGAGGGTTTTACTTCTAAACGATTTAAATAGTAGAATTCCTGTCACATTTGGAAAAAATGGAGTCCAAGCAATATTAAAAGGTAACGGAGGTACTAAGCCAGTATTAGAGTATTTACCTGAAGGATATATTGTTGAAGAAGGAGTTGATGTATTTACTTCTGGAAAAGATGGAATTTTTTTACCAGGATCTCCAATAGGTATCACAACAAAAAACAAAGAAGTAAAACTTTTTTCAGAACCAAGCCAACTTTCATTTGTAAAAATTGATTTGGCTAAAAAACGTAAAGAGGATTTTTAAATGATCATTTCCAAAACTTTAAGAAGTTTAATAAATTTTGGTCCAATCATCTTATTATATTATTTATCTATTAGCGAAATAGATACTCATTTTGAAAACTTTTTTGAAATTCTGTCATTTAACATACAACTAATAATAATATATTTTTGGGTTCTTAAAAGACCTGAAGTTTTAGGAAATGGCCATATTTTTTTTGCAGGTTTAATAAACGATGTTGTGATGGGAATACCATTAGGATTAAGTTCTTTGACCTATTTAGCTGTATCTCTAGTAGCAACTTATGTAAAAAATATGACGGTAAACACAAGAATAACTACTGATTGGTTTACTTTTTTTATTGCCATTTTATTTTCAAATTTAATATTCTATTTTTTAATAATAAACTTTTCAGATTTATCAATTAGTTTTGTAGATATTTCGTACAATACTTTTTTTACTTTAATTTTTTTTCCATTTTTTTGGTTTATTTTTTCTTTTTATAACTCAACACTACTAATAAATAGATATGTTTAGCTCAGGATCAGGAAATACAGTTATCAAATCAAAACTAATAAGCAGAAGAATGTTTATATTATCTGTAAGTAAAGCTATAGTTGTAGTTGGAGTCTTAGGCAGGTTAATTTCTCTTCAAATTAATGAAAGTAAAAAATATAAAACACTATCTGATAAGAACAGGTTTAGAGAATGGAAGTTAGCACCTGAAAGAGGAATAATTAAAGATTATTTTAATACAGAAATAGCTTCTAACAAACAAGTTTACCAGATACATCTAATACCCGAAAACACTCAAAGTATAGAGGAAGTCTTCTTTAGACTGAAAACAATTTTAAATATTAGTGATAATAAAATATTTTTACTTAAGAAAAAAATATCTAAACAGAAACCTTGGGACCCTATAATTATCTCAGATAATCTAAATTGGTCAGAATTTTCAAGAGTAAATTTATTTTTACATGAGCTTCAGGGAGTAGAACCTATTGTTTCAGTTGCAAGAGTTTATAAAGATAATTCATCAGCTCACGTATTAGGCTATGTTTCACAAGTAAGTGCAAAAGACTTGAAGAACAAGGATTACCTTAAAAATATGTCTGTTCCAGGTATAGCTGTTGGAAAAACAGGATTAGAAAGAAGATTAGATGAAGAAATAATTGGGAAAGTAGGTTTCCAAAGGTATGAGGTAAATGCTTATGGCAAAAGAATAAAACAAATTCAAGTTGACCAAGGTCAAGCGGGCAAAGATTTTACAACAACTTTAGATTTAGAAGTGCAAAAATATACTACCGAATTATTAAAAGATAATGCAGCATCAGTTTGTGTAATGGATATATATAATGGTGATATTATATCTTTAGTTTCTTCACCATCTTATGATCCCAATGCATTTGTCCATGGAATAGAGAGCGGTTATTGGAAAAGTTTAATAAGTAATGACAAAAAACCTCTAACAAATAAAGCTGTTTCCGGATTGTATCCTCCTGGATCAACCATAAAAACAATTGTAGCATTAAGTGCTTTAGAAAATAAAATTACTCGACCTTTAAATACTGTCACATGTAAAGGCAAAATTGAATTATTTGGTGAAAAGTTTCACTGCTGGAAAAAGAAAGGTCATGGAGTTATGAATATGAGGTCAGCTATTAAAAGATCTTGCGATGTATATTTTTATGAAATTTCACGAAAATTAGGAGTAGATCGAATATCAGAAACTGCAAAAAAATTTGGTCTTGGAAAAAGGGTACTAAATAATTTTATAGAGGAAAGATCAGGAGTAGTACCTAGTACTTCATGGAAGAAAAAATATATAGGTCAAAATTGGTATTTAGGTGAAACTTTACACTCAGGTATTGGACAAGGTTATTTTCAGAGTACTCCAATCCAATTATGTCTTATGACTGCGCAGATTGCAAATGGTGGATTTGAAATAAAACCAAGAATTATTTTTGATAAAGATAAAAATAATTTAAAAGAATATTTGAAATTTAAAAATGAAAATCCAGGTCAACCTTTGCCAGCAGATTTATTAATCGCAAATTTTGATCTTAAACCCTTATTCAGAAATCAAGAAAACATTAAAATAGTAAAAGATGCAATGTTTTCTTCAACCAACGAACCTGGTGGAACATCTTACGGATCTAGACTTGAAGATAAAAGATTCACATTCGCTGGCAAAACAGGCTCCTCACAAATTAAAAGATTTACTGAAGAACAAAGAGAAGCTGAAGTCAAACAAGAAAGTTTAGATTACAAAAGCAGGGATCATGCACTATTTATTGCTTATGCACCAGTCAGCGATCCTAAATATGCAATTAGTGTTGTAGTTGAGCACGGAGGCTCAGGAAGTAAAGCAGCAGCTCCTATAGCAAAAAAAGTTATTAAGAAAGTTTTAGAGCGCCATGATTTACGTCAATCTATTAATTTTCAAGGAGAAGAAGTTTAATGTTTCAACCCAGATCTATCCAATCATCTTTGAGTTTTAGAGATAAATTACTTTCAATTGATTATATTTTAGTAATTTCAATTTTAATTTTAGGCATAGTTAGCATGTTTGCAATGTATTCAACCGATGGAGGAGAATTTAAATACCACACCAAAAGTCATATTTTAAGATTTTCTGTATTTTTTGTAATGTTTTTTGTTTTATCTTTTATACAAATAAGATTTTGGCACAGCTCGAGTTACCTCATGTATTTTATTTTTTTTATGCTTTTGTTGGGAGTAAAATATTTTGGATTAACATCATCTGGATCTCAAAGGTGGTTAAATTTTTACTTTATGAATTTACAACCTTCAGAATTAATGAAAATTGGTTTAATATTATTTTTAGCAAAATATTATCATCGTATTTCAATTGAAAATATAAATAAAATAAAATACCTTTTTATTCCAATTGTTGCTTTAGTGGCTCCAGTTCTTTTAGTCATAATGCAGCCAGATCTTGGTACATCTCTTTTAATTGCAGCTGGTGGAATAATAGTTGCTTGGTTAGCAGGCGTTAAAGCTAAATTTTTTACATATGCCACACTAATTTTTATAACTTTATTGCCTATTGCAATATCTTTTTTGAAACCATATCAAAAAGCTAGGATACTAACTTTTCTCAACCCCGAAAAGGATCCATTGGGAGCAGGCTATCAAATTATTCAGTCAAAAATTGCTATAGGTTCAGGTGGATTATTTGGTAAAGGATTTTTAAATGGATCTCAAAGCTATTTAGATTATTTGCCAGAAAAGCACACAGATTTCATATTTACATTATTTACTGAAGAGTTTGGTTTTTTTGGATCAATATTTATTTTATTACTGTATGGAATCATAATTTATAGAATAATTAAAATAGGAAACATTACACGTAGCAACTTTGGAAAGCTTTATTGCTATAGTTTTGCAACTGCTTTCTTTGTTTATGTAATAGTTAATATGAGTATGGTTTTAGGCTTACTACCGATTGTAGGCTCTCCCTTACCAATAATGTCATATGGAGGGTCTTCGATGATGGCAATAATGCTTGGATTAGGCATAGCAATGTCATGTAAAATATATAAAGACATACCAGTTAACTAATTAAAACGACCTATAATGGTCAAAAAATTTTAAATTTAAACCTTGTTATAATTACTTATAAATGTTTAAATTCTAAAAAAAATTTTTATGTTTGGTACTAAAAAAGACAAAATCAAAGACACTGAAAGATCTCTAATCAGCGAGACAATGAGTGTTGAAGGGACTATAAATAGTTCTGGTGCTATTGATGTAGCAGGATTACTTAAAGGCCCAGTATACTCTAAAGAAATTATTGTAAGAGAGACAGGATCAGTTACAGGATCTATAGAGGCTGATCATGTAGAAATCCACGGTCATATGGATGGTAAAGTTTCTGGTGATAATATCGTTATTGGTGCCACAGGTACTGTAAAAGGAGATATTGATTTTGGAAATAATTTAAGAACTGAAAATGGAGCAGATATAGACGGTTATATCAAAAAATCAAATAAAGCTAAATCTAAGCTAGCAACTGACTTTTTATTCTCTAAAAATAAAGACGAAAAAAAATCTAAAGATAACGGCAAACCTGAAGTGGTTGTAAACAAAGAAAAAGAAATAGTAGCCTAATCTACCGCACTACAAAAATAGTCAACTTTGAAATATAATTTCTCTATGGAAAATTATAAATGTAAATCTGTAGGTATAATTGGAGCAGGGATTCAAGGAGTTTGCATTGGTTTGCAATTAGTAAAAAAAGGGATACCAGTTACAATATTTGATAGAAACGATCCACTATCTTTTGACTTCAAGCCTTCATCTTATGGGAACGCAGGTCATTTTTCTCCGTATGCCGTCTTGCAATTTAACAGACCAGATATTTTATATGATGTTCCAAAAATGTTATTTAGTTCTTATGGTCCTTTAGCGTTGAAATGGAATTACGTTGCAAAAATGATTCCTTGGTTTTTACGCTACTTAAAAAATTGCAATAAAAAATCTATGTTGAATACAGCAAAGAATATGCATCAAATCTTGAATTTATCAAATGATGCATATGAAGAAATTTTTAAAGAAATAGATACATCTAAGTTAGTTGAGAAAAAAGGAATCATTTATGTTTGGACTAACAAAAACTTAAAAAGCAGGAAACTTGAAATTAAAATTAGAAATGACCTAGGTATAGAACAAAAACTTTTAACCCAAAAAGAAATTTTAGACTTAGAACCAAATTTGAGTCCAGTATTTGATGCTGGTGTAATTTATGAAAAAGCTATGCATGCTAAAGACCCCCATGGAATTTTAAAAGCAATATTTAGACTTTTTTTAAACAAAGGAGGAAATTATATTCAAGAAAATATTATAAGACTAAAACAAATTAACAATAATCAAACAATTATTAAATCAGAAGATCAAGAATACAGTTTTGAAAAAACTGTAATTGCCTCAGGTGCTTTTTCAAAAAACTTAACAGATCAATTGGAAGAAAATATTCCTTTAGATACAGAGCGGGGATACCATGTTCATTTTAAAGATATGGAAAGCTTAATCTCTAGACCAGTAATCTTCCTAGACAGAGGTTTTGGCATGACTCCGATGAATCAGGGATTGAGAGCAGTAGGAACTGTAGAACTGGGTGGATTAAAGAATCCTCCCTCAAAAAAAAGATTAGATTATCTTATAAGATGTGCAAAAGAGCTTTTGCCACAACTTAAAAATCATGAGGATGAATGGCTAGGTTTTAGACCTACTTTACCAGATTTTCTTCCAGTCATTGGTCCATCTTTGAAAAATAAAAATATTATCTATGCATTTGGTCATCATCATTTAGGCTGGACTCTAGGAGCAATAACAGGCAAAATTATTTCTGGAATAGTTGCAGAAGAGAAAACAAATTTAGATTTATCTCCCTACAGCTCAAAAAGATTTAATTAGGAGTTTTTTGTCAAAAAATTATTTAGCTTATCTATTTTTAGTGCTAGCAGCATTGTTTTGGTCAGGTAATTTTATTGTTGGAAAGTTCGCAACATTATTTGAAATTCCTCCACTAACTTTAAATGTTTTTAGATGGATTTCAGTTTGGTTTATATTAATACCTTTTACATATAAAGAAATTTACAACAATTTACCTTATATAAAAAAAAATTGGCTTGTAATCAGTTTTATGGGAGTAATTACAATAAGTACTTTTAATTCTGTTGTTTATTTTGCACTAAATTATACACAAGTAATAAATGCAGTTCTAATGTTAGCTGCTATTCCTGCAGCAACAATTGTGCTTTCGTCTTTAATGAAAATTGAAAAAACAAATATTTTTCAAATTCTTGGACTGTTGTTGTCAATTATAGGAATTGGATCAATTATTTCCAACGGTGATATTCAAAAAATTATTTCTTTAAGTTTTAACAAAGGTGACTTATGGATGCTAGTTTGTGTAGTTACGTGGTCTCTTTATACTACTTTACTTAAAAAACATAAATTTAAATTTTCACAGTTTACTTTAATTCAGCTTATGGTTTCTGTTGGGATACTTTTTTTGATACCTCAATTTTTTTATGAAAAATCTATTGGTTTAGAACTAAATTTAAACAAAGCATTTTTTTCGATTCTTTTTTATGTGGTTGTTTTTCCAGCTATTGCTGCTTATTATTGCTGGCAAAAAGGTGTTCAGATAATTGGCCCAAATAGATCTACCATGTTTGTTCAATTGATGCCTTTATTCAGTGCGGTCATGGCGATCATAATCTTCAAAGAAAAATTTGAATTATACCATTTTACTGGAGCCTGTTTTATATTAACTGGAATTTATTTATCTAATAGGAAAATAAATGCTTAAAGTAGGAGTTTTGGATGATTACCAAGAAGTATTTAATCAAATAATTGATATTGAAAAATTTAAAGGAAAATATGAATTCAAAATTTTTCACGAACCTTTTTCCACTGAAAATGAAGCAATAGTAGCCTTAGAAGATTTTGATGTACTCTTTGTAATGAGAGAGAGAACTTCAATCACAAAATCTTTAATAACTGCTCTTCCGAAATTAAAATATATCATGACATCAGGCATGCGAAATAATGCAATAGATTTAAAATCAGCTAAAGAAAATAAGATTTTAGTGTGTGGAACAGAAATGAACCCCAATCCTGCAGCAGAAATTACTTGGGCTTTAATACTAGGTCTATTAAGAAATATGAAGCAGGAGTTAGACAATATGTTTCAAGGCTATTGGCAAACGACCTTAGGATTTGAATTAAAAGGTAAATTATTAGGATTAATAGGACTTGGCAAGATAGGAACCCAAGTTGCAACAGTCGCTAAAGCATTTGGGATGGAAGTTTGTGCCTGGAGTGAAAATTTAGATTTAACGCACGCAAATAAATTAGGAGTTCTACCCATGAGCAAAGAAGATTTATTAAAAAACTCTGACATTGTTTCAATTCACTTAGTTTTAGGAGACAGATATAGACATTTAATCACAACAAAAGAGTTAGAAATTATGAAAAAATCGTCTTTTTTAATTAACACCTCTCGAGGTGCAATCATTAAAGAAGAAGATTTAATTCAAGCATTGAAAGATGAAACAATAGCTGGGGTAGGCTTGGATGTATATGATAAAGAACCTTTGCCACAGGATCACAAATTAAGATTCCTTCCTAACGCTTTGTTGTTGCCCCATATTGGATACGTTACTGCAGAAAATTATTCAAAATTTTACACGCAAATGATTGAAAATCTAGACTCTTGTGTGGATAACAAACCTATAAGAACATTAAAAAATTAGATTATAATCATATATAGGACCTAAAAAATTCATATTGATAGAGTGAGTTGTTTTATTATAGCCAATCTTATGTATAAGCAGCCTGTAATGAAAAAATTTTTAAATCTTTCTCTTATTTTATTGTTATTAAATGGATGCGCTGAGACAATAGCATTGCTTGCTCCCGCTTCAACTGCAGCAGGAGGGGGGAATTTAGCTCAATCAGCAGTTTCATCAATAACATCTTACGGGATTAAAAAGCAAACTGGAAAATCACCTACAGAACACGCTATTAGATATATTGAGAATAGAAATCCAGATAAAAAAAAAGAAAAATGCATAAAATTCTTAGAGGCAACTAATTCAGAAATATGTTCGGCAGTTAGAAAAGATATTCAGGAAACAAAAGAAAAAATTTTTAACAAATCAAAAATTGAAAAATTGGCTGTTAAATCATTTAAAAAAAGAAGAAGATAGTTAAATTATTTTTTTGCCCCACTTATTCTAAGTGGGGCATATATATTCTAAGCTGCTAAAGCTTGTTTAATATCAGAAATAATATCGTCTGGATGTTCAATCCCAATTGAAAGTCTAACATAACCTGGTGTTACACCAGCCGCCAACAACTCTTCATCATTTAATTGACTATGTGTCGTTGTTGCAGGATGTATTGCCAAACTTCTAGCGTCACCTATGTTCGCAACATGGTAAAGCATTTTTAAATTATCTATAAATTTAGAACCTGCTTCTCTTGTGCCAACGTCCATTCCAACTAAAGAGCCATACCCACCTTGCATATACCTCTTTGCTCTTTCTTTAATCTCACCTTGATGATTAGTTGGGTAAATTACATTAGTAACTTTTTTTTGTGTTTCTAAGAAAGCCACAACTTTTTCAGCATTAACACAATGTTGTTTCATTCTTAGCGCAACTGTCTCCAAACCTTGTATAATCTGGAAAGCATTAAATGGACTCAATGGAGCGCCCAAGTCTCTGAGTAAAACTACTCTTGCTCTAATAGCAAAAGGGATATTAGCTCCAGTTAATTGAGGAACTGCATCTGCCCATATAGCGCCATTATAACTTTGATCAGGTTCGTTCATCAATGGTTGCCTTTTTCTGTCTTTCGTCCAGTCAAAGTTACCACCGTCTACAATGATTCCACCTATTGAAGTTCCATGACCTCCAATATATTTTGTTAATGAATGCATTACAACAGCAGCTCCATGAGCTAAGGGCTTGCATATAACTGGTGAGGCAGTGTTATCGATGAACAAAGGTATACCTTTTTTTCTACCGATATCTGCAACTTCTTTGATTGGAAAAACTCGAAGATATGGATTAGGACAAGACTCACCATAGTATGCTCTAGTTTTTTCGTCAGTTAATTTTTCAAAGTTTTTTGGATCTGCAGGATCTGCAAACCTAACCTCAACACCTTGCAATCTTAACTGATTTTTAAATAGATTTACTGTGCCTCCGTAAAGATCTGTAGAAGCAACGATGTTATCACCTGCTTTAGCAACGTTCAGAACACAATAAGCTGACGCTGCTTGACCTGAACCAACAGCTACTGCTGCCATTCCACCTTCTAAAGCTGCCACCCGTTTTTCTAAAACATCACAAGTAGGATTCATAATCCTTGTGTAAATGTTTCCAAATTCTTTCAAACCAAATAAATTTGCAGCTGTTTCAGCATTTTTAAATTGATAAGAAGAAGTTTGGTAAATAGGAACTGCTACGGCTGTAGTCGCTGGATCACTTCTGAATTCTCCACCATGTAAACCAATAGTTTCTGGATGTTTAAAATTAGCCATTTTTTTTCTCCTTTTTAGTACTTTGACGAAATGTCGGGCGTACAATATAGTTCAAATACCCAGTTTTAATTTGAAGATATTTCAAAAAAAAACCACCGACTAAAGCGGTGGTCATGAGACTTAATCGCTTTAGCTGGATTTCTTAAGCGCTCAGCAATTTGACTTAAATCAGCGCTATTTACTCATTATCAACCATTACTAATGATTGTCAAGTTGTATAAAACTGACAAAATCAGAGGAAATTCTTAAAATTGATACTTTTTTGCCCTGGAATTCTTTTGTTATTTTCTGCTTTTTTGCTAATTTGAGTTGTGAAAAAAAAATATTCAATTTTAAGCCTGATAAAAAATGCTTTTTCTAACAATGAAAATTGGGAAAAAATGTGGGAAAGCCCAGAGCCAAAAAAAGGCTATGATGTAATTATTGTTGGAGGTGGAGGTCATGGTTTAGGTACTGCCTACTACCTTGCAAAAGAGCATGGCATAAAAAATATAGCAGTTATAGAAAAAGGATGGCTTGGTGGAGGTAATACAGGTCGTAATACAACAATTATTAGATCAAATTATCTCTGGAATGAAAGTGCTCACTTGTACGATCATTCTGTGAAATTGTGGGAAAATTTATCTGAAGAATTGAACTTTAACATGATGTTCAGTCAGAGAGGGGTAATGAATTTAGCGCACAATGAACATGACATTAAAGAGATGAAAAGAAGAATAAGTGCAAATAGATTAAATGGATTAGATACCCAATGGGTAGACACAAAACAAATTAAAGAGCTGGTTCCGATTATGAATACGGAAAATTTAAGATACCCAGTTTTAGGTGCAGCTTTTCAGCCTAGAGGAGGAGTAGCTCGACACGACGCTGTTGCTTGGGGTTATGCATTAAGATCAAACGAAATGGGAGTTGATATTATTCAAAATTGTGAAGTTAAAGATATTAAAACAGATAACCATAAAGTACAGGGTGTTAATACTTCAAAAGGTTTTATTAGAGCTAATAAAGTTGCAGTGGTAGCATCTGGACACACAAGCGTACTTGCACAAACCGCAGGTGTTAGGTTACCGTTACAAAGTAGACCTTTACAAGCTTTAGTTTCTGAACCAATTAAACCTGTAATAAATACTGTTGTCATGTCAAACGCAGTACATGCTTACGTAAGTCAATCAGACAAAGGTGAATTAGTTATTGGAGCTGGAACAGATGGTTACAATTCATTTACTCAAAGAGGTGGATACGATGTCATAGAAGAAACCGTACGAGCTATCGTAGAACTCTATCCAATTTTCGGAAAAATGAAAATGTTAAGACAGTGGGGTGGAATAGTTGATATTTGTCCTGACGCTAGCCCAATAATAAGCAAGTGTGAAGTTAAAGGTTTGTATTTTAATTGTGGCTGGGGAACCGGAGGCTTTAAAGCAACTCCTGGAAGCGCAAATGTGTTTGCACATACAGTAGCAAAAGATGAACCTCATAAAATTAATGAAGCATTTAATTTAGAAAGATTTTCTAACGGTAGATTAATCGATGAACATGGTGCTGCAGCCGTAGCACATTAATTATGATTTTAATAAATTGCCCATATTGCGGAGAGCGAGAACAGTCCGAATTTACCAATGGTGGAGAAGCCCATGTAATACGACCAAAAGATCCAGATTCTTTAAATGATAAAGACTGGGGCCAATACGTTTTTTATCGTTCAAACCCAAAAGGAATTTTTTATGAGAGGTGGGTACATTCGCATGGATGCAGAAAATGGTTTAACGCTGTGCGTGACACTTCTACTGATACAATATTAAAAATTTATAAGTTGACTGATAACAAGCCTGATATAAGTGAATTCCAAAGCTCTCTTAAATCACCATCAGGAGAACCGGCAGTAGGATCCGGAAATTTTGCTGTTAAGAAATAGACTATGCCTGCTCTTAGAAATAAAGATTGCAATTATATTTCCAATAAAGAAATCAAGATAACTTTTGATGGAAAATCCTACTCTGCTTACGAAGGAGATACCATTGCTTCAGCTTTATTAAGAAATAATATTAGATTAATTGGTAGAAGTTTTAAATATCATAGACCAAGAGGAATTTATACTTGTGGAATAGAAGAACCAAATGCACTTGTTCAAATTTTAAATGAGCACAATGAACCTAATACCAGAGCAACGGTAAAAAAAGCATATGATGGAATTAATATCTCCAGTCAGAACCGTTGGCCGTCTTTATCTTTTGATATTGGATCAATAAATAATATTTTATCTCCAATATTTTCAGCTGGATTTTATTACAAAACTTTTATGGGACCTAAGGGATTTTGGAAAAAAATTTACGAACCATTGATCAGACGAACAGCTGGCTTAGGAAAACCTCCAAAAAATTTTAGATCAAAAAGCATTCATCAAAACCATAACGTTGATATTCTAATAGTCGGTGGAGGTTTAAGCGGGCTGATAGCTGCAAAAAAATTAATTGATACAGACAACGAAGTTCTTCTTGTTGAACAAGATAGTTTTTTAGGAGGAATTTTAAAAAATTCTAATAAAGTAAAGCAAATCGATGGTAAAAATGTTTTTGAATGGGTTAAAGAAACAGAAAAATTAATTTTAAAATCGAAAAATATAAAAATTTTAAAAAATACTCTTGTAACTACTTATAATTTTACTAACCATTTAATAGCTCTAGAAGATAAATATTCAGGAAAAAAAATCGACGTTAGTAAGTCGGAACTTACATTACATAAGATTAGAACAACCCATACTATTTTGGCAAATGGCCATATAGAGAGATTTATTTCATTTAGAAATAATGACTTACCTGGAGTAATGCTAGCGTCCTCCTTTGAAAAATATATTGAAAGATATGGAGTAACACCTGATGAGAAACCAGTAATTTTTACTAACAACTCATCAACGGTAAGTTTGGTTAAGTCATTAATCAATTTAGATTGTAAGCCTAGCGCTTACATAGACGCAAGAAAGGAAGAGGATATAGAAGATGAAACAAAAGAGTATCTTTCAAAAAATAATATTCTATTTTATCCTGAGTCTGAAGTAGAGGGTTGCGAAGGTAATAAAAAAGTAGAAAAAGTTTATATAAGAAATAGTAATAATAAAATATCATCTATTAATGCTACAATGTTGTGTCCTTCAGGTGGATTTAATCCTGACATACATTTGTTTACACAATCAAAAGGTTTAGTTAAGTGGGATGATAAAATTATTTCATTTAAGCCAGATACTGCTTTTCAAAACACAATCACGTTAGGATCAGTAAGTGGAAACTACGAATTTAAAAATCTTTGTAATGAAATTAACAAAAAATTATCATTCTTAAAAGTTGGCGATCTCAATCTAGAAATAGAAACAAATATAAGAGATAATCTTTCAATTAAAGAGCTGTGGGAAACTAAAACTAATAAGAAATCTAAATGGTCTAAATCTTTTATTGATCTTCATAACGATGTTACAACAAAAGATTTAAAACAAGCGATCAATGAGGGATACGATCGAATAGAGCATCTAAAGAGGTATACAACTAATAGCATGGGAACAGACCAAGGTAAAATAAGCAGTATCAACTCTCTAGGAATTGTCTCAAAAATTTTAAACAAAAAAATTGCAGAGGTTGGAACTACTACTTATAGGCCGCCTTATGCTCCTCTAAGTTTTGCAGCTATAGCTGGAAGAAGCACCTATGAATATTATGATCCAGAGAGAAAAACACCGATTCACAACTGGCACATAAAAAATAATGCAATTTTTGAGGACGTAGGACAGTGGAAACGACCTTGGTATTTTAAAAAAAATGAAACAGAAACTATGCACCAAGCAGTTCAAAGAGAGTCAAAACAAACAAGACAATCAGCAGGAATTTTAGATGGTAGCACTCTTGGAAAAATTGAAATTAAAGGTAAAGACGCTTTAGAATTTATGAACTTAATGTACACAAATGCTTTTACAAAAATGAAGCCTATGACATCAAGATACGCGCTTATGTTAGGAGAAGACGGAATGATTATGGACGATGGGATAATTTGTAAAATAAATGACAAACATTTTTTAGCAACAACTACTTCAGGCGGGGCTCCAAAAGTGTTTGCGCATATGGAAGAATTCCTTCAAACAGAATGGCCGCATTTACAAGTTTATCTAAATTCAATCACAGAGCAATTCACCACTTTTAATATAAGTGGTCCTAAAGCACGAGAAATAGTTAGTAAAGTATTTTCTGATATCGACTTTAGTAATGAAAAGTTTCCATTCATGACTTTCAAAACATTTAATTACAAGAACACCCAGGCAAGAATAATGAGAGCAAGTTTTACAGGTGAATTAGGTTATGAGATATATATCAGCCCCCAGCATGCCTTAGAACTTTGGGAATTAATATTTAAATACGGAAAAGATTTTGATCTAGTCCCATACGGAACTGAGACCATGCATTTATTAAGAGCTGAAAAAGGATATGTTGTAATAGGACAAGAGACTGATGGAACAGTGACTCCAATAGATATTAATTTCAATTGGATGATAGGTAAAAAGAAGAAAGATTTTATTGGAAAAAGATCTTTAACAAGAAGTGATACTGCTAGGGAAGATAGAAAACGGTTGGTAGGTATTGTGCCTTTGGATAAATCTCAATTTATTGAAGAAGGGCAGCACATTGTTGAATGTGAAAATTTACCGAGTAAAATTAAAACTCCCATAGAATATCTTGGACATATTTCTTCTAGCTACCACAGCCCTAACTTAAATCATTGTATCTCTATGGCTATGATTAAAAGTGGAAATAAATTGATCGGTAAGAAGTTATTTGTTTCAACTCCTAAAGGAACTAAAAATATTCCTGTTGAAATAGTTAGCCCAGTATTCATTGATCCGGAAAATAAAAGGTTAACATCATGACCACATTAATTTCAACTGATAGAGTAAATATTATTCAAAAGAATTTTCAACAGATTTTGATAAGAGGTGATGGAAAGGACCAATTTAATCAAATAATTAACAAAGAGACATTTTTGCAACCCCCGTCTAAAAACCTTGAAATAAAAACTAGTGATAAATATATTTTTGCAAAAAATTCTTTTGACCAATGGACTTTAGTTTATTTGGTTGAACAAGATTATAAGGAAATTATACGAACTATTTCTAACTTAAACTCCAATGATGAAATTCTTGCCTCTGACTACTCATATGGCCAAGTTTATTTTGAAGTATCAGGTGAAAATAAAGATGAGTTTTTAAACAAATTAACTCAATTTGATCTTCGTAATAAAAAGTTTCCAGATCTTTCAATGGCACAAACTTTGA
This sequence comes from uncultured Pelagibacteraceae bacterium, assembly GCA_902517535.1. Taxonomy (GTDB): domain Bacteria; phylum Pseudomonadota; class Alphaproteobacteria; order Pelagibacterales; family Pelagibacteraceae; genus Pelagilacustribacter. Next base: position 109,902 of record CABYCK010000001.1, on the reverse strand, counting down.
TTGCCAGAATAGATTGCTACATATACAAGTTAAACAATAAATATATTATAACTTGCAATAAGTCATATGAGGACTATTTTAAAGAGAGATTGACTGATTTAATTAATTTGTAGAGTATTATTTTTTTACCCACACATATCTCGATAATAAAGGCCGTCTTGCGTTAAAGGCATAAAATATTATTGCAGATGTAATAATTCCACCACCAATTAAAGTTTTTACAGTTGGAACTTCGTTAATTCCAAATATTGGTAACCAAACCCAGAAAATTCCACCTAAGACTTCCGTCAGAGAAAGAAGAGTTAAATCTGTGGCTGGCAAATCTTTTGATTTTATAGAAAATAATATAAGTCCAGAACAAACTAAAAATCCATGCAATGCAGAAAGAGAAGAGTTTTTAACTGAAATAAAAATATTATTATCGTTAAATATAAGAACCAAGATTGCTACAGCCGCACAGAAAATTCCCGCTATAGCTACTGTAGTGAATTTTGGAGTTTTCTTTCTCCACCTTAGTGAAACTGTAAATCCTGCAAACCCTAAAGATGACAACAAACCATTAATTAGACCAAATAAAGAACCTTCTCCTTTGCTATCTAAGGACATAAATATTATGCCTCCAGCAGCAATTATTATTGATATTAATGTTGTCCTTGAAATTTTTTCTCTCAAAAAAATATATGCTAAAATTGCAGCTACAAATGGTTGAGTTGCTAGCATCATCATAGTTACAGCTGCAGTAGTAGTTGTGATAGAAAGAATAAAAGATATATTAGCAATACCAAGACTTACTCCACCAATTAGTCCAGATAAACCAATCTTGTAATAATTTTTGGTAAATTTAAGTCCTTCAGCTAAAAATAAATAAATATTTAAGACTAAAAAAATAACCGAACCTCTAAAAAAAAGATATTGCCAAGGAATTAATTGTGCATCATCTATATATCTTACAACTAAAGGTCCAAAAGACCAGAACAGTCCTGCGATTAAAACAATTAGTATGGCTGAACTATTTTTTATCATTTGAAGTGTTTGATAAATCTACTCCTGTGTCTGGATCAAGCTCGATACCTAGTGGAGTAATGTCTTTTGGCAAAGGAGTAAAAGTTGACTCTGGATTGTCTTCATATTTTCTTCTGTTAATCCTAAACACTCCGAAAATAATAATTACCATGAAAAAAATAAGCAAATGAATAAAAAAACCATTTGGACCAAAAATACTCATTAAAACAGAACACACGATCGGTCCAGCTATTGCTCCTAAACCAAATATCATATTTAAACCAGCTCCAGCTGCAACAAATTTTTCTTTAGGAATATAATCATTTACAAGTGCTAGATTTAAAGCAAATAATGGAAGCGTCATCCCGGACAAAAGAATTATATAAATAAATAACTTTGTTTTATTCATGCTTGTTTCTGTTGAAAAATAATTAAATCTGAACATTTCTTCCACAAAAAGATTTTCAAAAGAAATTCCTGATGCCATGATTGAGAGAATAGCAAAAGCAGATGATGCTACACAACATCCGATAATTACAACTCTTCTATCGTAATTGTCTGACAAAGAGCCTATAGGCCACTGAAAAAGTGCGCCTGCTAGTGTTACCGAAAATAATAATATTGAAATCTCCAGTACGTTTAAATTCATCGTTACAGCATAAACTGATAACATAGTAAACATTGCTGAAAATATGAAACCTGAACAAAATGTAGAAAAACTTCCAAAAGGTGAAATTTTAAAAAGTTCTTTAATCTTAATTGAGCTAGTCTTTTTAAAAGTAGGAGGCTTTCTCTTTGTGAGAAGAATTGGAACTAAGGCTACAGAAAACAATAAAGAAATTAGTATAAAGGGTTCATAGTTTTTAGGACTACTTACGTTTAACAACAAGTTTCCCAAAGCAAAGGCAAAAAAAGTAACAAACATGTACAGAGATAAAACTTTACCTCTTGTTTTGTTAGTCGCTCTATCATTTAACCAACTTTCAACAATTATAAGAATTCCAATCATGCTAAAGCCTGTTAAAAATCTTGCTAAAGTCCAAATAATAGGATCTACAAATACTACATGAACTAAAGAACTTAAAGAAGCCATAGAAGCAAAAGCTGCAAATACTCTTATATGACCTACTTTGCTTACAAGATTTGGAATGATGTTAGCGCCAATGAAATATCCAATAAAATAACCAGACATCATTGTTCCCGTTGCGATAAAATTAAAATTTTCTAAGACCGCTCTAATTCCCAAAAGGTTTCCTTGAAAACCATGTGAAATCATAATCACCGCAAAGCCAGTGAAAAGAGCCCAAGAATTTTTTATAATTTTATACACGTTGGAAAGCCATTATGCTTTCTCACAGACAAAAGCAATAGTCTTTTTACATGTTGCCGTATTTAGGACCGCCACCACCTTCAGGTGCAACCCATGTGATATTTTGAGAGGGTTCTTTAATATCACAGGTCTTACAGTGGATACAATTTTGAGAGTTTATAACAAACTTTTCTTTTTGAATTTCGTACACGCCTACCGGACAGTATCTTTGAGCTGGCTCATCGTACTCTTTCAAAGTGTAATTAATTGGTAAATTAGGATCTTTTAACCTTAAATGGACAGGTTGGTTTTCAGCATGATTAGTCCCTGTTAAATAAACAGAACTAGTTTTATCGAAAGTGAGCTTACCATCAGGTTTTGGATATTCAATTTTAGGCATTTGACTAGCTGGTTTTAAAGCCTCGTGATCTGCATGTTTGTGTTTTAGTGTAAAAGGCATCCTTCCTCTAAACAAAATTTGATCTATACCAGTAAATATTATTCCAAGGATTAAACCCCAACTAAAACTTGGCTTAACATTCCTTGCAGAGTACAATTCTTTATAAGCCCAGCTATCCTTAAATTTCTTTTCATATATTGATAGATCAGCTTTATTTTTAATATTTTCTACAATCGCTTCTGCTGCAACTATTCCACTTTTCATTGCAGTGTGTGAACCTTTTATCTTTGGCATATTTAAAGTTCCAGCATCACAACCAATTAGTAAAGCACCCGGCATATACATCTTAGGCAAACTTTGAATTCCTCCTTCAATTAAGGCTCTAGCACCAAAAGAAATTCTTTTACCACCTTCAAACATTTTTCTGATTGAGGGATGAGTTTTAAATCTTTGAAACTCATCAAAAGGAGAAAGATAAGGATTTTGGTAATCTAAACCTATTACATAGCCTAAATATATTTGTCTATTTTCAGCATGGTAAATGAAGCTTCCACCATAAGTTTTACTATCAAGCGGCCAACCAGCTGTATGCATAACTAAACCCTCTTGATGTTGTTGTTCACTAACTTCCCAAATTTCTTTAAGTCCAATACCATATTGCTGTGGATTTTTACCTTCATCTAAATTAAATTTTTTTATTAATTGTTTACCTAAATGACCTCTGCACCCTTCAGAAAATACAGTTACCTTTGCATGTAATTCCATTCCTTCTTGGTAAGTATCTTTTTTATTACCTTCTTTATCAAGACCCATATCTAAAGTAGCCACACCTTTTACAGAATCATCATCATTGTAAAGAACTTCGCTAGCAGGAAAGCCAGGGAATATTTCAACTCCTAATTTTTCTGCCTGTTCAGCTAACCAACGACATAAATTTGCAAGACTTATTATGTAATTTTTATGATTTTTTTGAACTGTCGGTAATAACCATGTTGGCCAACTTAAAGAAGAATTTTTACTTAAAAATAAAAATTTTTCTTTAGAAACTTTTGTTTTAATAGGAGTGTTTTCATTTCTCCAATTAGGCAATAGTTCATCAAGAGCTTTAGTTTCAAAAACATTTCCACTCAAAATATGTGCTCCAACCTCAGAACCCTTTTCAAGTATACAAACGTTTAAACTTGGGTCTAATTGTTTGAGTTTTATTGCTGTAGTTAATCCTGCTGGTCCAGCACCAACTATAACTACATCATATTCCATTGCTTCTCTAGACATGCTTAAAACTATAGCATAGTATTTTCAAATGAAGAAACTTCTATCAGTCGCGGTTTTATTCTCATATATTCTTTTTGGATCAATATTAAATGCGAAAAATATAACAATTGGAAATGATTTAAGTGTTCCGATTCCACCTAATTACAAAACTTTTCAAATAGATGTCAAAAAAATTTATAAAGCGTTTAATTATTCCCACTCCTCCAACGATTTAAATTGGTTGAAAGAACTTGGTTTAGACGGAAATTTAGATATTTTAATTTTCTCAACAAGTTCAAAAAATCTACAATTTTATAAAGACTTTACTAATCAAGTAGGCGTAAAAAAGCTTATTAAGTACTATGAACAAGCTTTAGAAATCTTAGATGGAGAGGACTTTGAGAAATTATTCTTTGAGGAAATAAAACAATCTGGAGTACAAGTAGAAAAAATGTCTAAAACTGAGACACAGGAATTTGTAGAGAACTTAATGTCAAAATCAAGTTTCCAAAAAAAATTCTATTCATTATTTTTACCTTTAATTAATAAGCTTGATAAAAAGTATGAAATTCTTTCTGGAACCACATCAGGAATTATTTTGTCAAATAAAAAAATACCAAAAGATATTTATAACTTAATCAATAATAAATCTTCATCCGCACTAAAAAAAGATATAAAAAACTGGATCAAAACTGCAGCAAAAGAGGACATTACTTTTAAACCATATACCAATTGGGATTTTGAAGTAAAAAAAAAAAACAAAGGGGAAGTTTATTTTTATTCAGATGATAGCTTTCCAGAGGCTAACCTTTTAGGCCTTGATCCTAAACAAGAAATTTATATATCAACTTATAATAAAAAACTTCTTATCGCATGGACTTCTTGTCTAGAAAAAAATTGTATTAAAAAAAAGATTTTTAATATGATGAATTTTCCTAATTAATTACTTTTGAATAGTATTTAGTTTATTCAATTCAGCTAAAAATTCTGGAAGAGCTGTAAATAAATCTGCTTCTAAACCATAATCTGCAACACTAAAGATTGGAGCTTCACCATCTTTATTAATCGCGACAATTATTTTACTCTCTTTCATTCCTGCTAAATGCTGAATAGCTCCTGAGATACCAACTGCTATATATAAATCAGGCACAACTACTTTTCCTGTTTGACCAACTTGGTGGTCGTTACTTATGTAACCAGCATCAACCGCTGCTCTTGATGCCCCCACTGCTGCATTTAATTTATCAGCTATATCGTTTATTAACTTAAAGTTGTCTCCACTTTCTAATCCTCTTCCTCCAGATACAACTATTCTTGCTGTTCCAAGCTCTGGTCTCTCTGATTTAGTTTCTTCCCTTTTAATAAATTTGGAAGTACTAGGAATATCTACCGCTTCAACTTTTTCAATAGGGGCAGAACCACCTGATTTTTCTGCAGCATCAAAAGAAGTTGGTCTTATCGTTACACATTTTTTTTTGTCGTTACTTTTTACCGTAGCAAAAGCATTCCCGGCATAGATAGGTCTTACAAAAGTGTCTGGTCCATTTACTTTAATTATATCACTTACTTGAGACACATCTAAAGCAGCTGCTACTCTTGGCATAAAGTTTTTTCCAAAAGTATTAGCTGAAGCTACGATATGGTCATATTTTTCTGAAACTTTAATTACTAACGGAGCAAGATTTTCTGGCAGATAATTTTGGTAATTTGGCGAGTCACATACTAAAACTTTTTTAACTAGAGGAATATTTGCAGTTTCTTTTGAAACACTTTCACAACTAGTTCCTGCTACTAAAACATGTACGTCAGAGTCTATTTTAGATGCAGCAGTAATTGCATTAAATGTAAAAGGTTTTAATTTTGAATTATCATGCTCTGCTATTAATAACACTGACATTATATTACCTTTGCTTCATTTTTAAGTTTACTTACTAATTCCGCTACACTTGCAACTTTTATACCTGCTTTTCTTTTTGGAGGTTCTTCTACCTTTAATTGTTCAATTCTATTTGATAGATCAACTCCAATATCTTTTGCATTTAATTGCTCCATAGGTTTCTTTTTTGCTTTCATAATATTTGGAAGTGAAGCAAATCTTGGTTCATTTAATCTTAAATCACAGGTCACAATGGCTGGTAAATTAATCTCAAGAGTTTCTAAACCTTCATCAATTTCTCTTACCACTTCTAATGATTTTTCTTTAATATTTAATTTTGAAGAAAAAGTTGCTTGAGGCCAATTCAGCATTGCTGCAAGCATTTGACCAGTCTGATTACAGTCATCATCAATAGCTTGTTTGCCTAAAAAAACCATATCAGGCTTTTCCTTCTCTACTATTTTTTTTAAAATTTTTGCAATTCCTAAAGGTTCAATATAGCTATCTGACTTAACGTGAATTCCTTTATCAGCACCAACTGCTAAAGCCTTTCTGATACTTTCTTGAGCTTTATCTTCTCCAATTGAGATAGCAACTATTTCTTTAATTTTACCAGACTCTTTGAGTTTTACTGACTCTTCTACCGCATTATCATCTGGGGGATTAGTTGACATTTTAACGTTATCAGTATGAACGCCTGAACCATCCTCTTTAACTCTTATTTGAACGTTATAATCAATGACTCTTTTTACAGCTACTAGAATTTTCATTTAAGCTCTCAGTAATTTGTTTTCAGAGTCATAAGGAGATTCTTCAACTATTGAAGCCTCATGCATTTTACCAAGAATATCTATTTTTAATTTTTGACCAACTTTAGCTAATTCTGGCTTAACCATACCTAAAGCAATTGATTTATTTAATCTAAAACCAAAGTCACCACTTGTAGCTCTACCAACAACAGAACCATTGTCGTATATAGGATTGTTTCCTAAAACATCTGCATCTGTAACGCCATGAATCTCCATAGTGACCAATTTATTCGAAAAGCCTTTAGCTCTCCATTTATCTAATGCCGCACGACCAATAAAATCTCCTTTATTTGGGTGAACAAATCTATCAAGTCCTGATTCATATGGTGAGTACTCAATTGATAATTCAGTTCCAACTAATTTGTAAGACTTCTCAACTCTCAAACTATTCATAGCTCTTATACCGTAAGGTTTTAATCCAAATTCTTTACCAGCTTTCATAAGTTGATCAAAGATGTGATTTTGATACTCAATTGGGTGGTGTAACTCCCAGCCTAGTTCGCCTACAAAATTTACTCTCATTGCGCTACAAGGGGCTAGACCAATGTTTATATTTTGTGCACTTAACCATTTAAATCTTTCATTAGAAAAATCAGACCTAGAAACTTTTTGCATTAGCTGTCTGGCTTTAGGACCAGAGATGACTAATACGCCCATACTATTAGTTAAATTTTCGTATTGAACAGTTCCATCTTTAGGCATCCATTTATGTATCCAATCATGATCAAGTCTTTGATATGCACCCGCTGAAACTAAATAAAAGCTATCTTCAGCTTCTCTCATAATAGTAAATTCTGAGTGAACCCCACCTTTAGTATTTAAAGCATGACAAAGATTAATTCTTCCAATTTTCTTAGGAAGTTTATTAGCAACTAGTTTATCTAAAAATTCTTCTGCTCCAGGACCTTTAATTCTACATTTTCCAAATGCAGACATATCTAATAGCCCAACATTTTCTTTTACATTTTTACATTCTTGTTCCACATTTTTAAACCACTTCGATCTTCTAAATGACCAATCATCCTCTGCCTTCTCTCCCTCTTTTGCAAAAAAGTTAGCTCTTTCCCATCCAAATTTTGCACCGAACACTGCTCCTAATTTTTTTAAACGATCGTAGCATGGAGCCTGTCTTAAAGGTCTACCTGCTTCTCTTTCTTCATCAGGATAATGAACTGTAAATACATTTGCATATGCTTCTTCATTCTTGGCTTTTAAATAAGATTTAGTTGCGTATGAACCATATCTTCTTGGTTCAACTCCAAGCATATCAATTGTTGGTTCGCCATCAATAATCCATTCAGCTAATTGCCAACCAGCACCTCCTGCAGCAGTAATTCCAAAACTATGACCTTCGTTAATCCAGAAATTTTTTAATCCCCAAGCAGGACCAACTATAGGATTTCCATCTGGAGTGTAAGCAATGGCACCATTATAAACTTTTTTAACTCCTACTTCTCCAAATGCAGGAACTCTTTTTATCGCTCCTTCAATGTGTGGAGCTAATCGATCTAAGTCTTCTTGAAATAGTTCATACTCACTATCTTTTGAAGGTCCATCAACATAACAACAAGGTGCTCCTTTTTCATAAGGTCCAAGTAATAATCCACCTGCCTCCTCTCTCATGTACCAAGAGTTATCGCTATCTCTAAGCACTCCCATTTCGGGTTTTCCTTCTTTCCTTCTTTTTTGAATTTCTGGGTGAGGTTCAGTAACAATGTATTGGTGTTCAACTGGAATTACTGGAATATCCAGACCAACCATCCGCCCTGTTTGTCTTGCAAAGTTTCCACTACAAGAAACAACATGTTCGCACTCTATATCTCCTTTATCAGTTTTAACTACCCAACCATCTTTTGTTTGTTTAATTTCTGTGACTGATGTGTTTCTATAAATTTCAGCTCCATGGTTTCTTGCCCCTGTTGCTAACGCTTGAGTTAAATCTGCTGGTTGAATATAACCATCTTCTGGATGCTGTATAGCTCCAACTAAACCCTCAGTATTAATTAAAGGCCAAATCTCTTTTACTTGTTGAGGTTTTAAAAATTTTACATCTACTCCTATTGTTTTAGCTACTCCAGCGTATTGATGATATTCATCCATTCGGTCTTGGGATTGGGCTAAACGAATATTTGACACCACACTAAATCCAACGTTTTTTCCTGTTTCTTTTTCTAAAGATTTATAAAGTTGCACTGCATATCTGTGAAGTTGCCCTACAGAATAGCTCATATTAAAAAGTGGCAACAATCCTGCAGCGTGCCAAGTAGATCCTGAAGTTAGCTCTTTTCTTTCTACTAATACTACATCTGACCAACCCTTTTTAGCTAAGTGATATAGTACGCTAACGCCTACAACACCTCCACCAACCACAACTACTTTTGTTTTAGATTTCATAGATTATTTATAATTTCTAAATAGAAGAGAATGATACGTCAAGATAATCTGATTTGTAAATAGTGCAAAAGTTGTGTATTTACTCGAATGTTTTTAGCTCTAGAACATTTCCATTAGGATCTTCAATAAAGAATGTATTTTGCTCAAATTTCGTGCCTTTGAATCGGGTATAAGGTTTATCAATATAGTTTATTTTTCTTGATTTTAGATTAGATTTTATTTGTTCAAAAATTTCTTTTTTTAAATGAACGCCAAAATGAGGAACTGGAACATTTCCCATATCTACATCGTGTCTTTCTCTAGGTAGCTTCATTTTTGTTTGATGAAGAGTTAGTTCATTCCCCCAAAAATCGATATCAACCCATTTACCTTCTTCTCTATTGCCAGTTTTACATCCAAGGATTTCAGTATAAAACTTTTCAGTTTTGTGTATATCGCCTGCTGGCAAAGCTAAATGAAAAGAATTGCTCATATTGTCGTTGATATATTTAATTCTTTAAATTTTTCAAGTAGTCATTATATATACAAATAAGATATGAATGATTTTATAAGATCTATAAAAGAAAGAGACCCTGCGGCTAAATCTACACTTAGTGTTGTTTTGACCTATCCTGGGGTAAAAGCTGTTTTTTTACATCAAATAGCAAATTTCTTTCATTTAGCCGGATTTCATTTAATTGCTAGAATAATTTCTCAAACAAATAGATTTTTTACTGGTATTGAAATTCATCCAGGAGCAAAAATTGGATCAAATTTATTTATCGATCATGGCATGGGAGTTGTAATCGGAGAAACATCTGAAATAGGAAATAACGTAACTATTTATCATGCGGTTACTCTAGGAGGTATTTCTCCAAGCATAGATAGTGAAAGACAAAGACATGAAAAAAGACACCCAACAATTGGAAATGATGTTGTGATAGGTTCAGGCGCTCAGATAATAGGACCTATTAAAATTGGAAATGGATCTAGAATTGCCGCAAACGCCGTAGTAGTCAACGATGTTCCGGAAGGAGCAACGATGGTTGGAGTTCCAGCAAAAGTTATCAAAACGGGAAACAAAGGAAATTTTAGAGCTTATGGTGTTGATCAAAAAGTAAAAGATGAAAAGTAAAGATTGGGATCCTAATTTAACCCCAGAACAAAATTATGTTTTAAAGAAAGAGGGCACGGAAGCTCCAGGATCGAGTGTTCTTAATAATGAAAAAAGAGAAGGCAGTTATCATTGCGTAGGTTGTGATGCAAAACTTTTCGAATCCAACACCAAGTACGAAAGCGGTTCAGGCTGGCCTTCTTTTTTCGAGTCAATTCCCGGAGTATTTGAAGAAAAAACAGACATGCATATTGGTTATCTTAGAACAGAATACCACTGTAAAAACTGTGGCGGACACCATGGTCATATTTTTGAAGATGGACCAAAGCCTACTGGAAAACGTTATTGCAACAATGGCGTGTGCTTAGTTTTTAAGCCTAAAAGTTGAAAAGTTATTCACTCACCTTACAAGTGTTTTGAATACAACTAAATAAATCAATATGATTTATTTTGCCATGTCCACTAGACCAAGGCATCATAAATTTGTTAAACTTTCTTTTCATCCGCCATGATAAGAAAAATTGTTCCCCACATCATTTTTTTAACTTTTCTTTTTTCGCTTTTAATTTCTAGTCCAGTTAATGCAAATTGGGAACCTGCAAAGGAGGGAGATAAAATTATTTTAATAAGACACTCAATTGCTCCCGGTTCGGGTGATCCTTCTGGTTTTTCCATTAAAGACTGTAAGACCCAAAGAAATCTTAGCCAAGAAGGAATTAAACAATCAATAAAAATTGGGAAATTATTTAAAAAAAATAAAATTAAGATTCACCGAGTTTTAAGTAGCCAATGGTGCAGATGTAAAGATACTGCTAGATACGCTTTTAAAAATTACAAAGAATTTTCAGCGCTCAATTCTACTTTTCAGCCTCCCCATGACAAAAATGCAAATAAACAAATTAAAGAATTGAGAAATTATATTCAAAAATGGGATGGGAATGGGGGCAACTTAGTTTTAGTAACTCATTACGTAATAATAACAGCGATAACAGACACAGTACCAAGATCTGGTGAAATTGTTATCATTGATAAAAATTTTAATACTCTTTCAACTATTTTAACTAATTAGAAAAAAATATAATAAGCAAAAACTGCAATAATTAAATATTCAACAGTTGTTTTAATCATTATCAGATATCTTTTGTCACTAAATTTTGAATTAATATAAAGACTCAATCTTGCAAATGCTAAGTGAACTAAAACTATACTTACTATAATTCCGAATAATGTTTGATAAAATGAGAAATTCTTAAACCCATAAAAGCAGGCAGCAATAAATGTTAACCAAGAGATATTTGAAACGAATAATGTAATTAGTATACCGGACCCTTTTTTAAAAATACTTTGAGATTTTATAAAAGTGTAAGACCACAAAAGAGTAAATAAAAAGCCTATGTATTTAAATATCATGAGCCAATATTGTAATTGCGAGAGATATCAAAGGCAAATATAAAGAGAATATGATTATTAAGCTAGCTTTTGCTTTTGGTGCTGGATTTATAAGTTTTTTGACACCTTGTGTATTACCTATTATTCCAGGATATATTTCTTACATAACTGGTAAAAATTTAACTGAAATAGATCAGAATAAAAAAATTGTCTTATATAAAACAATATTATTTTCTTTAGGATTTTCATTTGTATTTATAACACTTGGCGCTACTGCATCAGCAGTTGGAAATATTTTATTATTTTTATCTAATGAATTAAGAATAGCAGCAGGAGTAATAATTATTTTATTTTCTTTGCAAATGTTAGGTATTTTTAATTTTCAATTCTTAAATCAAGAAAAGCGAATTGATACAAAAGGATATAAAGATAATTATATATTTCCATTCGTAGTAGGATCAGCTTTCGCTTTTGGTTGGACTCCTTGTATCGGTCCAATTCTAGGTTCTATTTTAGCTTTATCAGCTACTGACGCATCAATAAGCAAAGGAATTCTTTTGCTTTCTTTTTATTCTTTAGGATTAGCAATTCCTTTTATTTTATCTGGTTATTATATGAATAGTTTTTTAATTTCTAAAAAGGGATTTGGTAAATACTACAATAGAATTACTAAAACAGGTGGGGTAATTCTATTATTCACAGGAATTTTAATCACCACTAATCAAATTCAAGTTATCAGTTATTATATTTTGACAACGTTTCCTTTCCTTACTAGTCTGGGTTAATGAGCGATATAACTGTTCTCGGAATATTTGTAGCAGATATAAGTTTTTCAGGAAACAAACTTCCAAGCATGGGAGAAACAATACTTGGTGATAGTTACAATGTAGGACCGGGTGGAAAAGGATGTAATCAAGCTATAGCAATCTCAAGGTTAGGTGGAAAAGTAAAATTTATTTCTAAGTTAGGCGATGATGATTATGGAAAACTTGCAATTAATAAACTTAAAAAAGATAATATTGATACATCAAATATTATCATTTCTAATAAGCACAAAACTGGAGTTGCGGGTATTCATGTAGATAGAAATACTGGTAAAAATGCAATTACAGTTGTAAGAGGTGCCCCCTCAAGCTTAACCACAAAGGAAGTTGACACCAGTTTATTTAAACAGTCGAAAATATTCTTAACGCAATTAGAAATTCCAATAGAAGTTACTTTGCACTGCTTAAAAGCTGCAAAAAAATATGGCTTGATAAATATATTAAATCCTGCTCCAGCATGTGAACTAAGTAATGATTTTTTTAAGTTGGTTGACTATTTTACACCTAATGAAACTGAAGCGGAGTTTTATACTGGGGTTAAGATTAATAATGAAAATGATGCTAAAGTTAGTGCAAAAAAACTAATAGAGATGGGAATTAAAAAGGTAATAATTACTTTAGGTGAAAAAGGATTGCTTTACTCAGATGGCAAGGAGGAAATTTACATTAAAGCTACTGCAGATAAAGCAGTTGATACTACGGGCGCAGGAGATGCTTTTAATGGAGGATTCTCATTTGCATTATTAAAAGGAAAAAAAATAAAAGAATGTTTGGAAATAGCAAATAAAGTAGCTGGCCTTTCAACTACAAAATTAGGAGCAGGTGACTCAATGCCAATTCTTAAAGATATTAATTTGACGGTTTAAAAATTAAGCAAAGGCCATTGTTGCAAAATCTTTTTCCGGTCGTTTTTGGCCCATCATTAAAAACATGACCATGATGAACTCCACACTTTGCGCAATGATATTCAGTTCTTACCATTCCAAATTTACGATCAACTTTTGTTTTAAAAGCTCCCGGTAAAGCTTCAGAAAATGAGGGCCAACCAGTTCCACTATCAAATTTTGAAGTTGAAGCAAAAAGTTTTGCCCCGCAATTAGCACAATGATAAAAGCCTTTTCTTTTTTCATTATTAAGTTCACTTGAAAAAGGTCTTTCTGTCCCTTCATTGAACATTATGTTTTTTTGTTCGTCAGTTAAGGCTTCATTAAAAAGTTTTTTCGTTGCTGCTTTAATAAGTTTATAGGGTAAAAATAAAGTTGAAATTAATGACAATCCTAAGATCTTTAAAAAACTTCTTCGCATTACGAGTTTAAAATTTTATCTAATTCACCAGTTCTATTAGCCTCTTGGAGTTTATCGTTCCCTCCAATGTAATGATCACCAACAAATATTTGAGGAATAGTTCTTGCTCCATTAGTTCTTTGTAGCATTTCTTTTGCTTTAGCTGGATCTTTCCAAATATCAAATTCTTCAATTTCAGCGTTTTTTGTTTTTAGCAAAGCTTTTGCTGCTTCACAAAACGAGCAAGGATCCCCAGTGTACATCGTGACTTTTTTCATAATCAATATATATCAGTTATTTTAATCTTTTCCCTGAGCTTTTTTCGCCCAAGTTTAAATTTTTTTCTATGCTTTATACTAGTTTTATGAACTCTTTTTCTCCACAGTCTAAAAGAACTTGGTTTTAAATTTTTTCTCATTAATTTAATTACGTCTGGTTCTGTTTTTCCTGTTTTTTCTCTTATCTCTTCAAATGTAATACGATCAGCCCAAGCCGCCCAAATTATCCAATCTAAATTATATTTTTTTGGCTCAGGGTTTTTGACTTTAGTTTCTGGAATAAGGCTTCTTTTTTTCATAAAAATATATATACAGTCTAGTAATGTTCCCCGAAAATTACTTCATTTATATTCAGTTGATACTGTTTTATTTTATCACACCTGGACCGCCACGTGTCGTAATAGTTTCAAATACAATAAATCATGGTCTAAGAAAATCTGTTTGGACGGCCATAGGAGATATATCAGCTAATTTTGTTCAGGCTACTCTAGTCACTTTTGTTTTAGGCAGCTTATTGATAGATAATCCAAGTATTTTTAAATACTTTAAATGGGCAGGTATATTGTATTTATTATATTTAGCTTACGAGACATTTTCTTTGAGGATTCAAAAAGTAAATATAAAAAACAAAAGCACAAAAAGTAATTTATCCATGTTTAGAGATGGATTCATAGTTGCCGGTCTTAGCCCAAAAGCACTAGTTTTTTTTGGTACAATTTTTCTTTCATTTATAAATTTTGAGAAAAATGTAATTGCACAGTTTTTAATATTGATTTCAACTTGGATGTCTTTAGATTTTTTAAGTTTAATGATTTACGGTCTAGCTGCTCGCAAAGTCGCTTCATGGTTAAAAAGTAATCCAAGAATTTTAAATACAATCTCAGCGTGTGTATTAATTATTATTGCAATATACATCGCTGCGACACAGAGTTTTTAATTAATTCTTTAGGTTGTTTTCATCTCAATTTATTGCTTAAATAATTTAAATTAATTAATTAATTAACAAAGGGGAACTAATGAATAAACTAGTAAAACTATTTACTATATTTATTTCAGCTATAACTTTAACATTAGCAAGTATCTCTTCTTCTTTTGCAAAAGTTGAAGGGGAATACATAGTGTTGGGTTCAGCGATATCTCTTACAGGAAAATATTCATCTAACGGAGTTCACACTCAAAACGGCTATAATATGGCTGTTGAAAGAATAAATAAAATGGGTGGTGTAAATGTTGGTGGAAAAAGTTATAAATTTGAAATCATCTATTACGATGATGAGTCAAATCCTAAAAGAGCCGCTCAGCTAGCTGAAAGACTAATAAAACAAGATGGAGTTCATTATATGCTTGGGCCATACAGCTCAGGTTTAACGAAAGCCATTGCACCAGTAACCGAGAAATATAAAATTCCTATGGTTGAAGCTAATGGTGCATCAAGATCTTTATTTACAAAAGGATACAAATATTTGTTCGCGGTGTTATCACCAGCTAACCAATACCTTGAAGTAGCAATTGATCTAGCGGTAGAAAAAAATGGTGGAAAACCAGTAAGAATTGCACAAGCATTCGAACAAGATGCATTCTCACAAGATGTGAGACTAGGTATCTTGGATGCAGCAAAAAGAACTGGATCTAAAATTATCATTGATGACAAACTACCTAAAGAATTAAATGATATGGCAGCAACATTGGCAAAAGTTAAAGCAACTAAGCCAGATGTACTTGTTGTATCAGGTCACACAAAAGGAGCATTAACTGCAATCAGACAAATATCTGAAATGAAAGTTGATGTACCAATGTTAGCGATGACACATTGTGATGCTGCAAAACTTTCTAAACAACACGGAAAGAATTCAGAATACGCATTATGTGCTTCTCAGTGGCATAAAAACTTAAGTTATAAAGATAAGTTTTTTGGTGGTGGAAAAAAGTATGACAAAGACTTTAAAAAAGAATTTGGCTATGCTCCTCCATATCAATCAGCAGAGTCATCTGCAGCTTTATTAGTATTTAAAGATGCGTTCGAAAGAGCAAATTCTTTTGATAGAGATAAAGTAAGAGATGCTTTGAAAGCGACTGACATGCAAACTTTCTATGGAAACATTAAATTTGGTCCTGGCGGTCAAAACGTTGCCAAGCCAATGATCTTGTTCCAAGTAAGATGTAAAGGTGATACGTGTGAGAACAAAGTTGTTGCTCCAACTAAATGGGCATCAGACAAGTTTTACCACCCAATACCTAAGTGGTCAGAAAGAAGTTAATAACTTCTAATTAATTTGAAAAAGCCCCTAGTTTTCTAGGGGCTTTTCTTTTAGAACTAAAAAATGGATTTACTTATATTTCAAGCACCCATTTTAATGGTCCAAGCCTCTTTGGACGGAATTCTCTTAGGTATTTTATTTGCACTGATTGCGTACGGCATGGCTCTTCAGTGGGGCGTAATGAATATAATTAATATTGCTCAAGGTGATTTAGTAATTCTTGGTGGCTATATTGCATACACGATGTATCTAGTTGGAATTCATCCAGCCTGGGGAGTTATTGTGTCTCCAATTATAATGTATTTTGTTGGCTGGGGACTTTATAAGTTAGTGATTAATAAAGTTGTGGACCGAGATTTATTTATTTCTATTTTAGCGACTTTTGGAATTGCAATTGTTTTTCAACAATTAATGAATTTTATTTTTGGTGCAGATGTAGTTGTAGCTCAGTCAGAGTACGGAACGACAATGTTATTTGATAATTCAGTAACTCTACCAAATTCTAAAATATTCGCTGCTTTTATAAGTGTTATATATGCAATTGGTTTAGTTATATATATGAGAAGATCTAAGCTCGGACGAGCTATAAGAGCTACAGCGCAAAATGCAAGAGCAGCAAAAATTTTAGGTGTGGATACTGAAAAAGTTTATGCTGCAACTTTTGGCATTAATGCCGCGTTATGTGGAGTTGCGGGCGCCTTAATATCAATCACTCTTACCCTTCATCCTTATGTAGGGCTACCTTACACAGTAAGATCTTTTATGATAGTTATTGTTGCAGGTCTTGGAAATTTACCAGCGGTAGCATTGTCAGGAATGGGATTAGGACTTTTTGAAGAGTTTGCAGATTATATTTTAGGTACAGAATTTAGAATAGGAGCAGTGTTTATGCTTCTAGTTTTCATATTAGTTTACAGAAGATTTAAACTTTCAAAAAAAAGGGAGTATTTAAAATAAATGAATGCAGTTAAACAAAAAGATCTGATCTTATATTCAGGCCTAATAATCTTAGGTTTAGCAGCGCCTTTTTTATTCTCTGCTTTTAAAGTTCAGCTTACATATCTTTGTGTATTGATCGTTCTAGCGATGACTTGGAATTTACAAGGTGGAGAGATGGGCTACAATTCTTTTGGAAATATTCTTTTCTACGGTCTTGGAATGTATCTTACTGCTTCAGTTCAAGTGGGTATGTTTTTTCCTTTAGCAGAATGGACAGAAAGTGGTGGAGAAAAAACATTTGTGCATACTACAGCACAATATTTTCAAGGAATAGGCGTTGGCTTGTTAGTTGCAGCTATTGTTCCTACCATTGTTGCTGGCGCAATAGGTTATGCTATTTTAGGTTTAAGAGGTCATTACTTTGCGATTTGTACTTTAGGACTTGGTATTGCAGCAGGTGAAATTGCCGGGGGGATAGAAATTATTGGGGCAGGTCAGGGATTCACTACACCACCTTTTCCAGCAGAAATAGTTGATCCTGAAGCAAGAGGACAATTTTTCTACTTCTTAAGTTTTTTAGTATTAGTTCTAGCATTTGTTTTTGTTAAATATATTTATGGCTCTAGGTTTAGATTAATTTTAAATGCGATAAGAGACAACGAAGACAAAGCAGAAGCTATGGGCATTCAAACAATGAAATATAAAATTGTTGGTTGGATGTGCTCTGCATTTTTCTGTGGTCTTGCTGGTGGAATCATGGGTGGACTAATTGGATATATAGACTCCACTGATGTTGCATTTGATGGAAGAGAGATGGGAGTATTCATGGTTCTTATGGCAATACTTGGTGGTAAAGGAACTTTATGGGGACCAGTAATTGGTGCAACTTTATTCCACTTCTTTAAAGAAGGTCTTTGGACTTTTATATTGGGTTGGCAATATGTTGCGCTTGGAGTTTTAATTGTTGTGATCGTAGTTTATTTTCCAGAAGGATTAATGGGTTGGTTAAGAGAAAAATACCCTGATAGATTTGGTGAAGTAATTGATGAAAAAGATCGTAAAGCACAGGTTGAAATAAAATGAGTATTTTAGAAGTTAAAAGTGTAAGCAAATCTTTCGGCGGTGTGCAAGCCAACGTAGATATTTCTGTTGCGGTTGAACAAGGATCAATTGTTGGTCTAATAGGACCAAATGGTTCAGGCAAAACTACTTTATTTAATTCTATTGTAGGAACTCATCCAATAGATAAAGGATCTATTGTTTTCGATAATACAGAGGTGTCAGAAATGCCTGTTCCAGCAGTAGCTAAACTTGGTCTGTTAAGAACTTTTCAACAAACAAGAATTTATTCAAAGCTTAATTGTGTAGAGAACATGCTGATAAGTCACAAGGCTAGTGACTCAGGATTTATTTTCGCAAAAGTACCTGCTGAACTTACAGAAAAAGCAGAAACTCTTTTAAACTTTGTAGGTCTCTACCAAAAAAGAAATTTGAGAGCAGGTGATTTATCATTTGGACAACAAAAATTACTAGAATTAGCAATGGCTTTAATGAATGAGCCTAAGATGCTTTTATTAGATGAGCCTACAGCTGGAATTAACCCAACTTTAATTAATGGGATAATAGATAGATTAATCACAATTAATAAAGATTATGGAATTACTTTATTAGTTATAGAACACAATATGAAAGTGATTATGAGTTTAGCGCAAAAAATATTCTGTTTAGCTCATGGAAAAATGTTAGCAGAGGGATCACCTGATCAAATTAAAAATGATAAGCGAGTAGTTGATGCTTATTTAGGAGCTCAGTAATGGCAAATCAATATGATGTTTTAGGTAAAGCACCTGGATTAGAAGACCTTAATAAACTATCTCCTAATGATGTTCATCTAACTATTAGAGGTTTAAACGCTGGGTATGGGAAAATGGAAATTCTCCACAATTTTGATTTGACGGTCAGTAAAGCTCAATCATTATGTTTAATAGGGCCGAATGGAGCAGGGAAATCTACAATACTTCATTCTATTTACGGCTTTACAAATATTTTTGATGGAAAAATTGAATTAGAAGGTGATGAAATTACAAAATTAACGCCTGCACAAAAACTAAGCAAAGTTGGTATAGCTTATATCCTGCAAGACAATTCAGTGTTTCCTGATATGACGGTTGAGGAAAATCTTTTAATGGGTGGTTATATTAAAGATAAGCAGGACGAAGCCTATGAAGAAGCTGAAAGAATTTTTCAAAAATATGAAAGATTAAGAAATAGAAGAAATCAACCTGCAAAAGTTTTGTCAGGCGGTGAGAGAAGATTATTAGAGATCTCTAGAGCCTTAGTTATGAAACCTTCAGTATTATTAGTAGACGAACCGTCAATCGGTTTAGAGCCTAAATACATAAATATGGTGTTTGAAATTTTAGAGGACCTTCAAAAAGCTGAAAAGAAAACTATTATACTTGTAGAACAAAATGCTAAAAAAGGTTTAGAGTTCGCCGATATTGGATATGTTTTAGTTTCAGGTCAAACAGCAATAGCTGGCAAAGGAGACGACTTATTGAAAAATCCTGACGTAGGAAGATTATTCCTTGGGGGATGATAAATTCTACAGTTTTTTTTAAAGGTTTAAATTCTTTAAAAGGTTCAAAATCTCCCGCAATTCCCTTAGCAGCATGTTTTATTGCCTTAGGAGCTTTATTGAGAGATGCCGGTTTCAACTTACAACAAAGTGCTGCTTCAAGTTTATTTACTTACGCTTTACCAGGTCAGTTAGTAATGGCAGAGTCTTTATTATTAGGAGCATCTATCATTAATATTTTTATTGCAGTTTGGTTAGTTAATTTTAGACTTTATCCAATGACAGTCTCTCTCTTTCCATTATTAGTTCATAAGTCTCAGCCTAAATGGAAATATTATTTATCCTGTCATTTTTTAGCTGTTTCCTCTTGGTTGATTGCAAAGGACTCTTATAAAAAAATAGAAAAAAAAAATAGAATAGACTTTTGGATTGGAGTTGGAGTAGGAACTTGGACAACAGCAATTTTAATGACGGTTGTAGGTTACTTATCTGCAGAATATCTAAACAAAGATATGGTGATAGGTTTAGCTATTGTAAATCCCGTTTATTTTTTTTGCATGATGATTGGCGCTATGAAAAATTTAAGCATATCTGTAGCAGTAATACTAGGTACGATATTAGGCCCAGTAATTTATACAATCTCAACTGAATGGTCCTTATTATTTTCAGGATTAATTGCAGGATCAATTGCTTTTTTATTTAGAGGCAAATATGGAAAGTAACCAATTTATACTTATAGCCATTATTGTAACTTCTTTAGCAACTTTTATTTCAAGATTTATGGGCGCATTAACTTCTGAAAGAGTAAGTGTGAAATCTAAAATTTTTCTTTGGTTTAACTGCGTTGCTTATTCTACTTTAGCAGCATTACTAGGCAGAATGATCATTTTTCCAGCAGGTGTTTTAGCTGAGTCTGAATTAATAGTAAGGCTTATAGTGATATTTACTTGTGTTATTCTATTTATAATGACAAAAAAAAATTTAGTTATTCCAACAATAATTTCTGCTATTCTTCTTAGTGTTTTGACTAACTTTTAAATTATGTTAAAATTTTCTCATGGAACCGATATTATTAATTTTTATCACTTTGTGGATAGTTGGAGTAGCAGATTAAATATAAATGAGTTTTTCTACAACAAATCATCTAAACTCTGAAAGAGTTCGTGTAATTAAATTTGAGGAAAACGATCTAGATAGGTTAGTTTTTCCATTTAAAAAGCATACAATTTTATCTTTAGAATACAAACCATTTACAAGATTCAGCTTAGCAAAAAGTTTAGATGAAGTATTTGACAATAAACTTAGCAAAATATTAAATGAGATTCTTAATGATCGAAAAACTGGCACTGCCATTATAGAACCTGAGATTAATAATAAGAAGTTTGATAAAGACTTCTTAGTCAAATTATCCACAGGCTTAGCTTACTTAGTTGGAAATCCTAACTTTGACTCGATGACAGGAAAATACTACGCAAGGTTTTACGTTAAGCATCAAGATAGTAGCGACTCTTATTTAAGAAAAGCCTATACAAATTTGGATCTTCACACTGACGGCACTTATGTAAAAGAAAAAACAGATTGGCTCATCATGACAAAAATGGAAGAACAAGGAGTTTCAGGAGGAGAAAGTGTAATTTTACACTTAGATGATTGGGAGCACTTAAATGAGATGAGCAATAATCCAGTAGGTCAACAGAACTTTGTTTGGGGATCTCCCAAAAGCAAAAATATAGAGTATAAAGTAGAACATCCAGTTTTTTCAAAAGATAAAAATGGGAAACCTATAATTTCTTATATAGATCAATTTCCAGAACCAAAAAATATGGAACAAGGTTTATTTTTACAAAGGCTGTCTGACTGTTTAGAAGAAAGCAAAAAAAAAATACAAATTCCACTTCCTGTTGGATCAACAATATTTTCTAATAATTACTTCTGGTTACATGGCAGAAAACCATTTAAGGAAAATAGTAATCTAAGTAGAGAATTGCTTAGAATTAGAGGAACTTTTTTTGTTTAAACTATAATTTATTTTAAAGTCTGACGTATTTTTTAGTTTTATCTACTGCCCAATCTTTTGGCCCATTAATTGCTATAAAAATAAAACCTCCGGCTAATCCAAAATTTTTTAAGAGCGCTATTACTTGCATTTGGTTACTTATATCAAAATGAAAAATCAGAGCAGTAGCTATAGAAAAAATTGCTAATAAAAATGCAGATATTTGAGTTTTAAAACCGATAATCAAAAAAACAGGTAATAAGATTTCTAAAATAATAGTTGGCCATAGTAAAAATCCTGGGACACCATAACCTTCCATCCAAGAAACTGTGGAGTCATAACTAAAAATCTTATTGACTCCCGAGAACAAAAATACTGAAGAGATAAAAATTCTACCAATAAGATCAAATAAATTTGCCATGAGCTATTTAAACTTATTAGTAAAAAGAAGTCAAAAGGGAAATTCCTATAAAATATTTGATTATAATTTTCTTTATTAAACCGCTTGTCTTGGTTATTCTGTATAATTCATGATTTTGGGTTTTTTAGGAACAGGACATATTACAACTTCAGTAATTGAGGGAATTTTTAAGTCTAAATTAAAGATTAAAAAAATCTATATTTCTCCTCGAAATAAATTATTAGCAAATAAATTAAACAGAAGATTTAACAAGGTTATTATTAGCAAGAATAATCAACACTTAATAAATGACTCTAATTGGATTTTTTTAGCTATAACACCAAAAGTTGGACATAAAATTTTAAAAAAACTTAATTTTGAAAAGAACAAAAAGATAATAAGTTTTATCTCTACAATAGATTTAAAAAATTTAAAAAAATATACAAATAGTAATAATATATCTCGCGTTATTCCCCTTCCGTTTATAGGAATGAAAAAAGGGCCAATAGTAATTTGCTCTGCAGACAAAAGTATTAAAAAATTTTTTAAGTATTTAGGAAAAGTTTTTGAAGTAAAAAATGAAAAATTATCTAAGGCTTTTTGGTCAACTTCCTCTTTTATGGCACCATATTACAATCTATTACTAAATACCAGCCAATGGTTGTCTTCTAAAGGAATTAAAAAAAAAGAAGCAGAAGAATATACAAAAGAACTTTTTTTAGCATTATCAGAGGACACTATGCATAAAAATAATATATCTTTAACTAAACTTGTTTTGAATTCACAAACGCCTGGAGGAACTAATGCATTTGTACTTCAAAAACTTAAAAAGAAAAAATTTTATGAGGTACAAAAAAAAGTTTTAAATACTATATTTAAAAAATTTTAAATTAGGAGTAGTTATGGAAATTTCATATGAAGATTTTAAAAAAATTGAAATAAAAGTTGGTACAGTTTTAGAAGTAAAAAAAAATGAAAAAGCAAGAAAACCATCTTTGGTTATTAAAGTAGATTTTGGAAAAGAAATAGGTATTAAACAGTCGTCTGCTCAAATCACCCATTATTATAATTCTGAAAATCTTGTTGGAAAGCAAGTTATTGGTGTTTGCAATTTTCCAACAAAAAATATTGCAGGAATTGTTTCAGAGGTATTAATTTTAGGAGCGATTGAAAAAGATGGAAAAGTTGTTTTAGTTCATCCCTCTCATAAAACTGACAATGGACTAGATATCGCTTGAGATGTCATCCCAATTAATTTCACTGTTACTTTTTGGCATTGCTGCTTCTTTTTCCCCTGGACCAAACAATATAATGACTTCTTATACTGCATTTAATTTTGGTATAAAAAAAACTGTTCCTACGATGCTAGGAGTTATAATTGGATGGACATTACTTGTAATATTTTTACAAATTGGTTCGGTTATTATTTTTCAAAAATTTGAAATAATTCAAAAAATATTAAGACTTTTAGGTTCAATATATTTGTTGTATATGGCTTATAAGCTCTCATTTTCATCAAATAAATACGAAAAAGTTGATCCACAACCGATAACATTTTTAAATACATTTTTTTTTCAATTTGTAAATCCAAAAGCCATAATAATTGCTCTCACAGCAATCTCGATGTTTATCAATCCCCAAATCAACTTTCTTCGAGACTCAATCATCCTCACTATCATTTTTTTTCTTATGGCCGTTGGAAGTCAAGCAGCATGGTGTTTAATGGGAAAATATTTGAGAAAATTTGCCACAAGTGATAAATTTATAAAGAATTTTAATTATACAATGTCTTTTTTACTTATCGTTTGTGTAATTTTGTTCTATGTATAGCCCATGAAATTTAATAGTAAGAATTCATTTCAATCATTAGATACAATCAAATCATCAGGCAAAGATTATAAAATTTTTAACCTAAATAAGGCTGAAAAAAATGGATTAGATGGAATATCTAAACTACCTAAATCTCTCAAAGTTTTATTGGAAAATCTTCTTAGATATGAAGACGATGTAACAGTAGATAAGAGTCAAATCTTAGCTTTAAAAGAATGGTTAAAAACAAAGAATTCTAGTACTGAAATTGCCTACAGGCCAGCCAGGGTTTTAATGCAAGATTACACAGGAATTCCTGCTGTAGCAGATTTAGCTGCCATGAGAGATGCAGTAAAAAGCAAAAACAAAAATCCAGATAAGATTAATCCTTTATCGACTGTAGATTTAGTCATTGATCACTCAGTAATGGTGGATGAATATGCGTCAGGAAGATCTTTTGAGAAAAATGTTGAAAAAGAGTTTTTAAGAAACGGAGAGCGTTATTCTTTTTTAAAGTGGGGTCAAAACGCTTTTGATAATTTTAGGGTAGTGCCTCCAGGAACAGGAATTTGTCATCAAGTAAATTTAGAATATTTATCAAAAGTTGTTTGGTCTTCTAAGAGTGAAAATGATCTTTATGCTTACCCAGACACTTTAGTTGGAACAGACAGTCATACAACAATGGTAAATGGTTTATCAGTTTTAGGCTGGGGCGTTGGTGGTATAGAAGCTGAAGCAGCAATGCTAGGTCAACCTATTTCAATGTTAATTCCAGAAGTTGTAGGTGTTGAACTTAAAGGAAAATTAAAAGAGGGAACAACTGCAACAGATTTAGTTTTAACAATTGTGGAAATGTTAAGAAAAAAAGGAGTAGTTGGAAAATTTGTAGAATTTTACGGAGAAGGTTTAAAAAATCTAACTTTAGCAGATAGAGCAACAATTGCTAATATGGCACCAGAGTACGGTGCTACATGTGGTTTTTTTCCAGTTGATGATGAGACATTAAAATATTTAAGATTATCTGGAAGAGATAATGAAACAATAAGTTTAGTCGAAAAATATTCTAAGGAACAAGGTTTTTGGATAAGCAGCGATGTATCCTTTACTGAAAATCTTTCGTTAGACGTTAGTAGCGTAGTTGCGAGCATTTCTGGACCTAAAAGACCGCAAGACAAAGTATTATTAACCGATTCATCTTCTGCTTTTGCAAAAGTTTACAAAGAAATAACAAAAAGAGATCAAGCTATAGTGTCTACAGTTGAAGGAAAAGATTTTAAAATTAAAGATGGAGATATCGTTATTGCAGCAATAACATCTTGCACTAATACATCTAATCCAAGTGTATTAATTGGAGCAGGACTGTTAGCAAAAAAAGCTTACAAAAAAGGATTAAAAGTTAAACCTTGGGTTAAAACATCTCTTGCTCCTGGTTCAAAAGTTGTGACTGACTATCTGGAGAAAGCTGGATTGAACAAGTATTTAGATGAGCTTGGCTTTAATTTAGTAGGCTATGGCTGTACAACTTGCATTGGAAATTCTGGTCCATTAAATAAAAGTATTTCAGACGCTATTAATAAAAATGATTTATATGCGGTATCTGTTCTTTCTGGAAATAGAAACTTCGAAGGAAGAATAAATCCTGATGTAAAAGCTAATTACTTAGCTTCACCTCCTTTAGTTGTTGCTTATGCATTAGCTGGGAATATGAATTTTGATTTATATAAATCACCACTTGGTAAAGATAAAGATGGCAAAGATGTTTTTCTTAAAGATATTTGGCCAAGTAATAAAGAGATAGAGGATTTAATGTTGAGTTCTTTAAGTGCGGATATGTTTAAAAAAAGATATTCAAATGTTTCAGATGGACCAAAAGAGTGGCAGGCAATTAACACAGTGAATAGTGATATTTATAACTGGGAGGAAAATTCTACTTATGTAAAAAAACCGCCTTTCTTTGACAATCTACCTGACAAGCCTGAGGGATTTAAAGCTATAAATGATGCTAGAATTTTATTGTTATTAGCAGACACAGTAACAACTGACCACATTTCACCAGCAGGAAGTATAAAAAAAGATAGCCCAACTGGTGATTATTTTATGTCTCATCAAATTCATCAAAAAGATTTTAATTCTTATGGCGCTAGAAGAGGAAATCATGAAGTTATGATGAGAGGAACATTTGGCAATATTAAAATAAGAAATGAAATGGCACCAGGTACAGAGGGTGGTTTTACAACTCTGCAACCTGACGGAAAAGTAATGAGCGTTTATGATGCAGCAATGGAATACAAAAAGAGAAATAATGACTTAGTTGTGATAGCTGGAATGGAATACGGAACAGGCTCTTCTAGGGACTGGGCAGCTAAAGGAACTAAGTTACTTGGAATTAAAGCTGTTTTAGCTGAAAGTTTTGAGAGAATACATAGATCAAATTTAGTTGGTATGGGAGTTTTACCTTTACAATTTAAAGATGGATTTGATCGAAAAAAATTAAACATCACTGGAGCGGAGTTAATTACTGTCGTAGATATTGAAAAAGGTGTGAAGCCTAGAGAAGAAGTGACTTGTGAGATCAAATATAAAGATGGAATTAGCAAGAAAATAAAAGTGTTGTGCAGAATAGATACAGAAAACGAAGTTGAATATTATAAAAATGGTGGAATTCTCCAGTACGTTTTAAGGAATATGTTAAGTTGATGAGAAATATTACTGTTAAAGTACATCCTTCTAAAGCCAATTTAAAAAAGAAAGATCAATTAGCTTGGAAAATTGCAGAGATAGCTTCCGATAAAGCTAAGATTGATAAAGATGCCTTGGAGATGGTCATTAATAGAATTATAGATAATGCTTCAGTAGCTATCGCTTCTTATAATCGAAAGCCAGTTATATCAGCTAGAGATATGGCTTTAGCACATACAAAAAAAAATGGAGCAAATATTTTCGGTTTAAATCCAAAAATTAAAGTAGATTGTGAGTGGGCGACTTGGGCAAACGGTACGGCAGTAAGGGAATTAGATTATCATGATACTTTCTTAGCAGCTGATTACAGTCATCCAGGAGATAATATACCTGCCATATTAGCAGTAGCACAACAAACTGGATGTAATGGCATGGATTTAATAAAAGGAATTCTTACAGGATATGAAGTTCAAGTAAATTTAGTTAAAGGAATTTGTTTGCATGAGCATAAGATAGATCACATAGCTCATTTAGGCCCAAGTATAGCCGCTGGACTTGGAACTTTATTAAAATTAAATACTGAAACTATATATCAATCCATTCAACAAGCGCTACATATAACAGTTTCTACAAGACAATCCAGAAAGGGTGAAATTTCTAGCTGGAAAGCTTTTGCTCCTGCCCATGCTGGAAAACTGGCAGTAGAAGCAGTAGACAGATGTATGAGGGGTGAGGGAGCCCCTAGCCCTATTTATGAAGGAGAAGATAGTATAATCGCCTATGTTTTATCTGGTCCAGGAAAAAAATACACAGTCCCTCTTCCAAGAGTAAATGAGCCAAAAAAAGCGATTTTAGAAACTTATACCAAAGAACACTCAGCAGAATACCAATCACAAGCCCTTATTGATTTAGCAAGAAGTTTAAATAAAAGAATTAAAAATTTATCTAACATACAAAAAATTATTATTGAAACAAGTCACCATACTCATTACGTAATTGGTACTGGAGCGAATGATCCTCAGAAAATGGACCCGAACGCTAGCCGAGAAACACTAGATCATTCTATAATGTATATATTTGCAGTAGCCTTAGAAGATGGAGCTTGGCATCATATTAAATCTTACACTCCTCAAAGAGCTAGGAGAAAAAGTACAGTTAAACTTTGGCATAAAATTATAACTCGTGAGAATAAGAAGTGGACTAAAAGATATCATAACAAAGATCCCAAAAAAAAGTGTTTTGGAGGTAGAGTAATTATTAAGATGAAAAATGGTTTAACTATTTCAGAGGAGATAAAAGTTGCAGACGCTCATCCAGCTGGTAGAAGGCCTTTTGGAAGAAAAGAATACATTAATAAATTCAAAATTTTAACAAACGGCATTATTTCAAAATCAGAGTCTGATAGATTTTTAAATTTAGTTCAAAATTTAAGAAAACTAAAGGCAAGAGATCTTAAGGGATTAAACATTAAAGTGATTCCCTCGTTACAGAACAGAAAAAAAACCAATAAAAGGCAGATATTTAATTAGCTTTTATTGTTTAAAAAAAATTGGTAATTGTTGTATTTTTGCAACAAAAAAACGTTGATTTTATTGACTTTTTGAACCCCCACAGTTTAAAGCATATTATTTAGTGATAGACAACACGCAGTTAATATACGTATATATGGCTCGATCGATATTAATATTAACGTTAAGAAGAAAGTACATATATATGAAAAAAATTATAGTAGCTCTTACAGCAATGTTTATGACTTTTGCATTTACTTCAGTTTATGCAGCAAGTTTTAATATTGGTGTTACGGGAGCAATAGCCAAAGTGTCTGCAGACGGTTCAGAAGTTACTGGCGCAGGAGACTCTGGTGCAGCAAATACGAATAGTGCAAGCGTTGAACATAAGAATGTACCTCTCGGATCTTATTATCTTGAATATGAATCAGATTTCTGGGGAATAACTCTAGGATTTGAACACACTCCTGGTTCTGCAGACGTAAGTAGCAGCGTAAAATCTAGGCAAGATATTGAAGGATCAGTAACTGGCGATGAAACTAGTAACACTGGAACAAGGGATTTTAAAGCCCAAGCAGAAGTTGAGAATTACACAAACTTTTATGTGGAAATTCCAGTTTACAACAGTATTTTCGTAAGAGCTGGTATGGCCGACATTGATGTGAACACTTTAGAAGTTAAATCTTCAAATGGTGGTAGTTACGGAAATGCAGGCGTGCAGGGTACAAACTATGGCGTTGGTTTCAAAGGCGATCTTACAGATAATTTGGCTTACAAGTTTTTCTATGAGAAAACGGACTTTGACTCTTTAAGCTTAACATCAACTGGAAACAGTGTAACTGCAGAAACTAACAAAGTTACGGCAGATTTAGATGTTGAGTCAATTAAGTTTGCTATAGGTTATAAATTTTAATTAAAATTTAAAGCGAAATTAAAACCCATCTAATTAGTTTTAGGTGGGTTTTTTTTTAAAATAAAAATTTATTATGTTATACAAGCTTTTATTCTTTAAAATCACCAAATTAGATTATATAAACACACTTGTATGATGTTAGAGCAAATATTTATTTCAGTACAAATCATACTTATAGACATAGTAATGGCTGCTGACAACGCAATCATTATTGGATTGATTGCATCAAACTTTGCTACAGAAAATAGAAAAAAAATTATAGCTTGGGGAGTAGCCGCAGCATTTATCTTTAGGATTATTTTTGCCTTTGGTGCAGACTACATGTTCCAGTTTGACTGGCTTAAAATTTTAGGTGGAGTTCTACTTTTATGGATTATTAACAACTTAAGACAAGATTTTTTTGGAAAAAACAAAGTTAGAACACCACAATTAAAATCAGGTGAAACTCAATCTTTTAGGCAAGGAGTTTATAAAGTTCTAGTCGCAGATTTAACAATAAGTTTTGATAACGTTTTGGGTGTAGTTGGTGCAGCAAAAGGCAACTACTATCTTATGGTTACTGGCTTACTTTTATCAGTATTTCTAATTGCAACACTTGCAAGTTATTTTGCTGAATACATTAAAAGGCATCAGTGGTTGGGATATGTCGGACTATTTGTAATTTTAATAATTGCCATTCAACTAATTATTGGTGGATTAGTAGGGTTAGAAGTTCTTTCAATAAATGAAAAATATAAATTTTTATTTAGCATAGGTTAAATATTTATATTTAATTAAATGCTTCAAAGATCATATTCTTCTCATTTTTCTAAAAAAAAAATCTTTCTGTTATCTATCCCAATTTTTTTTTCAAATTTAGCTACTCCTCTAGTAGGCATAGTAGACACAGGTCTTATGGGAAATTTAGGACAAACTAAATTTTTAGCTGCAACTAGTATTGCCACATCTGTAATGACAATGATTATTTGGAGCTTCGGATTCTTAAGAATGGGAACGGTTGGCCTTGTAGCTCAGTCATTTGGCAGAGGAGAATTTAGAGAGATAGTCAGAACAATTTTGAGGAACTTATTATTAGCGGTATTTATTTCTTTAATAATAATTATTTTAAAACCATTAATAGTATCCTTAATTAGTAACTTTTTTCCAACCTCAACAGAAACACAAAATTTAATTAATACTTATATTTCAATTAGAATATTTTCTGTTCCTGCAGAACTCATAATATATATTTTAATTGGATTTTACCTAGGTATTCAAAAAACAAATATATCAAGTCTCTTGGTTATTACCTTGTCCGTCCTTAATGTATTATTTAGTTCTTTTTTTGTTTTGTCTCTTGGTTTGGAAGTTCCAGGTGTAGCGCTAGGTACTTTAATAGCAAGTTTAATAACAGTGACAATATTTTTAACTTATACTTACAGATATATAATCAAAAAATTTCAAATTATTCCAAAATTTGAAAAAATTTTCGAACCAAAAAAAATAATTAAATTATTTAATGTAAATCTCGATATTTTCATAAGAACTTTATTTCTTACTTTTTCATTTTTATGGATTACATTTCTTGGTTCTAAAATGGGAGAAGATTATTTAGCTGTAAACACTATTTTAATGCAATTTATAATATTATCTGCATTTTTTCTCGACGCATATGCTTTTTCAACAGAAGGAATAATAGGTTTTTCTTTAGGAAGAAGAAATAAAAAATCTTTTTTATCAATAGTAAACAATTCTATACAAATAAGTTTTTTTACAGCATTAATTATTTCAATAGTATACATAGTTTTTTCAAAACAAATTATAAATATAATTACTGATATTGAAATCTTAAGATTTATTGCTTACAAACATTTAATTTGGATAATATTAATTCCACCAATAGCTTCATTTTGTTATCAATTAGATGGTATTTTCATTGGCACTTCACAAACTAAAGAAATTAGAAATGGAACAATTATTTCAGTTGCTTCTTTTATTATTACATCTATATACTTAACTAAGTATTTTGGCAATCACGGATTATGGTTTTCATTATTATTATTTATGGTATTTAGATCTTTAGCATTAAAGTATTTTTTTAAGGAAATTTTAAAAAAATTTTAAATGCAGTTTCTTTATAGATTACCTGGTTATTTGCTTTTATTATTTGGTGGTTTCTGTCTAAGTTGGGGTGGTTTAATAATAAGATCATTTGATACATCTAACGCTTGGGAAATATTATTTTTAAGATCTTCCTTTTTTTTCTTAGGTGTTTCTTCTTTTTTAATTTTAACTTATAAAAAAAAAGCCTTTAAAATAATTACAAAAGCTGGCCTTCCTGGAATTTTAGGGGGACTCGTAATGTCTTTTAGCTTTATCGCTTTTGTATTTGCTATGTTAAATACTTATGTAGCTAATGTTGTTTTCATAATAAGTACCCAAACAATGTTTTTAGCTATATTTGGTTACTTTTATTTGAAAGAAAAAATTTCATTAGTAGGTTTAGTTTCAATTATTTTGGCTATGTCAGGAATAACTTTAATGGTTGGAGATTCGTTATCTTCAGGAACTTTATTTGGAAACTTGGTAGCTTTAACAATTCCAATCAGTTTTTCAATATTAGTAATGGTGGTTAGAAAAAATCCTAATTTAGACTTGGTTCCAGCTATTTGGTACGCTTCTATCCTTAGTATTTTATACTCTATTACTCAAGTTGAAAGTTTTAATTTTAGTAACAACGATATCTTAATGGGTTTTCTTTTAGGAGTTCCGCAACTTACTTTTGGCTTTATTTGCATAACTATTGGAACAAGAACCACTAGGTCAGTAACTGTTGGCTTGTTAATGCTTATAGAAACTCTTTTTGCACCTTTATGGGTTTGGCTATTTCAAAATGAAATTCCACCTCAAAGTGTGTTTATCGGAGGAACAATAATTATTTTTGCTATAATCATAAAAAGTCTAGATAAAAACAAGACTATTGTGTCTTAATTACATTTGACTTTTAGTTGTATTTCGAAGAGAATCAAAATGTAACGGGAGAGACTAATAAATTTAGCGCCGAAGGAGCAAATACCCTAAAAACTCTCAGGCAAAAGGACCGTTGCTGTAATAACTCTGGAAAGAAGGCTAAAGCCTCACCGAAGGATTAAATCTCTCAGGTAAACAGACAGATAGGGATGAAAAGAGTTATTATGGAAACACAAAAAACCGCACTGTATCAAATACATAAAAATTTGGGTGCTAAATTCGTACCTTTTGCAGGTTACGAAATGCCAATTCAGTACAAAGATGGGATTGTAAAAGAGCACATCTCAACCAGAACGTATGCTGGATTTTTTGATGTTTCTCATATGGGACAATTTTTTTTAGAAGGTGACGAAACATTGACCGAAGCTTTAGAAAAAATTATTCCAGCGGATTTAAAATCTTTAAGAATTAATCATTCAAAATATTCTTTTTTACTTAATAATGATGGAGGAATAATTGATGATTTGATTGTTACAAAGACTGAAAAGGGATTTTGTATAATTTTAAACGCAGCTTGTAAGGAAAATGACATCAATCAAATCTTGCGATTTTTAGGAAAAAATCATAAGCACCTTTTAAATAATGATTTATCATTAATAGCCTTGCAAGGGCCTAAATCGGTTGAAATATTAGATAAACTTATACCAGGTGTTTCCAGTTTAAAATTTATGACTGGGAGCAATTTTAATTATGATAATGAAAAATTATATATAACAAGATCTGGTTACACAGGAGAAGATGGTTTTGAAATTTCTATCTCAAATAAAAAAGTTGAAAAATTAATTAAATTTTTAATTTCAAAAGAGGTCAAACCAATAGGCTTAGGAGCTAGAGATACATTAAGACTAGAAGCAGGTCTTTGTTTATACGGACATGATTTAAATGAAAAAATCAATCCGGTAGAGGCAAATTTAAAATGGGCAATCGCAAAAAAAAGGAAAGAAGTTGGTGGTTTCAATGGGTGGGACAAGATTAAAAACGTATTAACTAATGGCAGTGAAAAAATTAGGGTAGGTATTAAGCCTGAGGGTAAAGTTATAGCTAGGGAAAACACGCAAATTTATTCAACTGATGACAATAAGATAGGCCTTGTTACAAGTGGAACTTTTGGTCCAAGTGTAAATGCACCAGTTGCAATGGGATATGTAAATTCAAATTATGCTAAAGTCGGAACGCTAATAAAACTTGAAGTAAGAGGAAAAAAATATGGAGGCAAAATTTCAGAGCTTCCATTTTATAAAAAAAGTTACGTAAAATAAAAAGAGGTAAAAATGACTGAAAAAAAATTTTCTAAGAAACACGAGTGGGTTTTATTAGAAGGCGATATAGCTACAGTAGGTATCACTAAACATGCTACAGAATTGCTTGGAGATATAGTTTTTGCAGAAGTACCAGAAGCAGGTAAATCTGTAGAAAAAGAAGGTCAAGCAGCTGTTGTTGAGTCAACTAAAGCAGCTAGCGATGTTTATTCACCTATCTCTGGAGAAATTACTGAAGGAAACAAAACTATAGTAGATGATCCGAGTAGTATTAATGCAGACCCAGAGGGAGCAAGTTGGTTTTTTAAATTAAAAATTAAAGATAAAGGAGAAATTAATTCTTTGATGTCAAAAGATGAGTACGAAAAATTTTGTAAGGAGAATCCTAATTAAATGATAGACGATACTACAAAAGAATTTATAAACAGACACATTGGTCCTTCAAAGAAGGATCAAAAAAAAATATTAGAATATATAGGAAGCAACTCCCTAGAACAGTTAATTAAAGATACTGTGCCTGAAAATATTTTATTAAAAGAAGACTTAAAAATTGATAATTCTTTATCTGAAAGTGAGGCTTTAAAAAAATTAAAATTAATATCTCAAAAAAACGAGCCGTTTAGAAATTTTATTGGGATGGGATATTATAATTGTTTTACCCCTCACGTTGTCCTGAGAAATATATTAGAGAACCCGGGATGGTATACTTCATATACACCTTATCAGCCCGAAGTAGCTCAAGGAAGATTAGAAATGCTGTTGAATTTTCAACAAATGATAATTGATTTTACTGGAATGGACATTGCGAACGCCTCTTTACTAGATGAAGCTACAGCTGCCGCTGAAGCAGTCGGTTTAGCACAAAGAGTAAACAAAAATAATTCTAAAAAAATTTATGTTTCTGACGCATGCAATCCTCAAACCATAGATTTAATTAAAACTAGAGCCGAACCTTTTGGTCTTGAACTTTTAGTTGGCAACCAAGAAGATTATATCAAAAATATTAAAGACGAAATTATTTGTGGAGTGATAGCTTATCCAGATACTTATGGAGAAATAAAAGATCCTAGCGAGTCAATAAGCTTAATTCATAAAAAAGGTGGTAAAGCTATAGTGGTTTGTGATCTTCTGTCTTTAGCGAGAATTAAAACTCCGGCTGAACTTGGGGCGGATATTGCAGTAGGAAACGCTCAAAGATTTGGAGTTCCAATGGGATATGGAGGGCCTCATGCAGCTTTTTTTGCTACAAAGGAAGAATTTAAAAGATCAATGCCTGGAAGAATTATCGGTGTGTCAGTAGATAAATTTGGTAAAAAAGCCTATAGGCTGTCATTACAAACTCGAGAGCAACATATCAGAAGGGATAAGGCAACAAGTAATATATGTACCGCACAAGCTCTACTCGCAATAGTTTCGGCTGCATACGCAATTTATCATGGACCTGAAGGAATTCTTGAAATCGCAAACAGGACATCTAAACTAGCAAAGTTATTTGCAGATAATATAAAAAAAGATGGTTTCGAACTTTATACTGATAATTTTTTTGATACGGTAACTGTAAAAACAAAAAATAAAACTGATGAAATATTTAATAAAGCGTTATCCGAAAAAGTAAATTTGAGAAAAGTAGATAAAGAAACTTTATCTATTGCATTCGATGAAGCCAAAAGGCTCGACCATGTAAATTTGCTTTTAAAGATATTTGGAGTTAATAAAGATGTTACGAATACAAGCGATGTTATTCTTCATAATCTTCCTAAAAATTTATTAAGAACATCAAATTATTTAACTCATCCTGTTTTTAAAAAATATCATTCGGAAACAGAAATGATGAGATATTTAAAAAGATTAGAGGATAGTGACATTGCTTTAAATAGATCAATGATTGCACTTGGTTCATGTACAATGAAATTGAATTCTACTGCAGAAATGATACCTATTTCATGGAAAGAATTTTCTTTGCCTCATCCTTTTGTTCCAGAAAATCAAATGAAAGGTTATAAGATATTATTTAATGATTTAATAAAAGATCTTAAAGAAATTACTGGATTTGCAGCAGTCTCTTTGCAACCGAATTCTGGTGCGCAAGGAGAATATGCCGGCTTAATGACAATAAGGGCATTTCATAAAAACAATAAACAATCTAATAGGAATATTTGTTTAATACCGAGCTCTGCTCACGGAACCAATCCTGCAAGCGCTCAGATGTCAGGTATGAAAGTTGTTGTTATAAATTGTGATGAAAATGGAAATATTGATATACAAGACTTAAAAAATAAATCAGAAAAATATTCAAAGGATCTCGCTGCTTTAATGGTAACTTATCCTTCAACTCATGGTGTTTTTGAGGAGAAAATCAATGAAATCTGTGAGATAGTGCATTCCAAAGGCGGCCAAGTTTATATGGATGGCGCAAATTTAAATGCACTGGTTGGTATCGCAAAACCAGGAAAATTTGGACCAGATGTATGTCATATAAATCTACATAAAACATTTTGTATTCCCCATGGTGGTGGAGGTCCGGGTATGGGGCCAATCGCTTGCGCAAAACATTTACAGGAATTCTTACCAACACATAGATACGTCAATAGTTTAAACTCTGATAAAGGTATTGGCCCAGTTTCTGCTGCGCCGTGGGGCAGCGCAAGTATTTTAGTTATATCATGGATGTATATAAAGATGATGGGATCAAAAGGATTAAAGCTAGCATCTCAAACAGCTATTTTAAACGCAAACTATATTGCAAAAAGATTATCAAAAAAATTTAAAATATTATATACAGGAAAAAATGGCAATGTTGCCCACGAGTGTATTGTTGATTTAAGACATATAAAAGAAAAATCGGGTATCTCAGAGGAAGATATAGCAAAAAGATTAATCGATTATGGCTATCATGCTCCAACAATGTCATGGCCAGTTTCAGGAACCATTATGATTGAACCAACCGAAAGTGAAAATCTAGAAGAAATAGATAGATTTTGTGATACATTATTAAATATTAAAGATGAAATAGACAAAATCGATAATGGTCAATTTAAAAAAGAGGACAATCCTATAATAAATGCACCTCATACGTATTTAGAATTATCAGAGGATAATTGGAAACATTCGTACACTAGAAAAGAAGCAGCTTTTCCACAAATTCATTTAAAAGACTACAAATACTGGGCGCCGGTCGCTAGAGTAGATAATGTTTATGGAGATAGAAACCTTGTATGTTCATGTCCGTCAATGGATGAATACAAAGATGCAGCTGCTTAAAAGATGAAAATCGCAGTTATTGGATCAGGTATCTCAGGTTTATCAGCAGCCTATTATCTCTCAAAAAAATTCAAGGTAGATCTATTTGAGCAAGAAGATCAATTTGGAGGTCATTCTTATACCTTCGATATAAAAAATAGGAATAAAACAATTCCTGTAGATTTAGGATTTATTGTATTTAATAAACTAACCTATCCTAATTTAATCAATTTTTTTAGTGAAATAGAAGTTCCTTTTGAAAAAAGTAATATGTCTTTTTCTGTCTCCCTTAGAGGAAGCAATATGGAATATGGAGGTAGCGGGCTAGGGGCAATTTTTGCAAATAAGTTCAATATTTTCAATTATAAATTTTTAAAAATGATAAAAGAAATAATATCGTTTTACAAAATGGCACCTTCTTTACTCAAAATGAATTTAGACAACGAAACACTTGGAAGTTATTTAGAAAAATCAAACTTCTCTAAATATTTTATTGAATATCATATAA
This sequence comes from uncultured Pelagibacteraceae bacterium, assembly GCA_902517535.1. GTDB lineage: Bacteria > Pseudomonadota > Alphaproteobacteria > Pelagibacterales > Pelagibacteraceae > Pelagilacustribacter. Next base: position 72,894 of record CABYCK010000001.1, on the reverse strand, counting down.
TTCCCATGGTTGCAGCCATATGGTCAATGCCGTTTAAAAAAGCTAAAGACATGCCTCTAGACCTTTTCTTAAATTTTTTCATAAATCATGGATTATTTAAATTAAAAAATAGACCTCAATGGTACACAGTAAGCAATCGAAGCAGAACTTATGTTAAAAAAGTTATAAAAAAAATTAGCGGAGAGGTATATAAAAACTACAAAGTGAATAAAGTGAGCCGAAGCAATGACAATGTAAAAATAACTATTGGTCATGAGTATTTAAATTATGATCACGTTGTTCTAGCATCTCATGCTGACCAAAGTCTTAAACTACTTGACAAACCAACAGACGATGAAAAAAAAGTCTTAGAAAAATTTAAATATGTATCTAATACAGCAATTTTACATTCCGACAATAGTTTTATGCCTAAACGAAAGTTGGCTTGGTCTAGTTGGAATTCAATATCCAATGGAAATCACACTTGTGTAACATACTGGCTAAATAAATTACAAAATCTTAGATGTGAAGAAAATTTTTTTTTAACATTAAATCCAATTAATGAGATAAACAAAAAAAATGTAATTAAATCGATTAATTTTAAGCATCCTTACTTCAATTTAGAAACAAAGAAATACCAAAAAAGTTTAGATTTAATTCAAGGAAAGATGAGAACCTGGTATTGTGGAAGTTATTTTGGCTATGGTTTTCACGAGGATGGGTTAAAATCAGCGATTAATTTATATAAAATTTTTAGAAATCATTAATGAATACATGTATTTACAATGGTGTTGTTACACACAAAAGATTTAAACCAGTAAAACATTTTTTAAAATATAATACATTCTCTCTTTTCATTGATTTAGATGAATTAAATAATTTAAATAAAAAAAATCCAATTTTTTCTCACAATAGGATTAATATTTTTAGTTTTTATGACAAAGATCACGGAGATAGAAATAGCAAGTCATTGAAAAAATGGGCATTAAATAAATTAAAAAAATTTAAGATTAACTCGAAAATTAACAAAATTAAATTACTTTGTTATCCAAGAATTTTTGGTTATGTATTTAATCCTTTAAGCATTTTTTATTGTTACAAAAACAATTCTTTAAAAGCAATTTTCTATGAAGTAAAAAATACTTTCAATGAGCAACATACGTATATTTTTAAAGTAAATGATATTGAAAAAATAGAACAAAGATGCAAAAAAAAATTTTATGTATCTCCTTTTATGGACATGAAAACTTTTTATGATTTCAAATTACAAAACCCAAAAAAAAAATTATTTGTATCAATTAAACAAACAGATAAAAAAGGCACAATTTTAACAGCAATTCAAAAAGGCGAAAGAAAAGAATTTAATTTTAAACAATTATTAGTTAATTTTTTCAAATATCCCTTAATGACTTTTAAAATAATAACAGCGATACATTTTGAAGCATTTTTATTATGGAAAAAAGGGGCAATATACAGATCAAGAAGTCGAAAAATTAAAAATAATTTTAGTTATGAGTAAATTATGAGCTTAGCAAAAGTAGCAGAAAAAATTATCATTAATAAACTTAAACTTATTCAAAATGGTAATTTGAAACTAATTAATTATGATGGAAAAGTTTATCAGTTTGGCAATTTAGAAGACTCTTTTTCAACTGATATTCAAATAAATAACCCTAAATTCTTTTTAAATATTATTTTAGGGGGAAGTTCAGCTCTTGGTGAGGCACATATAAACAAAGATTTTTATTCTTCAAATTTAACAAAGCTCATAGAAATAGCAGCAAAAAATATTAGCTTGGTTTATAAATTTTCAGGTAGTCTAAAAATTCAAACTATAAAAAATTTTTTAAAAAAATTGTTTTTTTCTAACACTAAGTCTAAAAGCATTAAAAATATTTCAAAACACTACGATTTAGGAAATGATTTTTTTAGTTTGTGGCTAGACAAAACGTTAACATATTCAAGCGCGATTTATAAAAATAAAAATGATGACTTAGAAACTGCTCAAAAAAATAAATATCAAGAACTAATAAATTTACTTGAAATAAGTGAGAAAGATAAAGTTCTAGAAATCGGTTGTGGTTGGGGAGGATTTTCAGAATATGTAGCAAAAAACTATAATGTTCTAGTTGATTGCATTACAATTTCAAAAGAACAATTTGATTATACTAAAAAGAGAATATTTGAAAGTGGTTTAAATAATAAAGTTAATGTGAAATTTTTAGACTACAGAGATTTAAATGATAAATACAATAAAATAGCTTCCATAGAAATGATCGAGGCCGTTGGTGATGATCATTTAAATGAGTACTTTAAAAAAATAAAAAATTCATTAAAATTAAATGGTAAGGCGGCTATTCAAGGAATCATCATCAAAGATGAATTATTTGATAGGTATAAAAACAATGAAGATTTCATTCAAAAATATATTTTTCCTGGAGGTTTTTTACCTTCTTTAATGCAAATTAAAAAATTGACAAAAAATAATAAATTAGTAATTGAAAAAATTAACTCTTATTCAAATGATTATGCAAAAACGCTTGCGATATGGAGACAAAATTTTTTAGAAGCCTGGGGCAATATTTCACCTTTAGGGTTTGATGAATATTTTAAAAGAATGTGGGAATTTTACTTAACTTATTGTGAAGCGGGATTTAGGGCAAAAAATATAGACTTGATTCAATTTTCTTTGTCTAATAAACAATCCTCATGAACAAATTACTTAGTTTAATTTTAGTTATTTTTTTTACTAGTTGTTCTAATAATATGAAACCTATAGATTTTAAAAATCAAAAGCCTCGTTTGATAATTGAGGAGTACTTATCAGGTAATGTTAAAGCATGGGGCGTTTTACAAAACAGGTCAGGAAAAGTAACGAGACAATTTAAAGCAGACTTGACCGGACAATGGAATGGGTCTGAATTGATATTGGATGAGATATTTAATTGGAATGATGGAGAAAAACAAACTCGCCAATGGAAGATAAAAAAAATTGATGATCATAATTACGAAGGTACCGCCTCAGATGTAGTTGGAACTGCCAAAGGATTTTCTTATGGGCCATCATTCAAATTTGAGTACGTGCTATTAGTTCCGGTTAAAGGCAAAAATATTAAAATTACCTTTGATGATTGGATTTTTATGCAAGATGAGCGTGTTGCAATTAATAGAGCTACTATGAAAAAGTTTGGAATTAAAGTCGCTGAATTAACAGTAATGTTTATTAAAGATTAACGTTTAACGCTCTTATTAATTAAAAACAAATAAATTTTATAGGGTAAAATCCTAAGGATTTTCAATATCAAAGTTAATTGTTTAGGAAAATGAATTTCAAAAGAATTTGATTTTGTTAATCCCTTAAATATTTTATTTGCAGCAAATTCGGGTGATTTTAAAAAAGGCATTTGAAACTTATTTTTATCTGTCAATGGCGTTTTAATAAATCCAGGTGAAACTATTGAAACTTTCACATCAAATTTTTTAAAATCAAAATAAATACTTTCAGCAAAATTGGACAGTGCAGCCTTTGATGGCCCGTAACCACTAGAATTTGGCAATCCCCTATAACTTGCAATAGAAGAAACTATTGAAATATGACCAGATTTCCTTTTTTTAAAATAATCTTCTACAACTTTAACACAATCAATAACCCCAAAAAAATTAACATTTATGACTCTTTTAATTTTCTCCGTATCAATACTTTGTTCATCTTTAGGATTATAAGTGCCGCTAGAAAACAAACACATATCTAGGTCACCAAATTTGTCAATAATACTTTTGAAAACCTTCTCAATTTGTTCTTTATTAGTTACGTCTAAAGGAAATGAAAATATATCTTTATTTTTAGTCATTTCATCTAGTAGTTCTTTCCTCCTGGCTGATACCGCAACTTTCCATCCTTCCAACGCAAACTTTTCTGCTGTGGCTTTACCTATTCCACTACTGGCTCCCGTGATCCAAATTTTTTTCTGCTTTTCATTCATTTATTAGTTATATATTAATTTATGACAAAGAATAAATATTTATCTCTTGTTTTAATACTAATAATAACTTTTACAGCATCAGCTATTGGTGGTTTTATCACATCTGCTTTTAAAGAACCTTGGTATTCACAAATAATTCTGCCTAGTTTTAATCCACCTAGTTGGGTATTCGGCCCTGTGTGGACTACATTGTATATTTGTATGTCTATCGCTGCGTGGTCTATATGGATAAAAACTTTTAATAAAAAATATTTAAAAATTTACTTTTATCATATTTTTTTCAACGCTAGTTGGAGCGTTATATTCTTTGGATTTCATTCAATAACACTTGCATTATTAGATCTGTTCATTATTTTAATATTTATAATTATTTTAATGAAAATTTATTTAAGAGAGAACAAAACTAGCTTTTATTTATTTTTACCATATTTAATTTGGTCAAGCTATGCGTTTATACTAAATATTTCAATTTATATCTTAAATTAAATTTTTTTAGGATAATTTCTTTTTAAAATAATTTTATTAATTAACAAAGCCATAATTATAATAACTAGCGAGCCAGTAATCACTGGGAATAAAACATAATCAAACGACAAATCCATAGATAAGGCTACCAAAGGATTAGAAGCAGCCGGTGGATGCATAACTTTGAAATAAACCATTAAAATTATTGCAACTCCAACAGACAGACCTAAAGAGTAAAATGAAATTCCTATAGTTTCATTAAAGATAATTCCTACAAGTATAGAGATTAAGTGACCAAAAAATATATTTTTTGGTTGTGCGGTATCCAGTTCATATAAAACAAAAACTAAAAAAACGGTAGCACCAAATGAAAACATTAACCAAATACCCGCTGATGTTTCTAAAGTTAAATACGCTAGAACAGATATCGTAATTGCTGCTGCAAATCCAGAGATAATCGGGTTATATTTTTTTGGTATTTTCATATGTGTTTTCTCTCCAGTTGGGTTATATACAGTTATGGAATTAATAAAACCATTTATTTTTTTGAAAAATTTACCAAAAAAACTTAATAGTTTTTATTTTAAAAAGTTAAAATCAGCTATAATTATTAGTGATAAATCTAAAGATAAAAAAAAATACAATCCAGTCACTAATTTCGATAAATCTTTTGAAAAATTTATAAGATCTTTAATTAGTAAATCTTTTTCAAAAGATGCAATTACTGGAGAAGAATTTAAAGATAAAAATTCAATGAACAATTTTAAATGGTCAATTGACCCAATAGACGGAACTAAAGCTTTTGTTATTGGAGTTCCAACATGGTCAAATTTAATTGGATTAACTTACAAAGAAAAATCAATTATTGGTTTAGCAAATTTTCCTGAACTTAATAGATACTATCTAAACGATAAAAAAAATACTTACTTGTATAAAAATGAAAAAAAAATTATTTTAAAATCTTCCAATAATTATGATTTAAAAAAAATAAAAATTATTAGTAATTTTCATGGAAATCATTTGAGAAAAAAGATTAAACTAACTAAAACCTTTGGAAAAATGTTTAGAAATGTTAGCTATGACGCACTGAGTTATTGCTTGTTAGCAGAAGGAAAAATAGATGTTGTAATTGAGTCAAATTTAAAGTCATATGATATTGTGCCATTAATACCTATTATCAAAAATTCTGGTGGGTGTATATCAACTTGGAAAAATAATTCAGCTGAGGAAGGTGGAAATATATTGGCAACTTCCAATAAGAAACTTCATAGGAAGATATTAAAAATAATCAATCCTATTATAAAAAATATAAAATGATAAATAAATTTATAAACAGGATATATAGAGCTATCAAAATTGATATAGATCTTTATGAGGAAGTTGAAAAAGATAAATCAGCAACTGTCCAAGCTGGAATAGTAGTTGTTTTATCAAGTTTAGCTGCTGGAGTAGGTGCATTACAACTTGGAGCATCAAATTTTTTAATTGCACCAATTCTTTCTTTGTTGAGTTGGTATGTGTGGGCTTACGTAATTTATTTCGTTGGTGTAAAACTATTTGGAAGCCCATCGACTCGAAGTAATCATGGAGAACTTTTAAGAACTATTGGATTTTCAAGTGCACCTGGTTTAATTAGAGTTTTTGGTGTTACTCCAGACTTAATGACAGTAACATTCATTGGCTCTGCTTTTTGGATGTTGGCTTGTATGGTAGTCGCAGTGAAATCCGCATTAGACTATGAGAGCTTATGGAAAGCTTTTGGAGTAGTAATTGTTGCTTGGCTATTTCAAGCGTTTTTTCTATTACTAGTAATAATTTTGTTTAAAGGCATTTAAACAGGAAATATATTCTTTGATAATTTACAACTGTCACAAATTTTATACCCAGTAATTATTAGATTTGTTTTAACACTTTCATCTTCTTGGTTGCATTCTTCGCAAATATCGTCAAAAACATCTTCCATATAGGACAAGATACACCTTTTAAAATATTAGATCTATTTTAATATTAACTTGTGAAAAAAATATTATTAAAAGCATTATTAAGTCAATTATTAATAATTTTTCTGTTTACGGGCTCTTATAGCGCAGAACTTATTAAACCAAATAAGAAATTAGATCCTTATGATGTTGTAAAAATTCAACTTGAAGCATTGAAAAATAACGATCAAAAAGATCAAGGAATTAGACAAACATGGTTGTTTGCCCATCCAGATAATAAGAAAGCCACAGGACCTTTTGCTAGATTTAGAATTATGATTTATGGGCAACAATATAAACACCTTATTAATCACTCCTCACATAAGATTAAATTAATTACTAATAGTCCTAACACTTATGTTTATAGAATTGAAATTTTATCAGAAAATAAAAAACTATTTATTTATGAATGGCATGTCCAGAAAGGCAGCGATGACAATTGTAAAAATTGTTGGTTTACATCTGCCGTGTCCCAACCATTTGATCAAGGAAACACAATTTGAAAAGACCACCCTTCATATATCGTTATATAATCGTAGGATGCATTTTGGTTTTTCCACCAATTCTTAGTGCTCACTACGGCTCAATTTATTTAGGTAGAGAAAATGGAGTGCTTCTAGGTTTTTCTGTCGGGATAATTTGTGTAACTTTTGCTTGTTGGAAATTATATATTGATGATTGGAGGGATGACGAAGATTAATGCAGTTTATAACCTCTAGATCAGAAGCTTTAGATAAACTTAATAAATATTTAGAAAGTGATATTTCAAAATATAATGCTAAAAGGAATTTTGATTTTGGTGTTACTAACAGAAGCAATGTTTCTTGCTTATCACCTTATATTACTCACAGATTAATTACAGAATATGAAACCACTAAACTTGTTTTAAAAAAATATCCTTTTCAAAAAGTAGATAAATTTATTCAAGAAATATTTTGGAGGGTTTACTGGAAAGGCTGGCTTGAACTAAGACCAAAAGTCTGGATTGATTTTATAGAAGATCTTAAGACAATTAAAGAAGATGAAAATTATTTAAAAGCAGTAAATAGTGAAACCGAAATTGAATGTTTTAATGATTGGGTAAACGAACTAAAAAATTTTAATTACCTTCATAACCATACTAGAATGTTGTTTGCAAGTATTTGGATATTTACTCTAGGATTACCTTGGCAAAAGGGAGCAGAATTTTTTATGAAACATTTATATGACGGAGATGCAGCTTCAAATACTTTAAGTTGGCGGTGGGTTGCAGGAATACAAACAAAAGGTAAAAATTATTTAGCTCAATCATGGAATATAAGTAAATTTACAAACAATAAGTATAAAAATGTAAAGTTAAATGAGACTGCGTTACCAATTATAGATAAAAGAGAATATAAAATTTCTATAGCTCCAATTAGAAATAACGAGGTCTCAAATGATCATTTAATTATTTTTGAAAATGAAATGTATGATGATTTCCTTGACCATGAAAAATATAAAAAAATTTATTTTGTTTTGTTGGGCAACGAAAATAGATCAATTCAATTATCTACAAAAGTAATGGATTATAAAAAAAATGTCATCAAATCACGATTAAATGAAATTAAAAACAAGGCTGAATTTTTAGATGGAAAGAGTTTTACAAACTTTTCTAAAACCTCTAAATCATTTGATGTCATATATCCCTCTATTGGTGAAAATTTTTCATTTTTAAAAATGTTAGTAAAAAAAGAAAATCTAGATTTAAATTATATTATGCGAAAAGAAGACGAATTTTGCTGGAAATTTTCAAATAAAGGGTATTTTAATTTTAAGTCAAATATACCTATAATATTGTCAACTTTTAAATTAAATTAGCCCTAGAGCATTTCTTAGAACAGTATTTTACTTTTTCCCAATTTAATCTCCATTTTTTTCTCCAAGAGAAAGGCTTACTACAAACTGGACAATTCTTTTTAGGTAAATTAGTTTTTTTCATTATTTAACAGATGTTTATTCTTTATAAAAAGTATATAAGCCGCAATTTCGTAAAAAATATTCAACAAAAAAAATAAAGCTTTGATCTTAAAAATTTTATATAAAAAATTGTATTTAGGTACATTTTTCCAAATTATTAAAAAAGACTCTGCTCCATCAATTATTTTACCATCTTGTATAACATGCATTCTTCTTAAAAGTTCTTTATATGATTTTGATGTAATTCTTTGAGCTTCCTCGTTATTAGTAACATCTATCCATTCAACTTTTTCATCACTGTGCTTTTTGTAATGGCTAATCTCAGCTCTACAAATATTACATGAATTGTTAAAAAAAACTTTAACCATTTGTATTTTCTTTTATAAAACTGTTTGCAGCTTTAAAAATTCTTATTTTTCTATCTTTGTTCATTTTTTCTGAAACCCTTACCATCATTGCTAGTCTGGGATTTTTTAAAAAGAATTTTTTATTTTTATCTATAAATTTCCAATAAAGTCCATCCATAACATCACACCAAGGTCCTTTTTTAAAATGCATCATTTTTAAAAAATAGCTAGAGCCACAAATATAAGGCTTAGTCGCAAATATTCCTCCGTCACTAAATAGACCCATTCCATAAACATTTGGTGACATTACCCAGTCAGATGAATCGACAAACATTTCCATGAACCATTTATAAACTTGTTTTGGATGAATTTCACAAAGATTCATAATATTGGAGAGAATCATTAACCTTTCTATATGATGAGACCATCCAAAGCGTTCAGCATTTTTAATTGAAAAATCAAGTGGATCTAAACCAGTATTACCATTATACCAAGATTTCTTCATTGTTCGTTTGTGGTTAAAAAAATTTGATTTATTCATTTGAGAGTCAAAATTTTGATAGATACCTCTCATGAATTCTCTCCAGCCAATAATTTGTCTCACGTAACCTTCAAAAGAATTTATTGGGACTTTATTTTCTATCTTATTTAATTTAATCAAAATTTCCTCTGGTGTTAAAAGTCCTAAATTTATTAATGGACTCAAAGCACTATGGAACATTGTATTCGATTTATAACTAACAGCATCTTCATAGTCACCAAACAATTTAATTCTTTCTTTAAGAAAACGATCAAGTTGTTTTTGAGCATCTAATCTGGTTGTAGGAAACCAAAAGTTTTCTGTACTTCCAGGATGATTTTTAAAATTTAACTCAATAAATTTTTTCAACTGATTGGTATGATTTGTAAATTTGAGTTTAGGTATTTCTGGTATTTTGATATCCTTAGGTAGTTTTTTACGATTATCTTCATCAAAACTCCATTTATTGCCTTTTGGTTTTCCATCACTATTCACTAAAATATTTAATTTTGTTCTCATTGATTTATAAAAATTAGCCATAAATGGCTTTTTGTATTTAGAGAGATATTCCTTAAATTCTTTCCTTGTTGTCAAAAACATTGGAGTTTTAATTTGATTTACTTTTATATTCATCTTTTTAAGTAGCGTAATAATTTTTTTTTCAAATGGCTTATCTTCAACTTCAAAAAAACTTACTTCTTTAATTTTTTTGTCCCTTATTACTTTTTCTAATTTTTTTCCGTAAGAAATTTTAAACTTTGAATCTATATCTTCATAAATTATTTTAAATTTTTTTGATTTTAGCTCATCTCTAAACGATCTCATGGATGACAAAAAAAGTAATATTTTAAGCTTATGATGTTTTTCATATGTACAAAGATCGTAATCTTCGGCCATATAAAAAACATGATCTTTAAAGTCTTTTAAATAGTTTGGATTAAACAGCTGGTTTCCTAGAATAATAAAAAGCCTCATATATCCTAAATTATATATCTTTTAGAGAAAATAAACGCGTCATTATTTGCCTATTCATTTCAAAAAATAGTGTTAAATAAACATAATGAAAAAATTAATTTTAGGGGCTACTGGCTCAATTGGATCATCTTTAGCAAAAAAAGTAATAGCCGACGGTGGTGAAGTACATTTAGTTGGTAGAGATGAGTCAAGTTTATCTGAGCTTGCTTCAGAGCTGAATTCTACTTTTACAACTTGCGATGTTTTGGAGGAGAATTTTTCTGATAAGATTTTTAATGATCTAGGAGAAACTCCGATAAATGGTTTAGCGTACTGTGTTGGCTCAATAGATTTAAAACCAATCAAAATGACAAAAAAAAGTGATTACATGCAGTCATTTAATCTTAATTTGATATCAGCAACAGAAATTATTAGACGTGCTTTAAATAGTTTAAAACAAAACAAAGGTTCAATAGTGTTATTTTCCACTGTGGCAGTCAGGAGAGGTTTTACTAATCACAGCATAGTATCATCTGCAAAAGGTGCAATTGAGGGATTGACCTTATCATTAGCTGCTGAATTGGCTCCAAACATAAGGGTTAATTGTATAGCTCCAAGTATATCAAAATCTAAAATAGCAAATTTTATTTTAAAAAATGAGAAGATGGCAGAGAGCATAGCAAAAATGCACCCACTAAAAAGAGTAGGGGAGGGAAGTGACTCTGCGTCGGTTGCAAATTTTTTATTAAGTGATAATAGTTCATGGATAACTGGACAAATTTTAGGTGTAGACGGGGGGAGATCTTCTTTAACATAGTTATGAAAAAAATAGTTTATATAATTCTAATAAGTTTAATTTCTCAATATGCATATTCTGCAGGCAGTGATAGCTCAGAGGAAAGTAAGTCAAACTATTATGATGATGCAAAAAAATTAGTTAAACAAGCTGGTAAGTTAGAAAAAAAAGAAAAAAATGATAAAGCCAAAAAACTTTATTCTCAGGCTTTTAAAAAATTGGAAAAAGCATATTCATCAGACAAAAAGAATCCAGATATTCTGAATTATATGGGTTATACATCTAGAAAAATCGGTAATTTTGAACAAGCTGAAAAGTTTTACTTAACAGGCTTAATGCTTAAGCCTGATCATAATGGTATCAATGAATATCTTGGTGAGCTGTATGTCCAAACCAATCGAATTGACAAAGCCAATGAAAGATTAGATGTTCTAAAAAATTGTAATTGTGAAGAGTATGAAGAACTAGAACTAATTATTAAAACTCGAGGTGTTAAAGTTTATTAAGAAAGATCTAAAGCAAATTTTTTAAGTTTTTCAATAGGGATTAATTCTAAAGTTTTTATATTTGTTTTTTTTAAGTAAATAGAACATGCTACATTTTCTTCTAAAGCTCTAGCATACCAAGTAGCACACAAACACCAACTATCACCTTCTTTTAATCCTGGAAACCCAAACTCCGGATGAGGTGTAATTAGATCATTTCCAACTTTCTTTGACCATATTAAAAATTCGTTGGTAACTTTTGCGCAAACTGTATGAACTCCTCGATCATTTTTATCGGTGTTACAACAACCATCTCTTAACCAGCCAGTTAACGGTTTATTTGAGCAAGGCTCTAAATTTTCTCCAAATACATTTTTTTGTTTATTCTTATTCACTTTTAATATTTACAATTTAGTTGGATTAGGTTGACCTTTGTATACTTTTTCTGGATCAAATTTTTTTTCTTTTTCTTTAAATTCAAGTTTTATCTTTTCAGAATTATCTATTTGTCCCAATGGAATTGACCTATAAAAACATGATTTATAACCTACGTGGCAACTAGCTCCGTCACCAATGTCCACTGTTAACCATAAGGCATCTTGATCATCATCAATTCTTATGTCTACAACTTTTTGTACAAAACCACTTGTTTTTCCTTTATGCCATAGAGCCTTTCTTGATCTACTCCAATAACAAGCTTCTTTTTTTTCAATAGTTAATTTTAATGCTTCTTGGTTCATATAACCGTGCATTAAAACTTCACCTGATTTATGGTCAGTTGTAGTTACAGGTATAAGTCCTTTCTCATCAAATTTAGGTGAAAGAAATTTACCCTCTTCTATCTCAAAAATGCTCTCTCTTTTTTTAAACATGGGCGTAAAATAGTGAAAAAAAGACAAAATAGCAATTTGCATTAATGAAATATGTCCTATAAAAATGATCGCTGTATGAAATTAGTTAAAGACATTGATAAATCAAGCTCGAAAAAACCTGAAGTTACAGATAAACAGGCTGAAGAAGCGTTTAAGACTATTTTAACCTGGATAGGAGAAAATCCAAACAGAGAGGGCTTATTGGAAACTCCAAAAAGAGTAGTTAAAGCTTTTAAAGAATATTTCAAAGGTTACCATCAAGATGCTAGTGCAGATTTACTTAAAACTTTTGGAGATGTAGAGGGCTATGATGATATGGTAGTAGAAAAAAATATAACTTTAGAAAGTCATTGTGAACACCATATGGCTCCAATTATAGGAGTTGCCCATATTGCTTATATCCCGAATAAAAAAGTTGTTGGTTTAAGTAAACTTGCTAGAACAGTAGAAGTTTTTTCAAAAAGATTACAAACGCAAGAAAGACTTACAATGCAGATAGCCAAAACTTTAATGTCCGCACTTGACGCCAAAGGGGTAGCTGTAACCATAGATGCAGCTCATCAATGTATGACGATGAGAGGCATAAAAAAAGAAAAAGCCACGACTGTAACAAATTATTATCTCGGAGCTTTTAAAGAAGATCTTAGTTATCAGAATAGATATTTAAGATATATAGCAAAATAAATGTCAGATAAATTTCAAGCAATTATTATAGACAATCAAAACGAAAAATTTACACGAGATATAAAAGAAATTAACAAAAATGATTTAAAAGATGGCAATGTTTTAATAAAAATTGACTATTCAAGTTTGAATTATAAAGATGCACTTATTTTAAACAATGGAGGAAAAATTGTAAGAAAATTTCCTTTTGTTCCTGGAATAGATTTCTCAGGAAAAGTAGTAGAAAGTGAAGATAATAAATTCAAAAAAGATGACAAAGTTATATTAACAGGATTTAGAGTCGGAGAAGCTTATTTTGGTGGTTTCTCACAATATGCAAAAGTTGATTCAAATTTTTTAATTAAAACACCTGACTCACTTGATAATAAAAAAGCCATGATGTTAGGAACTGCAGGATTTACAGCACTCCAATGCTCATTTGCAATTAAAGCTAGAGAAGATTTATTGTTGGGAGAAAAAGTTAGTGATGTTTTGGTTACAGGCTCTACAGGAGGCGTTGGAAGTATAGCTATAATGATTTTATCAAAAATGGGTTACAATGTGCATGCAGTTACCGGAAAAAGAGATAAAAATGATTATCTGAAAAATTTAGGAGCGAAAAATATAATTGATAGAAAAGAATTTGAAGGTGAAAGTAAGTTATTAGAAAAAGGAATTTGGGATGGAGTAGTTGATACTGTAGGAGGCTCAGCTTTGACAAAAATTTTTGCTCAAGTAAAACCCAATGGAATAGTAGCGGCCTGTGGTAATGCAGGAGGGATTAAGATAAATACCTCAGTTATGCCTTTTATCATAAGAGGTGTTAAACTTTGGGGAATAGATTCTTCCGGCGCTTCAATAAAAAGAAGAGAATTTTTATGGAACGAGGCTGACAAATTAATAGATTTTGACAAAATTCAATCATTAACGAAAGAGCTATCTTTTAAAGACCTTTTGGAGACTTTTCCTAAGCTGTTAAAAGGAGAATATTTTGGAAGAGCTATAGTAAATCCAAATAAATAAACTATAAATATAATTAAATGGATTGGGATAAGTTAAAAATTTTTCATACTGTTGCAGAAGCCTCGAGTTTTACTAAAGCCTCAACAATATTAAATTTAAGTCAATCTGCTATTAGCAGGCAAATTCAAGCCTTAGAAAATGATTTAAAAGTGCCACTTTTTGAGAGACATGCCAGAGGATTAGTTTTAACTGAGAATGGAGAGTACTTGTTTAAATCAGCTCATGAAGTTATATCAAAATTAAAAGATGTAGAGTCAAATCTAAGCGGAGGAAAAGATAAACTTGATGGAAAACTTACAGTTACTACAGTCGTAAGCTTTGGTACTACCTGGTTAACTCCACGTATTAAAGAATTCATGGATTTAAATCCTGGTGTTGAACTAGAGCTTATATTTGATGACAAAGAATTAGATCTAAGTACTCGTCAAGCAGACGTGGGCATATGGATGCGAAGGCCTAAGCAATTAAACTATATTCAAAAAAAATTTGTTGATTTTAATTATCATATATATGGCTCCAATCAATATTTAGAGAAAAATGGATATCCCAAAACTATCAAAGATTTAAATAATCATAAATTTATAACTTATGGAAGAGGAGCTCCTTCACCAGTATATAATCCTGACTGGGTTTTAAAGCTAGGTATTAAAGAGGGAAAAAAAAGAAAATCAATTATGAAAGTAAATAGTGTTTATGGTTTATTGCTAGCAGTGCAAAGCGGCGTTGGATTAGCTGCCCTCCCAGATTATATCGTTCAAAATGTTCCTAATTTAACAAAAGTTTTACCTAATGAGTCAGGGAAACCCACAGAAACACATTTTGTTTATCCAGCTTCTTTAAAAAAGAACGCCAGATTAACTGCATTTAGAAATTTTATTTTTAGCAAGGTAAACGAATGGAAATTTTAAATTTTATTATACCTTTTATTATTTTATTAACAGTTGTTGTTTTTGTTCATGAGTATGGACATTATTATTTTGCAAAAAGATTTGGAGTAGGAGTTACAGATTTTTCCGTAGGTTTTGGAAAAGAAATTTTTGGCTTTCATGATAAATCAGGCACTAGATGGAAGTTTTGTGCCATACCACTTGGAGGGTATGTCAAATTCTTTGGAGATAGAAACGTTTTTAGTCAAGCAGAACAAGATGAACTTTTAAAAAAATATTCGAAAGAAGATCAAGATAAGCTTTTTGTCACAAAACCACTTTATCAAAGATCTTTGATCGTGGCCGCTGGTCCTATGGCTAATTTTTTGCTTGCAATAGTAATTTTTGCTTTAATTTATATTTTTTCTGGAAAAGACTTTACTCCTGCTCAAATTCATGAAGTCCAAAAGGATAGTCCAGCTTATTCTGCAGGTATTAAAAGTGGAGACTTAATTATTTCGATAAATGAAAAAAAGGTTAATAGCATACTAGAAGTATCTACTTTTATTAATACTTCAACCTCTGAAAATGTTGAAATTAAAATTTTAAGAAATAATTCTGAAATTAATTTTACAGTAATACCAGAAAAGGTTAAAAGTGAAGACTCGTTTGGAAACACAATAAATAAAAAGATTATAGGAATAAAAATATCTCCAAAAAATAATGAATTTAATAAAGAAAGACTAGGTCCAGCTACAGCATTATTTTACGCCATTAAAGAAACATGGTTTGTAACTCAAGCTTCGTTAGATTTTGTCTTATCTATGTTAAAAGGCAAAGGTGACACAACGCAACTAGGGGGGCCAATTAAAATCGCCAAAATTACTGGTCAAGTTGCTCAATACGGCGTAGTAGCCTTTTTAAGTATAATGGCCTACATTTCTATTAGCTTAGGATTTATTAATCTTTTTCCTATTCCAATGTTGGATGGCGGTCATCTAATGTTTTATTTTTTTGAAAAAATTTTAGGAAGACCTTTAACACAGAAAACTCAAGAGGGTTTTTTTCGAATCGGGCTTTTTTTGCTTGTTTTTTTAATGTTATTTACCACTATTAACGATTTAAAAGATTTAGGCTTATTTTAAGCCCCTTTTATCATCTAAAAAAGTCAATAAAATCAATACTTTTAGACTACAATATGTAGTGTTAATATTTATGTGAAACACTAAAAAAGTGTTGATTTTACTAGCAAATTGTTGAAATTCAATATTAACCATGAAGGGGCATAAATGAACAAAAAACAACTAGTAGCAAAAATATCGTCCACATTGGGTCAGAGTAAAGCTGATGCAGAAAGAACTTTTGACTCAATTACGACAATTATTTTAGATGCTTTGAAAAACGATGACACTGTAAAAATAGCTGGTTTTGGTACTTATAAAGTAGCAAAAAGAAAAGCTAGAGTTGGTAGAAATCCAAGAACAGGGGAGTCAATACAGATTGCAGCATCTCAAAAAGTTAAGTTTTTACCCGCTAAAAGCTTAAAAGAAATGTTTAATCGATAAACAACAATTTTAGCCCTTATTTGCTTTTTCAAATAAGGGCTAAACTACTTGCAAAAATTGCATAGCTAAATCTCTCTTATTTCGTTGGTTATTCAATATTCATCAAAATATACGTTTCAAATAATCAAAAAAGGGAGTGAAAATGAAAAAATACATAAGTTACTTCTTTGCAGGAACAGCAATCTATTTTGGATTTGCAGGTTTAGGTTATGCCGAAACCACTGTATCTGCTGAAGTACAATACATATTTAATACCCTATTATTTTTAATGTCAGGTTTCTTGGTCATGTGGATGGCCGCAGGTTTCGCAATGTTAGAGTCAGGACTGGTAACATCAAAATCTGTATCAGCAATCTGTGCAAAAAATATAGGTTTATACTCAATCGCTGGAGTAATGTTCTGGTTGGTTGGTTACAATTTAGCTTACGGTATCCCAGAAGGCGGATATATAGGTTCATTCACACCATGGAGTGATAATTCAGCATTAGAGACAGGATATTCTGATGGTTCTGACTGGTTTTTCCAAATGGTGTTCTGTGCAACTACAATGTCAATCGTATCTGGTACGTTAGCTGAAAGAATTAAGATCTGGCCATTTTTCTTATTTGCCGCAATTTTAACTGGAATTATATATCCAATTTCAATGGGTTGGCAGTGGGGTGGCGGATGGTTATCTGTTGCTGGATTTTCAGACTTTGCCGGTTCAACACTAGTACATGCTGCAGGTGGTGCTGCCGCTTTAGCAGGTGCAATAGTGCTTGGAGCAAGATCTGGAAGATTTAGTTCTAGCGGCGGAGTCAAAGCTATGACACCATTTGCTGCATCATCAATTCCGTTAGCAACACTAGGAGTATTTATACTTTGGTTAGGTTGGTTCGGATTTAACGGTGGATCTCAGTTAGCTTCTGGAACGTTAGAAGACGTTTCATCAGTTGCAACAATTTATATCAATACGAATTTAGCTGCAGGTGGTGGTGTTTTAGCTGCCGCAACCGTGTCTAGATTAATTGGTGGCAAAACCGACGTAGTAATGATGCTAAACGGCGCTATAGCTGGATTAGTTGGAATTACGGCAGAGCCATTAACACCAAGTCCGTTAGCTGCAATCTTTATAGGAGCGATAGCAGGAGTATTAATGTACTTCTCAACAAAACTATTGTTCAAAATGAAAATTGACGACGTAGTAGGTGCCATACCAGCACACTTAGTAGCTGGAGTATGGGGTACATTAGCAGTGCCATTAACAAATGGAGATGTTTCTTTCGGAGCACAATTCCTTGGAACTATCTCAGTAGTGGTATTCGTATTCGTAGTCTCGTTTATTGTTTTCCAAATTATTAAAAATACAGTTGGATTAAGAATAAGTAAAGAAGCTGAAAGACTAGGAACCGACAAGTCAGAAGTTGGTGTAATAGCTTACGGTATTAGAGACTAAAAAGTTACGCAAATCTCCTCCCTCGTTTTAAGGAGAAATTTAAGGCCCAGATCCTCTCTGGGCCTTATTTATTTTCATCCCAAATTTTTTTAACATTTAAATTTGGAGATATTCCAAAAACAGAATTGATATTAGTACAATGAACACTCAGCGATGGAATTGGTGATAGGCATTTTTCCTGTTCATAAATTTCATGCAGATTTTTCTCAAACGGATCACTTTGTCTGGTAGTCATATCAATTAATTTATCAAAATATTTTTCAACCATTTTTTTACTAGTCATGAATGTTAACAAAGATTCTTTAACCGTCCTCCAATGTGTATTCTCACCAATTAAAATGTTTGAACTATTCATCTTTTTATAAAGATAGGGGTAATCAGTAGATAAAATAAATATTTCATTTTGATAAATAGAGCAAAATTTTTCATAAGCAAACAACATTTCCGTTAAAGCTTCATTTTTATGAACATAATCATCTTCCACAAAATAAATTAAATCCTTACAGTTTTTAGCCAAATTAAATGAATGCTTTATAGATGCCATAGTGGTTGACATATTGTCTTTAAAATTTTTGTCTATTTTTACTGGAAAATGATCTACTTCAAAACCCTCTTTATTAAATTTAGTCAGCATCTTTTCAATATGTGTCTCTGGTGAGTTTACGTCTAGAATTGTAAATTTAATTGTTAATTTTTCAAATCTTTTTTTTAGATGATGTGCTGAATTGATCAAAGAATTCACCGTTCTAAAAGTATACTCGGACTTATCTTTTTCAAAAATTCTTTTTTTATTTTGAGACACAAGCTGAACACTAGTGCAGGTTTTTATTATTATATCTAAATTAGTTACTTTCCTGTTAATAGAAGTTTCTCCAAGACCTAAATTAATAGATTTGTTTCCTGGTTCACTCAAGACATCTTGGTAGTTTTTGTTTGAAACTGGAAATTCTAGAGTGCTTTGATCGATTAATTCATAGCCAAATATGCGACAAATTTTAATTAAAATTTTCTTTATAAAATTATTCTTTTTAGAGCTTTTAATTTCTTTCATTGATATATATTTTAATAACATGAATATTAAATCTTCTAAAGAACTTGTTGATGAAGCTAATAAAACCATTAAGGTTATGTCCTCAGCAGAAGTAAAAAGTGCTTACGAAAAAGGTGATATAACACTAATTGACGTGAGAGACGTTCGAGAGCTTTGGAAAGAAGGAGCTATTAAGAATTCAATTCATATTCCAAGAGGAATGCTTGAATTTTGGCTAGACCCTCAAAGTTCTTATTATCAAGAAAAAAAAATTGGAGATATGAAAAATATAGTTTTATATTGTGCATTAGGATTTAGATCGGCTTTAGCAACTAAAGCTTTGAAAGAAATGGGATTTCAAAACGTAGCTAATGTTGATGGGGGATTTGAGTCATTAAAAAATATCGGATTACCGGTTGTTAAAAAAGAAAGAAAGTAATTATTTATAAGATTCTTTGAGAACAAATTCTATTCTGTCTTGCCCCCAAAATACTTTATTGTTTGAAACAAAACTTGGTGCTCCAAAAATTCCTTTATCATAAGCATCACTTGTCCTTTTTCTCAATGAATCTTTAATTGAAGCAGAGGCAGATCTTAAAAAAAATGTTTTTGGGTTTACATTTAAATTTTTAAGAACTTTTTGAACAACATTATCATCATTCATGTTAAGCCCATCTTGCCAGATTGAGTTAAAAATAGTATCCACATAATAGTTTTTAAAATTGTCCTCTTCAGCGACCAGCACACCCCTCATTAAATTTAAACTTCTTATTGGAAAATAAGAATTAAATTTAAATTTCACTTTATTTTTTTCTGCAATTAACTTACAGTCTCGTATCATATGTCTTGCTTTAGCCGGTATAAACGCTGGGGCTTTTATTCCATGTAAATTATGTAATCCTCCCAATAAAATAGGTTTGTATTGAACTTTTATTGAAAATTTTTTTTCTATTTTTTTTATTTCTTTATGAGCTAAAAAGGAATATGGGCTGATGAAATCAAAATAAAATTCAAATGGTTTAATCATTGAAACTAATTTTTTTTGAGAAAAAAATTCTAATGAACCAATAAAATAGAAGGCCTACAGGTCCTGTAAAATAAGTTAGGAAAAGAGAAATTAAAACAAAAAATTTAGGTATTATAAATCTTGTAGAGTCTCTAACAATCCAAGCTCCAACAAATAAACTTATAGCTAAAAAATGTAACCAAAAAATTAAAAGAAATGCTTCATTAGAAAACATTGAATAAAGACCATCTAAGCCTGAATATAATTCAAATCCATCCAAAATATTTCCATCTAAAAAAATATTGTATGCAATATATCCATACGCAGCGGCAAGCAATAAAGGCACAATAATTGATTGCACAAAAAAGTTAGTTACTACGTGATTAGGCAAAATTATCAACATTATCCAAAAAGGAATAATTCCCCAATTAGCAAATAAATAAATATTATTGTAAGTTAATATATCTAGAAGATTATTTATCATTCAAAATAATATAGTATATTAGCCTAATGAATCCCACATTAAATAAAACTGATTTTGAAGACCTAACTACCAATTTAAAAGATTTAGCTTACTCCTATTTAGAAAAATATAGCCCTTCTAAACAACAACTGAAAATTTACCTATTAAAAAAATACTTACTAAAGATTAAAGGAACTAAATCAAAAAAAGAAGTATCCTTAATAATAGATAAAATTGTTGCTAATCTTGAAAAAAATAGAATTATTAATGATGAGCTTTATTCAGACTCTAAGGCAAGGATGTTTTTAAAAAGAGGATATTCACTTAATAAGATAAATCAAACATTAAGAACCAAAGGGATTGACAGTAAATTTATCAAAAAAACAATAGATAAGATAAAAGATAATGAAATTGAACCAGATTTTGTTTCTGCATTAAAGTTATGCAAAAGAAGAAGGATAGGGCCATTAAGGCCGGAAGCTAATAGAGAATTGTTTTACAAAAAAGACATGGGTATTCTTGCGAGAGGTGGTTTTAGTTTTGAATTATCTAAAAGAGTGTTAAGTCTCGATCCAAATGAGTTTAAAAAACTCATTAGGATTTCTTAGTCCTATTTTTTTCATCTTTGACTAACTGATCAATTTTTCTCTTAAGTAAATTTTTAACGATTATAAAAAACAAAACACCTAAAAAAGTTACGGATGTTATTATTATTAGAATTGTTTTAATCATTTAAGTTTTCTGATCTCTTTATTAACAAACTAGGATTTCTATAATCTTCTTTGCCATATAAAAATGGTTTACCATCCAAAGTTTTGATAATTGCACCTGCATTTGATGCTATAGCGTGACCTGCAGCATAGTCCCACTCATTTGCTCTTTCTCTAGCGGCATAAATATCATATTCGCCTGTAGCAATAACACAAAATTTATA
Source organism: uncultured Pelagibacteraceae bacterium (assembly GCA_902517535.1). Taxonomy (GTDB): domain Bacteria; phylum Pseudomonadota; class Alphaproteobacteria; order Pelagibacterales; family Pelagibacteraceae; genus Pelagilacustribacter. The sequence continues at coordinate 51,591 of CABYCK010000001.1, read as the reverse complement.
TGAACTAGCCATTTGTACAATTAAATTTACATCAAATTTCTTTAGTGTATTCAAGATTATATCTGAAGGTTTTCCAACACTTGATAAAGCTACAATTTTATTTTTTGGTTGTTTTTTTGAACAATCTAATTTTTTTGTAGAATTATTTTCTATTAAAAAACTTTCTCCTGGATTAAATGAATAAAAAAGTCTATTTTTTTTTGGAACACCTACTAGACCTAGTACCGGAATTTTGTCTATTACTAAAGCTGCATTTAACGTATATTCATTTTTTCCTGCAATATACTCTCTGGTTCCATCAATAGGATCAATCAGCCAAAAAATTTTGGCTTTATTTTTTATATTAGTGTCAACTGTTTCTTCAGAAATAATTGGTATATTTGGAGTGATATTTGAAATTTTACTTGTAATAATTTTATTAACCTCAAGATCTCCATTGCTAACAGGTGTTTTGTCTTTTTTAATATTGATATTTAATCCATTCTCATACAATTCAATTGATTTTTGACCTGCAAAATGGAAAGTTTCGAGTAAACTCTCGGCTAAGATTTTAAGTTCATTTTTGTTCATTATCTAATTTCTTTAAAGTAACCTTTTCAATATTTAGCACTTGTTTTCCAAAATTTTCAAAATTTACAGTAACTTTACTACCAATTATAGATTGAATTTGTCCCACACCCCAGCTTTGATTTGCTGGATTAGTTACATAATCACCTGGCTCTAGATCAATATACATTATGGAAAATTATTCTTTTTTATATTATACACTTTAAAAATGAATTCTCTAGGTATTAATAAATCTAAAAAAGACACAAATGTTGTCGTTGCAATGTCTGGTGGAGTAGACTCCTCAGTAGTGGCTGCTTTAATGAAAAATGAGGGATACAACGTTACTGGTATTACTTTAAAGTTATATGACGACTCTAAATCTTCGACAGATGGAAGACAATGTTGTGCTGGTCAAGATATATTAGACGCAAAAAGAGTTTCAGAAAAACTAAACTTTGAACACAAGATATTATATTATCAAAAAAAATTTAAATCTGAGGTAATTGACTCTTTCGTAGATAGTTATACTGCAGGAGAAACACCAATACCGTGTGTACAATGTAACCAAACAGTCAAATTCAGAGATCTTTTTAAATATGCTAAAGATTTAAAAGCAGATGCCTTGATCACAGGTCATTATGTAACTAGAATCCAAAATAATGGTCATGCGAAAATGTATATGGCAAAAGATCAAAATCGTGATCAAAGCTATTTTTTGTTTAATACTTCTCAAGCTCAACTTGATTATCTTAGATTTCCTTTAGGAGAAATTAACAAATCAGAAACCAGAAGCTTGGCAAAAAAACTAGATTTAAATGTAGCAAACAAACCAGATAGCCAAGACATTTGTTTTGTACCTAATGGTGATTATAGCTCAGTAATAAAAAAATTTAGACCAGAGTCTTTCAAACAAGGAAAAATATTAGATGTTTATGGAAAACATATTGGTGATCATGAAGGAATTATTAATTACACTATTGGCCAAAGAAAAGGAATTAGAGTATCAAATGACAAACCTCTATACGTAGTAAGCATTAATGCCTACAAAAATACTATAATAGTTGGATCAAAAGATTTTTTAGAAATTAAAAAAATCAAGTTAAGAGATTTAAATATTTTAGGAAACAAAAATGAATTTAACAAAACCATCAATATAAAAGTTAGGTCCACAGGAAGACTTCTTAAAGCTGATATTAATTTAGAAGAAAAAACGGTTTATATTTTAGAAAAAGAAACCGGTATCTCGCCTGGACAAGCTTGTGTTTTTTACTGTAGAGATGATCTTGGGGATAAATTATTAGGAGGTGGGTGGATAGACAAGGCTTTTAACAAAGAATTATCCACTAAGTTAACATCGTAATATCCAGCACGTATTAAGTGATATCTTTTTTTTTTAAAAATGATTTAATGAATTTAATTAAGAGGCAACTCTTAACTGGCCATTTAGGGAAAAACCGAGAGGTTCAAGCTTAAAGGGCAGAAAGGTGGACCTAGTAGCGCTAGAATAGTCCATCGGGAAGGCTTGGCGGTAGCGCCTAAAACGACGAGCCAAAACTACTAAATTTCTGGGCGAAAGCCTAGAAATTTATGTGGTTCAGAGAGCATCTTCTAATTAACTAATCTTAATTTTTTTCCAAAATAAATTTGATAATAAATAAAATAATATTACTCCAACAAAATAATTCCATTCTAAGGCATGTTTGAAGTGAGTGTTACCTTTGGTGATCAATAAAGGTAAACTAAAAATAGCAACTACCGCAAGTATTCCAACTAAAAGAAGTTTAAGTTTAAGGATATTACCATTAATTAGGTTTTTAATTTTTGTTTTCAATTTAAATAGATAATAGACCAATATACCTTGAGCAATTATTTCGAAAATAATAAAAGCTAACAAAACGATCCTTCTAAATAATTTGTAGATCTGAATATCAAATTTTATTCCAAGAAGAAGAGAGTGAATCACAAGGAACAACGCTGACAAAATACCGTAAGTTTTAAATTTATGATTTATATTAGTTGAATTCAAACTATTAACTAAATTATTATTATTATTCCAATAATAATAAAGCATAATCGCTGTAATAATCATTGAGGGCTTAAAAATTAAATATTGAGGATATGTTCTTGACGCCCTACTAATTGATAAACCACCATCAAAATAAGGAATCGAAAAACCAGATCTGCCAATTTGGTCAACTACGAAAATAGTACCATCTAAAAATTCTGAATTCTGAGAAATTATTAAACATAAATTAATTCCCATCAAAGGAATTATAAAGATTAAAATACTCAATTTTCTAATTTGAGTTATTTGTTTCATAAGTTTAAATTTTGATTATTTTCTTTTGTTTCTTTTTCTAGCTCTTCTTTTTTTTGAGCCAATTTTCCTTCGTCCTCGGTGTTTTTTTGGATAACCCATATTTTTGCCTCCTTTTTTATATTTTGTTGTATAAATCTTATGTAAGTTTCAATTATACTTATTTTATGAAAAAGTCTATAAGCACATTTTTAAAACAACCCATAAAAGATAGCACCAATAGGTCAGCTAATCCTTCTGTAACAAGGGCATCTACAATACTTTTCAACTCCATGCAGGAACTTTTGCAGCATGAAAAAAAAATAAAGGCTAACAAAAAAATTAGCTACTACAGCTATGGAAGATACGGAAGCTCAACAACTATAGAATTAGAGAATATTCTTAAAGAATTAGAACAAGCCTATCATGTTTTTTTAACTGGCACAGGGTTCGGTGGGGTTGCCCTTGCGATCATGAGCTTATGCAGACCCGGAGATGAAATTGTAGTTTCAGATAATGTTTATGGGCCAACAAAAGAAATATCTGAACACCTTGTAAAAGAATTTAATATTAACTCAATTTTTTATGATCCAGACAATTTTGAAGATTTAAAGAATAAAATTTCAAAAAAAACTAAAATGATAATAGTAGAGAATCCTGGAAGTAATACTTTCGAATTTCAAGATCTTTCAAAAATTATCAAGGTTGCAAAAAGAAAAAATATTTTAACTTTTCTCGATAATACTTGGGGCACACCTTTATACTTGAAACCTCTTAAAATTGGTTTTGATATGTCTTTTTGCTCTGCTACAAAATATTATTCAGGTCACTCTGATGCAATGGGTGGTTCCCTGGCAGTTAACAAAAAAGTTTTTAAAAAGGTAATGTTTTTTTATAAACTATCAGGTTATAGAATGTCGGCTGATGAAGCTTATCTAATCATAAGAGGTTTAAGAACATTGGATGTAAGGCTTAAAAAACATTACGAAAATACAAAAATAATCATTAATTTTTTAAAGAAACAAAAAAAAATAAAAGAAATACTTTATCCCTACAAACCTTCTTCTAAAAATTATAAATTGTGGAAAAAATATTATTCAGGGGCAAATGGTTTATTCTCCGTAGTTATAAAAAGTAAAAAAAAATCATCAGTCATTAAATTCGTAAATTCACTAGAATTATTTGGAATTGGTTATAGCTGGGGAGGCTTCGAGAGCTTAGTCCTTTTGCAGGATTTAAGAGCTAGAACGAAATATACCGAAGCAAGGAAATATTTCAGATTTGCAAAAGATGAATACATTGTAAGACTTCACATTGGTTTAGAAGACCCTAAAGATTTAATAACAGATTTAAGGAAATGCCTTAAGTTCATTAAATAGATAATTATGATTAAAAATAAGAAAAAATATTTTGAAAATTTCGTTTTAAATTATAAGCCATTTGATTGGGAACACAAAGATTACGATGAAAGACCTGGTTTTAAAGGCAAAAATAGTTTTTTGATAAGCTATAAAAGATTTTACAAAGTTTTCACATACATTCTTGACATAGAAAATAAACTTTCAAAATCTGTTAAAGTAGTTGATGTCGGTGCTTGGCCAGGAAATATGATTAAACTAATAAAAGATTTATTCAAAGAGCGTTTATCAGAATGCACCGCTATAGGTTTAAGTTTTGATAAAAAATTTGTGGATGAGTTAAAAAAAGACAATGTAAATTGTATAAGCACAGAAATCGATCCTTCTTTTCCATTTGCAAAAAAGTCAATTGATTGGCAAATCAAAAATTACGACCTAACTCTTTTGCTAGATACAATTGAGCATCTTGTAGAACCAAACTATTGTTTAGATCAAATTAATAAATCATTAAAAATGAATGGTTATTTAATTATTACTACGGATAACATTACTAATTTTTTATATATCCAAGATATGTTAAGAAAAGGCAAAAGCCCAAATGTTCCTTATTTACTATCTTCAAAGGTGTATATCGGAGACTGGAGGCCACATAATAGAGAATTCAGCAAAGAAGAACTATCTTTTTTACTTGAATATAGCGGTTTTGAGATAATTAAACATGAGTACTTTGACAGAAAACAAACCGAGTATAAATTTAATAATTCTAAAAGCAAAATTGTAGATCATAAAATTAAATGGGGAATAAAACATGGAATATTCTTAGCGGCTAAATATTTAGCTTTTTGTATTCCTCATTTGAGAAATCATCAAATAATACTAGCAAAAAAAAGAAATGAAATTAAAGATATTGAAAAAATAAGACAGAAAACGGACTCAGTAGAAAAATGGTTAGAAATAAGAAAACTGAAAGGTAGCATTTAATTGTCTGAAAGATTCATCCCTAACAAATTAGCTTTTATAACATTGCTTGCTGCAAGTTCGGTAATTTTAATTTCAATGGGTTTAAGACAAACTTTTGGATTATTTTTTAGTGCTTTCGAGGAAGGATTAAACTGTACTAGAACAGAATTTGGTTTAGCAATAGGATTGCAAATGTTATTTTGGGGAATGTTTGCTCCAATATTTGGTATTATTGCGGATAAATTTGGAGGAAATAAAGCTGTTTTTATTGGATTTATAATATTTGGTTTAGGTATCTACATGTTATATTCAGGGCCAAATACAGGAATTTTTTTTCAAATAAGTTTAGGAGTCCTAGTAGGAACGGCGCTCGGAGCTACAGCAATGAGTGTTCCAGTTTCAGAAGTCGGCAAACATTTTTCTAATGAAAAAAGGACAATCGCCACAGGCATGGTCACAGCTGCTGCCTCAGTAGGTTATTTTCTAGCTCCATTGTTTACGCAATATACGCTAGGAGTTGCAGGATGGGAACAAACTTTAAAATATTTTATGTACTTTATTTTATTTGGACTTATTGCCTCAATATTTATTTTACCTAAGAAACAAGCATATATTTTAAAGACTGAAAAAAAACAGAATTTCACTGAGGCTCTGATTGAGGCTTTTACACACAAAGGATATATTTTGTTAGTTGCAGGATTTTTTGTATGTGGATTTCAAATAACTTTAGTTGGCACACATGTTCCAGGCTATATGCAAGACAGAGGGCTAGGTGGTTGGACAGCTACAATAATTTTATCTCTCATAGGGTTGTTTAATATAATTGGAACCCTAGGAATAGGATATCTAGGGACAAAATATAGTAAAAAAATATTGTTAAGTATTCTATATTTTTTAAGAGCTATAATCATTGCTATTTTCATATTTTCTCCACCTTCAATTTATATGTCTATATTTTTTGGAATAACTTTCGGATTACTTTGGTTGTCTACTGTGCCCCCTACAAATGGGATTGTTGCACAAATTTTTGGCACAAAATATTTAAGTACTCTTTTTGGAATCGTTTTTTTCAGTCATCAAGTAGGAGCTTTTGCAGGATCATTTTTAGGCGGCTATTTTTATGATTTATATGGATCGTATGACTACGCTTGGTATATTGCTATAGCTTTATCAATGTTCGCTACGCTAGTGCATTTACCTATTGATGAAAAACCACTTACTGTTGAGGCAGCCAGATAACCTAAGGCAAATATCAAAACGGACTGTGAGTAAATCACCCTCAAGTTGTATTATGAGTCCACTTTGGAATCAAAAGTGAATCAAAAGGTGAACATTCGTTTTTTAAAATTCAGACTTGTGGATAATTGTTTTTTTTGATTTAATTAAAAAACGTATTTAATAGTGTTCTTATTACACTTTAAAATTTAATTAACCAAGGAGAAAAAATGTTTTCAAAAGATTTAGGAGAAAAGTTAGACAAATTTCATTTACTCAAACATCCTTTTTACCAAGTATATTGGAATGAAGGAAAATTAACTCGAGAAATAATTAAAGATTATGCTGAACAATATTATCAGCATGTTAAAGCATTTCCCAGATATATTAGCGCCACTCATTCTATATGCGAAGACTTAGATAAAAGAAGAATTCTTTTAGAGAATTTGCAAGATGAAGAAAATAAAGATGGAGATCATCCAAAATTATGGAAAAATTTTGCTAAAGCTTTGGGAGCTGACGATAAAAATATTGAAAACGTAAAGCTAGATTGGTTTACAAAAGATATGATTGAAAATTTTTTTTATCAAGCTCGAAAATCTTATGCTGAAGGATTGGCGTCTTTGTATACTTATGAAAGACAAATACCGGAAATAGCTGAAACTAAGATCCAAGGACTTAAAAAATTTTATGGAGTAAATTCTAAAGACGGTCTTGAATTTTTTGAAGCTCACAAATCTGCAGATGTAATACATAGAGCGGAATGTGAAAAACTTTTAGATGATTTATCTAAAGAAGAACAAGAGAAAGCTGAAAAAGCCTCTCTCTTAACAGCAAGGTATCTTTGGAATTTTTTAAGTGGAATGACTTCTAAACATAAGTTACAGACAGCAGCTGCTTAAAAATTTTTAAAAGTTAAATGAAAAACGACAATCACGTTTGGGATAACAAGCTTCCCACTGCTCAGATGCTAGGACGATGGCAACCGTGGCACGCAGGTCACCAAAAATTGTTTGAGGAAATTTTAAAAAAAACTGGTCAAGTAAATATTATGGTTAGAGATGTCCAGGGTGTAGAAGATAATCCATTTGAATTTGAAACAGTAAAAAAAAATATACTTACTGCTTTAAAAGATTACAAAAATAGAATTCAAGTCACTTTAGTTCCAAATATTACCAATATTTGTTACGGTAGAGGTGTAGGTTATAAAATTGAGGAAATAGTCCTTGATGAAAAAATACAACAGATTTCAGCTACTAAAATAAGAGCACAAATGCGAAAAGAAGGAAAGCTCAAATAATTGCGAGCTGTTCTCACTTGACCTTCAAATATCTCATATATAAAATAATGATCTCAAGGAGATAATCAATATGCTTACACATAACCCATTTGCAGATTTAGCTTTAATTATTTCAGCCCAAGCAATACAATTTTTCGTTATCGCCATGATTTTATTTATTATCATTGGAACAAGTTTAGACATGCTACATAAAAAGAACGTAATTTATTTTTTTAGAAATGCTAAAAAAGCAAAAAAATCCGCAAAAACAGAATTAAGTACTGGAAAAAAAACAGCTGTGATTTTAAAAACTGTAGCAAGCGATATAGCTACAACATCAGAGCTTGGCTTTGGTAAAAGAAGACTAGCTCATGTTCTTGGAATGTACGGTACAATTCTCTTTTGGATCGCGTCAGTAATTTTAATATTTAAATATTCTGAAGGTGTAGAAGCTCCAACTTACATTCCCATTATGTGGCATATAGGGGCGATAATGACTTGTGTTGGCGGTTATTGGTTTTGGTTTTTTTTAAGAGTAGATGTTTCAGCAGAGGCTCATCCTTGGTATAGAATTATTACCGCTGATTTATTTGTTTTAGCCTTGCTAGCCTGTGCTACTTTTGGATTAGCTTGGTCATTTTTACAATCATCGGGAATGACAGGATTAAGCTATTTATTTTTAATTTTATTTTTTCTAGCAAATCTAGTGTTATTCGGTGGAGTTTACTGGTCTAAATTTGCACATATGTTTTATAAACCTGGTGCTGCTATACAAAAAAATTTAGCTGAAGCAGATGGTTCTAGAGACAATTTGCCTCCTCCAGCCGATGCACCAGAACAATTTGGCTTAGGTATTAAAAGAGAACAACCAAAACATTATTAACATCATGATTAATAAAACTAGTATATTATATAAAGCTAATGTAAAAACTGAGAAGAAATAATTATGTCTACTTTTGTATATATGACGAGATGCGATGGATGCGGACACTGTGTAGATATTTGTCCTTCAGACATTATGCATATTGATGAAACTATTCGTAGAGCAAAAAATATTGAACCTAATTTTTGCTGGGAATGTTATTCATGTGTAAAAGCTTGTCCTAATCACGCTATTGATGTTAGAGGTTACGCAGATTTTGCACCCATGGGTCATAGCGTAAGAGTAAGAAGGGAAGAGGAAAAAGGAACTATATCTTGGAAAATAAAGTTTAGAAATGGAACTGAAAAAGATTTTGTTTCACCTATTACAACTAAGCCTTGGGGAAAATTTATTCCCAAGTTGGCTGAAGGTGATAAACCTAGACAAGGAGAAATGAACTCAGAAGTTTTATACTCAGAACCTGAGGGACTTGATACTAAAAAAGATTTGCCTACAATAAGTAAAGACTCTTTTAAAAAGGGTGTTTACTATTAATGCCTAAAAACAAAACAATTCATGAAGATTGCGATGTACTGGTTGTTGGTGGAGGCATGGCCGGAACTGGCGCAACATTTGAAGCTAGGCACTGGGGAAGAGATTTAAAAATCATCTGCGTAGAAAAAGCAAACATTGATAGAAGTGGAGCTGTAGCTCAAGGTCTGTACGCAATTAATTGTTACATGGGTATGAGATGGAATGAAAATCAACCCGAGGATCACGTAAGATATGCAAGAAATGATCTTATGGGATTAGTAAGAGAAGATTTAGGTTATGACATGGCTCGTCATGTTGACTCAACAGTCCATATGTTCGATGAATGGGGTCTTCCAATGATGAAAGATAAAAAAACTGGGAGGTATCAACGTGAAGGTAAATGGCAAATAATGATTCACGGTGAAAGTTACAAGCCAATAGTTGCCGAGGCTGCAAAAAAATCAGCTGATAAAATTTATAACAGAATAATGGTTACGCATTTACTTATGGATGAGAGCAATAGTAATCGAGTAGGTGGCGCTGTTGGTTTTAACATGAGAACTGGTGATTACCATGTATTTAGAGCTAAAACCGTAATTGTGGCTGCTGGAGGCGCTTCACATATATTTAAACCTCGATCTGTTGGTGAAGGCATGGGTAGAACATGGTACGCACCTTGGAGCAATGGTTCCGCTTACGCTTTACCAATTGCAGCAGGTGCGAAAATGACTCAAATGGAAAATAGAATTGTATTATGTAGATTTAAAGATGGTTACGGTCCCGTAGGTGCATACTTCTTGCATTTAAAAACTTATACGCAAAATGCTAACGGTGAAAATTACGAAAAAAAATGGTACGATAAAACTAAAGAATTAGTTGGGGAATATATAGACCATCATCCAACCCTGACATGTTTAAGAAATCATGCATTTATTCAAGAAGTAATGGCTGGTAATGGTCCAATACACATGGTTACAAAAGAAGCTTTTCAAGATCCTCACTTAGAAACAGTTGGGTGGGAAAACTTTCTAGGAATGACAGTTGGTCAAGCAGTAGTATGGGCTTCTCAAAACATAGATCCAAAATATACTAATCCAGAACTTACTACATCCGAACCTTATGTTATGGGGTCACATGCCACTTGTTCAGGGGCTTGGGTAAGCGGGCCAGAAGATATATCTCCACCAGAATACTTTTGGGGTTATAACAGAATGACAACTATAGAAGGCCTTTTTGGAGCTGGAGACACAGTAGGAGGCAGTGCCCATAAATTTTCATCTGGATCATTTACGGAAGGTAGATTAGCAGCTAAAGCAGCAGTCAAATATATTGAGGACAAAAAAGCTGAAAATCTTAAAGTAACGGATAAACAGTGTGACGAATTAAAAGAAATTATATTTAAACCTTTAGACAATTATACCATCGGCAGAAATGAAATTACTGGCGGAACAGTTTCACCAAGTTATATTTCACCAATTCAAGGTCTACAACGACTACAAAAAATTATGGATGAATATGTTGGAGGTATTACCGCTAATTATATGACTAATGATAACTTACTTAAAAAAGGTTTAGAGCTTTTGGATTGGTTACAAGAAGATTTAGAAAATGTCGGTGCCGAAGATTATCATCAGTTGATGAGAGCATGGGAGTTAAAACATAGAACATTAACGTCTCAATGCGTAACAGAACATACTTTATTTAGAGAAGAAACTCGTTGGCCAGGATATTATTACAGAGGTGATAAACTAAAGTTAGATGATGAGAACTGGCACTGCTTAACAGTTTCTAGACGAGATCCAAAAACTGGTAAATTCAGTATGGAAAAAATGCCTGTTTACCATATTGTTGGAGACGAAAAAGATAAGAAAGCTTCTTAAAAATCTTTAATGGATTTATTAGACAAAAATGATGAAGAAATCATTAAAATTGCTAATCCCATTTGGTTAAATTTGGTTAAATCATCTAATATTAAAGATTATGGAGGTTTTACAAAAGATTTTTCCTCGCAAATGTTATATGGCGCTAATGAGGTAGAGCTAGGTAAACAATGGTCAAATAATAAACTACTTACAAGCCTTTCTGAAAAACAAGAATTTTTAGGTTGCATTAGAAGAGACAAGTTTATTACTGTCCTTTACAAGCAAACCAGCAATGTATTACCAGGCGAATTTCTAGGTAGATTAGTTTTAGGCTTAGAGGGAGATGAAATAAAAGTATTTGGTGCAACAATTTATTAAGATTGACATGATCTCAGTTCGGGCATAATTAGAAGAATGCTAGATATTTACTTACCAATAGCTCAAGTAAATGTAGATATCTTTTTACTTCTTTTCTTAAGTTTAGCTGTAGGAGTTTTATCAGGCTTATTTGGAGTAGGTGGAGGGTTTTTAATGACACCTTTTTTAATTTTTATGGGCATTCCTCCTATTTATGCTGTTCCAAATGAGGTTAATAACATTTTAGCAACTTCGGTTTCAGGTTCTTTAACTCATTGGTATAAAAATACTTTAGATTATAAAATGGGATTAATGATCGTTTTAGGAGGAGTTGCCGGAACAGTTATTGGAATAACAACTTTTTCTTATTTTTCAGAAATAGGTAAAATAAGTTTAATTATTTCACTTCTATACATGTATTTATTAGCAATCGTTGGGACTTTAATGCTAATTGAAGGTGTAAAGGAAAAAAATAGAAAAATAAAAAAGATTTCCATTAAACAAAAATTACACGACCATAATTGGCTTCAAGGCTTACCTCTAAGAATGAGATTTCATAAATCAAAACTTTATGAAAGTGCCATTACTCCAATATTACTTGGATTAGTAGTTGGCTTTGTTGCATCAATGATGGGAATAGGTGGTGCATTTTTAATGGTGCCCGCAATGATATATATTGTTGGGATGCCAGTGAAATTAATACCTGGTACTTCACTGTTCGTAACAATTTTTATTAGCGCAATAGTAACCGTTCTTCATGCTTTTAACTATGGATCTATTGATTTATTTTTAGTTTTACCTTTAATTTTAGGATCAATAGTTGGAGTTCAAATCGGACAAAAAGTTGGCCAGTTTTTAGATAGCACAGAATTAAAATCTCTTTTTGCAATGCTTCTTTTATCAGTTTCAATTGCAATAGGTTACGACTCTTTTTTTAGAGATAAAACTAATATTTCAAATGGAGTTCAAGTAACAAAATCAGATTTAAATTTTTTAGCCGAATTTACAGTAAATTTTTCTAATGAAGCACCATTTTTGTACGGAGCTTTAGCTATAATACTAGCTGTTTCTTTGGGAACATTAGCAGCTGTTGCTAGAAAAATTTTAAGTCCGATAATAAAAAGACTACTAAGTGACTTTAGAAAAAAAGATCAACCAAAAAAAGAAGAAATTAAGTTTCCGGAAAAATAAATTATTTTACAGTATTTCTTTGAGCAAAAAATACACTCATCGGCTGAGGGCATTACGCACTTCTATATAATTTAGTCATGACAAATTCTCTGTGACCCAATGCTTCAGCACATGTAAGTCTTCCATTAGCCACTTTTAACATTGTTTTGATAAGTTGATCTCCAGCTTGAGATAAATTCATTTCTCTTGATAAAATTTTAGAAACATCACAGTCTACATGTTCTTTCATTAATTTAGCTGTTAATGGGTTTGCAGTAAGTTTGACCACTGGCTCTATGGGATTACCAATAATGTTTCCTTGTCCTGTAGGGAATAAGTGAATATTAAAACCTCCAGCAGCTTGCAAAGTTACGCACTCGGCTGCAGCAGACGAAGTATCCATAAAATATAATCCTTTACCTTTCTTTGGTTCCTCAGCAGGCTCAAGAACATCAATAAATTTTAAGTTTCCAATTTTTTGAAAGTTTCCAAAAGCTTTTTCTTCTATAGTTGTTAAACCACCAGCAATATTACCTGCTGTAGGTTGACTTTCAGAAAGATCGTTAGTTGCTTCTTTCAGAATAAAATCATTGTATGAGCTCCATGTTTTCATAAATTTTTCTTTTGCTTCTGGAGTTGCTCCTCGAGCTGCACAAACAGTTTCTGCTCCGGTTAACTCTGAAGTTTCTCCAAAACATAAATGCACTCCAAAGGGTTCTAATTTTTCCATCAAATTTCCTACAGTTGGGTTTGAGGCCAATCCAGATGTAGTATCTGATTCTCCGCATTTAACTGAAATCCACAAATCACTTAGGGGACACTCTTCTCTTTGTTTTTCAGATGCCCACTGAGAAAATTCTTGAGCTTTTTTAGACGCCTTCATTATTGTTCCAATATCGCCAGTTCTTTCTATATGAAATCCTTCTACTGGTTTTCCTGTTTTTGCTATTTCGTCAACAATTCTTTTTGTCCATTTAGGTTCAATTCCAATAACTATTACAGCTGCAACATTTGGATTTTTTCCTGTTCCAATCATTGTTCTAAAATGCAACTCGAGATCTGCTCCAAATTGCAATCTTCCGTATGAGTGAGGTAAAGCGATGGTACCTTTAATATTGTTTGCTACTGCTTCTGCACAAGCATTAGAAATATCATCTACTGGAAGTATAATCACATGGTTTCTTGTTCCTGCTCTTCCATTCTCTCTTTTAAAGCCTAAAAAACTTTTTGGAATATCCATCAAATTACCACTTTTTCGTTTTTACATTATGAACATGAACATGATCACCTTTTTTAATAGACTTTACTACTTTACCAATATCATGACCATATTTTAATATAGTGTCACCTTCCTTAAGATCTTTCAGCGCAATTTTGTGACCTAATGGAACTTCATTAGTTGAACTTACTTTAATTGTTTTATCATTTTCCATTATCCAGGCACTACATTCTTGACCTTTTTTAGTAGTTTCTATTACAACAACTCCAACGTTATCTTTTTCGTCGTGAATAATAAGGTCTGGCTGTGACATAAAATATTTAATGGATATAGACTAAATTTTGATATATTGAAAGAGTGTTTTAATTTATTTTAAGGATTTTCTATGGCAAAAATGACAACCGAGGAAGCTTTTGTAAAAGTTTTACAGATGCATGGGATTGAACATGCTTTTGGAATAATTGGCTCTGCTTTTATGCCAATCTCTGATATTTTCCCAGATGCAGGTATTACATTTTGGGATGTAGCTCATGAGACAAATGGAGGATTAATTGCAGACGGCTATACAAGAGCAACTGGAAAAATGTCAATGGTAATTGCGCAAAACGGTCCTGGGATCACAGGATTAGTAACACCCATTAAAACTGCATATTGGAATCACACACCATTACTTTTAGTAACACCTCAAGCAGCAAACAAAACAATGGGACAAGGAGGCTTTCAAGAAGTTGAACAAATGAATTTATTTAAGGACATGGTTTGTTACCAAGAAGAAGTAAGAGACCCATCTAGAATGGCTGAAGTACTAAATCGTGTTATTGAAAAAGCTATAAGAGGATCTGCGCCAGCACAAATAAATGTACCTAGAGATTATTGGACCCAAGTGATTGATGTAGATTTACCTCCAATCATTAGATTAGAGAGACAAGCAGGTGGTGCAGACGCAATTGAAAAAGCTGCAAAAATTTTATCTAATTCAAAATTCCCAGTTATATTATCTGGCGCAGGTGTTGTAATTGGTGGTGCTATAGAAGATTGTGTAAAATTAGCTGAGAAACTAGACTCCCCGGTATGTTCTGGTTATCAACATAATGATAGCTTTCCGGGAAGTCATCCTTTAGCAGTTGGCCCTTTAGGATATAACGGTTCAAAAGCTGCTATGGAATTAATATCTAAAGCTGATGTCGTGCTCGCATTGGGTACAAGATTAAATCCTTTTTCTACTTTACCAGGTTATGGAATTGATTACTGGCCCAAAAATGCACAAATTATCCAAGTCGATATGAATTCAGATAGAATTGGTTTAACAAAAAAAGTTACTGTAGCAATATGTGGTGATGCAAAATTAGTTTCACAACAATTGCTTGCTAAATTATCTTCAAAGGCAGGTGATACTGATAGACAGAAAAGGAAAGATTTAATACATCAAACAAAATCTGCTTGGTTGCAAAAACTAGCTAGTTTAGATCACGAAGAAGATGATCCAGGCACAGTTTGGAATAAAGAAGCTAGAGAAAGAGATAAAGACAGGATGTCACCAAGGCAAGCTTGGAGAGCTATCCAAGCTGGAATGCCAAAAGATGTTATTATTTCAAGTGATATTGGAAACAATTGCGCAATAGGTAATGCCTACCCAACTTTTGAAAAAGGAAGAAAATATTTAGCACCTGGATTATTTGGTCCTTGTGGTTATGGATTTCCTGCAATTCTAGGGGCTAAAATTGGTTGTCCTAATACACCAGTAATTGGTTTTGCGGGTGATGGAGCTTTTGGAATAAGCATGAATGAAATGAGTTCCTGTGCGAGAAAAGAATGGCCAGCAATAACAATGGTAATTTTTAGAAATTATCAATGGGGTGCAGAAAAAAGAAATTCAATATTATGGTTTGATAATAATTTTGTAGGAACTGAATTAGATCCAGAATTGAGTTACGCGAAAGTTGCTGAAGCATGTGGGTTAAAAGGTGTGACGGTAAAAACTATGGAAGACACAACAAGTGCTTTAAAGCAGTCTTGTGAAGACCAGAAAAAAGGAATTACAACTTTTATAGAAGTTATACTTAATCAAGAGCTGGGAGATCCTTTTAGAAGAGATGCGATGAGAAAACCAGTTAGAGTCGCTGGTATAAAAAAAGAAGATATGAAAAATCAAAAAGGTCTTAATTAAAAACAAAATTAATGAAATCTAAAAACAACAATAGGGGCTTCGGTTTACTATTTTTTATTGTATTTGCCTTGATTGGAATTTGGCCTCTTAAAAACAGTGGAAATATAAACCTATATTTTATAACAATCGCTACAATTTTTTTGGTGTTGGGGGGTCTTGACTCAAGCTTTTTGACACCTTTAAAGAAGGTATGGATTAAATTTGGTGATTTGTTAGGAAAAATAATTGCTCCTCTAGTAATGAGCTTGGTATATTTCTTTATTTTAACACCTATTAGTCTTATTGTAAGAATATTCGGTAAAGATTTACTAAATATGAGATTTTCAAAAAATAAGTCTTACTGGATAACGAGAAAAAAAGATTTAGGACCAATGGACAAACAATTTTAGATGATAAGTTTTTTAAAGGAATTTTGTGAGTTTTTGAGAGAAAGAAAAAAGTACTGGCTATTACCAATTATAATTGTTTTAGCTTTATTTGGAGTATTAATCGTTTTAAGCCAGGGATCAGCAGTTGCACCATTTATTTACACAATTTTTTAAGTGACATCTATTTTAGGTATATCAGCATTTTATCATGACAGCGCAGCAGCATTAATTTTAGATGGAGAAATTATAGCAGCAGCACAAGAGGAAAGATTCTCAAGAAAAAAACACGATCCATCTTACCCATTTAATGCTGTTAAATATGTTTTAAAACAGGCAAATCTAGAACTTAGTAATGTTGATCATATTGTTTTTTTTGAAAAACCTTTTCTTAAATTTGAAAGAATTTTGGAAACATATATGGCATTCGCACCAAGAGGTTTTAAGTCATTTAGTTTATCAATGCCGATTTGGTTAAGAGAAAAATTATTCCAAAAGAAATTTTTATATGAAAAATTAAAAAGTCATGACGAAAATTTTAACGATATAAATAAAATTAAATTTTCTGAACATCACTACAGCCATGCTGCGAGTGCGTTTTATCCTTCTCCATTTAAGGAAGCAATCGTTCTAACGTTAGATGGAGTAGGAGAATGGGCTACTACTACTGTTGCACTTGGTAGAGATAATAAACTTCAAATGTTGAAAGAAATTCACTTTCCCCATTCTTTAGGTTTGCTTTATTCAGCATTTACTTACTATACTGGATTTAAAGTTAATAGTGGTGAGTACAAAGTTATGGGTTTAGCTCCATATGGAGAACCAAAATTTAAAGATTTAATAATGAATAATTTAATTGATTTAAAACAAGATGGGTCATTTAAATTAAAGATGGATTATTTCAATTACGCTACCGGTCTTACAATGACTAATGAAAAATTTTCAAAACTTTTTGGTCAACCAGTTAGGGATCCAAAAAAAGATTTGCTTACTCAATTTCATATGGATATTGCATCATCTATTCAGGCAGTAACAGAAGAAATTGTAGTACGATTGACTAAAGATATAGCTGAAGAATATAAAATTAAGAATTTATGTCTTGCAGGAGGAGTAGCTCTTAATTGTGTAGCTAACGGAAAAATCTTAAAAAAAAATTATTTTGAAAATATCTGGATACAGCCAGCTGCAGGGGATGCAGGGGGCTCTTTGGGCGGTGCTTTAGCATATTGGTATAGAGAGATGAATAAATCTAGAGTTATTTTTAAAGATCAAATGAAAGGTTCTTATCTTGGACCAAAATTAAACGAAGACGATGTTGAGGCAGAATTAAAAGTGCTGAAAGCAAATTTTAAAAAGAAAACAACAAAAGAAATTATTGCCTTAACTGCTAAAGAAATATCAAATAATAAAATAATTGGTTGGTTTCAAGGTAGAATGGAATTTGGGCCAAGGGCCTTGGGCGGTCGGTCAATATTAGCTGATCCAAGATCTGAAAAAATGCAAAAGGAACTAAATTTGAAAATTAAATTCAGAGAAAGTTTCCGGCCATTTGCTCCTTCTATTTTAAGAGAAGATGTAAATGAATGGTTCGAACTGAACTATGATAGTCCGTATATGCTATTAGTTGCAAACGTTAAAAAAAATAAGCAAATAAACATGTCAGAGGAGTCTGATAAATTATTCGGTATAGATAAATTGAACATAAAAAGATCAACAATTCCTGCGGTTACTCATGTTGATTATTCAGCAAGAATACAAACAGTTCATAAAGAAACTAACAAAAAATATTATGAACTTATTAATGAGTTTAAAAAAATTACAGGCTGCCCAGTTCTTGTCAACACTTCTTTTAATGTAAGAGGAGAACCAATTGTTTGTTCAGTTAAAGACGCATTTAATTGTTTTATGGGCACTAATTTAGATATATTGATTATTGAAGATTTTATATTGTACAAAGAAGAACAAGATAAATCTTTAATAAAAAATTATAAAAATAGATTTGAATTAGATTAATTTATTAAAATGTCAAATAGATATAGTGATTTTACTAAAATTGTTTTCATTTCTATTGTTCTTTTTCTTTTTCTAGATTCTACAATAGGTAAATATATTTATAAAAAATATATAAGGGTTCAATTACAAGATATTAATATTAATTTTTCAAAACTTGACGAATTTTACGATCACAAATATCCTAAAAATTTCGATGCTCTCGGTGGTTGGGGAAATTTGAGATATAAACTTTGCACAGACAACAATGGTTTTCGTACTGCCTGTAAAAAGAAGGATAAAAATTTGAAAAGTTTTGATTTAGCTTTTATTGGAGACTCATTCACTGATGGCTTAGGATATGAATATGAAAAGACCTTTGTGGGGATTATAGACAATGAGCTCAAACAAAAAAAAATAGCAAATTTAGCGATGAGTTCATACAGCACTTCTATATATTACACAAAGTTGAATAAATTAATAAAAGATGGTTTTAAATTTGATGAAGTAATTGTCTTTGTAGATCTTTCAGACTTACCTGATGACATTTTATGTTATGAAGTAGTGAAAGACAAAGTAAAGAGAAAATCAACTTTTAATACTTGTTTTAAAAATTTTAATGAAAAAAAAAATAAATTTTTTGAGTTTTATAATAAAAATTTTAAAATTACAAAAATACTTGTTGATAGAATAAAAAATCTGTTCGTGAAGAAACAATCAGAAAACACAAAAACATTGAATGTTTTCAATAATTCAAGATCAGAATGGACCTACAATTACAATAAAAATTTATATAACGATCTTGAATATGAAGATGCTATTAGTGTTTCAGTTAACCACATGAATAATTTGTATGATCTTCTAAAACAAAATTCTATTGAATTAAGCTTAGCCGTTTATCCATGGCCAGGTACACTTAAATACGATTCGGAAAATAATAAACATGTTAAAATTTGGAAAAATTTTTGCAAAAAAAGATGCAAAAAATTTTATAATTTAATGCCAGTATTTTTTGAGGAGAATTATTTAAAAGCCTATAAAAAATATTACATTAATAATGATTCACATTTTAATGAACTTGGAAATCAAACTTTAGCAGAAGAATTTTTAGATTTATATAAAAAATAAATTAATTTAGTATTGAGGCCGGATCTAGCTTTACATCAAACCAGTTCAATCTAATATCTAGATGTGGGCCGGTAGCTCTGCCAGTTTGACCAACTGTTCCAACGATATCACCTCTATTAATTTTTTGACCTTTTTTTACATTTATATCTTTTAGATGCATGTAAAGCGTACTGATGCCATGTCCATGATCAAAAATTATCGTCCCTCCGGTAAAATACAGATCTTTTTCAGCTAAGGTGACTATTCCATCCATCATAGCTTTTACAGGAGTTCCTTCTCTCACGGCATAATCTAAACCATAATGAGGTCTTCTGGGTTTGCCATTTAAGATCCTTTGACTTCCATAAACGCCTGTGATTATCGCATTGTCGACTGGTTTTAGGAACTGATCTTTAAAAAAATCCAAAGGACTATCTGTTTGTCTAGCTTGTCCAATAAGAACATTATCTTTTTTAATTCTTTCGTAAACTTCTTTAGGTGGAGTCACTTGTTTTTTTGGCAAACCATCAATTCTTTGAATTTTATATTTTCGTTTAAATATTTTTTTTTCAAAAACTTCCAATTTGCCTTCATATAATACTTTGATAATAATATCGTTATTTCTATCTCTTCCTAAACCGAATGCAAAAAAACCTTCTTTTGAAACTCTTATCTTTTTTTCATCTATAATTACTTGCGAGCCTGGTTTTGTTTTACCTAAAATAAAAGCTCCTTGTTCAAACTTACCTTTGAACTCAGTTGCAATTAGTTTTTGAGAAAAAAAAAAAACTAAAGATACCAATAATAAAATTTTACTGAGCTGTCCAACCACCATCAACCACCAAAGATGTTCCCGTAATCATCGCTGAGCTATCGCCTGCCAAAAAAGCAACTGCAGTAGCTACATCACTTTCTTCCGCCACTCTACCTAATGGTATATTCTTTATCATTTCTTTTTGGAATTTTTTATTTTTAAAAAAACCTTTAACCATAGGAGTTAAAACAAATGTGGGACAAACAGTATTTACTCTAATATTATTTTTAGCTAAATCAATTGCCATTCCTCTAGTGAGACCCTCCAAACCAAACTTAGTCATATTATACACGCTTCTTATAGGAGCACCTACTTTACCAAGTTGAGAAGACATATTTATTATAGAACCACCAATTTTTCTTCTATTTTTAGCTTCTAACATTTTTCTTGTACAAATTTGAGCAATATTAAAACAAGCTTTTAAGTTTAAATTGACAATATAATCCATGTCTGACTTTTTTACCTTTGTAAAATGTTCAGGACGATTATTTCCAGCGTTATTTACTAATATATCTAATCTGCTTAAGCTATTTACGAAAGAATTGAATTTTGAAGTATTCGTAACATCACATACAAAAGAAACACAAGATCCTTTTGTTTTTTTTATTATCTTATTAACTTTATCCAAATCATTTTTTGTTCTACTAACAATAATAACTTTTGCACCAGCTTGAGCTAAAGCTATTGCGCAAGCTTTACCTATTCCTTTTCCAGCTCCAGTTACTAAAGCGATTTTATTTTTTAGATTTATTTGTTTTAGCATTAAATCAATAATTTTAAATCAGTATAAATTAAATCAATAGCAACTATTAATATAGCTATTAAACCAATCCAAGCAATCCACTTATATTTTTTTATCCAAAGTGAAATGAGATTAGCAGCAACTGCCATCAAAATAATCGATAAAACCAACCCAAATATTAGTAGATGGTAATGATGACCTGCTGCTCCAGCTACTCCGAGAACATTATCTAAACTCATCGTAAAATCAGCTAATAGCACTGTCCAAATTGCTCCTAATAAACTTGTGTTATCAACTTTAATTTCTTTATCTTTAGAGGATTCATGCTTTATTACATCTATGTAAAGTTTGTAGACTATAAAAAGCAAAAGAATACCTCCGATTAATCTTAATCCAGTGATTTGAAGCAAATATGCTGTGAGTAAAGTTAAAATAATTCTAAGAATTACTGCTCCACCTATTCCCCAAAAAATTATTAACTTTCTTTGGGCTGGAGGAAATTTTGAAGCTACCATACCAATAATAATCGCATTATCTCCAGCTAAAATAAGATCTATAAAAACTATTTGTGAAAATATGATTATTTGTTCAGACATATTTATTGATTCAATATCATGTCTGAGGCCTTTTCAGCAATCATTATAGTTGGTGCATTAGTATTACCCGAAGTGATATTTGGCATTATTGAAGCATCAATTACTCTTAAATTTTCTAATCCTCTTACTTTTAATTTTTCATCAACCACTGAGTCTTCTCCTTTACCCATTTTACAAGTGCCTACAGGATGAAATATAGTTTGAGTATGATTACTACCAGCTTGCACCAATTCCTCATCATCAGTTATATGTACTCCAGGTCTAAATTCTTCTGGTTCATATTTTTTAAAAGCTTTAGTTTCTAACATAATTTTTCTTACAATTTTTAAACTTTTTGCTGCAATGTCTCTATCAACTTGTGTTGATAAATAATTCATCTTAATTTTTGGATTATCTCTTGTGTCATTACTTACAATATTTATTTCACCCCTACTAGTTGGTCTTATATTTGCAATAGTCGGAGTAATTCCGTCAAAGTCATGCATTTTGGTAGCTCCCAATATATCTGTACTTATTGGCTGAACATGAAATTGCAAATCTGGAGTTGCTTTAGATGGATCACTTTTCAAAAAACCACATACCTGACTTGCTCCCATTGTCATGGGGCCACTTTGATTGAATATATATTCTAAACCAATCAATAAATTTCCAAATAAACTATTAATTTTTCCATTAAGAGATTTTAAATTTTTAACTTTATAAACTGGCCTGAACATTAAATGGTCCTGTAGATTTTTTCCAACACCTTTTAATTCATGAACAAGTTCAATGCCGTGATTTTTTAATTTTTGACTATCACCAATCCCAGAAACTTGTAGAATATGAGGTGAACCTATCGACCCAGCTGAAAGTAAAATTTCTCTATTTGCAGAGATAGTTTTTAATTTTCCATTAACATGAAAACTGACACTAAAAGCTTTTTTATCTACAAAGTTTATTTTTTGTACATGTGCATTAACAATTATTTTTAAATTAGATCTTTTCTTTATAGGATTTAAATATCCTTTTGCAGCACTACATCTTAATTTAAGTAATTTCTCTCTATTAGTAGTAAATTGAAAATATCCTACACCAAAATTATCACCAGTATTAAAGTCTTCGGTTCTAGGTATCCCGTATTCCTCAGCTGCATTCTGAAACTCTTCTAACATTTTTAAATTAATCTTTTTATTACTAACGGTTATTGGCCCATCATCGTTATGAAATTCACTTTTTCCTAATTCATTATTTTCTGATTTTAAAAAATAAGGAAGAACATCTTGCCAACCCCAACCGGTATTTCCTTGTTGTCTCCAATTGTCATAGTCATTGCTCTGACCTCTAATCCATAAAAGGCCATTTATAGATGAACTCCCCCCAAGTGTTTTTCCTCTTGGATAACGTATAGATCTATTTGCCATCGTTTCATCTTTTTCAGTATGAAAACACCAATCAACTTTTGGATTATGCATTGTTTTGTAATAACCAACTGGAATATGTATCCATGGATAAGTATCTTTACCTCCAGCCTCTAA
Source organism: uncultured Pelagibacteraceae bacterium (assembly GCA_902517535.1). GTDB lineage: Bacteria > Pseudomonadota > Alphaproteobacteria > Pelagibacterales > Pelagibacteraceae > Pelagilacustribacter. The sequence goes on along the minus strand of CABYCK010000001.1, from coordinate 28,636 downwards.
TAACAGGACTTTATTTTTCCCACTTGAGGTCAAACGGTTTGCCAAAACACACCCCGCTGAACCAGCCCCAATTATGATGTAATCAAAATTTTCCATGATTATTTAATCTTTATAAGTGGAAAATAACTAATTGCCAATGTATGAAATTCAACCTGAAGTTTTAATTCTATTATTTGACTCTATATTTTTAAAAAGGTTTAATTCCAAGATTAATAATAACCAAACGGGGGAATAATGAAAAAATTATTAACTGTTGTTTTGAGTTTAGCTGTATTTATTGGATTTTCAATGAGTACTGCAAACGCGAAAACATTAAAATGTCAGACCGTTCTTAACACTAAAGCTGATGAAGTGAAGATGTTAAAGGACTTTACTGACACTGTAACAACATTAACTGATGGATCTTTAAAATTTGAAATTTTACCAGCAGGTGCTGTTGTAGGAGTAAAAGAAACTTTAGATGCAGTTGACAAAGGGTTAATCGACTGTGGATTTGCATGGACGCACTATTGGTCTGGCGATCATCCGGCGGCTATGTTATTTGGTTCACCAGTAGCAGGCGGTGGAGTAGGTATAGATAATTTAGCTTTCTTATCATGGTTCCAATATGGCGGTGGTAAAGAATTATATGACCAGCTGTGGAAAGAAATGGGAAGAGACATTAAAGGATTTATGCTTCAACCAGTTGGACCAGAAGCTTTAGGTTGGTTTCCAAAACCAATTAAAGACATGGCTGACTTTAGAAAATATAAATTCAGAACACCTCCAGGAATTCCTGGACAAACATATAAAGACATCGGTATAGCTTCTGTAGCAATGGGTGGTGGAGATATTCTTCCAGCATTACAAGCAGGAACAATCGATGCAGCAGAATGGTGTTGTCCAAAACCAGATTTAACATTTGGTTTCCAAAAAGTATTAAAACACTATTACCTACAAGGTTTACACCAAGTAGTAGTTAATGCTGACTTTTATATTACTGGAAAGACATACAAAAGTATGACTGCTCATGAGAAAAAGTCTCTAGAAGTAGCTGCAAACGCTTCGTTAGCTAAATCTTTAAGCTATAGAATCTATGAAAATGGAAAAGCTTTAAAAGAATTAACTACTAAGCATGGTGTTATCTTAGAAGATACACCTTCGGACTACTTTAAAGAATATATGGCAGCAGCAAAGAAAACATTGAACAAAAACGCAGCAGATAATAAATTTTTTGCTAAAGTTTATGACTCAATGAAAGAGTTTGCTGATATTGCTGTTCCATTCTGGAGTGGTGCTCAAATGTCAAATGCTAAGCTAGGAATGGCTCACGCGGCGACACTTAAGTAATCAGTAGAAAAAATTTAAAGATATATTAGAGCGGGTTTAATAACCCGCTCTAGTTTTTTAAAATAAGTAAAAAAAATTATGAACGACGAACCTTCTAAAATCGATATTTCAGATGAAACGAATGCCCAAAGGCGAGGAGGTACTGGCAAAATGCCAGTGGATATGCCTGAGTGGATGGCAAACACTATTACATCAATAGATAAATTCAGCAAGAGAGTGGGTAACGTAGTTTGTTGGATTTTAATGCCTTTAATTTTCGCTATGACTTATGAAGTCATAATGAGAAAATTTTTTTTAGCACCTACAATTTGGGCTTACGATATTAGTAGATTTTTATATGGCGCACTTTTTATGTTAGGAGCAGGTTATGCTCTTTCCAAAGGTGTTCACATTAGAGCAGATTTTTTATACCGAAATTTTAAAATCAAAAATCAAGGACTTGTAGATTTTTGGTTATATATTTTATTTTATTTTCCAGGCTTACTAGTCTTTCTTTACATGACAATTGGTTATGTAGGTGAGTCAATACAAAGAGGAGAAAGAGGGATGGACACAACATGGATGCCATATATGTGGCCAATAAAAACATGTTTACTTGTTGGAATTATATTTCTTTTAATTCAAGGTATTTCAGAATTATTAAAAAGTTATTGGGCAGCAAAAAAAGGTGAGTGGCCTGGAGATAGTAAATGATTGCTGAATTGATAGATCCAGCGGTTCTTGGTTTTATTCTTGTAGGAGTAATGCTTTTTGCAATATTTGTTGGATTTCCTATTTCGTTCACACTTATATTTTTAGGTTTCGTGTTTGGTTATCTAGGATTTGGAAAACTTGTTTTTTACTTAATGACCTTACAGTTTTCTATGGTCATGACCGAACAAACTCTCGCTGCCGTCCCACTCTTTGTATTTATGGGAATTATGATGGAACAAGCCGGTCTTATGGAAAGATTGTTTTCAGCATTTCAATTAATGTTGGCAAGAGTTAGAGGATCACTATATTACGCTGTTTTATTTGTTTCAGTAATATTTGCAGCAGCAACAGGAATTGTAGGTGCTTCAGTAACAATTTTAGGAATTATGGCTGCTAAATCAATGAATAGATCAGGTTATGACGTAAGGTTAGCTGCAGGAACAATTACTGCTGGAGGAACTTTAGGAATTTTAATTCCACCAAGCATTATGCTTGTAGTTATGGGGCCAATAATGGAAATTCCTGTAATTGATTTATTTGCTGCAGCTATATTTCCAGGAATATTATTGGCGACGTTGTATGCTGCTTACACAACAGTTAGATGTATGTTGAACCCAAAACTTGGCCCACCTTTACCCGTTGAAATGAGAGCTACGAGCATGACCACAGTATGGATTGAATTTTTTCTTGGACTAGTTCCTCCAGCTGCTTTGGTATTTGCAGCACTTGGAAGTATTTTATTTGGTTTTGCTACTCCTACCGAGGCAGCTGGTTGTGGAGCAATGGGCGCACTTCTTTTATCATTAGCGTATAAAAAATTAACATTACCAAAATTACAAGAAGCTTTAGTTAAGACTTTAGAAATAACTGCTTTAATAATGGTTTTAGTTGCAGCATCAAATTTTTTTGGAGCTGTATTTGCGAGACTAGGTACTCCAACATTACTAACAGAGTTTTTACTTGGATTAGAAATGAATAAATATCTAATTTTAGCAATGATAATGGTAATGATATTTTTACTTGGATGGCCTTTAGAATGGGTACCTATAGTAATGATTATTATTCCTATTATCCTACCGTTAGTAGAGGCATTAGGGTTTAATCTAACTTGGTTTGCGATATTGGTAGCAGTCAATCTCCAGACCGCCTGGTTATCTCCACCTGTTGCACTTTCAGCCTATTTTTTAAAAGGTGTTGTGCCTGAATGGGATTTAAAAGATATTTATTTTGGAATGATGCAATTTATGGTCTTGCAAATTATTGGATTAGTATTAATAGTAGTATTTCCGCAAATAGCTTTGTGGTTACCAACATTACTTTATGGCAGTTAAATATATAAAAAAAGCAGCTAAGACCCCAGAGACGGATGACCATAAAACACAAGCCGCGGTACAAAATATTCTTAATGATATATCAAAAAGAAAAGAAGAAGCTCTTAGAGAATTAAATAAAAAATTTGATAAATATGAAGGTGAAGTAATTGTTTCAAAGGAGAAAATTGAAGAAGCAATTGAGAAAGTCGATCAAAAAACTAAAGATGATGTGAAATTTGCTCATGAAAGAATTAAAAAATTTGCTGAACATCAATTAAAAAGTATGAATAATAGCTTTGAAGTTGAACTGTCCAAAGGATTATTTGCTGGACAAAGATTGATCCCGGTAGACACTGCTGGTTGTTACATTCCAGGAGGAAGATATGCGCATATTTCTTCAGCTGTAATGGCTATTACACCTGCAAAAGTAGCTGGTGTAAAAACTATTATTTGTGCCAGCCCTCCTAAAGATAAGGATGGAGCTAATCCTGGAATAATTTTTGCTGCGAATCATTGCGGTGCTGATGTAATAATGAATTTAGGTGGTGTAGCCGCAATAGGTTCAATGACACATGGATGTTTTAAAAATCCCCCAGTAGATTTTTTAGTAGGAGCAGGGAATCAATATGTAGCTGAAGCTAAAAGAATTGTTTATGGTAAGGTAGGTATAGATCAATTTGCTGGACCAACTGAAATAGCTATCATAGCTGATAAAACAGCTGATAAAGAAATAGTGGCTGTCGATCTTGTTGGTCAACTAGAGCATGGTTATAATTCTCCTGGTTGGTTATTTACTACCGACAAAGATTTGGCTGACTTTACAATGAAAAGAGTGCCTGAATTAATAAATGATCTACCAGAACTTGCAAAAGTTAATGCTACAGCAGCTTGGAAAGATTACGGTGAAGTAATCCTATGTGATACTAATGAGGAAATGGCTGAGGTAAGCGATAAATATGCATCTGAACATTTAGAAGTTCATGCAGAAAATTTAAATTGGTGGTTAAAAAGATTACGGAATTATGGATCTCTATTTTTAGGAGAAGAAACTACCGTTGCTTATGGAGATAAATGCTCAGGCACAAATCACATTCTACCAACAAAAGGTGGTGGAAGATATACAGGCGGTTTATTTGTAGGAAAATTTATTAAAACTCTTACTTTCCAAAGAATGACAAAGGAAGCTACAGAAGTGGTTGGAGCTACAGCTGCAAGATTGGGAAGAGCAGAAGGTATGGAAGCTCACGCTAGAACCGCAGACGTAAGATTAAGAAAATACGGCTTTTCAAATTAATGCAAGCACTAGTTTATACTGGTACTAATACAATAGATTTCAGAGAAGAAAAAGATCCAATCGCAAAACCAGGTGAGACATTAATAAAAGTAAAAGCCTCAGGTATTTGTGGCTCAGATATGCACGCTTATCACGGTAATGACGAAAGAAGAATACCACCATTAATATTAGGTCACGAAGTGAGCGGAACTAGTCTAGATGGCAAATTTAAAAATAAAGATGTTGTTATAAATCCATTAATAAGCTGTGAAGATTGCGATTATTGTAAAAATGAGAGGGAACATTTATGTCCAGATAGAACAATGATTGGGATGAGCACGCCAATTAAAAGAGAAGGGGGATTGGCAGAATTAGTTTCAGTACCAGAAAAAAACATATTTGAAGTTCCAGAAAAATTAAGTATCAAAGAGGCAGCATTAGCTGAACCTGCAGCCGTAGCTTTACATGCCGTTTTATTAGCCGAACAAAATTTAAAAAAGCCTTTGTCTGAATGCAAAATATTAATTCAAGGAGCAGGTGCGATAGGGTTATTATGTGGTTTAGTATTAAATAAAGAAAAAAAAGCTACTAACATTATAATGTCAGATCCAAATAAAAAAAGATTAAATGAGTGCAGTAAATATTTAAAAGCAAACTTCGTGTCCCCGAATGATAAATCAATTAAAGAAAATAATTTTGATTTGATATTAGAGTCAGTTGGTCTCGAGGCTACACGACATCAAGCCATTAAATCAATCGTTCCTGGTGGCACTATTTTACATATAGGATTAACACAACCGTCTGGAACGTTTGATTTTAAGAAATTAACAATTCAAGAAGTAACATTAGTTGGAACTTACTGTTATACAAATAAAGATTTCCAAAAGACCTTAGAAATTTTAAAAGAAAAAAAACTAGGAGATTTAGGTTGGATTGAGTTTAGAGATCTGAAAAAAGGATCTGAAGCTTTTCAAGAAATACATAATGGTTCCTGTGTTGCTCCCAAAATCATACTTATACCCTAGTTCATCCTATAGTTGTAGACAAATTGCATACCTGAAAAGAAAATATAACATAGTTAAATTAGATTAATTTTAATTATTATCAAAATATGAAAAAAATTATTTTAATCATTTTTTTAAGTTTCTTTTCCACGTTACATGCTGGAGGGCATTTAAGTGAAAAAGACAAAAAGGCTACATTAAAATGTACAGGATTATATTACGCTAATAGCATGATACCTCAAGGTACTTTAGAACTAGATAAGATTGTTTATTCTATTTCGGCAAAGAAATTTTTAACATCATATTTAATTAAAGAGGGAGTAAAAGAGGATTTTATTAATACAGAACTTAATAAATCTATCGATGAACTGTATGGAAAACCATATGATGAAAAAATAACTAGTGAATGTGATAGATATATTTACAAATTAATACCAGAGGCAAAGGAAGAGATAGACAAATTAGTAAAATCTGGGATTTATTAAACTAAACGAAGTAAAACATGATAGTAAAAATAGAAAGTCCAATTGAAACTTTTGCAAAATGGAAAGCAATGGTTCATAGCAATTCAGAAAAAATTAAGAAATACGGTATGACATTTCTTTATGCTGGAACAGAAAAAGATAATGACTCAAAAATCACTACCATTATTAGATTTGATACACTGGAAGGTCTTCAAGCTTTTAAGGCTGATGAGGAACTTCATAAAGAAAGAGCAGCAGCTGGAGTAGTCTTAGAGAAATCCGTTACAACTTTAATGGGCGAAGATCTGTTAGAACAATATAAAGGATAAATAAAAGGATAAATATGATAGATAAATTTGGAAACGCATTTTATTTAATAATTTACTTAGCTCATTTCATTATAGTTGGAAGTTACGCGTACCAACTAGTATTTGATACTAAAAAATTTCTTAAAGGTAGAGGAGTAGATAAGACAGCTACTTTAATCACTAGATTCGCTGGTTCATTTATGGTTGCATTAGTTTTAATGGCGATCTATGTAGCCTTTGTAAGATCGGGTGGTTTAGATGCTACTTGGGCGTTCTTTAACTTAGTTTTTATAGTTAATGTTTCAATATTGGTTGTAAATTTTTATACATTAAAAATTGATAAAACAGGTTTAACAAAAAAAACTAGAAATGATGGAATATATGTTCCTCTAGTTCTTGTTTTTATCAGTGCTATTCTTTGTTACGGTTTAGCAGATAAAATTTACGTTTAAGGAGATATATGGCAAAATTTATGAACATTGTTAGATGTAAAGTGAAAACATCTAATCGAGAAGAGTATCTAAAAAAAATTGACGAGATGCCAAAGTTCGATGGGCAAATTTCAGCTAAGTATGTTGAAACTAAACCTAACGAATTTTTTATGATCGGTGAATGGAATTCTGAAGATGCAATAGCCAAAGCAAGACCAAAGATGATTGAATTTTTGGACTCACTTCGGCACACTTTAGAAGAACTGTCATCCGAGTTAGGTGTTACTGACCCTCACTCTGGTACAGTTGTAATCGAAAAATAAGAAAGGAGAAACGATGGTTAAATTCTATACACTTGGATGTTATACAGCTAAGGGTCTCGCAGGGTTTGTAAGTAACCCCTCAACAGACAGAAAAGCTGCAACATCAGCTTTAGCTGCTTCTGTAGGAGCGAAAGTAACTCAATACTCTGGCCTAAGAGGAAAATATGATTTTATGGCTGTGATTGAAGGAACTTTTGATCAAGCTGCTGCAGCTGCTATGGTTGCTGTTTCTAGTGGTGCTGTTTCAGATTTTACAATTTTAGAAGATGTAGATCTTAATGAGATAGCTAAAACTGCTCAGAAAATGGCTTCTTCATACAAAGAGCCTGGAAAATAATTATTTTCTGTAACTAATACATTTTAAGGTATCAGTGAATTTTATTTGATTTTTATACTTTAATTTAATTTCACTGATACCAAGATTTATTTCTTCATTACTCATATTTAATAAGCATGAAATGTATCTCTTTCTGATCATTCTTATGTATTTTTGTTTCGAGATATTTATTTTAAAGTTAAAGTTTGTATAGCTTATTTCTTTTAAGTTTTTTTTTATTATCTTAAATAAAATCTCATCTCTTTTTAAACTTTTTTCTAAATTTTTTCTCATTTTTTTAAAACAAGGTATCCTGTTATTTTTTGTTTTTAGTGAAAAAATTAATATTTTACCTTTATTATTTAAACTTTTTTGAGCAAGATTTAGAAGACGATTTAAATTTGATTTTGAAAAAAAATGAATAGTTTGTTTGATTAAAATCAGATCATATTTTTTATCATTCTTAAGGTAATTTATTGCATCAGATTTTTTGAAAATTATATTTTTTTTAATATTCTTATTTTTGATTATATCTATACCAACAGCTTTATCTTTAAATCTATATTTTTTTTGTAAAAAACTAATTATATTTGCTCTACCACAACCAATATCTAATATTTTTGTATTTTTATTAATTTTAAATTTAGATTTTAAAAATACATGGAAATTAGATATATATTTTTTAGATGACAGCCACGTTTTATTATCCCAATTCTTTAGAGGTTTCATTACAGTGCCACGACTGCTGCTGCTATCGAGGCTAATCTAGCTTGTGTATCATCAGCTCTACTTGTAATAACTACGGGGACTTTTCCACCTATAACCACACCAGCTGCACAAGCCCCCATAAAAAAAATCATCATTTTAACTAAGCCATTACCGGCTTCAACATTTGGAACTAAAAGAATATCTGTCTTTCCGGCTACAGCATTTTTAATCCCTTTAATTTGAGCTGCTTTCTCAGAAACAGAATTATCAAAAGCCATTGGACCAAATACATCTGCTTCTATTCCTTCAGTTTTAGCACGTTTTGTTAATTCTTGAGCTTCTATTGAACTAGGCATACTATTTAAGACTTCCTCTGTGGCAGACAGTATTGATACTTTTGGCTTAGCAATTCCTATTCTTTTAGCAAAATCGACAGCATTTTTTAATATATGCATTTTAGTCTCTAATTTTGGCAATACGTTTAAGGCTCCATCTGTAATTATGAATGGCTTGTCATCTTTCTGAAGTGTCATATGCCAAATGTGACTTAATCTTTTTTTTCCGATTAAATTCAAATCTCTTTTTAACACTGCTTTCATTAAGACGTCTGTGTGAATATGGCCTTTAACAATAATCTTTACTTTTTCTTCGCTAGCTAATTTAGCAGCTATAGGAGCAGTATTATTTTCAATAGGCTCATGAATAATTTCATATTTGGAAATATCCCAATTAATTTCTTTTGCTATATCTTCAATTAAAGGTTTATCGCCAACAAATACTGGAATTATTAAGTTAGCTTCCACCGCTTGTTTAGCTGATAAGATTACAACTTTTTTTCCGGAGTTGACCACAACTGCTTTTGCAGGACCTTTATTTTTGGCAATTGATAATAAATTATTTGGACAAACAATTTCTTTATTTGATAGCATTTAGTTCTTCCATTTCTAGTAAAATTTTTTTTGGTATAGATATATCTTTATTTAAATTCTTTTTATACGTTTTATTTTTTCTTTCACCAGGGTACAATATATTTGAAAATCCTTTTATTTTTGGAAGGTTTTTAACAAACTTTATATTTTTTTGCATTTCTTTGATAAATTTACTTCCAATAAAAATTTTTGGATCAATTGTAATAAATAAATGTCCCATGTTTTGAGGACCTGAAAAATCATCAAAAGGATCTCTTACTTTTCCCCCGTGAGAGCTGCCTGTTAAGACTCCACTAAGAATATCCACCATCCAAGCTAAACCAGACCCTTTAAAGTTGGCAATTGGTAATTGAGTACCTTCAAGAGCTTCTTTTGCATTTGTTGTAATTTTCCCTTTTTTATTAAGAGCTACTCCATAAGGTATTTTGAGTCCTAGTTTATCGGCTCTACGAATTGTACCTCTATTAATCATTGAAGTTGAGGCATCAAAAATAAAAGGAATTTTTCCTGTTGGAACACCAAAGCAAATTGGATTAGTTCCAAAGAGGGATTTTTTTGCACCATGAGGCGCTAAAGCTGCCGGTGCATTAGTAAAACAAAAAACCATTAATTTGTTAATTACCGCTTGTTCCGCATAAAAACTAGAAAGTCCATAATGACCACTTTTTCTTACGGCTACTAATCCTATTCCAGTTCTCTTTGCATTTTTGATAGCTTGTTTTATAGCTATATCAGCACCTACAAAACCAATGCTGTTATCAGCATTGATAAATGAAATAGAAGAACTAATCTTTTTAATCTTAATTTTTGGTTTAGGATTAATTAATTTTTTTTCAAGTCGATCACAGTACATTTTGAGTCTAGCAAGACCATGACCTTTTGCCTCTAAAATCTCTGCTTTAATTAGATAATCTGAACTAATTTCCGCATGTTTTTTTGAAAGTTTATGTTTTAAAAATATTTGTCTTAATTTTAATTTTAAAATATTTTTTTTCACTTAAATTTTTCATTACCCTTATTTTGCCAATAATTAGTTCTTTCTTCTGGGTTCTCTACTAAATTTTTACAGAGCAATCCATATTTTTTTGCTAAAGAAGAAAAGTCTTTATTTGCTAATAGGACAAATTTATTTACTTTATCTTTCGTCATTTGAGCCATAACTTCAGAATTAAATCCCATAATCTCACCTAATTCATAATTAAATTTTAAAGCTACATCAGCACTTTTTTCTAAACTTTCTATTAAAGCAATATCTTTTTTGGCTTTTTTAAAACTTTCAGCAGCTACTTTATAAAAGCTATAACAATTTACATAGTCTTTTTGAATATTTTCCATTATGAACTTTGCTACTTTTGTTTCATTACCTTTATTTTTTTCATTAGCTAAAAGATCAAAAGGATAAATTAACAAGATTATTAAAAAAATTTTTTTCATAATTGTGCTATACGATTATAAATATTTAGAGTAATCTATTTACAAATTATGGAAAATACAAACTATAAAACTATCGCATCTAAAATTATATTTGAAGGAAGAGCTTTTATTGGCGGTAAATATGTTGATGCTATAGATGGTGGTAAATTTGATACTATTAACCCCGCTACAGAAGAAATATTATGCTCAGTAGCAAAGTGTAATTCAAAGGATGTAGATCTAGCGGTTAAAGTTTCACGAAAAGCTTTTGAAAGTGGTGTTTGGTCAAAAACATCTCCAGAACATAGAAAAGATATTTTATTAAAATTTGCAAATCTTTTAAGAAAACATGGGGTTGAAAATTCAGTTCTTGAAAGTGTTGATACTGGAAAATTAATTGGAGATTGTATAAATGAAGTAGCTAATGATGCGCCAATGCATTTTCAATGGTATGGAGAGTTAATCGATAAAGTTTTTGGAAAAACAAGTTCAACCGATCCATCCATTACAAGTTTGATAGTAAAAGAACCAATAGGAGTTGTTGCTGGAATAGTTCCATGGAATTTTCCTTTAATGATGGCTGTATGGAAAATGGCTCCAGCACTAGCGGCTGGATGTTCAATAATAATTAAGCCAGCTGAAGACACACCATTAACAGCTATTAAAGTAGCAAAAATTGCACAAGAAGCTGGACTACCAGATGGAGTTTTAAATGTACTTCCTGGATTTGGAGATGTTGGCGAGGCATTGGGCAGACACAACGATATAAATGCAATATCATTTACAGGGTCAACCGAAGTTGGTGGCTATCTAATGAAGTATTCTGGAGAAAGTAATCTTAAGCCCGTTGGTTTAGAGATGGGAGGAAAAAGCCCGTTTATAGTTTTAGAGGATGCAAAACTAACTGAAGATTTAATTAATAACTCAATTAATTCTGCTTTCTGGAATGGAGGTCAGAATTGCTCTGCAAATATGAGACAATTAGTTCATTCTAAGATTAAAGACGAATTTTTAGATAAAGTAACCAAAAAAGTAAAGGCTCTTAAGGTTGGAGATCCTCTTGATCCTTCGTCTAATATGGGATCAATGATTTCAAAAAAACATTTATCAACTGTAGATGGATTTATACAAAAAGGAATGGATGAGGGTGCTAAACTGTTATTAGGAGGAGTTTCTGAAAAAAATCAAAAAGGGTTTTATGCTAAACCTACTTTATTTGATAATTTAGATGAAAATATGACAATCGCTCAGGAAGAAATATTTGGCCCAGTTCTTGGTATACTTACGTTTTCTGATGAAGAAGAAGCTCTTAAAATCGCAAGTAATTCTAAGTATGGTTTATGCGCAAGTGTTTTTACTCAAGATATAAATAAAGCTTTTTATTTTGCAAAAAACTTACCTTGTGGAACTGTATCGGTTAATACTTTCTCAGAAGGTGATATCAAAACTCCATTTGGAGGTTATAAACAATCAGGTTCATTGAGCAGAGATCAGGGAACAGAAGCTTTAAACCAATACCTTCAAACAAAAACTATCTGGATTAGTCACTCATAATATCAATGACAAAACCATTTAAATTGAATGTTTCAAAAGACATTCTTCAAGAAATTAATTTAAAAGTTAAAAATTATTCATGGCATGAAATGCCTGACGATGGAGGTTGGGAGTATGGAACCAATCTTGAGTACATGAAAGAAATCTCAAATTATTGGGTAAATACATTTAATTGGAAAAAACAAGAAGAGGAAATAAATAAATTTTCTAACTATATTACTGTTGTTGATGATATTGAAATTCATTATATATTAGAAAAAGGAAGTGGACCTAAATCTACGCCTCTTCTTTTAATGCATGGGTGGCCTGGCTCGGTAGTGGAATTTTTACATATAATTCAAAAACTTGCTCATCCTGAAAAATTTGGAGGCAAAAAAGAAGATGCTTTCGATGTTGTTATTCCATCCTTACCTGGATTTGGTTTTTCTGGAAGGCCATCACGCCCAATTGGACCAAGAAAAATGTCAGAGATTCTTAATAGCTTAATGGTACACAAACTTGGTTACAAAAAATATTTAGCTCAAGGAGGAGATTGGGGTGCAACAATTTGTAATTGGTTAGCTTATGATCATTCTAAAACATGTAAAGCTATACACATTAATTGTTTAACAATGCGTCTTCCTGATGGACCACAAAATCAAGAAGAAAAAGATTGGCAAATAAAGTTTGATAAAGATCAAATTATGCAAGATGGATACAGAACACAGCAAGCAACTAAACCTCAAACCTTAAGCTATGGAATGATGGACAGCCCAGTAGGAGTTGCTGCTTGGATATTAGAGAAAATGTATTTTTGGACTGATTTAAAGAACAAAGATTTAGAAAGTGTTTATTCTAAGGATATTTTGTTGACCAACATTATGGTCTACATACTAACCAAAACATTTAATACTGCATCATGGATTTACTATGGAAGAAGAGAGGAGGGAGGTCGTTTTTTTCCAAAAGATTTTAAAAAGATTCAAGTACCAACTGGAATAGCAATATTTCCGGCTGAGATGTCAACATGGCCCCCAAAATCCTATTTAGATCGAATGTTTAACATTAAACAACTTACTAAAATGTCGAAAGGTGGGCATTTTGCTGCAATGGAACAGCCAGATCTTTTAATTGAAGATATTGTGAAGTTTGCAAAAAAGTTACCCTAGATTTTATATTTTTTCATAGAAGAGTCGGCCAGTATTAAATTAGGGTCTAAAAATGTTTTAGATTTTTTAATTTTTTGAAAAGATTTAAAAGCAAAAATTGCAATTGGAAGCTCAGTACATCCTAATATTATTTTTTTACATTTCATCTTAATTAAAAAATTTACAGCAGGCTTTATAGCTTTTGCTGCATTTTTAATTTTTCCCATTTTGACTAGCTTGATTGCTTTATTAACATTTTTAAATTGAATAGACTTATTAGGGTGAATTAACTTAAATTTTTTATTAAAAAATTTACTATAAACTCCAGTTTTTATAGTTCCCTCTGTAGCTAATAATCCTATTTTAGAATTTTTTCTACATCTTTTTACAGCATGTAAATACACTTCTCTTGGCATGCTTATGATAGGAATTTTAATTTTTTTTTGTAAATCTTCATACCAATAGTGTGCCGTATTGCAAGGAATGACAATAAATTTACATTTATTTTTTTCTAAAAACTTACATCCATTTAAAAGACTATTTAAAACTTTATTATACCTATGAAGATTTTCAGGTCGACCAGGAATATTTGATTTATTATATAAAACAAACAAAGGATATTTTTGATCAGTTTTCCCTTTATTTAATTTTGCTAATTTATTACAGAAATCAAGACCAGCTTGAGTTCCCATGCCACCTAAGATTCCAATCATAAGTTGTTATTAATATGTTATTTAGAAAACTTTAAAAGCATTAAATTTCAGAAAGTTTTGATGTCCAATACCATTTTTATCAATTCTATTTATTGTGCTTGATAAATTCCATCCATTGTTGAAATTCCAGTCAAAACCTGTTTCAGCAAGTATTGAGGATGAAAAATCTTTCTTGATATGTGTAGTATATTGATTTGATGAACTAGTGATGTAATTGGCTTTTAAAGTAGAGTCATCAGAGAAATCCTCATTAAAATCTAATTTGAGATAGGGTAAGAATTTTGATGTTCTTAATCCAAAGTCTGCATGAATAACAGTTCCTAAAGCTAAGGAAGTACTTTGTAAATCTCTATCATCATAGCTTAACCTTAAATTGCTATCTCCCTTTTCAGAATAATCATCAAACATAGTGTAGCTGAAGTTAAAACTTGAATAGTTGCTAAAAGTAATTTTATTAAAAGTTTTAACGAAATTGTATTTTAGCGCTCCAAACGCTTGTTGACTTTTTAGCTCACCAGTTACCTTAGTATCATTTGATACATCAACAACTCTTGTAGTTGATTGAGTTGTTTCTCCAAAACTTAAAAAAGTGTCAAAAGCTCCTTTAAAGTTCTCATTATCTGAAAACCAAGTATTATAAAAAGTAATAGCTATGTTATCTGATTTAAATTTAGATCCATCAGTACTAACAGTTACATCTTCATTTTCCTCTCTGATAGCAAATCCAAATAACGAGTTATCTGTTAGATCAATGTCTGCACCCATAGTAAATCCATTTGATACATTTTTTCTTCCTAATTGATTGACATTAAAGTCAATGCCGCCTGATGATATTAAGCCATTGCTCCAAACAGCCCATTTTTTTGGTTTAAGACCAAATCCGTCTTTTAAATAACTAGTTAATGGAAGTTCACTTATAAAACTATCAACACTGTCTTTTGAAATACCTTTACTGTCTAATCCAATTTGAGAATATTTTTTTATATAATGTTCTGCTAATCTTGTTTCTACACTTTGATCAGCGCCGCTGTTAGCTAGAGCTAATTTTATATTACTTAATTTTAAACTGCTATTTTCCCCAGTTCTTCTGTATTGTTCCATTCTACTAAGCACAGTATTAGTAGAATTAAACATCCATCTTTTTACACTTTCTGTTTGCGCTTCCACCATACCGGCTAACTGTTTATCATCAAAAGCTTCATAAGAGCTTCCACTTGCTTCAATAGAGTTAATCGTTAATGTTGTTGTTCCAGATACAGTTGCAGTTTCTCCGTCAAGTCCACCATACTCAATGATATAAGCAGTTTGTGTATGAGTTGTCCGTAAATCATTCCACTTTCCACTTGTATTGTAATATTGACCACGACTTTCATTACCAGAATTGTTTGGTTCATTAGTATTCCAATTTTGATAAGAATATCCATCATCAACTTCACATCCATCGCTTTCATCTATATCATCACAAAAAAAAAGTTTTACCAGCTTCCGGTCCTGTAACCCATTGCCAATGACCTTCAACAGTTGTTCCAGTTGTTTCGTCATTATCATCACTGGCACCAATCCATGAATTTGTACTTACTTTTGCTTTTATAAAAGCATTTTCTCCAGCGCTTGTAATGGTAACTAAATATCCTGTTAATCCTTCATAAGTACTAGCTGCAGCTAAAGTTTTTGCTTGTGACCAAGTTTTTGTTGCTGAAACGACTTCATAATAATGACCCGTACCTGAATAGTAATTAGTTCCCGCCGGTGTTACCGCAAGTGTAATTGTTGGCGATCCCTCAGCACCATCTCCTTTAAAAGATAATGTTGCAAGAGCTGTATTGATATTTGCCTGTGTTCCTCTAAAACCAATTTCTGTTAAACTATTTCCTGAACAATCAGATGCTTCTGAGTCCGCATCAGAAGAATAACCACAATAACCTGAAGCTCTTAAAGTGTTTGAAGTGGTAGTAATTTTTACATTACCTGCTGAGGCTACTGCCGTGACTAAAAGAGTTCCATCGAATCCACTTATACTAGGCGCGGTTCCAGAGTCTGAGAGTAAAACGAAATCTGAAGTATCTGCTGTTAAAGATGATGGCATAGTTACCGTGCCTGACCACGCTTTACTATTTATTAGTAAAAATACACCTATAGCAACTATCCTTAAACATACTCTCATAAAAAACCCAAAATGAATATTTCTTGATTATTTATATTAATTTAAGGCAGACAATTCAACAGTCAGAATAGTTACAATCATCAATTGAAAATAAGGTTTTTTATCCTTTTCCTCGCCAAGGAATAGTTTTGTCAATTATTTTTCTGATTGTTACATCAAATAATAAACCGAGCATACCCATTACGAAAATAGTTATCCAAATAACTTCATACTGCATATACTTTCTTGCAATGTTTTCAACAAAACCGATACCAGTAGTTCCAGCTAAAAATTCTGCAGCAACAAGCGTACCCCAGCACATACCAATAGCAACTCTAACTCCAGTCAAAATTTCTGGAAGAGAATTTGGAAAAATAACTTCTCTAAGAATTTGCCATTTAGATGCACCCAAAGAGTGAGCTGCATGTATTTTTGATAGTTGAGTTCCGGAAGCCCCAGCCCTCGCTGAAATAATCATGATTGAAAAAGAAACCATAAATAAAAGAAATACTTTTCCAACATTATCAATTCCAAATACAGTAATCACTAGAGGAGCCCAAGCTAATGGAGGCACAGGTCTATAAAGTTCAACTAAAGGATCAAAAAAACCTTTTGCAAATCTATTAAGTCCCATAAATATTCCTAAAGGTACACCAAAGATAATTCCAAGCATTAATCCCATAAAAACTCTTAAAAAAGAGTCCCAAATATGTCCGTAAGGAATTGGGATTTTAAATGCCTCAAATTCTCCAGTTACTACATTTAAAACTTTGCTCTTAAAATTAGGCTTAACTGTTCCATCCTCTGAGTGAACTGGATATTTACCTGGCACCAGATCTGCAATCCAATCAGGAAGGATAAAGCCAACAATTTGATTTACACCCATCATTTCATACCAAATCATTGGAACATATTTAAACCCAACACTCGGTTTTAAAAGGTCACCGAATATTCTGAAGGTATCTGACGGTTTAGGCAACCATCTTCCAGGCCCATCTTCTGAACAAGTTGGTCCACTTGAAAGTATTGTTCCACCTGGAAAAAAAACTGCATCGATGAATTTTAAGTTTCCTTGTTCCTTATTTTGAACTTTATCAAAATCTCTTATAGCTTGCTCCATTTGATTTAAAGCTTTAGGAGGAAATATACTAGCATACTCTATCCTTTGATTAAGTTTTAGAATATCTTTAATCCAAGATAATTCTAAATCTTGATTATCATTCAAATTATCTTTGTATTTATTAGCGATGGTTTTTATTTCTTCAGTTATTTTCAAATACTGAGGATTATGATTTCTCATTTCAAAAAATATGTCACTTATCTCATTGAGTTCTATGGCAGCAGTATGAAATTTAAGGCCTTTTTTACTTTCTGGAAGAGTAGGAACCTCTTCTCCAGTTGTGCCCCAACCTTGTTGTTTCTTTAAAGCTTCAATTCTTTTAGTTTCTTCCTCTTGATTTAAAGGAGGTGGGTAAGTATTTTTTGGAAATTCTTTTGTTAAAATAATAATTCTATTAGTTAAATTATTTATTGTTGTTATATTTTTTTCTTCTAATAAATTCGGATTAGTTAAAGATGGAAGAACAAATTTAGTTTTTTCTAGCAAGTCTAAGAATATAATCTTGTCCTCACTTTTTAAAACTGGATGATTATTAACTTCAATAATTTTATCTTTAATATTTATATTTTCTCTTTGTATTATAGCTGTACTTTTGTGCTGTCTTTCTTCTATTGGAAAAAGATATTTAAGTGATAATAAAGAGTCTGTGACTTTTCCAACCTGACATAATTCATTTGCAGATTTCGGATAAAAGGATTTAGCTATATCCCAAGAAAAATAAAGCCAAGATAAAAGTAAAAAACTTGATCCAACAATAATCCAATGAACTCCACCTTTTGCTCTGTCTGGATTTCCAAATACAGCATCAGTTTTTTCTGTTCTAACTAATTTTCGTCCGTAAAGCAGTGCTCCTATGACTGCAAAAATAATTAAAAACGTTATAACTCCTGTAAACATATTAATTTTCTTTACCCATAATTTCTTCTTCCATGTCCCATATCATTGATAAAATTTCCTCTCTTTTACTAACAAACTCTTTATCATTTTTTATTTCTCTAAGATCTTGATTTAAACCCATTGAAGCGAAGGGAAGATTATATTCTTTATGAATTCTTCCTGGTCTTGGAGCCATCACGTAAACTCTTTCACCCAACAAAAGAGCTTCCTCAACAGAATGAGTTATTAAAACAATTGTTTTTCCAGTTTCTTTCCAAATCTTTAAAACTAAAGACTGCATTTTTTCTCTTGTTAAAGCATCTAAGGCTCCTAATGGTTCATCCATTAAAATTAATTCTGGGTCATTGATTAAACATCTAGCGAGCGCTACCCGCTGCTGCATACCACCTGATAATTGATAGGTTGGTGTATTTCCAAATCCTTGCAATCCAACTATTTCCAACCACTCATCAACTTTTTTTGCAGTTTTGATTGGATCTTCCTTTTTCATTCGAAGACCGAAATTTACATTCTCTGCTACAGTGAGCCATTCAAATAAAGCTCCTTGTTGAAAAACCATTCCTCTATCAACCCCTGGTCCATTAATTTCATTATTTCCTAAAATAATAGTCCCAGAGGTTGGACGCAAAAAACCTGCTGCAATATTTAATAAAGTTGTTTTTCCACAACCTGACGGACCAAGTACAGTTAGTAATTCACCTTTTTTTAATATAAAATTAATATCTTTAAGAGCGTGTACTGTTTCTCCCTTTGGAGATTTAAAAATCATGTTTAAATTCTTAGAAACTAAATCACTCATAATTATTTTTATTATCCCCTTAGAAAAATAGGCACCAATTTTTTAAATTGGCACCTATTTAATTTCTTAATTATAACTAAAAATTACCAACTATGGTAAATATTTAGTTGTTACAACTTTAGAGTAGTCTTTAAGAGCAGGATTTTCTGCTGTAGCAAACATGTTACCCATAACGTCTAGATAAGTCATAAGTATACCTTTTCTACCAAAGTACTCTTTCTTTTGTTGTTTTGTGCTTGGAAAACCAAAGCTAGCCATCTGCTCTTTAGTAGACTTAACATCCATAGTTGCATCTTTAGCAATTACGTTAAAATCAGATTTACCAGCTTTATATCTTTCATTAGCAGCGTGAGTAATTTCTAAGAAAGTTTTAACCATACCTGGATTTTCTTTCAAAAATTTATTAGTCACTGAAGTAACATCAATACCTGCTATTCCGTTATCAGAAGCTTCTTGAACTGAAAGCATTAATTTACCCGCTTCTAAAGCTTTAGCTATAGATTTTTTTCCAAACAAACATGACATTGCTACGTCACCGTTTACTAAGGCAACAGCTGAGTCCTCAGGTACCATGTCAACAACAGTCATTTTAGCTGGATTAGCTCCTACAACTCTCATTGTTTCTTTAAATACGTAATCTGCCATAGTTCCTAGAGCAACTGCTACTTTTTTTCCTTCTAATTGTGAAGCGTTTGCTTTTGAAATGCCTGTTGAATTAGCAACAACACATGTAGTACCTTTCATTCCATAAAGAATTGAAACGTCAACTAATGTAATTGGTTTTTTACTATTTACAGCATTTACAAACGGAGTTAGACCTTGTGAGTAAGAGATATCTATATCTCCTGACATCATTGCTTCAGTCATTTCTCCACCTGTAGCAAAGTTAGTCCATTTTACCGGAACCCCAAATGCTTTAGCGAATGCCCCTTTAACTTTATCTTCTTGGTTTGGACTTGCCCATTCTAAAAAGAATGCAATTCTTACTTCTTTAGCAGCAGCATTAGCCACTGAAGTATTTAAAGAAAAAACAAGTAACATACCAAATAAAGCGCTTATTATTTTTTTCATATATCTCCCTATATAGTTTGTTAATTAACAAGATTAAAAATGAATTTTTAAGTTAAGTAAACAAGAACCGTCAGGTAATTTTGGCACTTACTTTTCTGAGTAAACAATACTTTTAAGTCTTCCATGTTCTTTTTGAGTTCAATCAAAGGTTGTATACAATATTTCTTGATTTAATTTAACAATTGTCTACTACTTTCATAAATGAGCTCTTCTAATAGAACTAATATTCCCAATTCTTTAAACGAGCATTGGATGCCGTTTACAGATAATAAAAATTTTAAAAAAAATCCTAGATTAATTACTGATGCAAAAGGTGTTTACCTTACTAATCATGAAGGTAAAAAAATGATTGATGCTAGTTCAGGATTATTTTGCAATCCTCTAGGGCACGGAAGAAAAGAAATTACTGAAGCAGTATCAAATCAATTAGATAAATTAGATTATTGCCAGCCGTTTAATCAAGGTTATGGTGGGTCTTTTGAATTAGCTACCAGAATAGCTAAAAAAACACCCGAAGGAATTAATAGAATATTTTATACAATATGCGGTTCTACAGCAGTAGAAACAGCAATCAAAATTGCAATCGCCTATCATAGAGCTAAAGGAGACGCTAAGAGATTTAGATTTGTAGGACGTGAGAGAGGTTATCATGGCATGAATATTGGAGCTACTACAGTTGGGGGCATGATTAATAATGTGAAAACATTTGCAAGTGTATTAATGCCTGGTGTTCAGCATATGCGTCACACACATTTACCTGAACATAAATTTGTAAAAGGGGAACCTGATACAGGAGTTGAAATGGCCGAAGATTTAGAGAGAATTGCAATGAATTTTGGGGGTGAAAATATCGCTGCTTGCATAATTGAACCAATTGCAGGATCAACTGGGACTTTAGTACCTCCAAAAGGCTATTTAAAAAGAATTAGAGATATTTGTAACAAGCATGGAATTTTATTAATATTTGATGAAGTAATTACTGGATGGGGTAGAACTGGATCTGCATTTGCAGCTCAAGAATGGAATGTTACTCCCGACATCATGACAATGGCTAAGGCTACAACTAATGGTGTTGTTCCAATGGGAGTAGTTGCTGTTAAAGAAGAAATTTATGATGCAGTTTTAGATGCTTCGTCTGCACCAGAAGGAACTCCTGAATTATTTCACGGATATACTTATTCAGGAATACCTGTCGCTGTAGCAGCAGCTTTAGCGGTCCAAGATATTTTTGATAAAGAAGATTTAATTAATAGAGCAAAAGAAATGTCCCCATATTTTCAAGATGGACTACATTCATTAAAAGATCTTAAAGAAGTTGTAAGCATAAGAGGCTACGGGATGATGGGGGGAATAGAAATAAATATGAAAGAAAAACCAGGTAAAGCAGGGTATCAGGTTTTCAAACATTGTTATGACGCTGGTGTAAATTTTAAGAATACTGGGGATAATTTAATTATAGCTCCCCAATTTATTTGTGAAAAAAAACATATAGATGAAATAATAGAAAAACTAAGAACAGGTATTTCAAACTACTCTAAGTCCTAAATGATTATTGGAGTTCCAAAAGAGATCAAACTTCAAGAGCACAGAATTGGTTTAACTCCAGATAGTGTTAGAATACTAACTAATAAAAAACATGAAGTTTTGGTACAAAATAACGGGGGTTTTGAAGCAGGTTTTAGCAATGAAGATTATAAAAAAGCAGGAGCAAAAATAATAGAACAACCAGAGGAAATTTTTAAAAATTCTGAGATAATCGTAAAAGTAAAAGAACCTCAAATAAATGAGGTTAAAATGATTAGAGAAAATCAAATTATTTATACTTATCTTCACTTAGCTGCAGCAAAAGGACTTACAGAGGGTTTAATTAAAACAAAGTCAATTTGTATAGCTTATGAAACGGTAACAGATGACAATGGTCGTTTACCTTTACTGGCACCTATGAGTGCAGTGGCTGGAAGAATGTCTATTCAAGCAGGAGCACATTCACTTGAAAAAAATCAAAAAGGAAGAGGTTTACTACTAGGTGGAGCTCCAGGTGTTGAACCAGCAAATGTAGTGATTTTGGGTGGAGGAGTTGTTGGAGAAAATGCAGCTATCATAGCCACGGGTATGCGAGGAAAAGTTTTTGTTGTAGATAAATCAAAAGAAAGATTGAAACAATTACATGAAAAGTTTGGTGACAAAATTATACCAACAGAAAGTAACAAGGCTGATCTTAAAAAATTAATAACTGAATGTGATCTTTTAGTTGGAGGCGTCTTAATACCTGGTGCAGAAGCTCCTAAACTAGTTACAAAAGAAATGATTAAATCAATGAAAAGAGGATCAGTAGTGGTCGATGTTGCTATAGATCAGGGAGGTTGTGTAGAAACAAGTAAACCAACAACTCATGCTAATCCAACTTATTTAGTTGACGATGTAGTTCACTACTGCGTTGCTAATATGCCAGGCGGAGTACCCAGAACTTCTACTATGGCTCTAAACAAAGCAACCTTACCATTATTAATTGAGCTAGCAGATAATGGTTATAAAAAAACACTGAAAGAAAATAAAAATTATTTAGCGGGATTAAATATTTATAAAGGAAAAATTACATTCAAAGGGGTTGCAGACGCATTCAATTTAAATTACACCCCAGCCGAAGACGCTCTATTAGATTAGATACTTTATAATCTATATATACTTACATATATCATAATAGGCGAATTTTAGTTATTTTGACCCATAATGCACCCCTTTTCTATTTAAAAATATTTCTGATGTGTTTCTATACAATAATGAGCAAACAGTTAAAGTTCAACAATTACTCAAACATTAACAGAGAAGTTAATTTTCTAAACAAAGATAAAGTTAAGCTTACCGATTTACTTGAAAGATTAAACGAAGAGAAGAAAAAAGAGAGAAATAGCAATATCGCTCTTTCTGTAGCAGCAGTTTCCGCTGTAACAGTTTTTGGCATCATACTTTCACTATAATTATTTAAAATATCAGTATTTTAAAAAATTAATCTTAATGATTTAGACATAGGTCTGTAATATAATTGTTTAATTATAACCTAATAGACTTACTACTTCTTAACTTAAGCAATGAAAATTAAAAGGTGCAGAAACTGTAATAGAAGAAATCTAACAAAAGTATTTTCTTTAGGAAAAATAAGTTACACAGGAAAGTTTCCGAAAAAAGATAAAAAAATAAAAAAAGCTCCACTATCAATTGTCATGTGCAAAGATTGTGGTTTAGTCCAACTAGAAAATAAATTTAATTTAAAGTATCTGTACGGACCCGATTATGGCTATAGAAGTGGAATAAATGAGTCAATGGTAAATCATTTAAAAAATGTGGTTAAAAAATTAAAAAAAAGAGTAAAATTAAAAAAAAATCAGTTAGTCTTAGATATCGCAAGCAACGATGCTACATTGTTAAAATTTTATCCAAAAAATATAATTACATTTGGTATAGATCCCCTAGTAAAGAAATACATTAAATCTTACAAAAGCATTAATTTTAAAGTTTCAAATTTTTTTTCTAAAAGTTTAATTAGGAAAAAAACAAAAAAGAAATTTAAGATAATTACTGCTCTTTCAGTATTTTACGATTTAGAAAAACCAAATAAATTTTTAAAAGAAGTGCAAAATATTTTGCACGCAGATGGTATTTTTGTATTAGAATTTGCAGATTTAGATTCTATTTTAAAGAATAAGATGTTCGATACTATATGTCATGAACACTTGGAATATTATTCAACCAAGGTGTTAGTCGACATGTGTAAAAGTAATAAATTAAAAGTAATTGATATTATTGAAAATGAAATAAACGGAGCAAGCAAACAATTTTATATTTCCCATGAAAATTCAAATTTTAAGATAAATAAAAATCAAGTCCAAAAAGTTTTAAAAAGAGAGAAAAAAAATAAAATAAATTCAAAAATCACATTAATTAAGTTTTTTTCAACCATCAATAAAATAAAAAAAAAACTTTTGAAAAAATTAGATATTATAAAAAAACAAGATAAAATTATTCATGGTTATGGAGCATCAACGAAAGGCAATGTTTTGCTCCAATACTTTGGAATAGATAAAAAATATATTGATTATATTGCTGAGAGAAATGAAAATAAGTTTGACCTCTACACTCCTGGCACTAATATAAAAATTATTTCTGAAAATGAGTCTAGAAATAAAAAACCAGATTATTATTTGGTTTTACCCTGGCATTTTAAAAATCAAATACTTAGAAGAGAAAGAAAGATGCTAAAGAAAGGTGTAAAATTTATTTTTCCATTACCGAACATCAAAGTTAATTAAATTAAATCATCTCTTTCACTTTTTTCTCAAAATGTCGTTGAAAATAAAATTCATAACCCTTTTTTCCATTGGGGTAAACTAAAGGAAAATCCAAATATGACTCTAGTAACCTTGGAACCTTAAGAGCCTCAGCTATAGTATATCCAAATGATAAATTACCGATAAAAAGCTTACAAGAGTTGATAATTTCTGCCATCTCTAAGAAATTTTTACAATTATAAAAATTTAAATTTTTTATTTGTTTTTTTAGGTCAAGATATTCTGGATAAAGTCCAATAAAAAATATTTTTCTGTTTTTTTTTAAAAAATTAAAATTAATATTTTTATTTTGTCTTCTCAAACTTCTAATTATTATAATACTGTTTTTATATTCATATTTTTTTTTTATATTAAGCAAATAAGGTTTATTTAAATCTGGAAAAACACCTGTTAAATGTGAATACCACCTAACAGAATCAACGTTAAAATTTATTGGCAATTCTCTAAAAAAATCCAAATTAATGTCAATTTTCTGCCCTTGATATTGATCAACTTTTGATATGTATGGCTGAGATTTAAGCAAGGGGTAAATTTTATTGAAAGCATCTTTTGTTAGATTAATATTTTTTGAAGAATGAGTTTTTATTAGAAAATTACATTTAACTTTCTTTGAAATTTCTTTAACTACAGGTAAAGAATTGATTATATCTCCTAAATGACCAGAATGCAGAAAGGTTATATTTCTTTTTTTTTCGATTTTATTAGAAATATTATTAATATTATTAATAATTTTTTTATTTAATTCCTTTATATGTTTTTTTTTATTATTTTGAAATTTTGAAATTATGGATAACATTTATTAAAATTAATAGCCTTCTTTTTTTACAAATTTTACGTCTTCTAACACCATATCTTTCACAAGTTTTTTAAAGTTATATTCAGTTTTCCACTTAAGTTTTTTTTTGGCTTTTTTACAATCACCCAGAAGAGAATCTACCTCAGAAGGACGATATAATTTTTGATCAATTTTAATAAATTTTTTATAATTTAATCCAATTTCTTTAAAAGCCAGTTTAGCGAAATCTTCAACTGTGTGCTGAATACCAGTGCTAATTACAAAATCTTCAGGATTCTTCTTTTGTAACATCAGCCACATCGCTCTAACGTAGTCTTTAGCATGACCCCAATCTCTTTTAGCTTTAAGATTTCCTAGTTTTAAATTTTTTTGTAAACCAAATTTAATTCTAGCAACCCCATGAGTAATTTTTCGAGTAACAAATTCAAATCCCCTTCGCGGAGACTCATGGTTGAACAATATTCCACTGCAACAATATAAATTATAAGCTTCTCTGTAATGTCTTGTTAATTCATATCCTGCAACTTTTGAAATACCATATGTTGATCTTGGATAAAAAGGAGTTAATTCATTTTGAGGTATTTTTCTAACTTTACCAAACATTTCGGATGAAGCAGCAAAATAAAATTTTGTTTTTGGTGTAAATTCTTTTATAGCTGACAACAAAAAATGAGTTCCGTTAATGTTTGTATTCAACGTAGAAAATTCGTCTTTAAAAGCATAATCAATATAACTTTGAGCAGCGAGATGATAAATTTCATGTGGTTTGATTTTAGAAACTATGTTGATAATACTTGCGTAACTTTCTAAAGAGGCAGAATGGATTTTTATTTTATTTATAAAACCTTTTATTCGCCAAAATCTATGATCTTCATTTTCTGTAGCGACTCTTCGAACGACACCATGAACTGAGTATCCCTTTTTTAATAAAAATTCTGCAAGGTAAGAACCATCTTGACCAGTTATACCAGTGATTAGCGCTATTTTTTTCATAATTTCGATTTAATTATTTCCAAACGTTAGATTATAATTATAATATTATCTTGATTAATACTATTAAAAAAAAATTAAAATCGATCTTTAAAGAAATTTCTTATGGAATTTTTAAATTAATATATGGTCAAATTGATAAATTTGAATTCAAAAGTGAGAAATTAAAAGTATCGATATCAAAATTTCAACCAGACATTAATTATAAAGTTTATCATGTCGAAGACTCAAGAATCTATACTGACACAATTCACGATACAGGAGTAATTCACAATAACAAAATTTTACAAGGTCCATCATTTCAAATAAGAAATACAAAATTTCATCCTATTGAGGAAAATACTATTTTATACAACGGTACTCCAAGGTTAATGAAAAAATTAAAAGGGACAGTATTCTCTTTACTTACAGGTGGAGCAGGAAATTTTAATTATTGGCATTGGATTTTTGATGTATTACCTAGACTTAGAATATTAGAAAATTCATATAATTTAGATAAAATAGATTATTTTTTATTTCCAAATTTGAATCAAAGGTTTCAAAAGGAGTCCTTAGATTTGTTAAATATCCCTAAAGAAAAAAGACTATCCAGTATTAAATGTAGACATATAAAGGCAAATTCAATTATTTCTACTGACCATCCATATGTATTAAAAAACGATGCTTCTAATGAAATACAAAATTTTCCTAATTGGATGCATAATTGGTTAAGAGCGTCTTTTCTAGATGAAAAAGTCATGCCTGATCGAACATTTCCGAAAAAGATATACATTGATAGAGGAGACGCAAAGTCTAATCACAAAGAATATAGAAAGATTATCAATGAACACGAAATTATTAATAATTTAAGAATTGAGGGGTATCAACCTATCAGATTAGCAGAATTATCTTTTACAGAACAAGTTAAAACATTCTATAACGCAGAAAAAATAATAGGACTTCATGGAGCAGGATTTGCAAATTTAATATTTTGTAGACCAAAAACTCAAATTTTAGAGATTAAACCTTCAACTGATGGAAAAGTAATTGAAAATCTAGCTATCAAATCTAAATTGAAATTTAAATGTGTATCCAAAAAACCTTTGAGACATAACTACTATGGAAATATTGGTCATTTAGAAGTAGAATTTAGTGAAATCCAAAAAGTTTTTGATCTCTAACTATTAAATTAATTATTTTAAACAAATATTAAATATAATATAAGTTATGTAAATGGCGAGGTAGCTCAGTTGGTTAGAGCACAGGACTCATAAGCCTGGGGTCGGCGGTTCGAATCCGCCCCTCGCTACCAAAATTTATGAACAATATATCGATGTTTTGTCTAACAATGAATCCTGATCATTTAGATCAAATTAATAAACTTTCTTTTATTCCAGTCGGTTTAGGGGATAAAACATTTTCTAATCAATTTTTAAGTGACAAGTCTGGTGATAATATATCAAAGAAAAATCCTTTTTATGGAGAGTATACTTTTCACTACTGGATTTGGAAAAATTATATCAATAATATCAAAACAGATTGGGTTGGCTTTTGCCAGTATAGAAAATTCTTTGTATCAAAACAAATGAGTACAAAGGAACTATCTTTTGATGATTTAAGTAAAATATCTATTATAAATAAAATTGATGATTTCAAAGAATATGATTGTATTTTAGGAAATAAATTTTCAGTAGAAAACTATAAATTAATTAAAATTTTGAAGAATCATTTTTTTGGTTTTATTTCTAAACCATCCACTTTTTTTATTAAAAAAAAAAGAACAATAAAATTTCATTTTGACTTATTTCATGGAAAAGGAAATATAGGAAAAGCTATAAATCTTTTAAATGAAAAAGATAAGGTTAAATTTGAAGAATTTGTTAATGAAAACACCTCATTTAACCCTCATAACATGTTTATTTGTAAAACAAATATTTTAAAATCATACTATGAGTCAATTTTTCCTTGGCTTGAAAAATGTGAAAATATTTTTGGTAACAGTGAGTTAGATGGATATGGACTAAAAAGAATCTATGGGTTCTTAGCTGAAAGATATTTATCTTACTGGTTTTTAAGATATCATTCTGTAAAAGAATTGCCAATTATTGTTAAAGATTTGTCAGATTACAGATAACTGTAATTTTTACAAAAATGATCGAATGACAATAACTTTTTATCTTTTTTTGAAATCATTTTTTTTGTTTTGGGCCAAATCATTTTAAATTTTTTATCTTCAACATTTATACCACTTTCAAATTGAGGTTTATAATAATTACTTAACTTATAATAAACAATATTTACCGGATCATAGCTATAGTATGCATGCGCAAAACCTTCAGGAATGTACAGACTTAGGCAATTTTTTTCTGAAAGAATTATTTTAAACACTTTACCAAAAGTTTTAGAATTTTTTCTTAGATCAACTACAGAGTCCATGATTTTACCTTTTAAAACATTCACATATTTAGCTTGTTGAAACTTGTATTGAAAATGAAAACCTCTTAAAGAGTTTTTTTTAGAAGTAGTACAATACTCAAATACAAACTTATTATGTCTAAAAATCTTTTTATTAAAGGTTTCCCTTAAACTTCCTCTTG